>JANRLQ010000031.1:0-71687 GCA_033762375.1 Bacteroidia bacterium
TGGCATTACCCCTACCCAGCTGAGCCGGATTAGAAGCAAAAAAAATAACGCTTTTTAAAAACGTCAACATATGTGGAAGGATTTATCAGGCCTCCCCTCCTAGTTTTGAGGCAAATCCGAACCACCTTATGTTGATACAACCTTTGGTTCTTGTATGCCCTTTGGGTATTCGTGGCTTATCAGCCCCTGGTGTCGCAGCAGCCCCTGCACAACACCCTCAGCCGTTGAAACTCATCCGCCGCAGCCTCATTGGAATCCTGTCGGTGCTGAGCCTGTCCCTGCTGGCAGGCTGCAATTCGGAAGCCTTGCTTTCTTCGGTGATCCAGAAGCAAATCGCCAACGACATGCCCCCTGCCTACACGCAGGACAAGGAAGGCATCACCGTGGTGACCGTAGGAACGGCCACACCGCTGCCCGGAGAACGGGCGCAAACTGGCACCGCCGTGTTTGTAAACGGCTATTTCTTTCTGTTTGATGTTGGATCCGGGGTGGTCCAGCAATGCGAAAACCTGCGCTTCCCGCTGGAGGAGCTGAACGGAATTTTCCTCACCCATTACCACTCGGACCACATGATGGACGTGCCCAACCTGATCAGCCGATCCTGGCTGTTGGGGCGAAACCACGAGCTTCCGGTTTATGGGCCCAATACCTTGAATGGCCTGGTGGAGGCTGCCAATGGCTACATTGCCATCGACAATCTATACCGGCTGGCCCATCACGGCCCCGCCATCATAGATACCTCGCTGGCCAAGGGCATCCCGCATGAGTTTCAGATCGCCCCAAACGCCACCCAGGTGGTGTTTGAGCAGGATGGCATCAAAATCACTGCGGTGGATGTGGCCCACGAGCCGATCGAGCCTGCCGTGGGCTACGTCATCGAATACAAGGGTAAAAAAGTGGTGCTGAGTGGCGATACCAAAAAGAATGCCCTGCTGGGGCAGATGGCCCGGGACTGCGACCTCCTGGTGCATGAGGTCATGCTGATGACGGTGCAGCAGATCATCGAAGCAGAGCTGAGAAAGGCAGGCCGCGAACGAGATGCCACCTTGATACACGACATTCAGGACTACCACAGCAGCCCGGGCGAAGTCGCCGACCTGGCACAGCAGGCTGGTGCGAAGCGAGTGGTTCTGAATCATTTAGCACCGGCGCCAGACAATCGGCTCTTCAGGAAATTGTACCTGCAGGAAATGAAAGCCTATACAGGTCCCATTCACCTCGCCAACGACGGGGATGTGTTTGTGGTGAAATAACCCGGCTGTGCAACAGCTGACGCTCTTTCAGCCAAATGCTTCATTTCCAGCATTATTTGCAAAAATGAAAAGCACATTTCCTTGCCTCTGACGCTGTTTCGTCCATGTATCTCTCACCAAACGAGAGAAGCTGGCCTGACAGCCACCGGGGCCGCCCAATCAGTTCTCCTGCATGAACGCTTTTGGCACCCTCACCCTGGAACAAAGGCTAGCCATTCCCTCCGCGGTCTGACGACGCTCTATGTTCCGAACATGCTTACCTCACTCAACCCTTTTTCTCATGAAAACATTCGCAAGCATCTTCATTCTGCTGCTCTCTCTCGCAGGTCTGCAAGCCCAAACCGCCCCCGCCGGGGTGTGGAACACCGGACAAGACAACACCCTGGTGGAAATTACCAACGTGGAAGGGCGTTACGTCGGCAAGCTGATTTCGTCAGACAGCCCCAATGCCAAGATTGGCAACCTGTTGCTCAAGGATCTTAAGCCCAATGGAGGGGCGTGGAAAGGGCAGCTGTATGCCCCTAAACGCAGCGCCTGGTATGATGCAACCGTGGAAGTAAAAGGGAATCGGCTGGTCATCAAGGCAGGTTCAGGCTTTACGAGCAAAACCGTAGAATGGACGCGGAAATAGGAAAGCCCTGAAGGCCATCTGCTGATCTGAATCATCGTCCTCCGGCCCCTCATACGGGCAACGCCTGTATGAGGGGCCGCTCATCGTAAGCCCCTCAGCGTGCCAGCCGATTCGCCCGGAAGTACCCATCTGATGAATATATGAAGCACCTCGGCCTTGGGCTGCTGGCCTTATGCAGCCAGCAGGTTTCCGCCCAGTCGGAATCAGAAAAAATCCCGAGATATTTCATGGGGGTTGCCTATGGCGCACCCCCTATTGTCGCAGCACAATTTTGAAAACAGGGTTAATACAGTTGTTGAGTCGAAACGAAACGGCCGGAAGCGGCCATTCGGTTTGCGCCCTTTCCTCCCTTGTATCAGGCTCACTTCACCAGGATCCGCTCATGCCAGCGCTGGGATCCATCCTGCACGTCGAGCAGGTAGATGCCGGGGAGCAGCGGGCCTGTCTCGATGGTCATGTACGCGCTGGTGACGTCCCCGCTGCGCAGGAGCTGGCCGGAGGGTGCGTACAGCCGCCAGGAAGCCAGCGGACCAGGCTCAGCAGAGAGCTGGAGGGTAAAGGCTGGCTCACGCAGGGGATTGGGAAATACCCGGATGGCTGTATTTTCCGCCCCCATATACAACTCCCGGATGGCAGAGTACTCAAAACGGCCATCGAAGTCCACCTGCCGGAGCCGGTAGTAGTTGGCACCCGGCAGCGGGCGGACATCGGTGAAGGTATAGGTCTGGCGGGTCTGGCTATTGCCCTGGCCTGCCACAAAGCCGATTTCGGACCAGAGTCGTCCGTCGGCACTGCGCTCCACGGAGAATCCCTGGTTCTGAAGCTCAGAGGCGGTGCCCCACTTCAGCAGGGCGGCCTGCCGGTGCTGGACAGCCTGAAAATACAGCCAGGAAACTGGAAAACTTCCGCCGTCGTTGTTCACGCGGGCGATATAGTTGCGTCCTGTGCCGTTATAGCTTGTAAAGTCTCCTGCGATGAGAAGCTGGGAGTTGGGCTGCACGACAAGTGCCTGAACGGTGTTGCTGGCCCCTGTACCGGGGTCAAAGCTTGTGTACAGGGTGCCGTCGGCATTCAGGCGGGCGAGGTAGTTGCGCGGGGTGCTGTTGTAGCTGATGAAAGATCCCCCGATGAGGATTGTATTGTCTGTCTGTACTTCAAGGGCTACAACATAGAGGCTGCCACCTGCGATGCCTGTTCCGGGCGTAAAGCCCGTATCGAGACTGCCATCGGCGTTGACCCGTGCGATACCTCTGCGGGCTACACTGCCGTAGGTAGAAAAATACCCTGCGATTACTATTTTTCCATCGGACTGCACCCGCAGCACACGGACGGTGCCATTCGCCCCTGTCCCCGGCGTAAAATCCGTATCAAGGCTGCCATTGTCGTTGATCCTTGCGAGTCTGTTGCGCGTGGTGCCATTGTAGGAAGTAAAATCGCCGCCGATCAGGATTTTACCATCTGCCTGCAACGAAAGGGCATACACATAAAAACTAGCGCCTGTTCCCGGATTAAAACCCGTATCGAGGCTGCCATTGGCATTGATCCGGGCGATATAATTACGGGATGAGCTGTTATAGGTAGTAAACACCCCCCCGATCAGGATTTTGCCATCCGGCTGAAAGGCAAACGCATAAATTGAGTTGTTAGCTCCCGCTCCCGGATTAAATCCGGTGTCCAGGCTGCCATTGGTATGTAAGCGTAGGATGCAGTTCCGCGCAGTACCATTGTAAGACGTAAAACCACCCCCGACGAGGATTTTGCCATCTGACTGAATCGCTATTGATCTGACCGTACTGTTGAATCCGGAACCTGTATTAAAGGTAGCATCGAAGCTGCCATCGGCATTCAGGCGGGCGATATTGCTGCAAAGCACGCCGGCATAGGCCGTGAAGTTTCCTCCGATAAGGACTTTACCATCTGCTTGCAGTGCCATTGCATAGATGGGGCCATTGGCTCCCACTTCCTGACAAAATCCGGTATCGAGTGTGCCGTTTGCATTGGCACGTGCAATGCTGTTGCGGCTTGTGCCATTATAGCCTGTAAGCGTTCCTCCGATGACAATTTTATCATCTGACTGTATGCTCATGCATACAGCTGTACCATTCATGCCTGTGCCGGGTGTAAAGCCTGTATCATTGCTGCCATCAGCATTCATCCGGGCGATACGGGAACGCGACGCGCCGGCATAGGTCGTGAAGCTGCCGCAGATGAGGATTTTGCCATCTGACTGTACCGCGAAGTCACGAACCCCATCGTTTGCTCCTCCCGTCGGATTAAATCCGGTATCGAGGCTTCCGTCAGTATTCAGGCGGGCGATCCGGCTACGGGCCACATTGTTGTAGGTAGAGAATTCCCCTCCGATGAAAATTTTGCCATCTGCCTGCACCAGGAAGGCATAGATGATATTGTTTACGCCTAATCCCGGCGTAAACCCCGTGTCAAGGCTGCCATTGGCATTCAGCCGTGCGATACGGGTACGCGCGGTGCCGTTATAGGTGGAGAAGCTGCCCCCGATGAGGATTTTGCCATCTGACTGTAGGGTCAGGGTATTCACCGTATTATTCGCGCCTGTCCCCGGAGTAAACCCGGTGTCGAGGCTCCCGTTGGTATTCAGCCGGGCGATGCGGTTACGCGATGTACCCCCAAAACTGGTAAATAATCCCCCGATGAGGATTTTACCATCTGTTTGTATAGCCAGGGTATAAACCGAGGTATTCGTTGATATACCCGGATTAAACCCTGTATCGAGGCTGCCGTCGGCATTTAGCCGTGCGATACGGTTGCGTGTGGTGCCATTATAGGTAGTAAAGCCGCCGCCAATGACGATTTTGCCATCTGACTGTAAGGCAAGATCATAAATAGTACCATTAGCCCCTGTTCCCAGGCCAAAACTCGTGTCCAGGCTCCCGTCGCTGTTGAGCCGGGCGATGCGGTTGCAGGTCACGCCGTTGCAGGTCGTGAAGTTCCCCACGATCAGGATTTTGCCGTCTGACAGAATGGCCTGCGCATATACGGTACCGTCTGTCCCTCCGCCGACACCGATCTTATCATGGGTATTAAACGTAGGGTCGAGGGTACCCGGCTGCGCCTGAAGGCTGGCAAGCCCCAGCCACATACAACCTGCCCATAATCCTACTGTATGCAGGCTTTTAACTGCCCAAACATTCGCACGGGATAAAAAAGAAGGAACAAGAGCGGAAAAAAATTTCATGTCGCCGGTATATGATAGAAATGGATAACAATTCTCCCATTTCATCCGAAACCCTGTTCACGACATGCGCCAATCTGTTGACTGCATACCCGCCAGACGAAAGGAATGAAACAAAGAACACAACAAATTTATCCCGAATAAATGAAATATTTTCCCGAAAAAGGAAGCAAAACTATCCATTCAGGAATATTTTGCTCCCACTCAGCCTGACACCTGACATGAGCGCCTGCGGAAACAGCCTTCAGGGCCCCCCAACAAACAAACCCCGGAATACACCAGGGGCGTATTCCGGGGTGGCAGCGATCCCAGCAGGGCTCGAACCTGCAGCCTACTGCTTAGAAGGCAGTTGCTCTATCCGTTGAGCTATGGGACCCTATTCAGGGGCGTAAAGATAACACCTGAAGGCCTTACATGCAACCATAGCCCTTGTTTTTGCACAGGCCGCTCTACTCCTCCCGCTGCTGGCGGTAGTGCTCACGGCGCTGCTCGCCCTCATCGTCCATCTTGGGGCCTTCCAGGATAGCCGGGAGATGGAAGGTCATCCGATAGACGTCCAGGGCCCGCTGCGGATCAAAGACCCGCTTGTCCGGCAAAACCAGGGTATAAGGACTGAGGTCCGGGGTTGCTGTAAAAAAATCTGCCAGCAGGGTGGCTGTCACGTCATATTGGTTTACGTACGGCACCCCCAGGACGTTGTAGATCACCTTGAGCAGCGAACCAAAATTTCCGTGGGTGTGCGAAACATATCCGTGTTTGACGTACGGCCCGGCCATCATCAGCACCGAGCGGTGTGCATCTATATGATCTACGCCCCCTTGCGGGTCGTCTTCGGTGATGATCACCAGCATATTGTCCCAGTAAGGCGTCCGGGAGAGAAAATGCAGGATACGCCCCACCGCCAGATCATTGTCGGCCATGTACGAATGCAAATAAGGATACCCGGCATCCGGCCGAGGGCCTGCACCATGATCATTGGGGATCTGAATGGCGATAAACTGGGGCATGGTATCCTTGCCGCTGAGCCACATCTGGGTAAAGGCTGTTTCAAACTGGTCCATCCGGACCTGGTCGGGGATATTGGTATTGTACCCGGCATAGCTGCGGGAGGTACGGTCATATACCGCTGCCTGCATCGGAAACACAATGGACTGCCGGGCACCAAATGAGAGGTGGTCCCACTCTTCCCAGACGCCGGCATACTCATTGGCCTCACCAAAATTGTAAAAAGAGACCCCGGCACGCTCCAGTGCTTCCCATAAACCACCGATCTCGTTGTAGTCCTCCGGGTCTATGGCTCCTGTGGCCTTGGGAAAACGCCGCCCCGGCGCTGGTGACATTAGTTTTTGTTCGCCCCGCGCAGAGGAGTTGGCCTCTACCCACTCGTTGGGGATTACCCCCATCATCCAGTGGTGGCCATGAATAGACGCATCTGAGTCGCAATAAAAGTTGTCGGAGTATGCAAATGTCTGCGCAACCCGATGGTGATTGGGCATAATATCGGCGCCAGTCAGCACGGTATCCCGGTTCCTGACGGTGACCCCTACCCCAAACCGGGCCAGGGTCGAGTCGCCCTTACCGCCTTGGAGTTGTCCCAGTACCTCATCGTAGGTACGGTTTTCCTTGGTGATATACACAACATGCCGGATCGGGCTTTGGCGCAAGCCGGGCAGCGGGGGCAGCGGATGCGCCGGATCATCCTGTACCGGCACTTCGGTATAGGTATTGGCCAGCACTTGCCGGGTCCAGGCCGCCAGTTGTGCTGCATCCGGCACCGGGATTTTCTGGAAGGTTCCCAGCTGGATATCACCTATATACGTGCCCTGAGGCGGGATCACAAATCCAGCACCTCCGTTAGGCCCGGCACCCAGTCCCCGGGCAGCCGTCACATACAGCCACTTGCCGTCCGGTGAGATCACTACCCGGCTGGGTCCCCACCCGGTGGGGATCAATCCCAGCGTACGCCCGGAGGCCACCTCAATAACCGCCACGGCATTAAACCCCAACAGGGCTACATACAAGGTTTTTTCATCCGCAGACAAACTCAGCCCGAATGGCATCAGTCCCCGGTAGGCATCCAGCCGGGCATCTGTCCGGATCGGGATTTCGCGTACGACTTGTTGTTTGCGGTAGTCTATGACTGAGATCAGGTCATTGGTGGCATTGGTGACGTAGGCATAACGGCGGCCCACGGCGATGGCATTAGGGCTGGCCCCACCGGTGATCTCGGCATCCTCAATCATCTCCCCGATCTGGCGCCCAGTTTTCAACTGCCCGGTGACCTGATTGGTGTTCAGGTCCAGGGTCCAGACGCTCATGGCCTCCGGTGCGAGCGGATCACCAAGACCCGGGATAAACCGGCCTTCTACCATGACGCCATCCATGGATTCTTTGGAGAAAGTAGCATACGGCGGGAAGTCCAGGGCCAGGGTGTCACGGTTGAGGGGCGTGACGCCGGGTACAGCCGGGTATTCAAACAAACCTACATGCGCGATAAGCGCCGTTTGGCGGTCAGGACTCAAGGCCAGCCCGAAGGGTTGCCGCCCTACCGGGACAGATGCCGACACGGTATAAAACTGAAGATTGATCCGCACCAGCCGAAAATTACCCCGGTCGAGTACGAGCAGTTCGTTTCGGGCGTCATTGTACACCAGGTCTGAGGTAAAACTATCCTCATACCAGACACCCCCTACCGGGCCGTCAAGGTCTATGACCCGGAGAGGTTGCCGGGTTTTCAGGTCCAGGACCACTACCGTACCTGCATCCCCGCCACTGAGATACGCTGTTTTGCTGTCCGGGGAAAAAGCTACGCCCAAAAATGATCCGTCTCCGAGGGGATTGGGACCGGGATTGCCGTAACCAGGCAGGCGCAGGGCTTGAGAGGGTGTATCGGTAGGAATGATCGTCATGACCCCATCATGGAGGCTAATGGCAGTTTTGCCATCTGGAGACAGGGCCAGTCCAAACGGGTCGTGGGTGATACGCACCGTCGTGCCGGCAGGTGTGACATACCGGCCGCTGGGCAGGATGGACGTGCCCCCCTCCTGGATGATGTTGTAGGCTGTACGGGCAGGGGTCTGGAGCGTAATGACAGGTTGCTGAGCTTGCAGGGCAGCCATCAGGCTCATCCATGCCAACCCCGAAAACAAACGGTGCATATCAGATGGATTACGGAATGAGATTATCCCAAGTACCGTACAAAATACCTGCTGGATGTAAAGCCCAGGTTAACAAATCCGGCATTGGGCTGCTTGTGCCAGCAAATGATGGGCGGCCGCAGGCCAGTCATATCCGGCCCAGGGGTTCCAGGCGGCAGCACGGGTGAGCAGCGGGGTGAGCGCCTCCGGATGCCGGGCCCAATACAGGAGGCGTATGGCCAATTCTGCATGGGTATCTGCTACACATTGGGGTTCGTCAGGCAGTACGTGGGAGGCATAACTGCCACGGGCCAGGGCCAGGACCGGCAGTCCGGCAGCGACCGCATCCTGCATACTCATTCCGAAGGTTTCCATCTCCGCCGCCGACACGTACAGGTTGGCCCGGGCCATCTCTGCCTGAACCTCGTCCTGTGACAGAGGGCCCAGCAGGTGAATATGCTCCTGCAAGCTGGAATGCATGCTGATATACGCCTGACATTCTGCAGCATATTCCGCATCCAGGGTCTTGTCACCCGCGATCGTCAGCGACCACACAAGGTCCTTGAAACTTGCTGCTTGTGTCTGAATGGCTTGGATCAAAGGAAGTATTCCCTTGCGGGGGATCAGGTTGGCTGCCATAAAAGCCCTCAGGTGCAGGCTGGTCCGGCGGGGTGAGATCAGGGGCTGTACCGGAGCGGGCGGCACACAGAGGATGGGGGCAGCCAAGTCCTGTGCTGCGAGCCACCGGGCCAGCCACTCGCTGGTGACCAGCAGGGCATCCATGCGGTCGAGGATGGGTTTTTCATATTGGCCAAACAGATCTGCGCCCGACATACCCGCAGGCGGGTGCAGGCTGGGCAGGTGATGTACCACCAGGCAGCAGATATCTCCACCAGGGAGGGTATGGAGTGCGTCCAGGTACAAGCTGTCAAACCAGGCAATGCCTGGCGGGTGGGCACCTTGCCGCCAGGTCTCCAGGTCCATCCACAGGACCTCAACCTGCTGCGCCCGCAGGGCGGCTGTCAGGCGGAGGTTGTACAGGTTGCCTCCGGAAGGGAACAGGTGAGGGTCAGGCGCTACCCAATACCAGGGACGCTCAGACAGGGGCACTGTAGGCTGCGGAGGCCACATGAGACTCGCCGAGGGTGATGGTGAGGGTTCCGGCAAATTGTCCCTGAACCTGGGCTGCCACCTGTCCATGAATCCACCAGGCCAGGTACTCGGTCGTCGTGAGTTTTCCGGCAAATGTGGGCATTTCATCCAGGTTTTGGTATTGGAGCGGGGCCAGGGCAGCCCGCAGCACCTCATGCGCAAGCCCTATGTCGAGTACGATATGGTTGACATCCAGGTCAGGGCGGCTGAAGGCAGCATCTACAACATACGTAGCGCCGTGCAGGCGCTGTGCCGGACCGAATACCGGGCTGGGCAGGGAGTGGGCGATCATGATATGATCGCGGATGGTGACAGTATACATAAGATTTGTCTGAGCATAAGCAGCGGCGGAGGGATCAAAAGTACATTTTTTCCCGGCGTAATCGTACCTCCCGGAGTCAGAGCCTCATTCCTGTGCAGAAAACACTATCTTTTTTCACAGATCGTTAACACCCGGCTCACACGTGTATCAGAAAGGTGTTCTATATTCGACACCTGATCTGAGAGCTCCAATTTTCCTGACATGAACCCTACGGTAGCAACGATTCTGGCACTTTTTCGGGAGCAGGGTGACTCCCTGTATGGCGGCGAGGCCGTAACTCAACTCCAACATGCCCTGCAGGGCGCTACCTTTGCCCGCCGGGCAGGCGCTTCTCCGGCGCTGGTCACAGCTACCCTGCTTCACGACGTGGGCCACCTGCTGCATGATCTGCCTGATGATGCACCTGACCACGGCATTGACGATCTCCATGAGAACCTGGCTGCCCGCTTTCTTGATGAGCATTTTGGCGCAGAGGTCACAGAACCCGTGCGCCTGCATGTAGCCGCCAAGCGGTACCTCTGTGCGACCCAGCCAGCCTATCTCCAGCGACTCAGTGAGCCCTCCATTCAGAGCCTGGCCCTGCAGGGTGGCCCGATGAACGAGGCCGAGGTGCTGGAGTTTGAGGCTTTGCCTTTTTATAAAGATGCCGTGCGCCTGCGGGTATGGGACGACATGGCCAAAGACCCTGAGATGGTAACCGACCCGATTGAGGCCTTTATCCCGGAGATTGAGGCCGCTATGGCACTCTGACAACCGAGGTATTTGCGCTTACATCAGAAACAGGTACTTCATTGTGTTGCAGAAAGGTGTATTTTACCTTTTCTTTTGCTTCACGCTGATTCTTCCTGTATAATATGCATTATCTCAGACTTGCCTGTGGGCTTCTGATAAGCCTGCTGCCTGCCGTCCGGGCCTGGTCGCAGCAAAGCCGTCCGCTACACGTAACAGATTTTGATGCCTGGCGCTCTGTGACCGGGCAGACCCTCACCCAGGACGGCCGCCGGCTGGCCTATGAACTATCACCTCAAAAGGGCGATACCCGCCTGTACGTACGCGACCTTACTACCGCCCGAGCAGATAGTTTCGCGCGGGGAACGGCTGCTGCCTGGGCGGCGGATGGTAGCTGGCTGGCTTTCAGCATCAAACCGTATGCGGACTCTGTCCGCAAGGGCCAGCTAGCCAAACTCAAGGCAGACAAACTGCCAAAGGACAGCCTGGGCATCTGGCTCCCGGATAAAGCCCGCCTGATCCGGGTCCCGCTCGTCAAATCCTTCAAAGTCGCCCGAGACGGCGGGGACTGGGTGGCTTTTCTTCAGGATAAAACTGCTGTCCCTAAGGATACCAGTACCCGGGAGAAGAAAAAAACGCCTGAGTACGGCCCGCTGGTCCTGATGCGCCCGGTGGACAGTGCGGTGTATACCTTCGCGAGTGTGACGGATTACGCCCTCTCAGACAATGGCTCCCTGGCAGGCTGGATCACCGCCATGGGCGACTCCATAGATTCGGCGGCAGTGTGGATATGCAGCCCCGGCCAGGGCCCGGCCCGCTGTCTTCATCGGGGACCCGGTAAAATCACCCAGCTGGCGATGGACAAGTCAGGAACGCAGATAGCCTTTTTGTATTCGGCAGATACCACAGATGCCCCGGTATATACACTCTGGTACTGGCAAGCGGGAGACAGTACAGCCCGGCAGGTGCTGGATGAAACCACCTCTGGTATGCCAGCAGGGTGGACAGTCAGTGCCCACTATCTGCCGGTATTCTCTGAAAATGCGCAGTACCTGATGCTGGGCACAGCCCCCCGTCCGGTCCTTCCCCCCAAAGATACCCTCACGGAGGATGAAAAGGTACGGCTGGACGTATGGCACTGGCAGGATGCCCGGATCCAGCCACATCAGCTCAAACAAAAAGAAAGTGACCTCACATATACCTGGCTGGCCCGGTGGGAGCCCGGCACAAGTACCTTTGTCCAGCTTGGTGACACCACCGTGCGGCAGGTGCGTATGCTGCGAAAAGGCAACAGCCCGGTTTTTTTGGGCTTGGACGACCAGCCTTATCAGCAGTTAGTGTCGTGGGAGGCACATAGTTATCGGGATGTATATGTGCGTGACATCCGGGGTAGCTGGGAAAAAATCCTCACCAAACACCCGCAGGACGTGGACATATCACCTGATGGGGGCTATATCGTATGGTATGACTCACAGGACTCTGCATGGTATAGCTGGAGCCGGGCTGACAGGTCCCGCCAATGCCTGACCTGCGGGATACCGGTAGCCTGGTACGACGAGGACCATGATACGCCGTCCGACCCCAGTCCGTATGGCATCGCGGGTTTTTCGGCAGATGACCGGTTTGTTCTGATCGGAGACCGGTATGATCTCTGGAAATTGGATATGAAAGGGCAGGATCGTCCTGTATGCCTGACACAGGGTACAGGTCGTGAATCCCGCATCCGGTATCAGTACATTCGCCTGGATCGCGAGAATCCCTGGGTAGAACCCGTATTGCTGCTGACAGGGTTTCATGAGGTGAGCCGTCAGATGGGCGTATATCGGGTGCGGCTTGACGGCAAAAAAACAGTGCAGACGCTGACCGTATCAGCACACACGTACAATGGATTTGTCCGGGCACGGAAATCAGACCGGCTGATCTGGCAGCGCAGTGATTTTTATACCTGCCCAGACCTGTGGACGGGAGATACAGACTTCCGGTCCGTCACCCGCCTGACGGATGCCAATCCGCAGCAGCGGGATTTCCGCTGGGGCCAAGTCCGGCTCGTGAGCTGGAAACGCCCGGACGGGTTGCCGCTGGAAGGTCTGCTGTACACACCTGCGAATATGACGCCGGGCCAGCAGTATCCGATGATTGTGTATTATTACGAGCTTTCATCAGACGGGCTGAATACCTATGTCACCCCAAGGCCAAGCCGCTCCACCGTCAATGCCAGCTACTATACCAGCAATGGCTATGTAATTTTCATGCCGGATATCCGGTACCGCACCGCTCAGCCGGGTGAGGACGCGTACGAGGCTGTCATGAGCGGAGTGGATCACCTGCTGCGTACGTATAGTTTTATTGACTCGACGCGCATGGGCCTCCAGGGCCAAAGCTGGGGCGGATATCAGACGGCCTACATTGTGACCCGTACAGACCGGTTTGCGGCGGCGATGGCAGGAGCACCTGTGAGTAATATGACCAGCGCCTACGGCGGCATTCGCTGGGGCACCGGCCTCAGCCGGATGTTTCAGTACGAGGAGACCCAAAGCCGGATCGGGGCGACCCTCTGGGAGGATCCGGCGGCCTATCTCCGCAATTCACCTTTGTTTAGCGTGCCCCAGATCGGTACCCCGCTGCTCATCATGCACAACGACCAGGATGGTGCCGTACCGTGGTATCAGGGCATTGAGCTGTTTGTGGCCATGCGCCGTCTCGCAAAACCTGCCTGGATGCTGACCTACAACGGTGAAGACCACAACCTCACCCGAAGGGCCAATATGGTGGACCTCACGATCCGGATGCGGCAGTTTTTTGACCATTATCTCCAGGGCGCACCGATGCCTCCGTGGATGTCAGCGGGTATCCCGGCCGTGGACAAGGGCACTACCCTGGGATACTGATCGCTGTCACCGGATTTGGGGATATGCCCCGCCTGTTGTACCTTGCTATACATTTTTATCTCATTGTATGGAACTTCTGAGCGCACCCATCACCCTGACGTTGGTGGTCATTACAGTCATCACCAGCCTCCGGGGCTTTCAGGACAGCGACCTGATGTACAAGTTTATGTTCACCCCGTACCGCATCGCACAAGATCTGCGGGAGGAGTGGAGCCGTTTTTTTTCACACGGGCTGATTCATGCTGACGGGATGCACCTGGCCTTTAATATGATAGCCTTGTACTCTTTCGGGGGAATCGTGGAAAGTATGCTGGGCTCCAGCCGGTTTCTGCTGCTGTA
This sequence comes from Bacteroidia bacterium, assembly GCA_033762375.1. Classification (GTDB taxonomy): domain Bacteria; phylum Bacteroidota; class Bacteroidia; order J057; family J057; genus RDXT01. The sequence goes on from JANRLQ010000031.1 coordinate 13,660, forward strand.
TCTTTTTTCGCTCCTGACGAGCGGCCTGCCAGACTACTTCACACACCGGAACAACCCTGGTTACCGGGCATTGGGAGCATCTGGTGCCGTGAGTGCGATCCTGCTTAGTGCGGTTATATTTGACCCGTTTATCAGCGTGAGTTTGTTTTTTCTGCCTGGTATTCCCGGGTGGATTTTTGCGCTGCTGTACATGGGGTACTCATTTTATGCGTCGCGATATGCGCAGGACAATATCGGCCACAATGCACACCTGTGGGGCGCCGTCTCCGGCATTGTGCTGACGCTGCTGATGGAGCCAAGCCAGCTGGGGTATCTGATACGGATCGTCCAGGGAGGCTGATCCGCTACAGGAACACGCATAACAACAACGGCTGCCCTGCGGGCAGCCGTTCTCATATATGGAGTCGGACCATTACTTGACTTTGAGCCGGGTACAGCTGTCGCGGTACAGGTACTTCTCTATGATTGTCAGGACAGTCTCGCGTTTGTTGGCGCTGACACCGAGCTGGATTTCTTCGCCATCTACCACTGCCAGGACGATCCCGCTAGCGAGCCGCTTGAAAGCATAATCTCCTACGCGGATGAGCTGGTCGCTGCCGACCGTCTTAAATTCGAAGTTGTCAAATTTATTGCTGTAACTCCGGCCGGAGGGGATCGTGGTTTTGACGACTACCTCACCGTCTTCCGGGGTGGCCGCACTGAATATCTCACAGAGGCAGACACCCTTGAGTTTTTCATCCTCGACCTGCACGATGGTATAGTTGACGACGACCCACTGGCCGGCACGTTTTTCGAGGGCCATGGTGACGGTTTCGTTGCCTTTGACCCAGATACCGTCTTCTTCTTTGGTTTCGTAGTTAACTTTATAGGTGAGGACTGCGATGCTGGAGGTGGCATGGGTAACATGGAGCTCGACAATCTCGTATCCGATATAGATTCCTACAGATCGGATCACATTGTCGAGGTACGCTTCAAAACCAGCATAGTCAGACTGCGTTACACGGGCCTTGCCTGAGATGTTGAAGATGTAGAGGGAGGAGAGGGCTTCTGGGCTGAAGTGTCTGAGGACGGCTTGTTTGTTGCGGGTCTTGGGAAGATTTGCATAATCCTGGGCAAAGGAATTCAGAAAAGTTTCGAGTTCTTTCTTAATTTCTGCCTCAGTCTGGGCGTATCCTTGTGTGAAGGTAAAACACAGCAGCAGGACAGCAAGCACAGGCTTCAGTCCGAATGAAAAACGTTTCATACTGTTTGTTTTGAATGTTGTCCGTAATTCTAGTCATTTATTTACTAACCGCCAAATGCGCATCAGCGAAGACAGTAATTTGTTTGTGCTGATATTTGCCAATATTGAGACCTTTCTGACCTCCGTATGATTAACATGCTGAAAATCAAGTCCCTGTTTTTGAGCTTATTGGCCCTGATAAGCGGATCCGGCCTATACGCGCAGGAGATGGGAAATTATTATATCCAGCAATTTACCCCACGTGAGTACAAGGCCAGCTCAGCTAACTATGCTGCGGTCCAGGACCACAGGGGCATCTTGTATGCAGGCAACTCCCGGGGGGTACTGGAGTACGACGGAGCCTCCTGGCGCCTGATCCCCCTCAATGGCAAGGGGTCGGCATGGGCGGTCGCGCGGGACAGTGCCGGGTCGGTATACGTGGGAGGGCTGGGTGATTTTGGGTATCTGCGACCCGATCAGCGGGGGGTGCTGTACTATCAGAGTCTTAAGGGGTTTCTGCCACAGGACAAACTTGAGTTTTCGGCGGGGGTGCGGGTGCTGGGCACACACCAAGGTGCTTACTTCCACGTATATGACTCACGCAGCCTCTATCACTGGAATGGTACCCAGTTGACACAGATAGACAATTACTACGGACGTCCGGGGAGTGTATTATATATGTATGCCTGGAACAACCTGTGGCGTATCGGTCCGGAGGGGGTCCGCATCTACCAGGGAGGAGCCTGGGTACCCGTAGAGCAGGAGCCGGGATCACTCAGCGAGTCACTGGCACTGGCAGCCCCATTTGGTACACGCAGCCTGCTGAGCTGTACGTATGAAGGGGCGCTGCAGCTGCTGGACTTTAGTGGCAGCACGCTGGTCGTCCGGAAGTTTCGGACTGAGGCTGACGGCGAACTGGCGGCTAACCAAATCTCAAGCCTCATCCCCCTCCGCAACGGGCAAATGGTCATTGGAACCGTCAAGGGGGGCGCCTATATCATATCTCCGGGAGGGCGGCTGATCCGTCGCCTGAATCAGCAAAATGGACTCCTGGACAACCTGATCATGGGAGGTATCCAGGACCATGAGGGTTCACTCTGGCTGCTGCTCTCGAAGGGTATCTCCCGTGTTGAGATGGCATCCCCCCTTACGCATCTGGGAGAGTCAAGCGGCCTGCAGGGGATCGTCATCACCGCTGCCCGTCATCAGGGTGTGTTGTATGCCACAACACCACTCGGCGTGTTTTATCAGGATCAAGACCGGTTTTATCCTGTCCAGGGGATAGATGCCGAGTGCTGGCAACTGACGGAGGTGCCGGATGGCAGCCGTACCCGGCTGATTGCGGCTACCGTCAAGGGCCTTTTTGAGATACAGGGGCGATACGCCCGTCCTATTGCCGACAAAAAATGGTACACCCGCCTGCTGCCTTCAACCCGATACCCCGGCAGGGTCTATGTCATATCGGCATATACCGGTGTATTTATGATGACACTCTCCGGCGGCCAATGGTCCCGCCTGATCCCACTGGATCTCCTCAAGGGACGATTTCGGGACATAGTGGAGACGCCCGCAGGCGATCTCTGGCTCACGGATGTCCTCAGCAAAGGATCAGCGCTACGGGTCTCAGTAGGGTCTGCCGCCCCCATCGTGCAGGAAGTGGTGCGGTATGACAGCCTGCGGGGATTGCCACCTATCAATACCATCAGCCTGGTCGGGGGTGAGCCCTGGTTTGCGACAGATCAGGGTATATACTTGTTTGACCCTGGCTCGGACAGTTTTGAGCTGCACCCGGCACTTGGCAGCGGGACTGGCGTGACACACCTGGTTGAGGACCCGTCAGGGGGGCTTTGGCTGGAGCGACAGACTGATATCCGGCGCTGGTTTGAGTGGGCACGCCGCCAGCCAGATGGCTCGTGGGTACGGGACTCCGTCATGCTCAGTGCCCTCTCCGATGCAGAGTTGTGGGGCAGTATTTATCCGGAAGCATCCGGGGTGACCTGGATTTGTACGCCGGAGGGATTGTATGCCTATAATACGCTGCTGGCACATACACAGGGACGCTCGCCCCAGGCTCCCCTGATCAGGCGGGTGACTGTCGCACCGGACTCTGTCATCTATGGCGGCTACTGTACTGATGCGCTCGGCAACTGTCCTGACAGCCTGCGCCAGGGAGGCCTGGCTCCCGTCATCTCATATGCCACCAACTCCGTCACGCTGCACTGGAGTACCCCTTATTTTGGGCAAGAAACAGGCACCCGTTATAGTTTTTACCTTGCGGGCTGGGATACTCAATGGTCTCCCTGGACGGAGGAGCGCAAAAAAGACTATACCCTGCTGCCGCCCGGAAGTTATACCTTCATGGTCAAAGCCCGCAACACCTATAACCAGGAGAGCCCTGTAGCCCGGTTTGCCTTTGTGATCCGCCCTCCCTGGTACCGGAGCCCGTGGGCATTTATTACCTATGCCCTGCTGGCCGTAGGTGTGGTGTACAGTACGGTCAAGCTCAATACCCGGAGGCTCTACAATCAAAATGAGCACCTGGAGCGCCTCGTGTATGAGCGCACAACAGAAATCTGGGAACAACACAAAGAAATTGTCAAAAAAACAGTCGCCCTCAAGCGGCAAAAAGAAGAGATAGCCACCCAGCATGACTTGCTGGAGCAAAAAAATGATGAGCTGACCCAAGCCATGCACCAGCTCCAAATGGCACAGTCGCACCTGATCACGACCGAAAAAATGGCCTCACTCGGGCAGCTCACGGCGGGTATCGCCCATGAAATCAACAACCCCATCAACTACGTCCGGGGCAATGTAGGCCCGCTAAAACGAGACTTTGAGGAGATCCGGACCCTGTTTGAGCACCTGACTGCCCTGCGAAACCTCCCCAATCCAACGCCAGAAGTACAGAAGCTGCTCGCCTATGCAGAAGAAATTGAGGCTGACGAACTCTTTAAGGAGATGGACCTCCTTCTCAAAGGTATTGAAGAAGGCGCCACCCGCACCCGGGAGATCGTCGAGGGCCTGAAAATTTTCTCCAGAAGCGATCAGGATACCTTCAAACACGCAGACCTGCACGCAGGACTCAATGCGACCCTGCGTCTGCTCAAAAACAAACTCAAAGACCGTATCGCGGTCGTCACAGACCTGGATGATGCCCTGCCAAGCATAGAGTGCCTCCCCGGTAAGCTCAACCAGGTATTTATGAACATCATGACCAATGCCATTGACGCCATCGAGGCAAGGGCCACCCAGCGACCAGAGACCGTGCAGGACGGCATCCTCGGCCAGTTGACGATCCGTACGGACTTTGGGAAGGGGTGTCTCCCGCATCACACTGACTGCGTCAGGGTCTTTATCAAAGACAACGGCGAAGGGATGCCCGCTGAAGTCCGGGAGCATATCTTTGAGCCGTTTTTCACCACCAAAGACGTAGGCCAAGGCACCGGGCTGGGGCTTGCCATTACCTTCGGGATCGTAGAAAAACACCAGGGCACCATCTCTGTCGAGAGCGAACCCGGCAAGGGCACCACCTTTATCATCACGCTCCCGATCCGCCAGCAGACCGACGAAGCACTCACCTCCGAATCCCTCAGCTCCTGATCATGACTTCCACACATATCCTGTATGTTGATGACGAGACCAGCAACCTGAGCGCATTTAAGGCTGCTTTCAGGCGGGACTTCCAGGTGATCACGGCCAGCAGCGGTGCCGAAGGGCTGCGGCTGCTCGCTACATCGCCCGTCGCCGTGGTCGTCACAGACCAGCGTATGCCGGAGATGACCGGGGTCGAGTTTCTGGAGCAGCTTCAGGCTGCGTATCCAGACACCATCCGGATAGTGATGACAGGATACGCTGATATTCAGGCGATTATAGATGCCATCAACAAAGGGCATATCTACTACTACATCGCCAAGCCGTGGAAATACGAAAGCCTGCGCCCGGTCCTGGCGAATGCCCTGGATACCTACCGCCTCAAAACAGAAAACCGGTCATTGCATGAGGCTAATGCCCAACTCCAGCTCGATACAGCCCTGCTGGAACGGGCACGGGTACAGGCACAGTATGAATCTCTGAAAAATCAGGTCAATCCACACTTCCTCTTTAATTCGCTGAATGTCCTCAGCTCCCTGGTACATGAAGACCCCGACCTGGCGGAGACTTTTATTTCGCGCCTCACACGGGTGTACCGATACGTACTGGAGGTACACCACCTGGACCTGGTCTCGCTTGATACTGAGCTCCAGTGTATGACACATTATTTGTTTCTCCATCAGGTGCGTTTTGGCAACAATCTTCAGGTCTATACCGAGATAGATCCGGCGCTGAGAAACTGGCAGGTGCCCCCGCTTTCGCTCCAGCTGCTGGCTGAAAATGCCCTCAAGCACAATATTGTCTCCCGCGGACAACCCCTGACGCTGGAGGTCGTAACGACAGATCAGACCCTGCTCATCCGCAATACCTGGCAACCCCGTGAAACCCAGGCACCCTCTACCGGGATGGGTCTCAACAACCTGCGGGAGCGGTACCAGTTTTTTTCGCAGACGCCCGTGACTGCCGGACGGGAAAACAATTACTTCTGTGTGCGGATTCCGTTGATCCCCCCGACGGTATCCTAGCAGTCCTGCGTATCTTGCGCTTTTTGATTCCACCTTTTTGTGTACCTTACCCTCAGAATACGCTGAGCCGATGAAAGATTTTTCCATTCTGTACGTTGACGATGAGCTCCAAAACATCATCTCTTTCCGTGCTACCTTCCGGCGCGACTATACCATTCATACAGCCCAGAGTGGAAAAGAGGGAATCGAAATCCTCCATACCCATCCCGTCAACCTGATCATCACAGATCAGCGTATGCCTGGCATGACTGGGGTACAGTTCCTGGAACAGACCGTAGCCGAGTATCCGGATGTGATCCGGATGGTACTGACGGGCTTCAGTGACATGGAGGCGATCATCAACCTGATCAACAGCGGGCGTATCTTCCGCTACATCACCAAACCCTGGGATGAAAACGAGCTCCGCATGACCATCGAAAATGCGCGACAGCTCTACCTCCTCCAGCAAAACAACCAGCGCCTGGTCTCTGAGCTCAAAACCCGGATGGAGGAGCAGGAACGTACCCTCAAGTTGTTTATGAAGTATGTGCCCGAGTCTGTGGTCGAAAAAGCCCTGCGCAACTCTGCCGACTCGATATTTGATGGCGAAACCAAAGATATTGCGGTACTGTTCTGTGACATACGGGGCTTCACGCCGATGAGCGAGATACTGACCCCCAAGGAAGTCGTGGCATTCCTCAATGATTACTATGGGATCATGTCAGAAGTCATCAACCGGCACAACGGGATGGTGAATCAGTTTGTGGGAGATGAAATTTTTGCCTGCTTTGGGGCCCCCCTGGCCACCCAAAACAATGAACAAAACGCCGTCCTCTGCGCCATTGAGATGATGAGCCGCCGCGAAATCCTCAACGCCAGATACCGCGACCGGGTAGGCCGCGAGATTGAAATGGGGATCGGCATCAATGCGGGCGAAGCAGTCGCCGGAAACCTCGGCTCCGCTGACAAACTCGCCTACTCCGTCACTGGCGATACGGTCAATACCGGCAAACGCATCGAAACCCTCACCAAAGAATTTCCCAATGCCATCCTGATCAACAAACCCGTCTACGAAAAAGTAAGCCACCTCATCCAGGCCCGTGCCTGGGATCCGATTGAGGTCAGAGGCAAAAAAGAAAAAATACAAGTATACGAAGTCACGGGCCGGGCCATCTGAAGCCCTTAGCCCAAAATATTACCTGCTATATGTCCCTGTTTAGGCCACTATTACAGCCGTAGTGGTAATTATGCTGTCACATATTATTCCGATTCGTAATTTTTTATATAAAAAACATCACTTTAATCCGGCGCAGGGGGTACGTAGGAAATTTTCAAAAAAATGCGCAGTTTCTAGCGACAAGATCAACCCTAGCCAATCCCTTACGCAGGTTTTGGCAGGAAATACGTTCCTCCGTATCTTTCTTCATTTGCAATTTTGAGCGAAAATGTTGACTTTTGACGTGAAACCACAACTTCGCAAAACGTAAAATGGTGCATTTTTCTCCTAAACATTACATCAGGATAAGTACATAAGCTTTTCCTAGTAATTTAGGGGTGTGGGGATTTATCATCTGTCAGTACCTGAGACTCACATGCAGGCCCGCCCTGTAAGTGAATGTTTCCCTTGCTCATTCTATTTCTTGCTCTTATTACATAACTTTTCACGGCTTACTGTAGCAGTAGCAGTAGGCCTCAGACATCTAGCAGGTATGAAACGTTCGTTATGTCTGGCCGTAACGCTCATGCTGAGCCTTACTATCCCTGTCTCGGCCCAGTCGGTGCGGGATGAGGCGACCAGAGATGTTATCCGGCAAGCTGAGGCAACACCTGTGATCGTGGCGCTTCAGGCGACATCTGAGACAATGGGAGAAATAACCTGGGCACATGAGAGCCAGGATATCGCCTATTATATTGTCCGTATGTCCACACCCGCCCATCCTGCTTATACATTTGTCAGCGGGACACGCGCCGGCACCGGCACTCGCCACACGCTGCCTGTCATGCTGAGCCCAGCTGCATCTTACCGGGTGTATGCTGAAAAAACGGATGGCACCATTATCATCTCCAAGGCGTTTAGCCTGCCTGCTCCGCTTGTGGTCCATCCCAATCCTGCTACCCAAACATTGTCATTCATCCTGCCTGCTCCCGATGCGGACCAGGTGGTGATCTATGACCTCAACGGACGCGTACACCTGCGCCTCCGACTCCAGCCTGAGCACGCTCCGTTCGCAGATGTATCTGCACTGCCAGCAGGGATGTACCGTGTATGCCTCTCCAGCCCAAGCCAGTCCTGGGAAACCACGTTCGTCCGCCCATAACCTGTATTCCACCCATTGGGTGAAACGTTTTGATGCTGGCCCGTCTCCTGACGGGCTTACTCCATTAGGGGCTATCCTCACTACACGATTGGTCGGTAGTGCAGCACGTATGCCCATACAGGGTACACGTACATACATGCAGCCATAACCCGGCCTCAGGTCCTCCGTTTCAGAGGTATAGACTCTTTAATTCTTCTGATCCATGAAACGTGTCACCTTTTTCGCTGTATGCTTGCTGATGTTGGGCAGCTCTGCTTTTGCCCAGATGAATACCAGCCGTTGGGATCATGCGCAGCAGCAGTTGCTCACCCTGAGAAAAGTGGATAAGTCCACCCTCACACACGCTGAAAAACGCGACCTGCGCCGCCAGAAAAATTATTGGCGCATGGTTATCAACCAGGAAGAGCAAAACAGATATGCCGGTAGCGCGTGGACGTATGGTAGTCCTTACTATACGCCGGGGCGTTATGGATATTATTACCAGGGGGTGCCTTCCCGCCGCTACTACCGTCCGGCACCGGTGCCTCCGACCTATTGCCCTCCCTATCGTCCGGCTCGCCCCTGACCGATGCACGGGTAACCCTTGATCGGTATGCCTCAAAAAAAAGCCCGCTCAGTACATGAGCGGGCTTTTGTACATATATACCTGGATCAGAGCCCATCTCCCAGGCCCAGATCTGCGCGTTTGCTCAGGTCAGTATTGTGATTGAGGGTCCAGTAGGGGGCCAGGATACGCTTGCGCAGGGTGGCGCGTGTCGTGAGTACGGGGCTGTCAGGGCTCCACCCATCCGGATAGGACTCCTCCCAGGAGGTTATCTCATGCGGGAAGGCCTTATTAAAGTTGATCTTGAGGGATCGGTTGGCGGCTTCATACGTCAGGGTATAGGTCATCACCCCTGCTTGCTCAGTGAGGGCCAGGGTAGCAGCCTGGGGCTCGATAGGCCGGTGTTTGAGGCGGCTGTAAAAAGCACCGGGGATCAGGGTTACCTTCCCGGTAGGCAGGCGATCCGGCGCGATACGGATCAGCGTCCAGAGTTCGTCCTCCAGCAGGGCTAGCGGCAGTTTTTTGTCCTCATCCCCTTCAGACTCAAAGTATGAGAACCCCCGCAGGCGATAGTGGTCTTTGTCCAGGTTGAGCTGATTAAATACATGGCCACACCACTCCTGGACCGTCATCGTGGTTTTGACGGACCGGGGCTCCCGCAGGTAGTCCGTAGGCGTAAACACAGACAACATCAGGGAATAAGGGTAAATACCCGTCAGAAATTTTTTGGTCATGTTCAGCTTGAGCACAGGGAGCCGGTCTGCACCTGCGGCCTCCGCGTTGTCAAGTTTCACCTGTTTGGAGCGGGAGAAGTCTTCTGTCACAAATACCAGGACGGCTTCGCCCTGGCGGAGCTCGCCATAACGGGCTTGCTCCAGGTCATAGCTGCTCAGCTCTGCGAGTCCCTGGTACCAATAATCACCCAGGGGGGGAGCTGATGCCACAGCAGCTGCTGTGCTGATGCCAGCGGGGGCCTCTGACGAGGCGGCGGGCTGCGCTCCACAGCTTGCCAAAAGCAGGAGCACAGGGAGTAGCCCGCAAACTACCATATGGTTACGCATATATACAAGGTGTAAATGAAATACCAACTTACGAACGCTCACTACGAATGCTACGAGGTAAAGATAACCTGAAAACCAGAATTTCGTTCATAGCATAGCTCAAATATACAACCCCGAAACCCCACAAAGCGTCCCCTGGACGACAGTCTGCCACCGGATACCCGCATGACCAGTCCGCTGATCCAGCCATTCGTACAGAAAAGGTACATTTGTGTGATTACGGTACTTATTTTGTACCTTCACCTGAACGGGATCGCGCTCCTTCCTGCCCACTGCCCATGCATACAGCCTGATAGGCGCTGGGCTGGAACAGCGTAACACCGGATCATTATTAACCGAAGCGGTATTATGGAGTTGCCACGTCGTTTGTTTATGGCTGCGACAGGCCAGCACGCCGGAAAAACCACCTGCACCCTGGGGCTGATCGCAGCCCTGCGGCGCCATGGCATCAATACGGGCTATTGTAAGCCAGCAGGGCAGCGTTACCTAACCCTCCCGACAGGTAAGGTGGATAAAGATGCGCCCGTTTTTGCCGAGTACTTTAATTTTGAACTGATACCTGCCCTCCACAGTCCCGTCATCCTGGCCTCAGGCGTCGTCACAGACTACCTGGCAGACCCTGACAAATATGCTTTTCGGGACCAGATCCTCCGCGCAGCGACCTCCCTGGAGGATATGCATGAGCTGGTTGTGTATGAGGGAACCGGACATCCGGGTGTCGGAGGGGTGATCGGCGCCTCCAATGCCGATGTTGCTGCCTGGCTGGACGCCAGTGTCATCCTGGTGGTAGAAGCGGGTATCGGCAAGTCCCTGGACCAGCTCACCCTAAACCAGGCATTGTTTCGCCAGAAGGGTGTGCATATCGCAGGGGTGATCGTCAACAAAGCCTTTCCTGAAAAAATTCATAAAATAGCCCCGATTCTCTCCCGCGAGATGGATCGGATGGGTATTCCGCTGCTGGGTATCCTGCCATATGATGCCGCACTCTCACAGCCCCAGGTAGGATTTGTCTCGGAGGCACTGCTGGGGGTGATTATCTGTCACGCAGATCAGGCCGGTCGGCGGGTGAGCGGCCTCTCACCCGCAGTAGCAGAGGCCGCAGAGCTGGACCGGGTAGCGGGTCGGCTGGTGGTCGTCTCAGGCACCCGGTGTGACGATGCCCTGGCCAGTATGGTGGCCGCCTATCAGCAGGCGGGTACTCAGACGGCCCTGCCTGCCGGTATCGTCGTATGCGGCACCCCGCGCTGGCGGGAGTCGGTGGCTGCATTTATTCATCATCACAGCCTGCCGGTCATCCAGACACCATTTGATACCTATGAGACCTTCGTGGCTTATGAACGGCTGGAGGTCAAACACACCCCCGATAACCGCCAGCGGATGGAGCAGGCGATTGAGTTGTTTCAGCAGCATATAGACCTGACGCGGATGCGCCTCCCGGACTCTGTACAGACAGTCTGAGACCAACTGCCCCCAATAACAAAGAGGCTGTCCCAGAAGGACAGCCTCTTTAGTAATTATCGGGTTCGCAGGATTATTTGTCCCAGAACACTTTGTCAAATACTGTCACGCCGGTCTTGTAGTTCTCGGCGTTGTAGAGGCGCTCGCTCTGTGGGTATGGGAACCGGGTAGCGATACGAGACTCTCCTGAAGCAGGCTGCAGGGCAGGGATACCTTTCCGGCGCCAGTCCACAAATGGCTCCTGGGTGGTGTACAGGGCGATGTACTTGTGGGTCAGGATTTTCTCCAGGGAGATCGTTGCTTCTGTCTCTGTCTGTGCAGTGACAAACGCAGCGTCAGATACTCCACAGTAAGCCAGAGATGCCTCAATAGCAGCATTGTGAGCCGTAGCAGCACGTGCACGGTCACCTGCAGCAAGTGCTGCCTCAGCCTCGATAAACTTCACCTCTGCGTAGGTAATAAGCGGTACGGCAGAGCTGGTAGAAGCCAGCAGGGTACCCATACGTGAAGCAGAGTCTGGTGTGATAGGTGCTCCGGCAGGAGAACCTTTGTAGTTGCCACCGGAGTTGGTGGTAGCGTATACAGCGATGCGTGGGTCGTTGATGCTCTTCATCAGGTCAATGAAAAACTGGCCCATCACCACGTCACCCCGCTGGCTCTCAAACTGATACCAGGGGTTGTTAGAGGTGGTAGCTTCTGCATACTTCACCTGGGCATTGTTGCTGTTGCTGGAGATAGCACCCGTCACAGCGGCGAGGGCCTGGCCGTAGGCGTTGCTGTCATGCTCAGAGAGGTGCAGGTAATAGCGGGCCTTCAGGGCCTGAGCTGTTTCCTTCCACTTAGAAATGTTACCACCAAAAACCAGGTCATCAGCGCCAGGCTTCAGGGTGCTCGTAGCAGACCCAAAGTCCGTAATCGCACCATCGAGGAGGCTCTGAATTTCTGCATAGACATCAGCTGCGTTGTCGTAAGCTGGTGTCAGGTCGTCAGCACCTTGCAGGGCCTGAGAGTAGGGGATATCATTAAAGAGATCCACCAGGGTGCCCAGGGTCAGGGCCGTCATGGTCTTGGAGATACCGGCATAGTAAGGAGAACCAGACTCAGCAGCCTTCTCGCGGATGATCTTCAGGTCAGAGAGGACCGTAGCGTAGAGAGAGTTCCACGCATTGTCCACCTCAGTTTCCTTGATCTGATATACAGAGTAGGCCAGGTGCTGACGGTCAATCCCGTCATGATGCTGGGTCCAGATAGATACATAACGTCCGAAGTCACCGCCGAGGATGTAGGACAGGGCTACCTGCGTATTCGGCAGGAGCAGGTTTACCTCAACTTCCGCAGGGTTGTTGGGGTCCACGTTCAAATCTGGGTCAATGAAGTTACAGCTGGCCATGAAGATCAGCATCCCGGCCAGGGTAACTGCTATTGTTTTAAGCACAAAGCTTTTCATGATACTTTCTACAGTAGGTTAGATGGATCAGAAAGAAAGGTTGAGCGCAGCCGTGTAGCTCTTGGTGTTCGGCATGTTGAAGTAGTCCAGACCCTGGGCGTTAGAAGCGCCGTAGAGGTTGGTCTCTGGGTCAATGCCTTTGTAAGGCGTGCTCAGGAATACGTTGCGACCGCTCAGGGTCACAGACAGGCCTTTGATCCGGCTGCCGAGGATGCTCTTAGGCAGAGCATAGCTCAGGGAGATGTCGCGTACCCGGAACCAGCTGGCTTCTTCTACGAAGTCTTCGGTGTTGTCCCCAAAGAAACCGTTAGCATTGCCGAGACGGAGCCAGCTTTCGCCGAGGGTCACCTCGGTAGCATTGGCACCACTGGTCACAGGCAGATCTGGCGTAGCAGGGTTGTTGTCGTGGTCAGCCAGGACAATATTGCCTTCGCTGTCATAGGTAGCAACATTACCGTCAAATACGGTTTGGGTACCACGGAGGTCGCCAGCTTCTTTAGCTGTACCGAAGAAGTACAGGGCAGAGCGGGTACCATTCCAGAGATAACCACCCTGCTTGATGTCAATCAGACCAGAGAGTGATATACCTTTGAAAGACAGGGTGTTACGGATACCTACCTGATAGTCGGGCAGCGCAGATGCAAACGCTTTTTCGTTCGGATCCAGCACTGGGAAACCGTCATCACCGATTACGCGCTCGCCATTGGCATCGCGGTAGAACCCAAAGCCGAAGATGGTACCATAAGGATACCCTACTACTGCGCGGGTAGATGCACCGGTGAAACCACCGAGGAATACTTCCGTTACGCCTTCAGCCAGCTCCTCAACATTGTTGCGGTTGCGGGTGAAGTTTACGTTGATGTCCCAGTTGAAGTCTGTGGTTTTGACGGGGTTCAGGGTCAGGACGGCCTCGATACCTTTGTTGGTAAGAACGGCAGCGTTCTGTACGGTCGTCTGGAAACCTGATGAACCGGTTACAGGCACAGCCAGGATTACGTTTTCAGAGCGGGAAGAATAGTACGCTACGTCCAGACCTACACGGTTCTGGAGGATGCGGATGTCAATGCCTACTTCAAATGAACCGCGGATCTCCGGCTGGAGGTCTGGGTTGCCGAGACGGTCGCTGAAAGAGAAAGCAGACAGCCCGTTGAAGGGGAAAGAAATACCATCTGTCCAGCCGTCACCACCGCCACCAGCAACAAATACTGTGTTGGTAGAGTAAGCTGCTGTACCGAGACCTACCAGACCGTAAGAAGCACGGAGTTTACCGTAGTTCAGGAAGTTGGTGATGCTTTTCAGGGCAGGCAGATCAGAGAAGATGAATGAACCGCCTACAGAGTAATAATTGAAACCACGGCCATCAAGTGACAGCTCCTGCTCACGACGGAAGGTACCGTTGACGAAGAAGTAGTCGAGGAGTTCCAGGTCCAGCCCACCAAAGAAAGCCTGGTTACGGCCCAGTGAGTAAAACTCAGTGGAGATAACGCTGGCAGTGTTGGAGAGGTTGTAGAAACCAGGGATGGTCAGGTTATTACCACGGGTATAAACGTTGCCCAGTTCATCCTGGCGCATGTTATGTCCGAGGGTAAGAGAAGCCGTGAGGAAATCGGTCAGTTCGCGGCGGGCGTTCACGATAAGGTCAGCATTAAACTTGCGGACATTGTAGATGTCGTGGATCACGCTACCACCGGGTGCCGTAGCAGAGTACAGGGCAAAGTACTGCTTACGTACGTCAGAGTACACATCCACCCCTGGACGGTAAGAGATAGAAAGCCAGTCGGTAGGGGTGTATTTCAGGGATACACTTCCGATGACACGGTTTACGTCGTCATTGAGGGGGTTGTTGTAGGCTGTCCAGTAGGGGTTGTCATATACCGGGAGGCGGCCGCCGTTAGGAGCTGTACCCGTCAGACCACGGTAAGCACGCTGGAGACCGTCAGGGAACAGGTACCCGGCTTCTGTGCTCGGATCATCAAACCCGTTAGAGTTGTCGAAGGTAACCGGGGTACGAACCAGACCCAGCATAACACCGGATACGTTAGAGCCCTGCTCGATACGGGTACCGCCAGAGTTGACGTACTGTACGTTGGCACCTACGGTGAAGTCTTCCCAGAGTTTGGTTTCAGCGTTTACGCTGGCATTGATCCGCTGGAAGGAGTTGTTAGGTACGATACCTGTCTCATCCAGGAATCCCAGGGAGAACCGCACAGAAGAGGTCTGGCTGGAAGCAGAGATAGCTACGTTGTGAGACGTAGAGATAGCAGGCTGGAAGAACTTGTAGCGGTCATACTGCTTGGCAGGGTTGCTGAGGTCAGCATCTGGACTGCTTTTGCCTACGAGGAGACCATTTTTGTCCCAGTCATATACGCCATCACCGTTACGGTCCTGAGAGGCCGCATAGGTATACCCAGGCTTAACATAAAAGAGGGTATCCAGTTTGGCACCCCATGAGCCGGCATTACCGGTGTGTGGTCCGCTGAAACGGCTGCCGGTACCCTGAGAGTACTGATCCTGGAGTTCCAGGAATTTGTTAGCCTCGCTGCGGGTTACAGATCCGCTGTAGTCAACAGCAAACTTGCTGCCTTTGCCTTTTTTGGTGGTGATCAGGATCGCTCCGTTACCAGCCTGGCTACCGTAGATAGCCGTAGCAGCGGCACCTTTCAGGACGGTGATAGACTCGATATCAGCCTGGTTGATGTCAATAGCGCGGTTGGAGTAGGCCACAGAGGCAACAGCGTCACCAGAGCGGAGCTGCTGGTTGTTGATGGGCATACCGTCCACGATGATCAGCGGCTGGTTGTCGCGGTTGATAGAGTTGGCACCCCGAATCTGGAAATAGGCAGATGCACCGGCTGTACCGGTAGAAGAGGTAACCTGGAGACCTGCTACTTTACCAGAGAGGGCAGAAACGAAGTTGGTTTCACCCGCTTTGCGGATTTCACCCCCTTCAACTTCCTGCACGGCAAATCCAATGGCCTTCTCGCTCTTGGCAACACCCAGTGCCGTCACAACGACCTCATCCATGGAGATGTCCTCTGGCTGCATGAGTACGTCCACGACAGCACGGCTTCCAATGGCCACTTCTTGTCTTGCCTTACCTACGTAGGTAAACACGAGCGTCTGAGCTCCAGCAGGCACAGACACGCTGTACCGGCCGTTGCCATCCGTAAATACACCAGCAGTGGTGCCCTTGACCAGTACGGCAGCGCCTTCAATCGGGGAGCCCGATTCAGCATCTGTTACCGTTCCGGTCACGGTGCTCTGCGCCCATACAGCGACAGTCACAAAGCACGCTACCAGGAGTGATACAATTCGTCTCATCGAAAATAAAGCTTTTGATTTGAGTTGGTTAACAGACAAAAACAAAGAACGCAGATCAAATTTACGTTAAACTTCATGTAAGAAACAAATGGTTCTTTGTCCATACATATTTGTACCAACAACGAACGTCCCCCCGCTCTGGTTGGCTTTAGTCCCTTGCAGTGCGTTCTTTTTCAGGCTTTCTGCGTAATTGCCCTTTATTATCAGGGTAACCCCCCCCGGTTATGGCCTACATTATTTTTTAAAACTGTGTTATCAAATCTGAAATTTGATAACACAGGACCATTCCAGGCCAGATATGTCACGGGACCCGCCCCTCTCAGAAGGGTACCTGCACGCCCCCCAAATCTGACCCTTACGGGTATCTGATACGCCCTGATCAAGGTCCTGCGCCCCGGTCTGGCCTGTTATCCTTGTACGCAGCGCCTCAACGCCCGCCGGATACGGCCCGGCCCCCTTACATGAGGATCCGTTGGATGGTCACCTGTACTTCGATGAAGTCTCCGCCCGCCCGCGTCAAAAGCAACAAAAGTTGCAAAAGTCCTCTGCATCTCTCCGGAAACCCGGTTTTCCTGTTTTTATTTTTGATTGACAGGCTGATCTGCTTAGTTTTTTTTCGTATTTCGGCCCTGCATGGGGTTGCTCATGCTTTCAGGTGTATGTAGCCACTATTGACCTAACAGGCCTATGGAAACAGAATGGCTGGCGCGGCTTCAGTTTGCCTTCACGATCGCGTTTCACTACATCTATCCACCGCTGAGCATCGGCCTGGGGGTGCTGCTGGTGATGATGGAAGGGATGTATCTCCGTACGAGAGAGGTGCGGTACCAGGTGATGACCAAGTTTTGGGTGAAAATTTTTGCGCTGATCTTCGGGATCGGCGTCGCCACGGGGATCATCATGGAGTTTGAGTTTGGGACCAACTGGGCGGTGTACTCCCGGTATGTGGGCGATATCTTTGGCAGTGCGCTGGCGGCTGAGGGTATATTTGCGTTTGCCCTGGAGTCGGGGTTCCTGGGTATCCTGCTGTTTGGCTGGAACCGGGTCAGTCCCGTGGTTCATTTTATCTCGACGATCGGAGTAGCCCTGGGGTCTATGTTTTCGGCGGTATGGATCGTTGTGGCCAATAGCTGGCAGCAGACGCCTGCGGGGTATCATATCGTGGGCACGGGGATGGACGCCCGGGCAGAGATCACCGACTTTTGGGCGATGGTTTTTAATCCATCCTCTATGGACCGGCTCTCACATGTCCTCATCGGGGCCCTGCTGGCAGGTGCTTTTTTGGTTTTGAGTGTGAATGCCTGGTACCTCCTCCACAAACGGTATGAGGAAATAGCCCGGCCAGCCTTCAAGCTGGCCCTGGTCCTGGCGACGGTCGCGGCCCTGCTCCAGCTTGTCACCGGACACAGCTCTGCGGAGGGGGTCGCTGAGTACCAGCCCGCCAAACTGGCTGCTTATGAGGGCCACTATGACAGCCTGGCGGTAGCCGATATGTATATTTTGGGCTGGGTGGATCAGGATGCCGAAAAAGTTTATGGCCTGGCGATTCCGGGGTTTCTGAGTTTTTTGATACACCAGGATCTCACCACGCCGGTGCCGGGGCTCCGGGCATTTCCTGCGGATGAGCGTCCCGGCGCGGTCAATTTTGTTTTTCAGACCTACCACCTGATGGTAGCAATCGGGATGGCCCTGATCGGCCTGACGTTGTTTTCGGTGTTTTTGTGGTGGCGGGGCAAGTTGTTTGCCTATCCCTGGCTGCTCCGGGTATATGCCATAGCAGTACTTCTGCCCCAGATCGCCAACCAGGTCGGGTGGTACTCGGCAGAAGTAGGGCGACAGCCCTGGGTCGTATATGGCCTGCTGCGAACCTCGGACGCCCTCTCCCGCACAGTATCTGCGGAGCAGGTCTGGTTTTCGCTCATCATGTTCACGGTTGTATATAGCCTGCTTTTTGTGCTGTTTATCTACCTGCTAAACCAAAAAATCCAGCACGGGCCCTATCATGAGGATACCCATCCGCAGCGCCCGCGCCAGTCCGGTATGTTTCAACAGTCTGCCTGATCCTCTGTCTCTCACCGAATGACCTGATTGTATATGGATACCCTGATGGGCCTTGATTATGCCACCTGGTGGTTTCTGATCCTGGGGGCTGTTTTTACAGGATATGCTATCCTGGACGGATTTGACCTGGGGGTGGGCATGATCCATCTGTTCCTGCGCAAGGAGGAGAGCCGCCGCATCGCCCTAAATGCCATCGGGCCGGTATGGGATGGGAATGAGGTGTGGATTGTGATCGGGGGCGGGGCCTTGTTTGCGGGGTTTCCGGTAGCCTATGCTTCGATCCTGTCGGCGATGTATGTACCCTTCATGCTGTTTTTGATGTCGCTGATCTTCCGGGCCGTATCTATTGAGTTCCGGAGCAAGGAGCCGATGGCCTGGTGGCGACGTATGTGGGATATCGTTTTTGCCCTGTCCAGCTACTCGATTGCCTTCTGGCTGGGGCTGATCCTCGGCAATGTCCTCCAGGGATTGCCTCTGGATGTCCGACACGAGTATAGCGGGGGCACCTTACCGCTCTTTAATCCCTTTGCGCTGCTGACCGCCCTCACGACCATCGCAGCTTTTGCCATGCATGGTTCGTTGTTTCTGATCATGAAAACGGAAAACCGGCTGTATGCCCGCATGACCTTCCTGACCCGAAACATGACTATATTTTTTGTGTTGTGTTTTGTGCTCCTGACGATCTATACCCTGTTGTATATCCCGCACCTCACGGCCCGGCTCCGGCTGTATCCGGGTCTGTTTATGCTTCCGGTGCTGGTGGTCATCAGCATTGCGGCTATCACCCGGTTTGTGGCGCGGCGGCAATACCGGTATGGGTTTGTGGCTTCCTGCCTGACCCTGGCCCTCCTGCTCATCCAGGTAGCTACCGAACTGTACCCGCACCTGCTCCTGTCCACTGACCCGGCGCACTCCCTGACCCTGTACAATGCAGCCTCCTCCCCCCGCACCCTCGCCAACCTGCTCATCGTAGCAGCCATCGGGGTGCCATTGGTGGGCATTTATACGACCTTTGTGTTTGTGACATTCCGGGGCAAGGTTCATCTGGACGAAAACAGTTATTAAACGTCCGGACAGATCGTGTGTATGCGGTCTGTCCACCCTCCCAGCAAACTGCCAGGGAGTTGTCTGATACTATGACGACTACAGGTTCACATTGCGATACAAGCGCTGCATCGGCAGGCTGACTCCGACAGCCTGGAGCGGGAGGTGCCCGTCAAGGTCTGTGACAATGGTCTCATGCCAAAAACCAGGACGCTCCCGGTACCATACTTCGGCATACACCATGTCCTGGCGGAGCATGACATACTCCCGGAAGGTATCAAGGGTCTTATATTTGTCAAATTTTTTCGTGCGGTCGTACCGGGACGTACTTTGAGAGAGGACCTCAACCACCAGTAGCGGATTGATCAACAGCAGTTGTTCCGTATCCCAATAAACAGGTTGGTCACAGACTGCCAGGGCATCAGCATACACCCCTTCGTTAAGGCTGGGAAAGTATATTTTTTGATCAGAACCCACAACAATGTACTGCTTATCAGTGCGATCAAATGCAGAGATCATCTCATACATAACATTCGCCGCGATGATATTGTGGGGACCTTTAGCGTAGGGCATTTTGAAGATTTTACCAGCAATAAATTCATGTTTTTCTGCTGCGCGGGCTTCCCGGCGCAGGTATTCTTCGAGCGTGTAGGTGCGTGGCGTGCGCCGGGGTTGGCGCAGTATGGGTTTAGGGGTGAGTTCAGCCGACATAGGCATCTATTTAACATAAAGATACGGTGTTTTCAGGTATGATGTTGAGCCGTTAGCCAGTTTTATCGGTTCGCTATGCAGAGACGCTCGCAGTCCATCCATCGGTATATGTACCTGTATTTCAACTTCTTGATGCTGGGGCGGATGCCATTCCGGGGCAAGGTTCACCTGGACGAAAACAGTTATTAAACGTCCGGACAGATCATGTGTGTGAACGCCTGCCCTTAACCCTGCCTCTTAACAGCACTTCAGAGAGGTTGGTATAAAAACACCCTGACAACCAGGCAGTTGTCAGGGTTATTGCAGTCAATTATGTATATGATGAATCAGATCAGGCCCGCACCTGCGCTGCGACAAGGTCTTTAACCGTCGCTACGATACCGGCCTGGTCAAACCCACACTCCGCCCAGAGCTCTGTCTGCTCGCCGTGATCTACAAAGCGGTCCGGGATACCCAGGCGCACCACACGGGCGGCGTACCCGTGATCCGCCATAAACTCCAGCACCGCAGAGCCCAAGCCACCTACGATGGTGCCATCTTCGACGGTGATCACCTTGCGGTAACGCGTAAAGACTTCATGGAGAAGCACCTCGTCGAGGGGTTTTACAAAGCGCATGTCGTAGTGACCGGGGTATATACCCTGGGCATTCAGCTCGGCGATAGCAGCCTGGGCAAAATTGCCGGGGTGACCGATGGTGAGAATGGCAACATCTTCTCCCGCCGTCAGGCAGCGACCCGTTCCGATCGGAATATGTTCCATCGGAGTGCGCCAGGCTGGCATCACGCCCTCTCCGCGGGGATACCGAATGGAGAATGGCACCGGCTCCACGCTGGCCGTGTACATAAGGTTGCGAAGTTCGGCCTCGTTCATGGGAGCTGCCACGACCATATTGGGGATGCAGCGGAAGTAGGCCAGGTCAAAGGCACCGTGGTGAGTAGCGCCGTCAGCACCTGCAAACCCACCCCGATCCAGGCAAAATACCACATGAAGCTTCTGCAGCGCCACGTCATGGATCACCTGATCGTAGGCCCGCTGCATGAAGGTCGAGTAGATATTACAAAAAGGTATCAGGCCCTGCGTAGCCAGTCCGGCTGAGAAGGTCACGGCATGCTGCTCCGCGATCCCGACATCAAAGGCCCGGTCTGGCATCTCCGCCAGCATAAACTTGAGGCTGCATCCGCTGGGCATGGCCGGGGTCACCCCCATGATGCGTTCGTTGGCCTGGGCCAGCTCGATGATCGTATGCCCAAATACATCCTGATACTTCGGCGGTTTGGGGCCTGCCGCAGCAGGTTTCAGGATTTCGCCCGTGACCTTGTCAAATAAGCCCGGTGCATGCCACTTGGTCTGGTCTTTTTCGGCCAGCTCATACCCTTTGCCTTTGACCGTGACACAATGCAGGAGTTTGGGCCCGGGGATTTTTTTCAGGTCATCCAGCACCCGCACGAGGTGGTTGACATCGTGTCCGTCTATTGGCCCGAAGTACCTGAAACCCAGCGCCTCAAAGAGCATCCCGGGTTTGGTGACGGTTGCTGTCAGCGCCATTTCCAGCTTGGCCGCAATGGAGCGGGCCTTGGGACCAAATTTATCGAGCTTACCGAGAAGTTTCCAGAGTTCGTCCCGGATCTTGTTGTATGTATTGGATGCCGTGATGTCCGTGAGGTACTCCTTGAGTGCCCCGACATTGGCGTCAATGGACATGTTGTTATCGTTGAGCACGACCAGCATATCCGCTTTTTCCCAGCCACCGTGGTTGAGTGCCTCAAATGCCATCCCGCCCGTCATAGCGCCATCTCCGATGACCGCTACGACGCTGCGTTTTTCTTGTTTGTAGGTTTTGCCCAGGGCCATTCCCACAGCAGCTGAGATCGAGGTGGAGGAGTGCCCTACCCCAAAGGTATCATACTCAGACTCAGACCGTTTCGGAAATCCTGATATCCCTTTATAGACCCGGTTAGTATGAAACTGCTCCCGGCGCCCGGTGATGATCTTGTGTCCGTATGCCTGATGTCCTACATCCCAGATCAACTGATCGTGTGGGGTCTGGAACACATAATGCAGGGCTGTCGTCAACTCCACTACCCCCAGGCTGGCCCCAAAGTGTCCCCCGTTTTGAGACACCGTGGTGATAATATAATCCCGTAACTCCTCGCAGAAGGCTTCGAGTTGATCCGGAGACAGTTTTCGCAGGTCTGCGGGCACTTGTACCTGGGCGAGCAACGGTCCTGGTTGAACTTTGATAGGTTCGGGCATGGTCAATTACTTGGTGAACAGAGATGGGCAAATAACTCAGGTCTGGGAAAAATGTTCAACAAAACATCGGTTGTGTATGACATTTCCCGCTGGAGATGTGCAAACAGCCCCCTGCTGAGATGCAGAGGGCTGCTGTATATCCCAGGTATCTTATTTAGTAAGCGCCTGCACCAGACCGAATGCTTCGGCCAGGAGTTCTTGCTCTTCTTTGTTGTGTTGTTTGTAGCTGCCGGTGGCAGGTGTGGCACTGGGCTTACGGGCAACCTCCTTGATGTCCACTTCGTCCACGACCCGGTGGATATAACTCCAGGGCCCCATGTTGCGGGGTTCTTCCTGCACCCAAACCCAGGAGGCCTGCTGGTACTTGCGGATGAGCTCACGAAGCTGCACCTGTGGCAGGGGGTACAGTTGCTCCAGGCGCACGACAGCTACGTCCCGGCGGTTTTCCTTCTGTTGTTTGTCGAGGAGGTCGTAGTAAATTTTGCCGCTGCACACCAGTACGCGTGTGACATCTGCCGGATTGACCCATGCATCATCAATGACTTCCTGAAACCGTGATCCTGTCTCAAACATTTCCAGGCCGCTGACACAGGCCGGATAACGCAGGAGTTTTTTGGGCGTAAAACAGATCAGCGGGATGCGGAAATCCCAGGTAAGGTGACGGCGCAGGAGGTGAAAGAAGTTGGCAGGGGTCGTACAGTTGACGACCTGCATGTTTTTGCGGGCGCACAACTCCAGGTACCGCTCGATCCGGGCTGAGGAGTGCTCCGGGCCCTGGCCTTCATAACCATGTGGCAAAAACAACGCCAGCCCACTCATGCGGGCCCATTTGGTCTCGGCGCTGGAGATATACTGGTCCAGGATGATCTGGGCTCCATTGGCGAAGTCCCCAAACTGCGCTTCCCAGATGACCAACTGGTCTGGATTGACCGTAGAGTATCCATACTCAAAACCCAGCACCCCGTACTCGGAGAGGAGCGAGTTATAGACCGTAAACTGGGCCTGGTCGGGGCTGAGGTGGTTGAGCGGAATGTATTCAGCCTCGGTTTCCACATCAAAAATCACTGCGTGCCGGTGCGAAAAGGTCCCCCGGCGGCAGTCCTGCCCGCTCAGTCGCACGGAGATACCCTGGGAGAGCAGGGTGGCGTAGGCCAGGGTTTCGCCGAGTGCCCAGTCAAGGCGGTTTTCGTCTACGGCTTTGAGGCGGTCACTGAAAAGCTTGCGGATTTTGTCATGGGCCTTAAATCCCTCCGGAATCTGATGGAGCTGCTGCACCATCTGCAGGAGGGTGGCCCGGTCCACGCCTGTGTCAGGCGATGGCATGTCAAAATCTTCGCCCGTCACCTTGCGGATACCCTCCCAGGTGCCCTTGAGATAGGGCGCACGGGCGAGTTTTTTGCGGCCCATAGCCTCCTCCAGCTCCGCTTGCAGCAGGGCATTAAACTCTGTCTCCAGCTCTGTCGCCATCCGGGCCACCTCTGTCTCACCAGACTGGAGGAGTTTGTCCACGTAGATCTTGCGGGGATCCGGGTGTTTTTTGATGATGCTGTACAGGATCGGCTGGGTGAAGGCAGGTTCATCGGCCTCATTGTGGCCATGACGACGATAACACAGGATGTCAATAAACACGTCACAAGCAAACTGCTGCCGGAACTCCATCGCCATCTCAATCGCAAACACCAGGGCCTCCGGGTCGTCTCCGTTCACGTGGAAGACCGGAGACCGGGTGACCTTGGCGATGTCCGTACAATAGGTGCTGGACCGCGCCTCCAGATAGTTAGTGGTAAATCCGATCTGGTTATTGATGACCAGGTGGATCGTGCCGCCGGTCATATAACCGGGGAGCTGTGACATCTGGATCAGCTCATATATAAGGCCCTGAGCGGCTACCGCAGCGTCTCCGTGGATGATGATCGGCGCCAGCCGGGCGTAGTCCCCTTTGTACTTGCGGTCTATTTTGGCACGGGCCGCGCCCTCCACTACGGCACCGACCGTCTCCAGGTGTGAGGGGTTCGGCATCAGGCTCAGGTGTACCTGGTGGCCCTGCTCGGTGATCACATCAGAGGAGAATCCCAGGTGATACTTCACATCTCCCTGGAAGACAGAGTCTTCATACTCAGTGCCTTCAAATTCGGAGAAAATCTCATCATATTCCTTGTGCAGGGTATTGGCGAGGACATTGAGGCGTCCCCGGTGTGCCATGCCGATCACAAACTCACGGATACCGAGGTCAGCACCTTTTTCGATGACGGCGTCCAGGGCTGGGATCAGGTTTTCTGCCCCTTCCAGTGAGAACCGTTTTTGCCCGACAAATTTTTTGCCCAGAAACCGCTCAAACAGTACTGCTTCATTGAGTTTGCGCAGGATCCTTTTTTTCTTGTCCACCGAAAACATCGGCTTATTGCGGGAGGATTCCATCCGGTTCTTGAGCCAGCGCACCATCGCAGGCTCCCGCACATATAAAAACTCAGCCCCGATAGACTGGCAGTAGGTCTCCGCCAGCAGGTCTATGATGTCCCGCAACCTGGCTGGCCCCAGGCCTACGTCTGACCCGGCCTGAAATACGGTATCCAGGTCTTCAGGCTTCAGGTTATGGTTGGCCATATCCAGTGTGGGACTGTAGGGACGGCGGGGACGCACGGGATTGGTGCGGGTGAAGAGGTGTCCGCGCTGCCGGTACTCATTGATCAGGTTGAGGACATGGATCTCACGGGAAGCACTCTCGGCGTGGTCTGCTACAGCGACGGGTGCTGCAGCAGGCGCCTCTCCATACCGGGCCAGCGCCAGATCAAATCCCTCAAAAAAATGACGCCACTCCGGGGATACGGATCCCGCATCCTGGCGGTATGTCTGATAAAGGCTGTCTATGTATGCCGGGGTAGCATTGCTGAGAAAGGAGAGTTGGTCAGGCATCACGCACGAGTTTTATGTAGTTCGGGGGCTAATCGTAAAATGATCACAAAGTTAACAAAAATAGGCTTTTCGTTGGGTGGGCAGATACGCGGGACACTGAATTATTCCGCCAGACAGATGCAGGTTTTCTACGCCAAAAGGATGCCTGAGGTTGATCAGTCTCACCTAAAAAATATCCAGAACACACCACCGTGCACCAGTAAGGTAACTGCCGGCAGGATCAGGCTGACGACGCCGGTCCAGGGCACCTGCTTCAGCTCCCCTGAAGATGACAAGCCCGGAGACCCCGGTACTGCATCAAATACCACAGCGTAGGCGGGATCTGCTGGTGCATATACGATCAGTTCCTCCCGCTGGTCCTCTACGAGCCATGTCTCATGGGTCGCCGTGGATGCCGTATACACCTGACCGTCATCTGCCTCAAAATCAAAGGTATAAGCATATACCACCTGTTTGTTGATCATGGTATTGGTCGGTTTTTTGGATGTCAGGACACCCGGGGCAAACTTACCATTGATCAGCAGGTCAATGGCTTTCATATTTTGCCGGAATCCATATATGGCAAACCCCAGGCCCACCAGCGGAAACACCAGTAAAAAACCCATCCAGGCACTAAAAAGAGCCCTTCCTGCCATACTCAGACGCGAAACCCGGGGATTACGGCTCAGGTAATATACCTTAACACTGTCGCCCTCCTCCACGCGGTAGTCCGGGGTGTAGGACTTACCCTCGTACAGGTGACCATTTACCTGGTATGTGTACCCGACCTCCCGGATCACCTGATCGTTTTGAACGCTGGCCGTAATCCC
Organism: Bacteroidia bacterium; assembly: GCA_033762375.1. Classification (GTDB taxonomy): domain Bacteria; phylum Bacteroidota; class Bacteroidia; order J057; family J057; genus RDXT01. The sequence goes on from JANRLQ010000031.1 coordinate 39,418, forward strand.
GAGGGAGATCACCTGGCCGGTTACCGACTTGTCCATCCGGGGGGTCAGCAGATACACCAGCTCCGAGTTCCCGACAAATACCCATACGAATATCATCCCAAACCCGATAAAAGTCCATCCAAACTGGGTGTAAAACCCGCTGAAAAGAATCACGGCCCGCGAAAACCATGACAGATGCCGGGGTGGGGTACTGGTAATGTATTCCATATAAACCGGAGGTTGACGGATAAAACAAACGCTGAACGGCCACGCTATATTAATAAAAAACGTTGTTTATTTGTGGTTTAACCTAACTGGCCGGGATGGATACTGAGTTACAGGCAATGGACACACGCCGGACGTTTACGGAGATCACCGTCCGGAGCTGGACCCTCGACCTCTATGGGCAGGTGAGCAACGCTAAATTTCTGGAGTTTCTGGAGGAAGCGCGGTGGAATCACTTCCAGGGTTTTTTTGAGACGGGCCTGTTTATGGACCTGGGCCTGGCTTTTATGCTGGTCAATTTTAACCTGAACTACCGGGGAGCCGCCCGCCTGGGTGATATCCTCGACATCGAGACCTATATCAAGCGCATCGGTGAGCGGAGTATCACCCTGTCCCACACCATCGTCATGCGTGCCACCGGCAAGCCGATTTTGGAAGGTGAGGCGACATTTGTAGTCAAGGACCTGGAAAAAGACGTGGCGGTGCCCATCATCGGACGCATGAAGGACATGCTCCTCCGGCGAAACAATTTTACCAAGGATCATTTTCCTTGACTCCGAATACTCCCGCCCGGCACCATGTCCGGACGGTGCCTGAGAGGTCGCTCAGAATCCTACCCGCCCTTGTCTGCTGCCCTCCATGAGGCTGTCATTGCCGGGGGCAAACTCCTTGACATCCGCGAGCTCCAGCTCAGCCAGGGCCTCAGGCGTGCGCAGGGCTGAAGGCATGGCAGCGAGTCGGAGATGCTGGTTTTTCACGGCTTTTTCGACCACCTTACGTACGGCACGGGCATTGCCAAAAAATTTGTTTTTGTGCTGGTGCAGGTGCAGGAAATACTGCATCAGCCTGCGCTGGGCTTCTTCTGACGGGACAATTCCCTCTACCCGAAACATGGCTATCGCAATTGCCAGCATTTCCTCCGGCGTATAATCCATAAATTCAAACCGCCGGTCAAACCGGGATTTGAGGCCGGGGTTGCTCTCCAGAAAGGCCTGCATCGGATCCGTATACCCAGCTGCGATGACTACGAGCTCGCCCCGCAGATCCTCCATACGCTTGAGCAGGGTATCAATTGCCTCCCGCCCAAAGTCCTGCGCGCCTCCGGCAGCCAGTCCATAGGCTTCGTCAATAAACAGTACCCCGCCGCGTGCCTGCTCGATCACGGCTGCTGTTTTTTCGGCGGTCTGCCCGACGTACTGCGCCACGAGTCCCTGCCGGTCCACCTCTACCACATTACCCCGCTCCAGGATACCCAGGGCCTTGTAGATACGGCCCACGATCCGGGCTACCGTAGTCTTGCCGGTGCCGGGGTTGCCACTGAAGACCGTATGCATCGAGAACCGGTGCAGGACATCCTTGCCCGTCTCGCGATAAAACCGCACCAGCTTGACCATGTCCTGGATTTCGGTTTTGATATTGTTCAGGCCTACGAGCTGGTCGAGCTCGTCGAGGCTCTCGCGGAGCAGGTCCTCATCTATAGGCAGCGCCTTGAAGTGCGACTGCCCCCCATCAAACATACCTTTTACATCCTGCAACTGGATCTGGGTCAGGGCGTCCTCCGGGAGCACCTCAGGGTTGGGCTGGCGCATGATGCGCAGGCCCAGGTTGAGTTTGGCCTCATTGACGAGGGAGAGTGCATACCGGGCATTGCCAAAAGTCCGTCCCCGGTTGCGCCAGGCTTCCAGGATTTTTTTGCTGATAAATGCCAGGGCATCCTCCGCAAAGGTGACAGCGGTTTTGTCAGCGCCGAGGCGCAGGATCTGCTCCAGCTCCGGAGGGGTATAGTCAGGAAAATCAAACCGCATCGTGAACCGGGACTTCAGGCCCGGATTGGAGGCCAGAAAAATCTCCATCTCGCGCGGATACCCTGCAACGATCACTGCCAGGTCTCCCGGGCCATCCGACATTTCTTTGAGAATGAGCTCAATGGCTTCCCGGCCAAAATCTTTGGAGTCTTCTCCGGACCGAGCCAGGGCATAGGCTTCGTCAATAAACAAGAGGCCTCCCCGGGCTTTGTCAATGGCAGCCCTGACCTTGGGTGCCGTCTGCCCGATGTACTCACCGATGATGTCTGCGCGGTCCACCTCGTGGACATGCCCCTTGGAGAGCAGGCCCAGTTTGTGATAAATTTTGCCCAGCATCCGGGCGATGGTGGTTTTGCCGGTACCAGGATTGCCGGTAAAGACCACATGGAGCTGGCCGGGTTTGGCGTCTTCAAAACCTTTTTCCTGCCGGAGCTGGATAAACTTCAGGTACTGGACGTACTCGTGGATACGTGCTTTGACGGGTGCCAGGCCGATCAGGCTGTCCAGTTCGGCCAGGAGTTCTTCCAGGTTTTTTTCCGGCTCCGCCTGGGGAGCTGTGCTGATGACCGGCTCTCCCCCCTCGGTGGGACGCATCAGCTCCCGGTGTCCTTCTACAAACTCACTTCCCACGCTGAAGGGCAACACACCGATGAGGTTTTCCATGAACACAATCTCCACCGTGTAGTTGTCCGGAAACCAGGTCCCCTTGTGATCAGAGCCCCAGCCAGAGCTCACCTGTATATGATGCTGGTCCTTGCTTACCCGCAGGAGCTCCGTGGTGCGGCCTTTGAGCTGGCGGGCATCATTGTAAAAATTGAAGACCAGCTCCATCATCCAGTTGGATTTGAGGAGGTTTTGCGCCTGAAACTCTACCCAGACATAGCGGGTGAGGTCGTGTTTGAATGCCTGATAATATTTGCCGGAGGGGTTATTACTTTCTGCATTGGCCCCTTCAAACAGCCGGACGGCACTCACACTGAAGTACGGGTTGCTTTCATCTGAAACCGTACCACCTGTATACACATAAAACTCACAACTGTCTACCTTCACTCCGTCTATATACGCCTCCCAGAAGTACTCACCTTCCTTCCAGAAGTGTCCGGGACGGTCATTGCCCCAGCCTTCGCGGTAGTACACGATATTCTGGTCCTGGGTGACCATTTTTTCCGCTTCGATATTACATATCTGCGGTCCTGGCCGTCCGTCCGGCATTCGCTTGAAAGCCCTCAGACAGAGCTTGGCCGTCCAGTCTTCCTCATCAAAAAGTTTGTTATAGAAGGCCAGTTCAGCATAGATATAACTCACCTCTCCCTGGTCAAAAACCGTACGGTATTTTTTCTGGCTGTCTGCCAGCCACTCGGTAGAGGTGTATGTCTTGAGCGATTTGGCGCGGTAACGGGTAAAGTCCGGTGGTTTGGTCATAGGGTCATCGCTTCATGGGCGTCGTAAAATGCGACTTTTCTTTGATACACACAACGTCTTGCAGGAATGGAACGGTATTTGTAATAATCAATTCATAACCGAATGTTTTGGGGCATCTGCGCAGCCGGTTATACCCTTACACCTAATCCAGGTCCACATTGTCCAGCCACGTGCTGAAGCGTTGCCTGCCTTCCTGAACGGGGAGAGCGTGCAGGGTGAAGTATTGTGCTGAAAACCCTTTTGATGTCAAACAATCAAATGTGTACCCGCGATAAAACCATCGTATGAAGTCCCGCTTTTCGCCTAACGAGACCCGACTCCTTCAGCTCTTTGAAAAACACGCCAGGGCTATTATGAAAAACCCAGGACCGACAGACACGTACACGTATCGTGTCAAAAAGCTCTTACTCGATCAGCTCCGGGAAGAGTCACCGGGCATCGAGGTCGTCGCTGACCACCTCGCCATGAGCGTGCGCAGCCTCCAGATGAAACTCAAGGAGGAAAGCACTACGTACCAGCAGATCCTCAACTCGCTTCGCAAACAACTGGCTATCGCGTGTCTGCAGGAACCCAAAATCAGCAAAGGGGAAATCGCCCAGCTCCTGGGATTCTCTGAGATCAGCGTTTTCTCCCGTACCTTCAAAAAATGGACTGGCAAGAGTCCGTCCGAATTTCAGTCTTCGCTCAACTGATGTAGACACACCGTATGATATGACGCCGGCAGATGCCGGCGTCTTTGCGTTATACCCGGATCAGGCGCTGCCCGATCCCCGGCCATCGCCACTCCGCCATGATCGCCCCCCAAAGCAGTATATAACATCCGCCCGTGATCCAGAGGTTTTCTGTATAGGCTGTCGTCTGATAGGTGAGGTAGGTCAGCGGCAGCAGCACACTCCACAGCACCGGAAACCGGTAGGTCGTCATCCCGCACAGGGCTACCAGGGTCGTGATATACCACGGATGTACGATGGAGGCCATCGAAAAATAGATGAGCAGACACCACATCAGCGCTGCCGGCAAGGTACGGACGCCGGGCTTGCGCTCCAGCAGCATATATAACAGGATCAGGCACACGGTCGTGAAAGCCAGCCAGGGGCCTGCTTTCTGGATAATATTGTACCCCTTCACCAGGTATCCGACCCACCGCACGAGATAATAAAAGCTGGCATTAAACTCAAACTTGCGGAAATACAGGTCAATACTCTGCGACAAATGGGCCAGCGTCTCCGGACGCAGGATGGCCAGAAACCCCAGCAGGGTCACGCCTCCTGCTACGATCCCCAACCAGATCGTACGCCCCCACCCGAGCCGCCGCAGCAACAAAGGCATAAACATCAGCGGAAGCAGCTTGGTCAGTATCCCCAGGGCCAATCCGGCACCTGCTGCTGCTATTTGCCCCCGGAGCAGGCACCAGATGAGGAGCAGGATACCCGTAATCATCAGGGCCTCAAAATGCAGGTTGCCGGTCAGCTCGACGATCACCAGCGGATTGAGCGCGTAGAGGGCCAGCCCCGCCAGAGGCAGCTCCAGTTGGCGCAGGATGCGGTATATCAGGTAGAGATTCAGCCCCTCGGCCATCACAATAATCCCCTTCAGGATCCACACAAATACCGGCAGCGAGTCCGGCGCCAGCCAGGCAGCCCCCGCAAATAACCCCTGTAGCACCGGCGGGTATATCGTAAAATAATCGGGCGAGTTCAGCCCGGCAAATAAGGCAGGCGTGAGGCCCAGCCGGGCCGCTGCCTCCGGATCCTGCATCAGGGTGCGGGGCACCTCCAGAAAAGGATTCACGCCGTGACACCAGAGCCGCCCGTCCCATGCAAACCTGAAATAATCGTCAGACAGATTGGGCAGGGGCAGGACCACCAGCAACCGACAGAGGAGGGCCAATATCCCAATTGCCCCCAATGTCCTCAATCCCAACCCCTCCAGACGACTCACTTCCCGGACCTGCCACAGGTACAGCCCAAACGCCCCTGCAAATAACCCCATCAGACGGAAGGAATCAGACCGTATCGTACCCAGCAGGAAGACATAGAGGATACCGGACAGCAGTCCGGCGATCATCAGCCTTGCGTAGGGGTGCCAGCGATGTTGTTGCATAGCGTAAATATAAGATTGTAAACCTATATAAGCAGCCGGAGACATACACGCGGCTGGCCGACAAAAGACACGATTGATAGCACACAGCCTGTCCGGACAGGTATTTCCTGCGTATACCTTTGTATATGTTGGGTCCCATGATGCTAGCCTTTGACACCTGGTATACAGACGAGCAGGCAAAAACAGCCTGTATCTGCTTTCACGACTGGCAAGACCCCAAGCCGGCACAGGTGCTGACGGAGGTACGGGCGCCGGGCGCAGCGTATGAGCCGGGCGCTTTCTACAAGCGTGAGTTGCCTTGTATTCTGAGCCTGCTGACACAGTTCAGCCTCCCGGAAGTCTCGGCGATCGTTGTGGATGGATTTGTTGTATTGGATGATGCAGGCAAACCCGGCCTGGGCCAGCACCTCTACGACCACCTCAGCGGGAAGATTCCGGTGATCGGAGTGGCTAAAAATAAGTATGCAGACCTGGACCAGGCACAGCGAAAACTCTACCGGGGCCAAAGCCAAAAGCCTCTTTATATTACGGCGGCTGGTATTGACCTGGACCTCGCCACCCACTATATCAGCCTGATGAAAGGCCCCTTTCGGATACCGGACCTCCTCAAGCACCTGGACCAGCTCAGCCGCCAACCTTAATAACACGTTCAACATACATTCCAGCTGTTGCGATGGTATTTTGTGCGAGGACAAGGAAGACAAATTGAATTTGGCGAGCCAAATGAGGGCTTTTCTGACGCAGTATTTGTGCAAAAGACCGAGTCAACAGCGGAATGTATGTTGAGTGCGTCACGTAATACCGGGAAGAGGTTTCCAAACAAAAACACGGGGGCTGGGTTTCTACCCTACCCGTATATCTCTATACCTTTATCATATGTCCGATACTACGCTGATCCAGCCCGGCACCCCGGCTCCCGACATGACGCTCACCGACCAGGACGGCGCACCCATCTCTCTGGCTGATTTTCGGGGTCAGAAACTGATCTTGTTTGTATATGCCGAGGACAATTCCGGGACCTGTACCAAGGAGGCCTGTAACCTCCGCGATGGCTATGCTGCGCTTCAGGCACGGGGATTTGCGGTAGTGGGCGTAAGCCCTGACCCCGAAAAATCACATCGCAAGTTTATTGACAAACAACAACTCCCCTACCGCCTGATCTCTGATCCGGAGACCCGGCTGATTCAGGCACTCGGAGCCTGGGGTGAAAAAAAGATGTACGGAAGAACCTATATGGGTATCCTGCGCGCTACTTTTATCCTGGATGAACAAGGGATCATTACCCACGTGATAGACAAGGTCAAATCTGCCGACCATACCCGGCAAATACTGGACCTCGCAGGGCAATAACCAACCCAACATTCGGGTATTGGCCTGATTTTTCTGTTTGAATCTCTCCGGATACTGGCTATTTTGCCTGCCTACTCAGGCCCTTAGTCAAGTATGGACGGAACAGCCGTTATTTTTACCCAACGTTATTACCAAAGCCCCCAGGCCAAAACTGCACACGGATTGGTGCGTGGCACCGAACGGTACCAGATTTTGGCTGTACTGGACAGTGAGGCCGCAGGCCAGGATGCTGGTACGGTGCTGGATGGGCGTCCGCGCCAGATACCCATTGTCTCCGGATTGGAGGCGTTTCTGGCCACGGGCCAGCGGGCGGATTACCTGATCATCGGGATTGCCAATGCAGGGGGAAAACTAGATCCCGCCTGGATGCCGGTCATCGCTGATGCCATCCGCGCAGGCATGTCCATTGTGAGCGGGATGCATGAACTCCTGGCAGACCAACCTGTCCTGACAGCCCTGGCCGAGGCCCAAGGTGTCCGCCTGATAGACGTACGACGCCCCCGGCACCGGGATGAACTCCATTTCTGGACAGGGGAGATTCATGAGGTGACATCTGCCCGGATCGCCGTACTCGGCACCGACTGTGCGGTAGGCAAACGCACCGCAGCCCGCATGCTGACACAGGCCTGCCGCCAGGATGGCTTGCAGGCTGAGATGATCTATACCGGACAGACAGGATGGATGCAGGGTGGTCAATATGGATTTGTGTTTGATGCCACGCTCAACGATTTTGTGTCCGGGGAGCTGGAGCACGCTATTGTGTCCTGCTACCGCAACCTCCATCCGGATGTGATGTTTATCGAAGGTCAGGCTGCCCTCCGCAACCCCTCCGGCCCCTGCGGGTCCGAGATGCTGGTCTCCGGCAATGCCAATGGGGTCATTCTGGTACACCCCCCGGGCCGGGTTTATTACAAAGGCTGGGAGCACCTCGGGCGGAAAATTTTTCCGCTGTATAGCGAGGTTCAGCTGGTTGAGGCATACGGCCCCCGTGTACTGGGGATCGCCCTTAATACCCAGCACCTTTCCCATGAGGAGGCCCTGACCTGGCAGCGGCATTACGAAAAAGAACTCTCGATTCCGGTCGTCCTGCCAGTAGAGGAGGGGGTGAACAGCCTGATTCCTGCTGTCAGAAGCCTGATCCACTGATATCCGCCCATAATTGCCCCGTATGAAAATCCAGTCCATCCGCGCCTGGCGTATGCCCTTACAGCTTACGCGTCCTTATACCATTGCCTACAAGACCGTCACGGATGTGGACAATGTGTTTGTGGAAATAACTGCCGATAACGGCCTCACAGGCCTCGGCGCAGCCAATCCCAGTCCTTATGTCGTGGGCGAAACCCTGGCTGATACCGAAGCGGTGCTGGCATCTGGCATGACAGATACCCTGATCGGGCACCCGGTAGCCGGATACCGTGCCTGGGGTGAGGCATTATACACCCTTCTGCCGCAGAACCCTGGGGCCCGGGCTGCGCTTGATATTGCTTTTCATGATCTTTATGCGCAGGCAGCAGGCTTGCCCCTGGCGGTCGTGCTCGGGCAGAAACACCAGCAGCTCCCTACCTCGATCACCATTGGCATAAAGGAGGTAGCCGCTACCCTGGAGGAGGCTGATGAGTATGTGGGGCGGCAGTTCCGGATATTAAAGGTCAAACTGGGACACTCGCTGGAAGAAGACCTGGAGCGCCTGCGCAAGCTGCGGGAAAGATTCGGATTTGAGATTGGCATACGGGTAGATGCCAATCAAGGGTATACCCATGCTGATATGATCCGTTTTTATGCCGAAACGCGGTCCCTTGACATTGAGCTGGTAGAGCAGCCCCTCCCTGCTGCTGCGCTGGAGATTACCCGCAGTCTCCCGGACGAAATACGGCAGACGCTGGCTGCCGACGAGTCCCTGATCTCCGCCCGGGATGCATGGCATATCTCACAAGCACCGCCTGCTTTTGGGATTCTGAATATCAAACTGATGAAGTGTGGCGGGATCTACCAGGCCTTGCGAATAGCAGAAGTAGCCCGCCTGGGAGGCCTTGAGCTGATGTGGGGTTGTAATGACGAGAGCATCGTCAGCATCAGTGCTGCCCTGCATGCCGCCTTTGCCTGCGAAAACACCCGATACCTGGACCTGGACGGTAGCCTGGACCTTGCGCAAGACCTGGTCTCAGGTGGTTTTGTGATTGAGGAGGGTATTATGCGCCTCGCGGGAGGGCCCGGGCTGGGGGTCTCCCGGCTGTAAGATACGACACCTGATAAGGAAAGCAGGCGGTGCATGTATACCATACACCGCCTGTCGGCTTGACTGACGGCTGGCGTTTTATCAGATACGGGACTGATAGGTGTATAATTGATAATACCGTCCCTCAGCGGCAATAAGTGTGTCATGGGTGCCGCGCTCGACGATCCTGCCCTGCTCAATGACCAGAATCTGTGAGGCCTTCCGGATGGTACTCAACCGGTGAGCAATCACAAAGGTAGTCCGGCCTGCCATCAGGGTGTCCAGGCTCTGCTGGATATACGATTCACTCTCCGTGTCCAGATGTGAGGTCGCCTCATCAAGAATCAGGATGCGGGGATCGGCCAGGATCGCCCGCGCAATGGCGATACGCTGGCGTTGTCCGCCAGAGAGTTTTACCCCGCGCTCCCCGATCACGGTATCCAGCCCTAGCTCAAACCGGTCCGTAAACTCGTCCACATAGGCGGCCTTCACGGCAGCCATGATCTGCGCCTCACTCGCCTGCGGGCGGGAGAAGTATATATTTTCCCGGATTGTGCCCTCAAACAAAAAGTCATCCTGCAACACCACCCCCAGGTGAGCCCGGTAGCTGTCCAGGGTGACCGTACTCAGGTCGTATCCGTCGACGGTGACTTTCCCCTGGGTAGGGCTAAAAAAAGAAGCAGCCAGACCCGCGATGGTGGATTTGCCAGAACCTGAGCTACCTACCAGCGCGATCAGCGACCCGGCAGGTGCCTCAAAACTAATGTCATGCAGCACTTCCTTACCGGCCTCGTAGGCAAAGGCCACCTCCTGAAAAGTGATATCCCCCCTGACGGACTCCAGTACCCGTACCCGGGCCGGGTCCTCTGTTTCAGGTGTCATGTTCAATATCTCTGCCGTACGGTCCAGCCCTGCAAAAGCCTCTGTGATCTGGCTCCCGATATTGCTCATCTGCACGATCGGGAATATAAGGAAGGCAAGGTAAAATATGAAGGACAACAACTCCCCTGAGGTCAGGTGGTCTGCCATGATCATCGGGGCACCTATACCCATGATGCCGACGGTTGTCAAGCCCGCCAGCAGGCCGCCCATACTGGTCACAAAACTGGTCGTGGTGAGTGAGCTTTTTATATTTTCATACAAACGCAACACGCCTTTGTAAAAAACAGCCTCTTCCTGCGCCTCGGCATGAAACCCTTTGATCACCCGTATCCCGCTCATGGACTCTGTCAGGCGGCCGGTAACCTCCGCCTGAATCTGGCCCCGCTCCCGGAATATCGGACGTATCTGCCCAAATGCCCGCATGGACACCACCCCAAAAATCACCATCGGTACCAAGGAAAACAAGGTAAGCCAGGGACTGATGATGATCAGGATCACCAGCGAGGCGATGGCGGTCAGCACCCCTCCGATCAGTTGTGTGAAGCCCGTTCCGACCAGGTTACGGATGCCCTCGACGTCATTCATCACACGGGATACCAGTGCCCCGGACTTGGTATTGTCAAAGTACCGGACTGGCAGCCGGAGTATCTGCTGCTGGACCCGAGACCGCAGGCCTGCTATCATAAACTGCGCCTCGACACTCAGCATCCGCACCAGATAAAAAGAGGTAATCGCCTGAAGGATCACCGATGCGCCGACTACTACCAGGAGCCACACAAGCAGTTCCCGGTTCTGATTGGGGAGCACCTGATCCACGAGGTACTGCATGGAGCCAGGTAATATCAGCCCGGAGGCCCGGTTGAGAACGACCAAGAGCAGGCCCACCAGCAGCATACCGCGCCGGGGCCAGATGATTTCCTGGAATGCGTACCGAAGACTGGAAAAATTGTCGCGTTTGGCAGCCATATGATGAAGAGATGGGTTTACGGAGAGACACCCGGAGGCGGGTCTATGTGACAGGAGACGCGCTCAAATTGCAAAAAAATATGGCTGCCCCCGGTGCTGACAGATAATTTAATGACAGGTCTGCGGAGGAAACCCGAAAGGCTGTATTTTCGAATAACTGGCAGAAGCCTTTTTGACCCCTTACCATTGCCTGTATGACACGAACACTCATTGCCCTTATGCTCCCCGTCCTGCTGTGGAGTCAGCACCCCGCCCGTGCCCAGGGTATCACATTTGTTTCAGGATCGTGGACTGAGGTCCTGGCACAGGCAAAAGCTGCCCGCAAGCTGATTTTTGTGGACGCCTATGCAGAGTGGTGTGGTCCCTGCAAGGCAATGGCCCGCAATACCTTTCCCGACCCTGCGGTGGGACAGTTTTTCAACAAACATTTCATCAGCTATAAGTTTGACATGGAAAAAGGCGAAGGCCCGGCCTTTGCTGCCCGGTACGGAATTACAGCTTATCCTACGCTGTTATTTATCAACTACGATGGCAAGGTTGTATCCACCGTCCTGGGGTATCAGACACCCGCCCAGCTCCTCAAGGCCGGTGAGGCTGCCGCCAGCCCGGATAAGACGCAGGATCGAGCCACCCAGGAAGGTGCAGAGGGCTCCTCCACCCCTCAGAACCTGCTTGATCATGCCATGCGCCTCTATCAGCAGAAAAAAGACTGGACCGAAGGCGCCAACCAATATTTCCGTACCCAAGCCGACAAAGACCTGATCTCTACTGCCAACTGGCAGGCAATACGCCTCCTGACGACCGATATCAGCAGCCGCGAGTTTCAGTATCTCGTCACCCGCCAGAAGACATTTGCGAAGGCTTTTGGTACACAGCCCGTGACAGACAAGATAAAAGCCGTGCTCCGGCACGCAGTGCTGGAAGCAGCCCTTGGCCGTCAGCCCGACCGGTATTCCCAAGCCCTGGCCCTGGCTGATCAACTTGATGACAACGGGCAAACAGCCAGCCGCCTGCGCATGACCTATGCAGAGGCTTCAGGCGATTGGCTGGACTATACCAGCAAAGCCCTCCACCACTTTAAGACCTATACGGTCACCGATGCCCGGGAACTGGACCTGGCGGCCCGCAACTTTCTTTTGCATACGGACGATACCGGCCACCTGGAGGCTGCCCTCAACTGGAGCCGTCAATCTGCGGCACTGGAGCAGGCCAGTTGGAACCATGAGACCCAGGCCCGGCTGCTCATACGGCTCGGCCGCCAACGCGAGGCCCTGCCAGCGGCTAATATTGCCCTGAGACTCGCAGAGGCTGCCGGCGAAGAAACTGACGAACTCCTGGCGCTGGTCCGGGAACTTCAGTAACAGCCCCCTGCTGTTTTATCCCCAAACCCTCAAATCCAGGTCAGCACATAGTCTGTGCGATAGCTGGCGTAGGGCAGGTGTGTCGGCTGTGACAGGACTGACACCCGCAAGCCGCAGGCAGCAGCTATGCGGCGTATCTCGTCGGCTGACCAGAATTTCCCCATGGGCGATCGTCCGGATGCTACTTGCAGGTAATACCGGGCCCGATCCTGCCACCGCGGAAAAAACACCCGCAGCCGGGCGCTGTCGGGTACGTCCCCCAGCAATATCCTGCCACCGGGCTTGAGGAGCCGTGCCATGCCTTGGATGGCCAATAGTCCTTTGGCATAGGTATCCAGGTACTGAAAGGAGAAGTAGAGGCAGATTTTGTCAAATGTACTATCCAGCACGTCTCCCAGCCGGGTAGCATCTCCCGTCAGGTAGGTAAGCCCGGGCGCTGTATGCTGTGCCCGTGCCAGTCTTATGTGGGGCGGCGAGATGTCCACGCCTACTGTCTCCCGGCATATCAGGGCCAAGTGCCGGGTGAGGACTCCGTTGCCACAGCATACATCCAGGAGATGATCCTCCGGTCTGAGGGCCAGCCGCTCGCTGATACAGGCGACTATCTGGCCCAGGGTCTCCTCATCCACCGGCTGACCGACCCGGGTACGTGCCACCTGCCGCTGCGGATCGGGATCGTGTGCCAGGGCAGCCCAGTAGGTTTGCCAGTTCATCCGGTGATAGCAGGTATGCGGGTAAATACAGCCTGTGCGTTTTGAGAGGTGACGGCTGCAACTTCTTCCGGCTCGAGTCCTTTGATCCGGGCGATCGCCTCACAGACCAGGGTTGTATAACTGCTTTCGTTGCGGCGGTTTTTGGCCTTGCGATGTGGCTCCGGCGGCAGATATGGGCTATCTGTCTCCAATACCAGCCCGGAGAGGGGCACCTCCCGGACCATCGCCTGCACATCTGCCCGGTAGGTCACGATCCCCCCGATGCCCAGCTTAAACCCACCCAACTCCAGAATACGGAGTGCCTGGGCCGGTGTCCCGTCAAAACAGTGGAATATGCCCCAGAGGGTATCTTCGTTTTCAGCCGCTATCAGAGCGGTTGTTGGGTCTATGGCATCCCGCGCATGGAGGATCAGGGGGAGACCGGCTGATTTAGCCCATTGTACTTGCACCCGCAGGGCAGCCTCCTGCCAGGGCAGCGTAGAGGTATCCCAATACAGGTCTAGTCCCGTCTCGCCGATCCCGTACCATGTCAGGTCGGGATCATCCAGATATGTTTTGATCCCGGCCAGGGTCTCTTCCCAGTTTTCATGTACGGAACAAGGGTGCAGGCCGATCATCGGGAAATAAAAATCCGGGGCTGATGCAGCCAGCCGGAGCATACGGGGGACACTTTCCAGGTCCACGTTGGGCAGGCATACTGCCGCGAGGGCTTCGCGTGCCCGTGTGTGTACTGCTGCCCTATCTGCCTCAAAAGCAGGCATATACAGATGCGAGTGGGTATCTATGGGCTTCATAGGCGGCTCAGCAGTTCTTCTTTTTTCTCTTCGTATTCAATCAGAGACAATTTCCCATCATTGTACCGGTCGTAGAGCATGTCTATGGTCCGCATGATCTCGTCCCGGAGATTAAGCCAGGAAAGTTCTGTATCGCTGTACCCTTCATAGGTTTTTTTCAGCATTTCCTCCGCCTGCAAGTCCTTATTGGCGATATTCTCAAATACCCGCCGCAGGGTTTGGGCTACCTGTTCATTTTTGACCGGAAGTGTATTGGGCACAAACTGACCTTTCTGATTGGCAAATACAATCACCTTGCTGCCCTGGGCCTGGACTTCCCGTACATCTTCAAGCAAAAATGCCCCACCTGCATAATAACAACGGTCTTTGGTGAGCATAATCACACTCGTGCTGAAGGGTCCCTCATTCAGGTGCAAGGCCAGAACATCATTGGGGCTGGTGACCCGGGTATCCTTGATGAGAATTTTTCCCAGCTTGACGGCGGGCAACTGCGGGCTGACGTATAGTCCGTTTTTTTCGTCCTGGGGAAATTTTTCCTTGATCAGGGCTGCGTACATACCGGCTTGTCTTAACGTTTTTTTACTCAGGCCATCAGAAAAGTCTGGCTAATCCAAACCCTCCCGTTGCGGACAGGTTAATATCCAGCCCAACTCAGGCAGACAAATATACGAGAATGGCGGGCCAGTAGTGAATTTTTTCACGCTGAGGCCTCCGGCAGGGCGAGTGCCGGAAATTCACGTACCTTTCTATTCGCAACAATCACTCAGGCATCAGCAGCCAGATATATGCAGCATATCCTCGTGTTACATGGCAATGGCGGGTCACGCACCCGATTTGAGCCCGCGCTGGCACTTCTGGCAACCGAGCACCCGGATATCCGGGTTGTGATCCCGGCCCTGAGCGGATTTGACGGGCGTCCACTCCCGGACGGGGTGGATTATTGGGACTTGTTTTTGCAGGAAACAGGGCAAGCCATGCACCCATACGAGGCGGAAGACTGGATTTTGTACGGGCACGGGATCGGGGGTTCCCTGCTGATGGAACTGGCAGCCCGCCGGTACACCTTCCCGCAGGGTTTTACGATCCGCCCCAGGAGGGTGATCCTCCACGGTGCCATCGGTGCCTCACTCGACCGGCGGTGGTTTCCCCGGCTGATGAAACCACAATGGATACGCCACCTGATCCGGACCCTGGTCGCCAGCCCGGCCCTCCGCCCGATGTGGGTGAAGCGGCTTTTTTTGCACCCTGAGCGTATCCCGGCAGATGTGCGCAATCGTTTTTTTGAAGACTACGGCCGCTGTGCGTCTTTTTCTGTCTGGTTTGACCTGATCACGGATGCCTGGTACCAGCGTATCCGCCCCCTGGTCCGGGATGAGCCCTTTTACCTCCTTTGGGGTGAACGGGAGCGGGTGGTTGCCTCTAAATACCTGCCACTCTGGACAGCGGATTTCCCCCGTGCCACCCTGGACATCATGCCTGGCTGGGACCACTTCCCGATGCTGGACGACCCGGCAGGATTTGTCCGAAAATTTGTAGTATTGACCACTGGTACATGAGCAAACGCACCCAACTGGATACCCTCAGCCAACTCGGCCTGCCTACCCCACCCTACCGGGTCGTGGGATATGCTGATTTTGAGGCAGGTACCTGGGAGTCGCGCCTGCAGGGGCTTCACTATCCGGTCGCAGTACGATCCTCATACGCTGACGAAGACGGCACCAACCGCTCCTATGCCGGCCATTTCAAAACCCGGCTGCGGGTCGGACCTGCTGAGATAGGAGCTGCGATCAGGGAGGTATTCAACTCCTATGGCAACCCTGCCGGGCAGGAGGTCATCGTACAGGAGATGGTCGAGGCTGACTATAGCGGGGTGTTGTTTGGCTGCCGGGAGGCTGTCTGGAAAGCAGAGATGAGTCCCGGGAGCGGCGAGGCGGTTGTGGGCGGGGCCGTGACCCCGATTACCCTGCTCCTGCCCCGGTTCACCCGGCTGGATGTGAGCTTAGCGGCTTTTTTTCGCCGGTGGCAGCCATTCGGACGAGACCGGAGCCGGGCATCCCTGATCCAGCCCCTCATACACCTGTCCTGGTGCTGCCGCCACCTCCTGCGGCATGAGCCAGCTGCAAGCCCCCTGGGCCTGGACATTGAGTTTGCTATCAGCCGGGGCAAACTCTACCTGCTCCAGGCACGGCCGATTACCACCCCGGAGGCTGCCGAGGAGGTACTCACCTCCGCCAATCACCGCGAAATCCTCCCGCCCATCCCTTCTCAGATGATGACGGCCATCATTGCCTCATGCAGCCGTCACCTGTTTGGTTATTACAAAAGACTGGACCCCAGCCTCCGCGACCGGGATTTTATCGAGGTATCCGGCGGGATGCCCTGGATCAATCTCTCTGCCCTGCTGGACATGATGGTGAGCTGGGGCCTGCCGACGTCGCTGGTCTGTGACTCTGTAGGCGCAGAGGATGTGTATCGCGTCAAACTCCGGCCCTGGCAGATGCTCCGCAAATGGAAAGTATTTGTACGGGTGCTGCGGGAGCAGCTATATGTCGCCATCCGGGCCCGGCAATGGGTCCGCAGCAAACGCCGTGACCTGCGCTCGACCCTGGAGGCCCGCCGCAGGCTCTGGTATCACGCCCCTGACGTAGCCTTCACCAACTGGCTCACGGACATGCAGTTTCTCTACGTAGAGCTGGTATCACATATGCAGGCCCTCACGGGTGCGATGTCCGGCCCGGTCAAACTCCTCGACAAACTCGGTCTGCTCCGGCTCTTGCCCGACAAAAGCGAAAGTACCGAGTACCTGGAAGCCTATCGCCAACTCCTGGCAGGTGACCTGAGCCGGGAGGCATTTGTGGCACGGTACGGACACCGGGGATTTTATGAGTCTGACATCGGGCACAAGCGGCTTGGGGAATATACTGAGTCTGAATGGGCGGCGCTCCAGGCTACGGCTCACAAAACAGCCCCTAACCTCGCTCCGCATAGTTTCTGGCTCATCATCCGGCTCAGCCAGCCCCTGCTGCGGCTTATGCGCACCCGCGAGTGGCTGCGCAACCACGCCATGCGGTATTTTGCGTGGCTCCGGGAAGAGCTGATGGACCATACCCAGGCACGTCTCGGCAAGGACTTTGACTTCAGTGCGTGGCGGCCGGAGCATATCAGCCTGGCCCTGGAAAAAGGCCGTGACAGCCTCTCCGGCATTAGCTACCCTGCACAGAGCGGCTGGGACATGGATACCTTTCTTGCCAGCCGGGGCGGGCGTCGCACCCACGTTTCCTACCTCGCGACCCATACCGCTGCTGCGCAGGCGGCCCGCCACCAGGGCCTGGGCATCTATCCCGGCGTCGTGCGGGGACAAATCTGGCGCGTGGCGCAGGCCGACCTCACACAGGTACAGCGGCCCGACTTCCCGTCTGTGATCCTGCTGACAGACTCCCTCGATCCGGGCTGGATCCCCTATTTTGTTCAGGCAGATGGGGTCCTGGCCTATGTGGGCGGGCTGCTCTCCCATGCCTCCATCATCCTGCGGGAGTCACAGATTCCTGCCATCACCCAGCTCCCCCGTGAGTGGACTTTCCAGACCGGCGACTGGGTCGAGATGGACGGCAGCAAGGGAACGGTGGTACGGGTGTGAGGCTCATCCAGGATACGGCAGCCTTTACATTCCCCCTCTCCAACTATCCCCAACTTTTTCTATCTTTACCGTAACAATATCTGGACGAGCTGATCGTCTGATCCGTATCGTATTTATTCCCATGACATCAGAAACCCCTGTTACCCCTGCGGCTGAACAGCCTCTCGCACCGGCAGCTGAGCCTGCTACCCCCAAAGTCCTGGTGCCCGAGTGGGTACATGAGATCAAACGCAAGTACCTCTCCGAAAACGTCTCCCAGTTCATCATCCACGGCAATATCAATGACTATGTCCACGTGAACCGCGAGGGCAAGTCCACCTATTACCGCCTGCGGGAGTTCCTGAACGAAGAGATGTTTAAGTACAAAGACACCGTCATCTACTACGACCGTGCCGCGGGAATCAAGTTTAAGGACGATACCCTCTTTGGGGGGGACGGCAATATGCGCCGCGACTTCCTGGAGATCATGAAACTGTTTGATGAACTCACGGACAATAACTTCGGCGAGCTGAACCGCAACCCGGCCCGGTCGTTTTTTACGCTGGACACGTACTTTAACCTGCTTGTAAACCAGGACTTCCTCAACTCCTGGGTACGCCAGGTCGAGAAGGCGATGGAGGGCAAAAAATCAGCACCAGCCCCTGAGGCCCGCAAACGCGACGAAGACATCATCGAGCGGTTTATGCGCCTCAACCTGCCAGAGTTTGGAGACAAAAAAGAAGACTCTATGTCCAAACTCAAGGAGCGGCTGGAGATATTCAAACAAAAACTGGCCCGGCCCCGCTCCATTGCGTTTGTGGTGGAGTATGCCGAGACCCTGATCCCCATGAGCGACAACGCCAGCCTCCATGCAGATGAGCAGATGCTGCTGATCTTCATGCAGAAGTGGGCGAAGGAACAGCGGTTTCTTGACGCTGACCTGACCCTGGTCGTCCTCACCGAGAACCTCATAGACCTCAATGCACAGTACGTCCGCAACCCCTTCACGTATGACGTGCAGATCCAGTACCCCAGCGAGGCTGAAAGGCTCTCCTTCATCCAGCACTTCCTGGAGCAGCAGCCGGAGGTAAAGCCGCATTTTGAGATGTCGGCAGAGGTCCTGGCAAAAAATACAGCAGGCCTGACCCTGGTACACCTCAATACGATCATGTCCGAGGCTGCCGGTAACAAAATCCTCTACACCAATGCTGACCTCAACAAGCAGAAAAAAGAGATGATTGAGGCTGAGGCGGGAGGATTGCTGGAGTTTGTCTCCGGCAAATACAGCCTCAAGGATGTAGCCGGTCATGCCCATGCCAAAAAACACCTGCTGGACGCCGCTACAGCCCTCAAGGCTGGCCGGTCAGACGTCATGCCGATGGGGTATCTGGTCTCAGGGCCGGTAGGTACGGGCAAGACCTTTATGATCACCTGTTTTGCCAATGATATCGGCGTGCCGATGGTCCTGCTCAAAAACTTCCGGGGCATGTACGTAGGCCAGAGCGAAGGCAACCTCCAGAAAGTCCTGAAGATCCTCAAGGCCATGGCACCGGTGGCGGTGATGATAGACGAGGCTGATGCGTACCTCGGCTCGCGCAGCGATGACGGGGGCAGCGGGGTCAACAGCCGCCTTTTCTCCATGCTGGCCAGCTTCATGAGTGATACTGAAAACCGGGGCCGGATCATCTGGTTTCTCGTCACGGCAAGGCCTGACCTGATGCCTGTGGACTTCAAACGCCAGGGACGCGCCGAGGAGCATATTGCCCTGTTTTATCCTGAAACCCTCGAAGAGAAAAAAGAAATTCTCTCCGTCATGCTCAAAAAAACGGGGATCAAAGAGCTGAAAGCAGAAGACTTTGATGATGACTTCTTCGAAGACCTGACCGTACGATCAGGAGCTGACATGGAGGCGGCCCTGACCCGTGCCAAGTTTAAGACAGCCAGCCTGGGCCTGGACAAGATCACCGTGGACATTGTGGCGCAAGTCTTCAATGACTTCCTGCCCCCGTCCTACCCGGAGGAAATAGACCTTATGAACTACGCTGCGGTGCTGGAGTGTACCTCCAAAGAACTGCTCCCGGCCCGGTTCCGAAACATGACCCGGCAGGAAGTACTGGAAATGGTACAAGAGCTGAAAATGCGTATCCGATAGGGCCCAGCCATGCTCCCATGCCATCTGACCGGGATTTTCTGACGTTGATGCCCTGAATTATCCCATTCAATACCGGCCCCCTGAACCAATCGGGCAGGTATTCGTTTTTTTGCAGACTGGGAGGTACGTATTACCCCTCAGCCGGTCTGGTTCTGATACGATGGGAAGGAAAGGACCGGTTTTCCCTGGCACTTTTTTCAGGATATGGTGTAATGAAACAATTATTTTTTCTTCAGTTGCTGACCGCCCTGGGTTGGTCAGGACTGAGTCCGGTCTTTTCACAGGATTTTGCAGCAGCGACGGAGGAGGTTTCCTGCTTCCGGTCTGCGACCACGGCCTTCTCGCCCAATGGCGACGGGATCAACGATGTATTTGACATCCAGCACGAGTGTGCTTTCAGCTCGTACGAGCTGCGGATATATGACATGGCCGGGCACTTGATTTTTTCGTCTGCCGAGGGTCACCCGACCTGGAACGGCATGATCCGGATGCAGCCCGCCCCGGAGGGATTTTACCGCTGGGAGCTTGTCGGAGAGATGGCGGGGAGCCATGCCGCTATCCGCCAGACAGGTGAGCTGGTATTGGCTCGCTAAGTCCTGCACAAGGTTTTTTCATTGTGATAAGAAGGAGAAGGTCGTGAGGTCTTCTCCTTTTTTGGCGTCCCAGCCGGACTCATACCGACGGGAAGTCCGTCCGGGTCCGCAGGCTGTCGAGGTCAGGATCCGTCTGCACCAGTTCCGGATCATCAAATCCGGCGTCCAGGGCTCGCCGGAGCCAGGTCATCGCCTCCTCCGGGCGGCCCTGGAGGGCAAGGGCACAGGCTGCATTATAGGCATGGCGGGAGTCGCCCTGGGTCCGAAACAAGGCCTCGCTGAGATCAAAGGCGTATGTCTCTCCCCCCTGCCGTAAAAACAACTCCGCCACATGATCCGCTACTGCCGGATAAAACGCCTGCGGCTGTACTTGCTGCAAAAACACCCAGGCTGGTTCGGCTCCGCGGTAGCGCAGGAGCAGCTTGACACGCAGGATCGCCAGCCAAGCCTCCGGGTGACGGTCATAGGTTTCTTCCGCACGGGCCAGGGCCTCGTCATGACGGCCCGACGCCAGCGCTGTCCCTATGTCCAGCTCCGGGGTGCGTTCTGCAAAAGCCGGATACCGGGCTGTCAGGGCCGGGAGTGCGGACCAGTCTTCCAGATAGACGTATAAAAAAGCAACCGTACGAAAGGCCCAGCGTTTGTAGGCCTGGCTGCGAGCCTGCTCCAGGATCGCCAGCGCATCCTGAAGTGCCTCCCGGGGCTCACCGTGCTGGAGTTTTTCATTGATATCGTCCAACTGATCATCGAGCCGGTGGTCCCGGCGGTGGATCAGCAGGTGGATGTTTTCGCGGGCCAATAACAGGATGATCAGTACATCCCAGTACACCTGGTCGCGGACTGCCAGCCCCAGCAGGATCAGGCACAGGACAAGCCCCGTCACGATAGCGATCAGTTCGCTGTCCCAGCGGGGGTGCAGGCTCAGTGTATTCCGGAGGACATTGCCTCCGTCGAGCGGCAGGATCGGGAGTAAATTCACCAGACCCAGGCCCAGGGTGAAAGCCATCACATAGGTCCAGGCGGTACGGGTCGGCAAAAACAACGCAGGCCAGGTGCCGATGCCATAAAACAGCAGCCAGCAAAGCCCCCCCAACAAGAGGCTCATCAGCGGACCTGCCACACTCACCCAGATACGCTGCCAGGGCAGCAGGTGGCTGTAGATGCCCTGCTGCGCAATCGTAAACCCACCGAGCGCGTGCAACTCAATGCGGGGCACCAGCCCCACCTGCCGATAAGCAAGGGCGTGCCCCCACTCATGGGCCAGGACCGCCACAAATGCCAGCACCAGCACCTCCAGGGCCTGGGGAATATTATGCTCCCACAGAAAAAAAATAATCCCCAGCAGCCAGAAACCAGGCCGTATCGCCACAGGCGTGCCCAGCAGCGCAAACCGGAGGGTGATCCGGGCCTGCCAACCAGTGGTCTCAAGCGGTACAAACAACATACGCCTTGCTGATCTGGGAAAAATTGGCCATCCAGAACCCCATGTCCTGCGCCTCCCGGCAAATATACACAAGATCGCGGGCTATCCACCATAGCACCCAACCACTGCCGACGGAACCAATATTCTCCGTACCTTGCGCCTCAAGACACCTGTTACCCATCATATGGACGGCACCCAGCGCAGCCATATCAAACCCGGACAACTCGTCCACGTCATCCTGAAGCGGGACCAGCGCTCCGGCAAACGCACCGAGGGCATTGTCCAGCGTATCCTCACCAGCGC
Source organism: Bacteroidia bacterium (assembly GCA_033762375.1). Classification (GTDB taxonomy): domain Bacteria; phylum Bacteroidota; class Bacteroidia; order J057; family J057; genus RDXT01. The sequence goes on from JANRLQ010000031.1 coordinate 61,320, forward strand.
CCCCCACCATTCGAGGGGTATTAAGGTCATGCTGGAAGACGGACAGGTAGGCCGGGTCCAGGAAATCCTGTCTGAGTCTGAACAATGAAATCTCGACCCGGTATCCCCCCCGGCCCCCCAGGACCCGATCATGTGCTGCCTGTCACGCAGCCCGACGAACTCATGCGGTTTCTTCTCGCCAAACTTCCTCAAAAAAACCGCAACAACATCAAAACCCTCCTCCGCGACAAACAAGTATTGGTTGAGGGACAGGTCGTCACCCAGTTTAACCACCCCTTGCTGCCCGGTCAGACGGTCCATATACGCCGCACCAAAATCCCCAAAGAAAAACACTATCAGGGGATCAGCATTGTATTTGAAGATCAGCATCTGGTGGTCATCAACAAACATGCGGGCATCCTGTCCATCTCGACAGACAATGAGCGGAATCAGGCGCCTACGGCGTATCAGCTCCTCAGCCAGCACGTCAAGCGGGAGGACCCCCAGCACAAAATATTTGTCGTGCACCGGCTGGACCGTGAGACGTCCGGCCTGATGATGTTTGCCAAGACAGAGCGTGTGCAGCAACTGCTGCAGACACACTGGCATACGACCGTGATCGAGCGCACCTATCTTGCCATCATCGAGGGCAGCCTGCCTGAACCAGAAGGGACCGTGACTTCATACCTGCGGGAGAGCAAGGCACATATTGTGTACTCCAGCCAGGACCCTGAATCCGGTCAGCTGGCCATCACCCACTACCAGACCCTGCGCACCCGCAATGGTTACAGCCTCCTGAAGGTCAACCTGGAGACGGGCCGCAAAAACCAGGTCCGGGTCCACATGCAGGACTTACAACACAGCCTGATCGGTGATAAAAAATATGGATCTAAGGTGGATCCGATCGGACGGCTGGGATTACATGCCTGGGTGCTGGCATTTGTACATCCGGTCACCGGAGAGCGGCTGCACTTTGAGACCCCTGCCCCGGCCCGGTTCAATACCCTCGTGTGATCTGCCTCAGACTCGTGTCCGCAGGGAGCGGAAGGCCAATGTTGCACTCAGCAGGGTACATAAGGCTGCGGCAAACATCGCAGCCCCCGGAAAGTACACCGGTGCCGCAGGCCCTGTGAAATACCCAAATATACCAGTCATAATGGGCGCTCCGGCAAAAGCCGCTACAGTCATCAGGCTCGTAAGACCGCCCTGGAGCTCACCCTGCGCATTGGGCGGGACCTCTGTGGAGATCAATCCCTGAATGGCAGGCCCTGCGATGCCCCCAAACCCGTACGGGATCAAAAACAAAAACAACATCCACCCTGTAGGCGCAAAAGCAAACAGCAAAAAACCCAGGCAATACAGGCTCAGCCCTACAAATACACTGCGGGCCTGGCCCAGCCGGGGAATAATAACCCGGATCAGCCCCCCCTGAATAATGGCCGTAATGACCCCCACAACGGCCAGGGAGATACCCACCATCCTTTCGTCCCACTTAAATTTTTCCATCGTAAAGTAGGGCCAGGCCCCCTGTACTGCCTGGGCAGAGACATTGAGCAGAAACATAGACAAAACCAGGCCGCTGATCAGGGGATACTTACCGAGCTGGAGGAGTGATCCCACAGGATTGGCACGTTTCCAGTCAAAGGGGCGACGATTTTCGGGTGCCAGGGACTCTGGCAGGACAAACAGGCCATAAAGCCAGTTGGTAAGGGCCAGTCCGGCAGCAGCCATGAAGGGTACCCGCGGGCCCAGCGGACCTAACATCCCCCCGATGGCTGGCCCAATGATAAACCCCAGCCCAAAGGCAGCCCCGATCAACCCAAAATTTTGGGCACGGGTCTCCGGGGTACTCACATCAGCGATATAGGCTGCCCCTGTCGTGAAACTGCTGCCGAGGATTCCTGCCAGGATACGTCCCAAAAAAAGCCACCCGATACTGGGCGCAAAGGCTTGTAGCAGATAATCCAACCCAAACCCCAGCAGCGAAACCAGCAGCACGACCCGCCGCCCATATTGGTCACTCAGTCCGCCCAGGATCGGCGCAAACATAAACTGCGCGACCAGATATGATGCCGTCAGCCAGCCCCCAAGCGGTGCCGCCTGGCTCAGGCTGACATGGGCCAGGTCCGAGATCAACTTGGGCAAAACCGGGATGATGATCCCAAAACCAATTACGTCTATCAGCAGGGTGACAAAAATAAAACCTACTGCGGCAGGGCGCGAGGGGTTCATATATATTTTAGTAGAGAAGTACGTATGGGTACAAACCTACATCTTTTCAGGGATTAATCTACTCCCGCCGCAGGACATACTGGAGGGAATCTCCCGGACTGCGATCGTACAGACCTGCGATCGTATCACACCTGCTGAGCTGATGGGGTGAGTCTGACCGTGAAGCGACTATGGCAGGGCGGTAGGTTTCGACCAATGTACAAAAATCAAAATCGTTGTATTTCGCCTTGTCAAACCACGCATAGCCGGGACGCGCCGCAAAGTGCCGGTATCCTTCCATCATCCCACCTTTGTGGGTGCTATACCAGAAATAGTGCAGGTCTTTGCGAAATACATTCCGGATCAGCAGCTCGTCATACACATAGGTATTGTGCTGGCCTTTACTTTCACGCAGGCCCCGCAGGATGACTTTGTTGTATCGTTTGTATTGAAAATTGAGCAAAAACATCGGCAGACAGATCCCTGCAAGGCATAGTGCCAGGATGACACGCCTGTGAGACCGCCACCCGCTCAGGATATCCCGCACCATACATGCCATCGGAATGGCCAGCATCGGGAATGCCGGAAAATAATACTGAATCCACGCACGGGGGTTGCGGGCCGCGATCAGCAGCAGGATCATCCCGATCCCGTACGTCAGCCAGACCTGCTCGGGTATCCGCTTGCGGTTCAGAATCATATAAGGCATCATAACCAGTACCCCCGCCCAAAAACAGGGATTCCAGATCAGCCCCTCTACATACTCCCGGTACAGGCCTCCCTCAGCGGTCTTATAAAAATTGATTACCCACGCAAAAATCAAATAGGTCTCTCCCTGCCCCGTCAGGACATAATACAGCACAAATACCACCACAGGCACCCCAAAAGCCGCTGCATACACCAGGAGGGCCCCAAACGTCAACCTGCGCTTAGCCCACAGATACACCATCACCAGCCCCAGCGGCAACATAAAAAACAGGGCTTTTTGCAAAAACAAAAAACCCACAGCCATCAGCAGGCCTCCCCAGGCCATATCAGCCATCCGGCCACTGCCCAGGTGCCGCAGCAGAAAATAATAACTCAGCACACAAAAAAAAGTCTGGGCGATGTCCGGCCGGATCTCCACACCGACCGATGCAAAAAAATACGTAGTGCCGAGGATCAGCACGGCTATATAGCCTGTTTTAGGTGACCGGGTTATCTGCCGGGTGATCAGGTAGGTAGCCGCCAGGATCCCCAGCGTATACAGGTACTGGACCAGCCGCAGGGCCATAAAAGCCTTCACAGAAGGTCCCGTAACCATTAGTACCGGAAGCGCCTGATACCAGAGCAGCGGATGGTGATGCTGAAAAAAATCTGTGTAGGGGCGTCCCCCCTGGAGGATTTTCCAGGTGGTCTGGAGCGCCTCCATCTCATCTATGTTGATGAAGTGTACGAGGGCATAGCCCCCCAGAAACACACACCACCCCAGGCTCAGCAGCCGCAGGATCCACAACTCCTGCCGCAGGACCCAGGCCCGCCCGAGTGCCACCAGCGCAATCCCCCCTGCCAGGCCCACTATCAGCAGGCCGTACAGCAGGGCACCCTGCTGTACAAAATAGGGCATCTTCAAAAAATAAGAAGGGGTACCGTCTGACGAGAAAATATCAGGTCGCAGGTAGGCCCATACATCCAGTCCGGCTATCAGGAGGGTAGCCAGTCCGATCCATGTGTATGAGCGTCTGTTGGAAGCAGCAGAGTCGGCCGTCATGCCTGTCGCTTAGGATTTCACCCCAGGTTCAGACTGGGTAAGGGTAATACCGGCAAAGGAACTACCCTCGCCTTTCTTTTGCAAGCCCAGATAGATGGGAAACCCTACGGCCAGGTTAAGTAATTTTTTGACCAGGTGGTCCAGGAGCGAGAGGGAGGCAGCCACCTCATAAGGTACCCCATGTATGATCAGGATAAATACAAAACCTGCATCATACGTCCCCATCCCACCGGGCAGGAAAGGGATCACCTTCATGATATTACCAAAAGAAAGTGCTGCCAGGATCGCCCAAAAACTTATCTCCGGGGCGATCTGCGTCGCAAAAATATAGCAGGTAGCAACCTCCAGCACCCATATCACCAGGGTATGAAAATACGAAATCCAGTAGCCACTTTTGAGATGATGAAACTCCGCGAGTTGTTTCAGGAGGGCCGTAGGATTATACTTCTTGGGCAGGAGTTTTTTCAGGCGGTTGAGCAGCGGGCTTTTTTTCAGGACCAGCAGCCCGCCCCCGATCAGGAGCACCACCAGCATCAGTCCCCCGAGCGCCTGCAGGAGCTCGGGAGACAGGTTTTCCCACGGCAAAAATACCACCGACATGATCACCATGACGACCAGCACCAGAAAATCCAGCAAGTGCAGGTGCAGCACGTAAGCCAGCGATTTTTGATAGCTCAGGGCCGCTTTTTCTTTCAAAAAAACCCCCATAAACAGGTCGCCCAGCTTGGCGGGATAAATGAAATTGAGCGCAAATCCGGCGATCTGCACTCTGAAGGCATTGCCCAGGCTGATCTGCTCCGGCAGGAGCCCCCGGAGACGCTGCGCCCTAAACCACCAGGTCAACGCATAAATCCCCAGGATCAGACACCCGCTCAGCGGGTGGATCTGCCCCAGGTGCTGCATGAAGACCTCCAGCTTGATCGAGTAGATCATGCCAGCCATCAGCATCACACTGAGTGCCAGCAGGGCATAGTGTTTGAACCCGCCTTGAATCGCTTTCATCGGACTGGTAGCTGGTAAGGATCAGAGTTGAGGGACAAGATGCTGTTGCTGGATGGTGTTGACGATGGTCTCCCCATACTCCATCATGTTGTGGGTCCAGGAGTACTCAAACTTACCACTCCGCCCGGTATGGTACAGGTTTTCAAACTGATCAAAGTATGTATTGATCACCGCCACCTTTTTATCAAAGTCGTTTTCCAGAATCGGATACGCAAACGGCAGCTTCTGAACGATCATGTCGAGGATTTCTGTATCCTTGATCAGCCCGGTCGAGAGAAACTGCTCACGCACCAGCCCCAGCAGGGTCTCATCGGACATATTCTCTACATTGTCCCCAAATGAATAGGGCACCTCGATGATCAGAGACGTCTTGCCGGGAGGTGACATGAGACGGCTGCGGTTGCGTGGCTCATAGACCCGGGTGAAAATATACTTGTAGTCCGGGAAATACAGCGTAGCGGCATTGTTGACCGCCTCCCGGTCGAGGAAGATACAGACCAGCTTCAGGTGGCGGAACTTCATGGAGCGCACTACCTCAAGCACGTGCGCCGGCGCCACAGGGTCCATGTTCTGAAGGAAAAGGCTCAGCGGCAGCGAACTCACGACCACGGAGGCATCCACCCGGGTTTCGCCATTCACTTCAAATGCCGTGATACGCTTGTGGTCATGAAATATCCGGGTGATCCGGCTGTTGAGCTGGATATTGTCCCAGTCGCAGTAGTCACCTACCCGGTCCATGATCCGGCCGAATCCATCTTTGGGATAAAAAAAGGCTCCCTCCAGGTGGCGGGCTTTGCGGTTAGGGTACAGAAACTCTGTGATCATCGTCTGGAGGTTGAGCTCCTTGAGGCGGCTCCCGGCGATATTGGTGGAGAGCTGGTCTGTGGGCATCCCCCAGAGTTTATGCGAATAATTGGTCAAAAACAGGTCTGCGATTACCTTCCCATATTTGCGGTAGGCATAGTCCTGAAAGTGGCGGACCTCCGGGATACGGGACTTGTCTGTGAGAAAATGATATACCCCCCGCAGCAGGGTGACCGGGTCCAGCTTGCTGAACATATTGGCCGGTGTGATCGGGAAGTGAATCAGTTTTCCCTTATAAAAAATAAAACTGGGCGCAAATACTTCATCCATTTCATCCCCCATGAGCTCCAGTATCTCCTGCGTCATCTTCGGATTTTTGTCATGAAACCGGTGTGCCCCGGAGTCATATTTAAAGTCTCCGTGTTCAAACGTCTTGCAGTTACCGCCGATACGGCCGGAGGCCTCATAAATTGAAAACGGCAATTGTGCTTTTTTGGCATAATACCCCGCAAAGAGCCCTGCAGGACCGCCTCCCAGAATGTCCAGATGAATCATGCTGAAGATAGTTTAATGTGTAGCGCCAGTGATCAACCTCTGTATAATACATGAGGGTATGGAGCTTAAAATTAAGCAGAAACCTCAGCGTATCTCTTTTTCTTGCTCCAACTGACAGTATCATAACGTGATTAGCAAAATGCCCTGCCTGAGTCCTTTCAAAACCCAGGCAAAGCACCTCTCACCCGGCGTACCACCCGCCGGACTCACAACCCATACCGGATCACCTGGCGCAGGGTCCAGGCGCCTGCACGGTACTGCCACAGGTGTATATACCTGACCGGGCGGCCCGGTGGCATGGAGGGGTCTCCCCCCCGGATCACCCCGGTTGTGATGGCCCCCGTACCGGGTATCAGGTACACCTCCAGCGAGGCAGGGTCCGGCACGTACCCTTGCCGGGTCAGGGTATCATCGGCATAATACCTGAAGTCAGGGCTGAGCAGGGGCTGCAGGACATCCGCACGCCGGGCACCGGCTGCTGTTGTGTATAAGCTGTCGTATGGACGGAGGATCCTGAACAAGGAGTCCCCGCCCGCTGCTATACGCTGCGCCGTAAATACCTTGCCGCCCTGGTGCAGGGACAGGGCCTGATACCCTCCGGCGCTCCGTCCGGCAAACCTCAGTTCTGCCTCAAAGGCCTTCAGAAAATATACACTGTCTGATGCCGGAAACAACTCAAACCGCTCTGCCTCCCCGAGCCGCTGGGCATACAGCGCCTTCCCCGCAAAAAATAGCTGCATATGAAAATCCGGCCTGAACGCATACGTGCCCAGGCAGGCCTGCGCAGCCATCCGGTCCAGTGGCAACTCCCGCCGACGCTGCGGCAGGACATACGGACGGTCATACAGGATCGCCAGCAGGGTGCGGGTGATCGTGTCTATCGCAGGCGTAGCCTGATTGGCGAGGAGGATGACACAGGTATTGTCCTCCGGTACCCGGTAGATATTGGACGTGAAGCCGGGGATGCTGCCGTTGTGGTACAGGCCCTGCCGTCCGGCGATGGAGTCTGCGACCCACCCATATCCAAATCCCGCCCGGTACGGCGTGAAGGCCTGCCGCAGGGACGCCGGACTCAGAAACCGCGCCAGGGCATGATGCCAGATCAGCAGATCCGATGCCGTCGCATACAGCGCCCCGCCCGCACCAGATACAGACGCATGCACCGGGGGCGCAGGCGTACCCGAGGCCCCCTCCAGCCTCAGGTACCCCACGGCCTTCTGGTCACTGACCAACCCCTGGAAATCATACCCGCTGTTTGTCATCCCCAGCGGCTCAAACACCATAGACCTGACCGCTGCCCCATAGGACATCCCCGTTACCTCCTCTATCACATACCCCAGCAGGAGATACCCGGAGTTGCTGTACCGCATATCAGACCCCGGCTCAAACTGCAAAGGTTTGGTGGCAAATAACGCCAGCATCTCCGCCCGGGTTTTGGGGATACCCAGCCCATGCTGCATCAGGTCAGGGTCGTCCGTATAGTTCCACACCCCCGCCGTATGCGAGAGCAGGTGGTGCAGGGTGATGCGGTCCCCCTCCGGATACGCCGGCAGGAACCGGGACAGGGGGTCCGAGACCCTGAGGTCGCCCTGCTCCTGGAGACGCAGGATGATCGCCGCCGTAAATTGTTTGGTGAGCGAGCCTATCTGAAACTGCGTCTGGCTGAGATTAAGGGTATAGGGGTCCAGGTCACGGTACCCGTACCCTTGCTGTAACAGCACCTCTCCCCGGTGCTGGACCAGGGCCGTTCCATTAAAAAGGCCTGCCGCCTGATACGTACGCAGGACCGCATCAAGCACCTCTGTACGGGTCTGGGCCAGGATCTGCCCGGACCATACCCACATACAACTACAACATAACCACACCGTTTTGATACGCATATTGGTAAAAAATAATACCCGGGCAATATGGCCCGCTCAAGAGAGTCCCTACGACAGGTCCGGGTTGGAGTGGAGGCAGGCCCAACACCCTGGCACAGATGGACACCGGCACCGGCTACCTGCCGTAACCAGCGGACTCCCACAGCCACACGCCCTCAACCCCCTAGGTTTCGGCCGGGCTCAGTCCAGGCCCCGATGCCCCTCAACGACCCGACTGCTGCGTGGCGGCCATGCCCCTACTGTCACGAGATTGCCGCATGTTTCTTGCGTACAAAGGAAATATTGACGTATATTGGGGTGTATTAAGGGATTGCGGCAATACAGATGTTACCAGCAATGCTAAAGACAGACTACTCAATGAAGAAAATAACCGACGTAAATCAGGGAGACTTATTGACATTTAAAGCGACTGATGACAAGTATAAAGTCCTGCTTTGCACTAGCACATATAAAGAGAAAAGTCCTCAAAACTTTACTTTTGCTGCTTTGACATATGATGACAAGGAAAAACCGACAATTGCAAATATTTCGCATAGTGACTTTTGGGGAATTGGAAATAGAAAAAATGACCATTTCAGATATTCCGATATAGAACTTAACCAAATGTGGACTTACCACCCAGAAACAAAACCATATTTTTTAGGTTCGTATGGTCTGGTAGTTTGGAGAAAAGACTTTATGAAGTTTAGAGACAATTTTGAAGTAATTGGTAACTTGAAAATCGTTGACAATCTTGACAAAAATGGCAATGGTGGAATGAATGCAAGTGATTGGAATTTTATAAAAGACTTCTTCACCAACAAAATAAACTCTGTATTGCCTGATAGGGGACAGAAAACGTTTAAGTTAAAAGCAATAATTAAAGATTGACAACAAGTGAGAAAGAATAAAGCACATGCTGGTAACACGGGTTTTGCGTCAGGCGGGGTGATGTGCAAACTTGGAGCTTTGTGTTTCTATTCAAGTTCAGTGTTTATTGACAGTTTTGTGCTTCGAAACCCGCCCGAACGCAAAGCCCGAAAACGTTACCAGCAAGCTTAATAGACAGATACGACAAAGAATATGACACCAGAAGAATTTGTAAAGAACTTTTATTTAGAACGAAAATCACTTGTCGACTTTTATTTAAGATCTGGCAACCAGACTGACGTTTCTATACTAATGGCAGACTTACAACTTGACGAACAGAAAACTGAAAAACTTCGACAAATATTGAGTGGCGTTTTAAGAGATGTATTTTACACAACTTTGTTAGGACTTAGCGGAGAAGCTCAAATCGGAGAAAGACAAGAAACATATAAGATTGAAGACGAAAACGGTAATGAACTGGCAGGTGGAGAAATCGAAAGTTATGCTTGGGAATATTTTCACAACAACAAATTTGAGTTTGACAATTCAAATGCAGATTTTATTGCAACATTGACATACAAGACAACAGAACAAGGCGGAAGAAAAACAGCAGCTAAAACTGGATATAGACCACAAGTGAAATTTGACTTTGATGAAATGCAAACTTCAGGACAACAAACCTTTATTGACAGAGAACTTGTTTTCCCGGGTGACACAGTTGAAGCGGAAATTAAAATACACTCTGTTGACCATTTCGCAAATCGACTGACAGAGAAAATGCAATTTGAATTTAGAGAAGGTGCGACCGTAATTGGAACGGGAATAATTAAACGAATCATTAATGACAAACTCAAAAAAGCCAGCAGGTAACAGGCATTTAGCAAAAAAGTAGGTTCAGTGCTTAATTGAAGTTTTGTGCTTCGAAATCTGCCACGTTGTCCTCTTCCCCTATGCCGCTACCACGGAAGAGTAGAAATTCTCTTTGGTTTCTTCAAACTCATCCGGGGTGAGGTACCCCAGGGAGCTGTGCGGGCAGACGCTGTTACAGGTCATCCACCAGTGCTGGATCTCCTGGTTGGGGACCTCCAGGCTCTCAAACCACCCTAAGTGGAGGCACTCCCTGCGGAGGGTGCCGTTGAGACGCTTGATAATGCCATTTTGGGTGGGGGTCAACATGGCCAGAATCTCCATGCCTCCCAGGGCTTGCGCATCTTCAACAAATAGAATATTTTTCTAAAAAAAGAAGATGAACAGCCCATTGGAGTCTCTTTCGGACTATTTTGGCGGGATGACAGATCTGCGCAAGGCCCCTCAGGTACGCTATCCGCTCCCCGAAAT
>JANRLQ010000032.1:0-85461 GCA_033762375.1 Bacteroidia bacterium
GATATACACCTTCACCTCCATGGTCAGGGTCTACAATGCCCGGTTTCTGAAGTACCTCAACCTCAAGTCCGGTACCTACGACATCAATCCCGAGATCATCTTTAAGGCCATCATCCTCCGGGCGAGGGTGCTGGAGATACCGGGCCACCTGGACTGGAGTTTTCAGAAGGCGGCTGGTCCCGGACGTGTGTCCAGCATGCGCATCATACGCGGGATCTTCGCGGGGCTCATGACCGGATTTATCTTCAGGCCCTATATGTTTTTTATGCTCATCGGCCTGGGATTTTTTGCGATGGCGCTTTACCTCATCGGGTGGATCACAGCCCATACCTTCGCCATTTACCCGGACATCCAGCCCGACCCGGAGATGTTTAATTCGATCTTCAGCCAGGCTGTGGCAGAGGCCTTCCGGCAGCGGCCCCATACCTTTGCCGTAGGGGGGATTTCGCTCCTGGTAGCCTTACAATTTCTGGCAGTGAGTTTCCTTTCGCTGCAAAACAAGCGGTACTTCGATGAGCTGTTCCACATCTCTACAAGCATCCGCAAGCACCAGGAGGAACTCTGAGGCCCATAACACAAGCGTATTACACACAATTTTTCAGTATATCCTAACGGTCAAGACATGAAATGGATGAGTGTGGTGGGCGCGCGCCCACAGTTTGTCAAGCTGGCCCCCCTTCTCAAGGCCATTGATCGCTACAACGCCCGCCAGGGATCAAAGGTGCTGGAGCACCTGACCATTCACACGGGTCAGCACTACGACAAGGACATGTCGGATATATTTTTTGAGGAGCTGGAGATTCCCCATGCCGATTTTAACCTGGGCGTAGGCTCTGGCCGTCATGGACGCCAGACTGCCCGGATGCTGGAGGGTATTGAGGAGTTGTTGATTGCCCATCAGCCGAGTGTCCTGATTATCTTCGGAGACACCAACTCTACCCTGGCCGCTGCTGTAGCTGCTGCCAAACTCCATATCCCCATCGCTCATATCGAGGCCGGACTGCGGAGTTTCAACCGCCGCATGCCTGAGGAGATCAACCGGATTGCCTCCGACCATATCTCTGATCTGCTGCTGGCCCCTACCCCGACGGCTATGGACAACCTTCAGCATGAAGGCCTGGGCCCCAAGTCCGTCAACACAGGCGATATCATGTATGATACCGTCCTGCACAACAGCCAACTGGCCGCCCAAAAGTCCAACATCCTCCAGAACCTGGAGCTGACATCTGGCAGCTACGCTGTTGCCACCGTACACCGGGCTGAAAACACAGACGATGTGCAGCGCCTCCGCAATCTCCTGGAGGTCTTCAACGAGGTAGCCGAAGGGGGGCTGCCGATCGTATTCCCGATCCACCCGCGTACCCGCCACCTGCTCCCCACAACCCTGCCAGACTGGTCTCCCAGCCCCAACCTGAAGCTGATCACCCCGGTAGGGTATCTGGATATGCTCCAACTGACTGCCCATGCACGGATTGCATTCACGGACTCAGGAGGCCTCCAGAAAGAAGCTATGTTTCTGAATACCCCCTGCATCACCCTGCGGGACGAGACCGAGTGGGTCGAGACCGTGGAGTCAGGGGCCAATATCATCACCGGTGCTGACCCCGTCAAGATCCGGGAGGCTTATCAGCACTGGCACAGCCTGACTGCATCCGGAGCGCCGGATTTTACTGACATTACAGCTCCTTACTTTGGACAGGGAGATGCTTCAGACAAAATTGTCGAGGCGATACTGGCCCGTCTTGAAATGGCCCCTGTAACGGCCTGATCCATTCATCTTTTTTACCCAAGTTTATTTTTCAGATGAGCTACGCCAATTTTAAAGACCCGATAGGCCTGCTGCGGCGGATGCTGAAGTCGGGCAACAGCGCAGCCTATTTTACGATCCTGCGGGAAGGGCTGGGTGTTGCGGCCAAGCCGGTAGATGCCCTGCTGGCCGGGCGCGAAAAACGATATATCGAGCAGGCTCCCGCCGCTGAGGTCCCCATGATTTTTATCCTGGGAGGCTCCCGCAGCGGCACGACGGTCCTGTACCAGACCCTGGCACAGTACCTTCCGGTGAGTTATTTTAATAACCTCAGCGCTCCTTTTCCGCGGTCAGTTATTACGGCAGCCCGCCTTTTCAACCGGTTTATCCGCAAGACCAAGGGCAACTTTAAAAACTACTACGGCAGCGTAGCGGGATTCGGGGGACCCAATGACGGATTTCATGTCTGGAACCGGTGGCTGGGCGAGGACCGGAATGCCGTGCCGGAGCATATCTCCGAGGCAGATACCCGGGACATGCAGCAGTTTTTTTATGCCTGGTGGCAAGCGTTCAAAAAACCTTTTCTGAACAAAAACAACCGCAACTCGCTGTGTGTGCCGTTGTTTTGGAATACCTTTCCCAACAGTTATTTTATTGAGATCCGGCGCAATCCCGTCTATGTGATCCAGTCGCTGATCCAGTCCCGCGAGGCGGTGCAGGGCAGCAAGTACGTGGCCTGGGGCCTGGGCAGCCAGGACTCCGACCCGGACCGTGATCCGCTGGGATATGTGGATGACATTGCACGGCAGGTATATCAGGTGGAGCAGGAGCTCGAAGCAGCCCGCGCCTGTGTGCCGGATGAGCGGTATATCAACATTTCGTATCAGGACTTTTGTCAGGATCCTGAGTCGGTCGTCCAGGCAGTATCCATGCGGGTCTGGGGTCATCCCGTACCGACGGATCAGCTCACGGGCCTCAAACCACTCAACGCCACTGACAAACAACGCCTCGGTGACGAAGAGTTTCAGCGGATCCAGCAGACGGTCGCAGCCCTGTATGGTCATACCCAACCCGTAAGCTGATGCAGCAACCTACCGACCTGACACCCGCAGCTGCTGCTGCCAAGTTTCGGCTGGGACTGATATACCTCGGCCTCAACCTCATCATCAGCGTAGCCGCTCAGTTTGTGCTCAAAGCAGCCATGGCCCGGCTCGGGGGATTTGATGCCGGAGGTGATGTAGGGGCCTATTTCCTGGCGATGATCAATCCCTGGATCATTGGCGGTCTGTTTCTGTACGGATCCGGTACCGTCCTCTGGCTGTTATGCCTGACCAAGCTGGAACTGAGTTTTGCCTATCCGGTAGCGACGGTGCAGTATCTGCTCGTATTCGCAGGAGCCTGGCTGATCCTCGGCGAAAACATCCCCTGGCTCCGGCTGGCGGGCCTGGCTGTAATCGGGGCCGGTGTACTCGTGATCTCACTCGAAACGCGGAAAAAATGAACGATATGATCTACGTCGTCATCAGCCTCCTGCTGGTCACGACCTCACAACTAATGTTTAAAAAAGGGATCATCTCGGTCGAAAAGTCAGGCCCTGCCCAGGGCGGAGCTTTGGCGGGTATCCTTCGGATGGTTTTTCATCCGATGGTATTCGGTGGACTGGCCTGTAATGGCCTGGCAGCTTTTTTCTGGCTACTGGCCTTGTCCAAGCTGGACCTGAGTTATATATTTCCCTTCCTGAGCCTGAACTATATCCTGATACCTGCGGGAGCGGCCTTGTTTTTTGGCGAAAAACTCTCCCGCTACCGTATCATCGGCATTGTGATCATCTGTGCAGGTCTGTTTCTGATCGCCTTCAGCGAAGGAACTTAAGTATCAGGCCCTTATTTGTACCGATCAGGAATAAAATAACACCAGGCGGGTTATTTTTTACTTGCGGTTACTTTCCTTTTCGTAAATTCAACACGTCGCATCTTTCGTCTCCCCCTTATTCACGCGGTTAGTTTAATTTTTGTAGTATGAAATACTTTGGTATCACCGGTGTAGCCGGCTATATCGCCCCTCGCCACCTCCAGGCCATCAAAGACACAGGTAACAAGCTGATCGCTGCCGTTGATCCCAACGACTCCGTAGGCATTCTCGACCGGTACTTTCCGGATGTAGCTTTTTTTACGGAGTTTGAGCGCTTCGACCGGCACCTCGACCGCGTGCGCCGCGACCCCAACCGTCACGGCATTGATTACCTCTCGATCTGCTCGCCCAACTATCTCCACGATGCCCATATCCGCCTCGCCCTCCGCATGGGTGCTGACGCGATCTGCGAAAAACCCCTTGTGGTGAATCCCTGGCAACTCGATGCCCTCCAGGAGCTCGAAAACGAATCACCTGGCCGGGTATGGTCTATCCTCCAGCTCCGGGTACACCCGGCCCTGATCGCCCTCCGCGAAAAAATCCAGGCCCAGCCCCGCGACAAAAAGTTTAATGTCTGTCTGACCTATATCACCTCACGCGGCCCCTGGTACCTCTACTCCTGGAAGGGCAACCTGGACAAGTCCGGCGGCATCGCCACCAACATCGGCATTCACTTTTATGATATGCTGAGCTGGATGTTTGGCAGTGTACAGCACAGCGAGGTGTATGTCAGCGACAAAACCAAAACCAGCGGGTTTATTGAGCTGGAAAATGCCAATGTCTCCTGGTTCCTCTCCATTGACCGCAATGACCTCCCACAGGAGGCGCGGGACAAAAACCAGTCTACCTACCGCTCTATCACGGTGGATGGAGCTGAGATTGAGTTTTCTGAAGGATTCACGGACCTCCACACCCGTATGTACGAGGTGACCCTGGCAGGTCAGGGATTTGGGCTGGACGTAGTCCGTCCTTCTATCGAGCTGGTTCACGGCATGCGCAATGCCAAGCTGGCTGAGCCTGGTGATATGGCCCACCCTTTTGTTATGAACAAAACCCTCAGCTCCGTGATGTGATCTCACCTATCCGGCTGTATGAGATAAGCTGCCCCTGACGGGGCAGTTTTTTTGTGCCCTTGCGAAGCCTTTTTTTTGTAGGTTGGGCTATGATTTAATCAGGTATCCATTGCAGACATCCGACACATCCGTATGCTGGGGTATTGACTTGGGTGGCACCAAAATTGAAGGACTGGTAGCCACCTGGCCTGACTATCGCCCCCTGGCCCGGCTGCGCCGCCCTACGGAGCAGCAGTGGGGTTATGCCCATATCCTGTCTCAGATAGCCGGTATCGTGGACGACCTCAAGTCTGCCACGGGCCTGACACCTGCCCGGATCGGTATCGGTACACCGGGGGCACTGGACCCGGACAGCCAGTCCATCAAAAATTCCAACACTACCTGCCTCATCGGCCAGCCGCTCAGGCGTGACCTGGAGCAGATGCTGGGGGTCGGGATTCATATGGCCAATGATGCCAACTGTTTTGTGCTGGCAGAAGCCCGGCTGGGAGCCGCAGCTGCGGCAGCACCCGGTGCCGAGTCGGTGTTTGGGATCATCATGGGTACCGGCGTGGGTGGCGGACTGGTCGTACACGGACAGGTCCTGCACGGGCGGCAGGGTATCGCGGGAGAGTGGGGCCACAACTACCTGGACGCTTCCGGGGGCCCCTGCTACTGTGGGCGTACGGGCTGTGTCGAAACGATCCTCGCCGGCCCGGCCCTGGAGCGGTATTACCTGACCCAAAGTGGCACTTCCAGGTCCCTGCCTGAGATATATGCCCGGCACCAGACCGGCACCGATCCGGCGGCAACGGACACCATCCGGCGGCTGCTGTATTTTTTTGGCAGAGGAGTAGCCTCCGTGATCAATATCCTCGATCCGGAGGTGGTGATTGTCGGAGGCGGGGTTGGAAATATTGACCTGCTGTACACAGCAGGTGTGCAGGAGGTTGCCCGTCATGTATTTAACCCGGTTCTGCATACCCGGATCCTGCGCCCCAGCCTGGGAGACAGCGCCGGGGTATTCGGGGCAGCCATGCTGACAACCTCCTGACGATCAAATCATCACAATTTGTTTTTGCCCCAAACCATGTCCCGGAGTGAAGCGCGTTGTTGTTTCAGGTTTTCTGCAGCGGCCTTCCCCCCAAAGGTCACCTTGATCCGGGCGATCAGTTTTTTGTATCCCCGCGTCCATGCCATTGCGCCGAGGCCTGTCAGCGGGAGTGAAACCAGATAAGCCAGGGCCACAGGACCATTGGTGAGCAGCCCCACGACCAGGGTCTGGAGCAACCAAGACACCGGGTACAAAAAGTATCCCGAGAGCCACATCACGGAGAAGTGAAACTGGGGGTCTTTAAATACCTTCCGGGGAATCCAATAACAGAGCCGGTACAGATGGTAGTGATTGACCGCTCCGTACAAAAATACCGGCAGGGTCAGCAGCAGGGCCAGTACCTGCCCCAGTAGCGCAAGCGGATGGTGCGGCATGTCCCGGATCACATGGTCCCGGATGCCCAGGGCTGCCAGACCTGCCTCATAGGTCTTATAGGCTTCGGCTATCGCTGGTACCTGCTCCGGTGCTGCGGCGATGGTCTCCTCCATGCGGGCTACCACAGCCTTATCGGCCTTAAAACGATCCAGGGCCTTGTGAGGGGCAAGTCCCATCTCCTGGACCTGATCCAGGGTAAACAACTTCCGCAGGCTGTCTATGAGCGGGAGGTTTTCTTCGTCCGGAATATGGATCAGGGTCTCGGCCATGGCCGGATGAATGTCTGCCGTCAGGACATTGATCGCACGGGCAGGACTCTGGCGGTGCAGGTCGTAGTAGTTGCGGACGTCTATGGGCTTGCCAAAGATGATCAGCAGGTCGCTGTGAAACTTGTCGTGGTCGCTGTAGTTGAGGCCCACAGGTACGACATATAGCGGCAGGGTATAGTCGCTGGTCTGGGCCGCCTGAAATATCATCCGGGCCGCGCCTTTTTTGAGGGGGCGGACGAGGCGGCGGGTATCATGGCTGCCCTCCGGGAAGATGATCATCGAGCTGTAGGGATTTTGCAGCTCTTCATCTACAATTTTGAACACCTCCTCGTTTTTGGCGATGCTGTCCAGCCCGTCGCGCTGCCGGTAGATGGGGAGCATCTTGATGCTGCGCAGGAATCCTTCGCTTTTTTCATTAAAGACGTCCGAGCGGGTCATAAAACACGGCTGAAAAATCGGCGGTGTCACGACCACGATGTTGATGGCGTCTATGAGCGAGTTCTGGTGGTTGGCGACAAAAACCACTGATGCATTACGGGGCACATCCTCAAATCCTACGACCGTATGCCGGCGGTAAAAGAACCTGAACGACTGCCGCACCGATGATTTCATCAGGTGGTAGTGCAGGATAAAACGCTTATACATGGGCTGTAACGGGTTGAAGGCGAGACCATATACCTGCCAGGCTGATGCCGGTGATAAGGTGCCAGATGCCCCAGAGGGCAGCGATCATTGCCATACCGCCAGTACCATTAAACAGGGAAAAAATCAGGACCAAACCCAAGCCTGAGTTTTGGATACCCGTTTCTATGCTGATCGCCCGGCGATCCTGCTCCGGGAGCCGCCAGGCCGCCGCAAAGGTATATCCGCCTGCATAGGCAACAAAATTGTGCAGGATCACCAGATACCAGACGTACTGAATGTACTGCCGCACAAAATCCCAGTTAGCAGTCAGGGCTCCGATGATATACCCCGCAAAAATAACCAGGGACGCGACCCGTATTTTGGGCGAAAGCCAGGCTGCCCAGACCGGCCGCAGGCGGGTGGTGAGCATCCCCAGCACCAGCGGCAGTCCCAGGATCAGGATGATCGTCATAAACACATCCTGCGGATCAAGGGCGATCTCCCGGAGCATGGCGGCTGCCGGGGGATAAAACCGGGTCCAGAACCCAAAATTAAACGGGGTGACAACAATGGCTGTCACGGTCGAGATAGCCGACAGGCTGACCGAGAGGGCGACATTGCCCCGCGCCAGCATACAGATAAAATTGGAAATATTGCCACCGGGACAAGCCGCTACCAAAAACATCCCCAGCGCCATGCTGGGACAAGGTTTCAGCACGTGTACGAGTGCCAGGGTCAGCGCGGGCAGGACGACGATCTGAGACGTCAGGCCAATGAGCGCATTGCGGGGGTTCTGAATCAGCCGCAGGAAGTCTTCAGGCCGAAGCTCCAGGGCGATCCCGTACATGATAATAAACAACGTGACATTCAGCAGCAACAAGCTGTCCGGCGTAAAATTGAGCCGGACTGCATCAAGGGTTTCACACATGGTTGGACAAACATTAAGGTTTTACACGGTTGAGCGACAGCAGCTTCAGCATCCAGTCGGGTAAGGGCTTGATGCGGTTGCGGCGTTTGAGATTAAGAAAAATCCCATACTTTTTGGCGATGGGCAATTTAAAGGTCTCCACCATTTCGATCAGGGTACCATCCGGGTCTTCTATATAGGCAAAAGAACCAGATGCCGCCCCCATGTCAAAGACCTTGCCCAGCGATCGGGCACTATCCACGGTGAAGGGATGTCCGGCACCTGCGCAGCGCTCCCGGAGTCCATCCATGTGGATCACATCAAAACAAAGATGAATAAATCCCAGGTCTCCCCAAAATCTGTTTTCAAAAATACGCCGGGGGGCAGGGCCATCAAGCCGTTGGATGAGTTCGAGGGTATTGGGGCCGCAGAGCCGGGAGAAAGGACCCAGCCGGGGCTGGCTATGGGTGAGCAGTACCCGGCGTACGCGGGCGCCTCCGCCAGGCAGGGCTGCCAGATCCGCAAATTCGCCGGAGACATCGTATCTCACGTTGTCAAATCCCAGGATGTCCCGGTAAAATTTCATCGCACGATCCATGTCTGAAACCCCGATCATGGCACCTGCTACCCCCCCGGTCAGGTGGGGGCCTTTCATAAACCAGTCACGGTCCTGGACGAGGTCATATATATTACCCCAGGGGTCCCGGATGAAGAGGTGGAGATTACCGGCGGGATCTGTCATGGGCGCAGTAAGCACCTCAAGCTCACGACGGGTAAAAAGCTGATGGGCACCGACCACGTCCATACACTTGATACGGCAGACATAGATACCCAGGTCGCCCAGCATCGGCTCAAAGGCCGGCGGCTGTGGGGTGCGACCGGTGTATTGCCAGATTTCCATGCCCCCGCCCCCCTGGGTATTGATGGCCAGGATGGCATGGCGTGCCTGCGGCTGGCCTCCGGTATAGGGCAGCATGAGTTCTGCCACAGCAGCTTCTTCAAATACCGGCACATCCAGGCCGAAGTGTGTGCGAAACCATTGCCAGGCAGTGTGTACGTTTTGTACACCTACACCGACTTGCTGGATACCGGAGATGACAGGCTGCATAAAAGTCAGAAGTAGTTAAGCAGAAATATTCTGGCAAATATATACCTAAATACGACTGCCTGCAAGGGCCGCAGGACGCAAGCAGGATCATATCCAAACCAAATGACCGCTCCAGGCGTTACAGATGCATGTCATGGCCCCAATCCCTGTGTGCTGCCTGCCAGCACCGCCGCGAAACGCATAACAACCGGGGCAGTGTCTTCTGGCGCTGCGACAAAAACCGGTCCGACCCGCAGTTTTCCAAGTATCCCCCCCAACCGGTGCTGAACTGCACGGGGTACACGCCTTCAGACTTCTCTGGTGTCCGAGTGCCTACGTAAGTTGCTGATAAACAGCCTTGAGCCGCTCGACAATCTCAAAGGTCGCCGGGCAGATAGCGGTATTATTGAGCGTAAGGGGAATCAAAATCTGGTGAAACCGCTTGCGGTTGGTGTGGGGGTACTCGCGGCAGGCTTTGGGGCGGGCCTCGTAAACACTGCAATAGTTGTCCGGGCCTAAAAACGGGCAGGGCGCACCCTTCAGCACATAATCCCGGTCTTCGTCCAGGCGCAGATAGGTCTCCGTAAACAGGCCGGGTTTCATCCGCAGATGGCGGGCGATCCGCTCTATGTCGGTATCCGTAAATACCGGGCTGGTCGTCTTGCAGCAGTTGGCGCACAGGAGGCAATCTGTCTCCTCAAAGACAGCCTCGTGCAGGTCTGTGACGGTATCATCCAGATCAGCAGGCGGGCGCTTGCGGAGCCGGTCAAAAAAACGCCTGGTTTCAGGTTTTTTATCCGCTGCGCGGCTGGGCAGGGATGCCAGATCATGGTTCATAGGCAAAAAATCTACCGGAGGCCTCCGTCAGGTTAGGGACGCAATATACGAGGGTTTTACCATGGTAAAACCGCCTGTCCGGGCTTCGGCGACGGCGCAGGGGTGCGCCTGCTCAGCCCTTTCTCCGGGTGCGATGCACCGCTTATTCCCCTCCTGCGGAGGGGGAGGGCGGCGGGTACGCCGACCGGGGTGGTTCCCCACGTCCCCGGACTGCAAGGTACGCGCAGCCTGTCCGGGCTTCGGCTACACGCAGGGCGCACCTGCTCAGCCCTGTTGAGGAGGTGCTGCACATCGCGGGAGGTGAAAGCAGCCCCGAGTCACCTATTCCCACCTATCCGCCAACTCAGGTGTCATTTTTTTTTGCCCTATGATACATCTTGTACCGCCCCTTGCTTTTGTCCGGCGGCGTGGTATATTTGAGATATAAAGCCAGTCACGTACTTATCTATACTTATTCGTTAGATTTTCCCCGCTGACCATCACCAGGGAGCTTATGCGCTGTAAGCAACTGCTTCATCTATATGTCTGGAAATGAATGGTTTTTGTATGTGAAGGTATCCGCCTGTCCTACCGGTATGTATGTCGTCCATCTGTACGCAGGCGATCAGGTTTCCTCCCTCCAACTGATCAAACCATAATTACCATGAAAAAACACATCGGAATCCCTTTCCTAATCATTTTAATGAGCAGCCTTGCCTGCCAGCACCCCCCAGAAGTGATCCCCCCTGATCCTGACCCAGTACCCGGCGATACCCTCAGTGCCGATACCCTGGTCGCTCCTTTTGTGCCTACGGTCGGAGGAGCCTTTCCCGATCCCGGCGATATCTATGAGATCGGCACCCTGCCCTGGCCTGGTGCGACGGCATTCAGGGTATATGATACCTGCCAGACGGCCCTATGGCCAGTCATGTGTGGCAACCTCGATGGATGCCCTGAGGTATGGGACGATGTGAGCGAGCTGGGACCGGTCTTTAATCCCTGGGACCCCTGCGAGATCGCTTACCTCCGAATGCCAGGCACGGACTACACCAATGTATCCCTCTGGTACCTGAATCTCTGTACCGGCGAGCGTCGGTTTCTGGCATCACAGGTGGCTGGTTCAGCCTCTTGGGGGCCTCGCGGACACCTGGTATTTTCGTCCTATGGGGCGATCTGGCGTATCCATGTCAGTGGAGATAGTCTGGTGCGACTGATCACCCCGCCGGTATGGCCTGCGGTATCGGGCTCTCCATTTTATATGCGTCCGGGATACAGCCCTGACGGGAGTAGGATAGCCTTTCATGTCGCAGATCGGGGAATTTGGGTGGCTGATGCTGCCGGGAGAATTCAGGATAGCTTACCGCTTGCAGGTCCTATGAGTCCAAATGTAATCTGGGATAAAAGCGGAGATAAGATTATTTGTGGCATTGGCTCCGGTATTGGAGTTGTGGAACTCAGTACAAAACAGGTAGTTCAGATATCTAATATCCCATTTATATTAGGTCAGCTCCAAGGCGTATGTTTAAGTCCCGACGGCAGATATTTGTACTCGATTGGGCGGATAGATGCCCCCGGCCAGGTACCTGCTACGCCTTTCCATATCTGGAAAACGGATCTGACTACTGACGTTCATACGATTGTCGTACCCGAGATCAGCCGCTGTATCAATAAGACCTATCACTCGCCTAGTCTATCCCCCGGCGGTCACTGGATGATCACCCAGGTTTCGTACAAGCGGTATCTGGGTGACCGGTTGTTTTACCGGGACTTCCGGCTGGCCCTGATCCGCCTCCCGAATGGGCAGGCCTGGATGGGAGAGTATGAGTAGGTAGGGCAGCACAGGCCGTATATAGCACCGGGTGCTGTCTCAGAGATGGGGCAGCCCCTGGTGATGTCGGAAGTTGGCAGTAGGGGTAGAGGAGCCTTTTCGCTACGGCGTATGTCTGCGCCTGCTGGTCCCCGGGCCACGAAGCATACGCCTGATCCGGGGTCTCCTGCTGCGAAAAATCATGCCGGGTGATCAGGAGACCCTGGCCCAGGATGCCGGGCACCTGGCCGGGGACTTGGGGGAACCACCCCGTCGCTGCCTCGGCGGCAGCACCCCCCCTCCACAGGAGGGGAATATTCACGTCCCCGGCGCACAACCCCCTGTGGCATCTGGCCGGGGACTGAAGGACCCGCGTCTCTCCTCCGCAGGCGGGGAAATCAGCCCTGCGAGCTACCCAAAAAAACATCTATCTTGCAGGCGAGTTATACCCTATCCTCATGCAGGTGCCTGATGGCTAAGACAATACCCGTGGATATATTTACCGGAGCGGACATAACCAACATGGAGCGGGAGTACCGCCGCACACTGATCAATGGCCTGAGCGGCTTCAAAAGCCTCAACCTCGCGGGTACCATCAGCCCGGGCGGTCGCCCGAACCTGGCCATCATGAATTCTGTCCTGCATATCGGGGCTGATCCGCCGCTGATGGGGCTGGTGTTCCGGCCGGCTGTCACGGAGCGCCATACCCTCGAAAACATCCTCGCGACCCGGTGTTTTACCCTCAACCATGTGACGGAGGCTATCTATGCCGCCGCACACCAGACCAGTGCCCGGTACCCGGAGGAAGTATCGGAGTTTGAGGCGGTGGGGCTGACGCCCTACTGGACAGAAGGCATGCCTGCCCCGTATGTCGCAGCGTCTCCGGTGCGGATCGGGCTGATCTTCCGGGAGCGTCACTTCATCACCACCAATGCGACCGTGATGATCATCGGGCAGATCGCTGAGATACACCTACAGGCTGGCATAGTCGGCCCGGATGGATTTCCGGACCTGGCGGCTGCCGGGAGTATCACCGGGAGTGGCCTGGATGCCTACTACCGCACGGAACTCATCGGGCGGATGGCCTACGCCAAACCTGACCTGCCTCCGCGCCCCCTGACGTGAGTATATATACTGATTCACCGTGCGCTGCGAAAAAACCAACCCTGAACCCACCCCTACCCCTCCCAGGAGGGGAAAGTCCCGCTGAAGCGAGCGGGGCAATTCTGCATGCTGCACGCTACTCAGTATAAAAAAAGCCCCCGCGCACAAGCGCAGGGGCATCACCCGCCGCAGGGGGTATTATTCTTCGTGGTCAAACTGTCCGTAGAGGAATACCCCTTTCAGCACCTGACCTGACTTTTTCTTGAGGGTGCCTTTGCCGTGGGCTTTACCGGAATTAAACTGGCCTTCATACAAGTCACCATTGGCGTAGGCATAACTCCCCTCGCCGTGGCGCTGATCCATGACCCAATCGCCCTCGTACCGGCTCCCATCGCTGTAGGCGTATACGCCCTGGCCGTGTTTTTTGCCGTTGAGCCACTCCCCTTCATAGACATCACTGTTGGCATGGACAAGTTTTCCCTGGCCATGGTACTTGCCATTGAGAAAATTGCCGGTATAAAAGGACCCGCCCGGTGTCGTCAGGGTACCCATACCACTAAGCCGTCCCTGGGAAAAGGTACCCTCGTAGATCACGCCCGTGGCGTAAGACATCTTGCCCTGGCCGTGTTTCTGGCCATCTACCCACTGCCCCTCGTATATGTCCCCGTCAGCGGTAGTCATTTTGCCTACTCCATTCCGTTTGTTATTGGCATAATCCCCCTCATAGAGGTCTCCGTTGGGGTAGAGGTACTTGGCAGTACCTTTTACGACCCCATCCGTCCAGATACCTTTGATTTCTGTTCCGTTGGGATAACTCAGGGTTCCCTGCCCATTCTGGACGTTGCCGACCCAGGCACCGGAGTAGGTACCTCCATTGCCGAAGCGCATGGTACCGAATCCCTCCATTTTGCCGGCCTTGAAGGTGCCTTCATACACATCTCCGTTGGCATAGGTAAAAACCCCTGTCCCTTCCTGGAGATCATTTTTCCACTCGCCTACATATTTATCTCCGTTTCGGGCGATATACTCGCCGTTGCCATGGCGCTTGGCGCTGCGCCAGGCACCTTTATATTGGTCTCCGTTGGGATATGCATACACGCCTTCTCCCGTATCGCAGTCGCCCTTGATACATTGACCTGCTACAGATAAGGGTATAAGAAGCCAGCACAGGCCACAGAGGGCCATGAGAGAACGATGTAAGGGAAGATACATGGAATTCAAGAACTTAGTTACTTCAAAAGTACTTCTGGCTGCCATAAAAAGCGGACGGTTTGATCTGGTTATCTTACATATATAAAGAGTCTGATGGGTTATGAATCTGAAGCAGGTGACCACAAGCAGATTATGCAGGCTACCACACAAGAACCCTACCAGTTTTCTGCCTGATGCGTCAATTATCATGTATAAATGGTGTCACCTGCGCATAGGCACTCCAGGGCGGTGCAGAAGCGGGATGTAAGGAATAACCGCAGGTGTCGTGCAACGAAAAATATATTCGTTTTGGGAAAATTCCTAACAACCCTTTCGGGTGCTTTACATGGAATATTTTTTCCGGTTCGGTTATTTCCTGCTGTGAATCAAATTCTTTCTGGCCTGTTTTTAAACTCCTGTTGCCTGTCTGCGTTTATAGGAAATATGGAATCTGTTACCTCAATCCCTGCGGCTTACGAAGCCTATATCCATCTCCACGGCAAGCGTCCGGCCTCCGTCCGGGCCTTTGTGGAGGCACAGTCTGTTACGGAGGCTGATTTTTATGCAGAAGCGGGTTCTTTTTTTGCGCTGGAACGCAAGATTCTCCGCACACACCTCGACACGACCCTGGAGCGGCTAGCCGCCGATCCTGCCTATGCGGGTTATGGCGCCCGCGAGAAGGCCCTTGCCTGTATGTTCACCTGGCTGGAAGTACTTACGCCCCAGCGTACCTTTGTACAGGTAGCCAGCACCCAGGAGGCTTGCCTGGGTTTGTCTCCCTATCTGCAGGCGCTGGAGGAGCCGATCAAGGCCTGGGCGCGCAACCTGGTGCGGGACGGCATCACAAGCACGGAGATTGCTGACCGGCTCCTGGTCACCCAGTGGTACAAAGACCATATCTGGGCCATCCTATACACGGTGACGGGGTATTGGCTCCGGGATCAGTCAGCCAATTTTGCTGATACAGATGCCTTTGTCGAAAAAACCGTCAATTTTTACTTTGACCTCGTCCAGCCCAACTCCCTTGACTCCGGACTGGACCTGCTCCGGTTTGTATTCCGCATTTCCTAAACGTCACCCCTGTGTCAGAAGAACAATCCCGGATACCGGTATCCAAAGTCGCACGTGCGACCCGATTTGTGCGGACCGGCCTCAAGGTCGGGGGCAATTTTGTCCGGTACTATTCCCAGCAACTCACCGGCGGCGGAGACAAGGCCGCCCTGGATGAGCAGAATGCAGCCGATATATATGCTACGCTCAGCGAGCTCAAAGGGAGCGCCCTCAAGGTGGCCCAGATGCTGAGCATGGACAATGGGGTCCTGCCAGAGGCTTACGCCCGGCAGTTTTCGCAGGCCCAGTACAAAGCACCGCCGCTGTCGGGGCCGCTGATTGTCAAGACATTCCGGCAGTACTTTGGCAAGGGTCCGCAGGAGCTGTATGATACCTTTGAGATGAGTGCCGCCCATGCGGCCTCCATCGGGCAGGTGCACCGGGCGAGCCGCAGCGGCAAGGCCCTGGCTGTCAAGGTACAATACCCCGGCGTGGGAGACAGCGTACGCTCAGACCTGAACCTGGTACGCCCCGTGGCACGCCAGCTTTTCGGCTGGAAAGACAGTGACCTCGACCAGTACTTTGATGAGGTACAGGACCGCCTGGTCGAGGAGACCGACTACGCCCTGGAGCTGTCGCGCTCTCAGACCCTCTCGGATGCCTGCCGCCACCTGCCGGGCCTGGTGTTTGCTGACTACTATCCGGAGCTTTCCTGCGAGCGGGTCATCACCATGGACTGGCTGGACGGGATCCACCTGGATCAGTTTTTGGCAGCCGGACCCGACCAGGCAGCCCGCGACCGCGCCGGACAAGCCTTATGGGATTTTTATGCCTACCAGGTACACGTCCTGCGGGTGACGCATGCAGATGCCCACCCCGGCAATTTCCTCCTGCGGCCTGACGGCACCGTATGTGTGCTGGACTTCGGGTGTGTGAAGGAGCTCCCGGATGCATTTTATACCCGGTATTTCTCCCTGCTCCAGCCCGATATTCTCACGGACGAGGCTGCCTTCCGGGCCGGATGCCTCGCGGCCCGGATTGTGCTGGAAGATGACAGTCCGGAGGAGGTAGCCCTCTACAGCGGGATCTTCAGGGATGCGCTGGGGCTGGTACTGCGGCCTTTTCATCAGGAAAAATTTGACTTTGGGGATAAGGCCTATTTTGAGGCCTTATATGCCTATGGCAACCAGATGGGCCGCAACCCAGCCCTGCGCCAGTCGAGGGTACCCCGTGGTGACAAAGATGGCCTGTACCTGAACCGCACCTACTTCGGGCTGTTTTCGATCCTGCACCAGCTTGGGGCCAGGGTTGAGACCCAGCGTTATATGCCCGTCGTAGCCTGATATTTTGGGTTAGATGTATGGAAATCGCCCGCCGGGATACTCTTATGTACAGTATGAGAAACCCCCGGCGGGTGATTTTTCATGTTATGTTTCTGTGACTTTATTAAAAAAGTTCTTTGACGTATAAGGTCTGAACATGCTGGGTTTCCGGCTCAAAAACAGGTGATAAAGCGTTTTTCAATCGTTTGCACAAGGCGTTAAAACCTGCCATTCAAGCCCAGATCGCCCTGCGGCAGGCTGAAGGCCCGGCCCTTCTTGCAGAAGAAAAGCGCTGAAATGGAGGTAAGGTTTTGCGTTTCACAATCAAATATCTATTTTTGGTTGTCTATACCGAAAAATTGTACATCAAACCTTAAAAGGCTTTTCACAATGGCTGACGCTAACAAATCTACTCCCGCCACGTTTTCTCAGGAAGCGCAGATCAAACCTGCCAACCCTTTCCGTGCAATTTTCCCGCTGCTGGCCATTGTGCTCTGCGCTGTACTTGCACACGTGATCTTCTACGGAGCATTTGGTAACCCCAAAAACTTCCAGGGAGGTCCAGAGGCTTATACTGCTTATCAGGAGTGCGCCAAGTCTGGTTTTAGCAGTGCTGAGTGCGAAGAGATGAAGGAAAAACACTCTGCTATCACCCCAATCTGGACAAAAGGTCACCCTATCGGGTTTCAGGGTCTGGTATTCAAAGGTGGTTTTGTGATTCCGATCGGTCTTACCCTCCTGATGGTTCTTTTCACCTTCGTCATTGAGCGTTTCATCACCGTCGCCCGCGCTGGTGGCCGTGGCAACTCTGACGTATTCGTGAAAAAAGTACGCATGATGCTCGCCAAAGGTCAGGTAGAAGATGCTGCCAAACTCTGCGACAACCACAAAGGCTCTGTAGCCAGTGTGATCAAGGCAGGTCTGCGCAAGTACAGCGAAATGGTACAAGCACACGAGCTGGAAAAAGAGCAGCGCAAAGCCGCTATCCAGCAGGAGCTGGAAGAAGCTACCATGCTGGAGCTGCCTATGCTGGAGCGTAACCTCCCGATCCTCGCTACCATCGCTTCTCTCGGTACCCTCGTAGGACTGATCGGTACCGTATTGGGGATGATCCGCGCCTTCCAGGCACTCGGTGAAGGCGGTGCACCTAACGCAGCAGAACTCTCTGTAGGTATCTCTGAGGCACTTATCAATACCGCTATCGGTATTACGACTTCTGCCCTCGCGATCCTGTTCTATAACCTCTTCACGACCCGTATTGACGGCATGACCTATGCCATGGACGAGGCCGGTTACAGCATCGTTCAGACCTTCGACGTACGCAACTGATCTGCCTGATCAGCTTACGTTTTTTTCAGGTTTGTACTGATTATTAACCCGCTTTACTCATGGCTAAGAAACCAAAAAGAGGTGCCCCTACCATTGACATGACGGCAATGGTGGACGTGGCTTTCCTCTTGCTTACGTTCTTCATTCTGACGACGACCCGGTTTCGGGAGGAGCAGAAGGTCGAGGTTGACTCCCCTTCTTCTGTCTCCAACATTGAGGTGCCTGACAAACAACTGTGTGTGATCTCCGTGGACAAGGAAGGTCATGTATATGTGGGTTTTACGGACATCACGACCCGTCAGGGTGTCCTGCAGCGTTATGCAGAGGAAAAAAAGGTAACGCTTTCTGCCAATGCCCTCGCCTACTTCTCTAACCTGGCTGAGTTTGGCGTACCGCAGAATGAGATAGCTACCTGGCTGAGCAAGGAAGGCGAGGAACTGGAGAAATACCCACATGCGGGTATCTCCGCCCGTGTGAC
The DNA here is from genome assembly GCA_033762375.1 of Bacteroidia bacterium. Lineage (GTDB taxonomy): Bacteria > Bacteroidota > Bacteroidia > J057 > J057 > RDXT01. Next base: position 18,184 of record JANRLQ010000032.1, read on the forward strand.
TGACTCGACCACGATGACAGGCAATGAACTGAAAGACTGGATTCGCTGGGGCCGTATCACGGATCAGCGGATGCGCTTCGCCATCAAAGGTGATATGAGCTCTAAATATCCCGCCGTACAGGATGTAATGAATTCACTCCAGGAGTGGGATGTCAACCAGTTCAGCCTCATCACGGATACGGAAGGCGACGGCAAGTCTGAAGCAGCTGAGCCTGCCGGCAAAAAATAAACCTCAGGCATTCACCCTAAAAGAAACCTGTCATGGCAGACGTAGATAGTGGCTCCGGTGGGGGGCATGGCAAGAAAAAAGGCGGCCCCAAAACCAAGAAAAAATCCACCCGGATTGATATGACGGCGATGGTAGATGTCGCCTTCCTGCTGCTGACCTTTTTCGTACTTACGGCCACAATGGCGGACTCCGTTGTGATGGAGCTCACCCTTCCGCCTAAGGTGGACCCGGCTGACGAAAAAGACCTGTACAAGAAGATTGTCGAAGACAAAATCATGACCCTCGTGCTCGACAGCGCTGACGTGGTCAAGTATTATGTCGGGGTCACGGAAGTAGACCTGAAAAAGACAGACTTCTCTGGTGATGGTGTCCGCAAGGCTATCATGAGCCACCTGAACTACGGCAAGAGTATCGGCGCCCCTAACTGTAAGGATGTCAATGATGCTGATGGATGCTGGGACCCGATTTTTGTAATCAAACCCCGCAAAACCTGCCGCTATAAAAACCTCGTGGACATGATGGACGAGCTGGCTATCACCCAGGCGCCCAAGTATGCAATCGACAAGTTTACAGCGGATGACAGCCTCTTCCTGGAAGACGCGGAAAAACGTGCCAAGGAAAAAGCTGAAGCGGGTATTCAATAACACAAAAACTGACACTGCTGCGTATCAAGACCTAAAAAATCAGACACGGTTATGGAATCTGCACCGCGCCACACTCTTACAGCTACAACTGTATCCAATGGCTCACCGGATCTCTCCTGTCTGATGTTCTTACAAGCTGAAATTTTTGTTTAAAAAACGTCGGCTGTAAGCACAAACTGTTCTTTACGTGGATTAGTCAGAAGTTCTTCTTAACTTGATTATTAACAAAAATAATTCATCATATGGCTCAGATCATCAGGGCTGACATGGATGAAATGGTGTTTGAAGGCCGTGAGCGGCGGTACGGTGCGTATTACCTGCGCAAAAAGTACCCCTCTCACGTACTGATCGGCACTGCGATCATCTGCTTTCTGATGTTCCTCTTCGGATTTGGCCCCATGATTTTTAACTCATTGGTCGGCGAAACCCAGAAGAAGAACAAGACGATGGCTATCAGCATCAAAATGGAAGACCTGCCGCCTCCTCCCCCCATGGATGAGGATCAGCCACCACCACCGCCTAAAACGCCTCCACCTCAGGTGAAGACCGTTTCCTTCCAGATTCCGGAGCCTGCTCCTGAAGAGGAAGTAGACGAAAACGAAACCATCAAGGAAATGGAGGAGCTGAAGGATGCCCCCAACATCGGTCTCGAAGACAAAGAAGGAGCTGAAGAAGGTTTCTTCACCGGCGAGATTGATGCTACCGGCGAGCCCGAAGTTATCGTGGACAATACCCCCAAGATTGACGACTTCATCTTCGCAGAAGAAGAACCTAAACCCGTCAACATGGACGACATCAAAAAGCTGGTAGGATATCCGCCTATCGCCCGTGATGCCGGTATCCAGGGTCAGGTTGTCGTGCGGGTACTGGTGGACAAAAAAGGTAACTACAGCAAACACCGGATCATCAACCAGGTGCACCCTGTATTGGCCAAAGCCGTTGAAGAGCATATCGCCAAGCTGCGCTTTACCCCTGCCATCCAGGGTGGCAAGCCGATCCAGTTTTGGGTGAATATCCCTTTCAACTTCAAACTGCTTGACAACTAAGTCGTCTCTGTACTACTTATGTATAACGCCCACCCCCCGGTGGGCGTTTTTTTATGTCTCATCTTGAGATATTTTGTTGTTTCTGGTGTGGAATCCTGCCAGCATTCCACTCTATCTGTCAAAGACCACAACCCTTATTTCCCTCACCTGTGACCGCTGGCTGGCCCTACGCCTGCGGCCCGCTCTTTTGTGCCCAGGCGCGACGCTGTTCACCCGCTGAACGGCCTGGGATTTCCATTCCTTTTTTTTCATCAGCTAAACCACTTGATCTATGACTCAAACCCTGCTGGCAGACATGGACGAAATGGTCTTTGAAAGCCGCGAACGACAGTACGGTGCGTATTACCTGCGCAAAAAGTACCCCTCTCACGTATTGATCGGCACTGCGATCATCTGCTCCCTGGTGTTTTGTTTCGGATTTGGCCCCATGATTTTTAGTTCATTGGGAGGCGAAACCCAGAAAAAAAACAAAACCATGGCTATCAGCATCAACATGGAAGAGTTGCCGCCACCGCCGCCCATAGATAAGGAGTTGCCACCGCTACCGCCGCCACCACAGACCCCGCCGCCGCAGCTTCAGACTGTTGCCTTCCAGATTCCGGAGCCTGCCCCTGATGCAGAAGTGGACGAAGATGAAACCATCCGGGAGATGGAGGAACTCCAGAATGCCCCCAACATCGCACTCGAAGACCAGGATGGTGCGGTAGAAGGTGTTTTTACTGGCGAGATTGACGCTACCGGTCCGCCCGAAGTTATCGTGGACAATACCCCCAAGATTGACGACTTCCTTTTCGCAGAAGAAGAACCCAAACCCGTCAACATGGACGACATCAAAAAGCTGGTAGGATACCCACCTATCGCCCGTGATGCCGGTATCGAGGGACAGGTAGTGGTGCGGATACTCGTGGACAAAAAAGGCAACTACAGCAAACACCGGATCATCAACCAGGTGCACCCTGTATTGGCCAAAGCCGTTGAAGAGCATATTGCCAAGCTGCGTTTTACCCCTGCTATCCAGGGTGGCAAACCGATCCAGTTTTGGGTGAATATCCCTTTCAACTTCAGGCTGATCAATAACTAAGTCATCTCTGTACGGCTTATGTACAACGCCCACCACCCGGTGGGCGTTTTTTTATGTCTCATTTTGAGATATTTTGTTGTTTCTGGTGTGGAATCCCGCCAGCATTCCACTCTATCTGTCAAAGACTATAACTCAAAACGCCCTCACCTGTGACCGTTGGCTGGCCCTACGCCTGCGGCCCGCTCTTTTGTGCCCAAGTGCGACGCTGTTCACCCGCTGAACGGCCTGGGATTTCCATTCCTTTTTTCATCAGCTAAATCACTTGATCTATGGCGCAGACCCTGCTGGCAGACATGGACGAAATGGTCTTTGAAAGCCGCGAGCGACAGTATGGTGCGTATTACCTGCGCCAAAAGTATCCCTCTCACGTACTGATCGGCACTGCGATCATCTGCTCCCTGGTGTTTTGTTTCGGATTTGGCCCCATGATTTTTAGTTCATTGGGAAGTGAAACCCAGAAAAAAAACAAAACCATGGCTATCAGCATCAACATGGAAGAGTTGCCGCCACCGCCGCCCATAGATAAGGAGTTGCCACTGCCACCGCCGCCACCACAGACCCCGCCGCCGCAGCTTCAGACTATCGCCTTCCAGATTCCGGAGCCTGCCCCTGATGCAGAAGTGGACAAGGACGAAACCACTAAGGAGATGGAAGAGCTGAAGGATGCCCCTAACATCGGTCTCGAAGACAAAGAAGGAGCAGAAGCAGGTTTCTTCACCGGCGAGATTGATGCTACCGGCGAGCCTGAAGTTATCGTGGACAATATCCCCAAGATTGACTGTGGTTTCATTTTTGAAGACGAAGTCCCCCGCCCTATCAACATGGACGCTATCAGAAAACTGATCGGGTACCCGGCGATGGCCCGTGATGCCGGTATCCAGGGTCAGGTCGTCGTACGGGTGCTGGTGGACAAAAAAGGCAACTACAGCCAACACAAAGTCATGAACCAGGTACACCCCCTGCTCGTGCAGGCTGTTGAGGCGCATATCGCCAAGCTGCGTTTTACCCCTGCTATCCAGGATGGCAAGCCGATCCAGTTTTGGGTGAATATCCCTTTCAAATTTGCCCTTACCACGAATGAGGCTGGTAAGGGCTTTTAGTACCCATTCGTTACCCCTATCCCAATATCCTTATGGCAACTCTCGATCAGACCGCAGCAGCCCGTGGCCCTAAAAAACCCCAACTCCGGACCCGCAAGCGCTCCACCCGTGTGGATATGACGGCAATGGTGGACGTAGCCTTTTTACTCCTGACTTTTTTTGTATTAACCGCTACCCTTACCCGCCAGCAGCAGATCGCCATGGTCGTACCCCCCTTAAGTGACCATGCGCACAAAGACGTACCCGCTCATAAAGTCATGACCCTGATTCTCGATAGTGCCGACGTGATCCGGTATTATGTCGGGCTGCCAGACGAGCCACCTCAGGAGACAGATTTTTCGCAGACAGGTATCCGGCAAGTGATCCAGGACCACCTTATGCGGGGCAGCCAGGCAGGAATCCCCCGTTGTGATACCGTATATCTCACGCCGTGCTGGGATCCGATTTTTGTGGTCAAACCCCACCGCACCAGCCGCCTCAAAAACCTGGTGGACCTGTTGGATGAGTTTGCCATTACCGGTGTGTCCAAGTATAGCCTGGCTCCGTTTGATGTGGCAGACAGCCTCCTGCTGGCGGCTCGGCCCCTGGCAACCAGGTAATGGCACAGGGATGCGATGCGCACCCCGCTCCGCCTGACAGGTGAAGCGGGGTGCGAGATATACATCCTGCATAAGCGTATGGCAAGGCGGGAAAAAATGCTTTCCTTTGCAGCGTCGCCGGGCAGGTCGTCCGGTTTTATCGTGATCAGGTGAGCAGCCAGCTGAATATAGCCATTTTTGCATCGGGTGGCGGGTCCAATGCCCGTGCCTTGCTCCGATATTTTCAGGGACACCCGGATATAAGGGTGAGCCTGCTCGTCTCCAACAATCCCCACTCGGGCATATTTGAGATGGGGCCGGACTTTGGGGTGCCGACGGTCCTGCTACCCCGTCACCAGGATGGTGATGAGATTGTGCGGACGTTGCATACCCATGAGGTGGAGCTGGTCGTGCTGGCAGGGTATCTCAAGCTGATCCCGGATGCCGTGGTGGCAGCTTTTCCGCGACGGATCATCAATATCCACCCCTCCCTGTTGCCCCGGTACGGGGGCAAGGGCATGTACGGCATGCGCGTACATGAAGCTGTTATTTTGGCACATGAAATAACCTCCGGGATCACGATCCACTATGTCAATGAGGTCTATGACCAGGGCGAGATGATCTTCCAGGCGGAGCTCCCGGTAGCGGCTGGCTGGACCCCTGCCGATTTGCAGGCGGCGGTCCAACGCTTAGAGCATCAGTATTTTCCGGAAGTAGTAGAAAAAATTTGCGCTAAGCTGCTGAGCGAGAAGAAAATTGGCTAATTTTGCCGCTTGAATGCACCTATGACTGAGCCTAAAAAAATCAGATCTGCCCTGATCTCCGTGTATCATAAGCAGGGGCTTGATCTTCTTGTGACCCAACTGATCCGGCAGGGGGTGGTATGTTACTCAACCGGTGGCACGGCAGCCTATCTCCAGTCCCTGGGGGCAGATACCCGTGAGGTAGAAGACCTGACTGGGTATCCCTCTATCCTGGGCGGAAGGGTGAAGACCCTCCACCCCAAGGTACACGGCGGCATTCTGGCCCGGCGGGCTGTCGCTTCTGACCAGGAAGAACTAAGCCGGTATGATATCCCGGAGATTGACCTGGTGGTGGTGGACTTGTATCCCTTTGAGGAGACAGTCGCTGCTGGGGCTGCTGATGAAGACATTATCGAAAAAATAGATATCGGGGGTATCGCACTGATCCGGGGGGCCGCCAAAAACTTTGAGGACGTCGTCTGTGTACCCTCGCGCGCCTATTATCAGGAGCTGGCGGATATGCTGGCTGCGCAGGATGGTACGACCAGCCTCGCACAGCGCCGGTACTTTGCGGGCAAGGCCTTTGGCGTGTCCAGTTATTATGATACCCTGATTCACCGGTACTTTGAGCCGGTGCAGCGGGTGGCTCTGCGATATGGCGAAAATCCCCACCAGCAAGGCTGGTTTGAGGGTGACCTGGCGGGGCAGTTTGAGCGGCTCAATGGCAAAGAGCTCTCCTACAACAACCTCGTGGACATAGCAGGTGCGCTGGAACTGGTGGATGAATTTACCTCCCCCGTTTTTGCGATCATCAAACATACCAATGCCTGCGGCTGTGCTATCGGAGCAGACCTGGGTGAAGCGTGGACCCGTGCCCTGTCAGCCGATCCGGTATCGGCTTTTGGAGGGGTACTGGCCTGTAACGGGGTCGTCACGGCAGCCGTGGCACGCCAGATAGACGAGATATTTTTTGAGGTGCTGATTGCCACTGGTTTTGAGCCTGAGGCCCTGGAGATTCTCTGCCGGAAAAAAAACCGGATTATCCTGCGGCGGGTATATCCCTCCCGGACCCCGGAAGTTGCCAAGACCCTGCTGGGTGGCCGGCTGATCCAGACAGCGGATCACGTCATCACCCCCCCGGAGGCCTGGGTACACAAAACAAGCCGGCCCCTTACTGATACAGAGCAGGCAGATGCCCTCCTGGGAGATATCATCTGCAAGCACCTGAAATCCAATGCGATTGCCCTGGTCAAAGGTGGTCAACTCATCGGGAGCGGCGTAGGCCAGACCTCCCGGATTGATGCCCTGCGACAAGCAATCCAAAAAGCCCATACCCACGGTTTCACGACAGAAGGGGCCGTACTGGCTTCTGATGCGTTTTTTCCCTTTGCAGACTCTGTGGCTACAGCCTGGGAGCACGGGATCCGGGTCGTGATCGAGCCAGGCGGCTCGGTACGGGACGAGGAGACCATCACTTTTTGTGAAACTCACGAGATGTCATTAATTTTCACCGGTACCCGTCACTTTAAGCATTAATGGGAGTATTCGATTTTTTTACCGCCGATATCGCTATTGACCTTGGAACGGCCAACACCCTGATCATGTACAAAGATGAGGTGGTGGTGGATGAGCCTTCGATCGTAGCGGTGGACCGTGCCACAACCAAGGTAATCGCTGTAGGCCGGTCTGCACAGCAAATGCATGAAAAAACGCACGAAAAATACCGCACCATCCGCCCGCTCCGGGACGGGGTTATTGCGGATTTTCAGGTGGCGGAGTTTATGATACGGGAGCTGATCAAGATGATCCCCCGCAATACCCGGATTTTTTCTTCTACCTACCGCATGGTGATTTGTATCCCGAGCGGGATCACGGAGGTGGAAAAACGGGCCGTACGCGACTCTGCTGAGCAGGCAGGGGGCAAAGAGGTGCACCTGATCGCCGAGCCGATGGCAGCTGCGATCGGGATCGGGCTCAATGTCAAGGAGCCTACCGGGCACATGATCGTGGACATCGGAGGCGGCACGACGGAGATTGCGGTCATCGCCCTCTCAGGGATCGTGACCGACCAGAGTATCCGGATCGCAGGAGATGAGTTTAATGACGATATCCTGGACTATATGCGCAAGCAGCACAACATGCTGATCGGCGAGCGCAGTGCAGAGCGTATCAAGATCGAAGTGGGAGCAGCCCTGCCAGAGCTGGACAGCCCGCCGCAGGACATTGAGATCCGGGGCAAAGACCTGATGACGGGTATCCCCAAGACGATCTCGGTATCCTTCCGGGAAGTATCCCATGCCCTGAACAAATCCATCACCAAAATTGAAGATGCCATCCTGAAAGCGCTGGAAAATACCCCGCCAGAACTGTCGGCTGACATCTACGAGCACGGCATCCACCTCACAGGCGGGGGAGCTTCCCTGCGCGGGCTGGACATCCGGCTGGCTGAGAAGACCAAACTCCCGATCCACGTAGCCGAGGATCCGCTCCGCGCTGTCGTACGCGGGACGGGTATCGCCCTCAAAAACCTGGACGAATACCGTTATCTCATGAGCTGATCCGGCACCCGGTTTACAGGCGGACGGTCGGCGTACGTCCGCCTTTTAATGTTGATTTTCAGGCATCTACCTTTAGCCCTGCCCTGTTGTGTTTCGCCTCATCAAATTTTTATCGGATAGCCGGAATGTGATCATCTTCCTGATCCTGGAAGGGATTGCCCTCAATATGGTGATCCGGAAAAGTGACGACCGGCGCACCCGCATGGGAGATTTCCTGATGGACAATGTCTCCAAGTATCAGGAGTGGCGCAGCGGGATCAACCGGTATTTTTTGCTGGCCTATGAAAATGAGCGGCTCAAAGATGCCAATAGCCGTCTCCAGGGCGATATCACCCTGCTTTCGGAACAAATACAACACTATGAAGGACTCCTGAAGCTGGACTCGCTCCCGCGACCGCTGGTGGATACCTTCCAGCAGCGGAAGTTTGTATCCTTTATCCCCTGTCAGGTCATTCAATATACTACCCACCGCAACTACAACTATATCACCATCAACAAAGGCAGCCTGGATGGAATAGGTCCGGATATGGGTGTCATTTCCTCCGAAGGGATTGTAGGACGGGTCGTCAGGGTCTCAGAGCGCTACAGCGTCGTACAGAGTGCCCTCAACTTTGACTTTGAGCTGATCACCAAGATCAAAACCAAACCCGTGTCCAGCGGAGGTGCTTTCTCTCCGGATGATGCCCTGGCTTTTTTTGAATGGGACGGGCGCAGTGCCCGGTTTGCCACCCTGGCGTATATCCCGGAGACTGTCGAGATCCACAAAGAGGATACTGTCGTGACTTCTGCCTTCAGCACGCTCTTTCCGGCAGGTTTTATTGTCGGGGTCATTTCGGATACAGAAAAATCCAAAAAAGACGGATACACTACCGCCGAGATCAAGCTGGCGACAGACTTCTATAACCTTAGCAGCGTGTACGTCATCAATACGGAACCCCAGGCTGTCCTCGACAGCCTCGAACGCACCCTTCCTCATGATTGAGAGCCTCCGATACTTGCTGGCCTGGGTCCTGTATATCCTGATGCAGGATCTGCTCTTTAATAACATGACCCTGTTTCATGCGGCAACCCCTTTTGTGTTTTTATTGTTTCTGATCCTGCTCCCCCTCAACCTGCCGGTGATCGCCCTGCTGGGGATCGGATTTGTCACGGGCCTGGCCGCTGACCTTTTTTATGGTGTAGCCAATCTGGGCCTGCATACAGCTGCCTGCACCCTGGTCATGCTGTTCCGGAATCGCCTGGTGAGCATTATCAGCTCCTCCAATGTACGTAATATCAATGAGATAAGCTTCCGGCAGCAAAACTCCGTCTGGATTACCTCCCTGCTCCTGCCGATGATCCTGATTCACCATAGTGCTTACTTTTTGCTGGACGCATTCAGCCTTCATGATTTTTTCTTTACGCTGCTCAAGATTCTCTCCAGTTCTCTCTACACATTTTTGCTTACCTTTATGTTGTTTACGGTGTTTTACAAACGCTAACCTGCCTTTTCCTGCTGAATGATCTGGTGAGCCTAAGAGGCATTGTGATATGGAAAACCTGGAGAGACGCGGCACGATTATTATCATTTTTATCGCGCTGGTATTTGGCACCTTCATCATCCGCCTGTTCACGATACAGGTGCTGAATGAGGAGTACTCCAGCCAGGCGGAAAACTATGTGATCCGGCATAAGCAGATCACCCCACCCCGGGGCAATATCTACAACCGGCATGGGGAGATATTTGTGAGCAACCGGCCTATGTTTAGCATGCTGATCACACCGGAGGAGCTGATGATCCGCGATACGACTTTTCTGAGCCGCCAGTTGGGTATCCCGGTACCGGAGCTGATCGAGATGATACGGACCCGGCGTATCAACCAGGCAGCAGCCAAGCAGGAAGCTGTTTTTGCCCGGTATATTGAGCCCGAAAACTACGGTGCCCTGCAGGAGCAACTCTGGGACTCGCGGGGAATCACCTTCAGCGCCAGCCTCAAGCGGTACTACCGGTACCCGATCGGGGCCAATATCCTGGGGTATATCAGCGAGGTCAGCCCCAGCGAGATCAAAAGTAATCCTGACAAGTACCACAGCGGTGACCTGATCGGCAAGGCGGGCATTGAGCGGAGTTATGATACCATCCTGCGGGGGGTGCCCGGTGTACGGCAGGTCCTCAAAAACGTCAACGGACGGGAAGTCGGCAGTCATGCCAATGGCAAATATGACCAGCCTGCTATCAAGGGGACGGACATCATGTTAGGCATAGACACAGACCTCCAGCGATTTGGGGAGGAGCTGATGCGCAACAAAAAAGGGAGTATCGTGGCTATCGAGCCGGCTACAGGCGAGATTCTGGCATTCGTCAGCGCACCGACCTATGACCCGGCCAAACTCACCGGCAAGGACTACTACCAAAACTGGCCCCTGCTCAAAAAGGACTCCCTCAATCCACTCTACAACCGGCCTCTCATGGCCCGATACCCGCCCGGCTCGATTTTCAAGCTGGCGGTGGCCCTTGCAGCCCTTAATGAAGGTACACTCACACCGGAGACATTCTACGGATGTGGGGGCGGATTTAAGCGAAACAAAGGCAAACCCGGCTGCCGGTTCCATCCATCACCGCTCCAACTGGAAGGCGCTATCCAATACTCATGTAATTCGTACTTTGCGGCGACCTACATGGACTTCCTCCACCACGACAAGTTTCCGGACTTTTATACCGGGTACAACACCTGGTACAAATACATGAGCCTGCTCGGGGTCGGAACCAAACTTAATGTAGACGTCCCCTACGAGGTCAGCGGGCTGCTCCCGGCGGCACAGCGTTATGACAAAATTTATGGGGTGGACAACTGGAAGGCTACAACGATCATCAGCAACGCCATCGGGCAAGGAGAGATCCTGATGACCCCACTTCAAATGGCCAATATGGTGGCCATCATCGCCAACCGGGGCAAATACCTCCCGCCGCACTTCGTTCGGGCCAAACGCCCTGATGGTGCGATCGAGTGGATACGTACCTCGTACGATACGACCTACACCGGTATCCGGCGTGAGCACTTTGAAGTCGTCATAGATGCGATGGAAAAAGTGGTGTCTCAGGGCACAGCCCGGCGTGCCTTTATCGAGGAGATTTCTATCTGTGGCAAAACCGGTACCGTTGAGAACCCACACGGGGAAGACCACGCTGTATTTATTGGGTTTGCACCCCGTGACAATCCGCGGATAGCCGTAGCCGTCGTCATCGAAAACGCCGGAGGTGGTGGTTCATGGGCGGCTCCCACAGCCAGTCTCATGATCGAGCAATACCTGAGGGGCACGATCACGGCCAAACAAGCTGAGTACGAACGGATCAGCCAGGCTTCTTTTATCCGCAACAGTTATGCCCGTAAGCGCTAAGCCATGAACCGGAAATCCTTTGACTTTGACCCCGTATCCCTCGCCCTCTACATCATCCTCGCGGTGGGTGGATGGATGACGGTATATGCTGTCACGTCGGTATCGGCAGGCGACTATACCAACTGGCTTTCCATGCCTCACTGGCGCCAACTGATCTGGCTGGGGATATCCCTGGTGGCAGGGGCCATTGTCCTGCTGCTGGACTACCGGTTTATCGAAGCACTGGGGTACCTGTTTTATATCCTTGCGATAGGGCTGCTGATCCTGACAGTATTTATCGGGCGGGAGATCAACGGAGCCAAGGCTTGGATCGTGCTGGGTGGGCAGCAGTTTCAGCCCTCCGAATTTGCGAAGCTGGCTACGGCGATGGCGCTGGCGCAGTATATGTCCCGGCAGGGATTCAGCATGAATGACAACCGGCAGTTGTTTACAGCCATTTCATTTGTGCTGCTGCCCGCTCTGATTGTTATCCTGCAAAATGATACAGGTTCTGCACTGGTATTCGGGAGTTTCCTCATCGTATTTTACCGCGAGGGGCTCACACCGCTGATACCCCTGGGGCTGCTGATATCTGTGGCTGTGGTGATCCTCTCGCTGTGGATAAACAACGGCCTGATCACCGGCGGGATTATGTTGGGAATCGGGCTGATATCCTTTATTATTTTTTTCAACCGCCGGTACTGGATCAGGATAGCAACCATCCACCTCGTAATCTGCGGGATGTTTGTGGCGTTGGCTTCCGGCACGACCTTTATTGTGTCCAAACTCCAGCCACACCAGCAGATCCGGATCAAAGTCCTCCTGGACCCTACCCTGGATCCGCAGGGCGCAGGGTACAACGTCATTCAGAGTAAAATAGCCATCGGGTCCGGGGGCTCTACCGGCAAGGGATTTCTGAACGGCAACTATACCAAATACAAATTTGTCCCCAAGCAGGAGACAGATTTTATCTACTGCACGGTAGGTGAAGAGTACGGGTGGATAGGGTCATCAACTGTGCTGCTGCTGTTTCTGGGACTGATCTGGCGGATCCAGTACATGGCCGAAAGTGCCAAAACCCGATACGCACGGATATACGGCTACAGTGTAGCCTCCATCCTGTTTTTTCACGTGATGGTTAATGTCGGGATGACCATCGGACTGGTGCCGGTAATCGGGATTCCGCTGCCATTTTTCAGCTACGGTGGATCCTCGCTGTTGTCTTTCACGGTACTAATTTTTGTCCTGATCAACCTCTACTCGTACCGGGTATCCGTGCTGGGGATGAAGCGCTGATAGCTCAGACGGGCGGCAGATCAAAATAAAACCGGCTCCCCACACCCGGTACGCTGATGACACCGGCCCGTCCGCCTAGTTTTTCCATAATCTGGCGCACGATGGAGAGGCCGAGGCCATGTCCACGGGCATTTACTTTTTCCAGCCGGGAGAAGGGCTGAAAAAGGCGTGACTGCTCTTCCAGCGTGAGCCCCTGACCGTTATCAGCGACCCAGTACCGGATAAATCCATCTGCCTGTGCTTCGCACCCGATATGGATGACAGGAGGCATACCGCCATACTTCAGGGCATTGCTGATATAGTTGACCCAGACCTCCTCTACCCAGGAGGGATATCCACGGGCAGGTGGCATATCTTGCTGGCAAGAGACCAGGGCCTTCCTCGCGGCTACGGATATCTGAAGCCGGTCCAGGGCAACACTGACCACGGCCTGCATATCTACCTTTCTGACCGGGACCTGGTCATGCCGCAGGGTCGCCAGGAGGAGGAGCTCGTCAATGATATTAGACATTTTGCCGACCGTGTCCCGGATTGCCGTCAGGCTGCGGGCCCTTTTTTCGGGATCATCAATGACATCTTCCAGCACCAGGGTCACAGCCTGGAGGCTGTAAAGCGGATTTTTGAGGTCGTGGGCCACATTACCGGCAAAGGCATTCAGCTCGGTGATCAGGCGCTCGCGGGCGGCATACTCAGCTTCCCGCTCGCGCAGGAGTTCCTGGTTGCGGATGGCATGTGAGATCACCGTCGGCAGGCTTTCCAAAAACTGGCTGTCGGTATCCTTGATGAGGTACTCACTGGCACCGAGTTTCATGGCTTCTACGGCGACTTCTTCATCGCCAGACCCTGTGATCATGATCACAGGCGGGCGGTGTTGCTGGCCCATCATGGCACGCATGACCTGAATACCCGTCATCTCTGGCAGGTTGTGGTCCACCAGTATGGCATCGTAGGTATGCTCACGGATCATGCGCAGGCCTTCATGCCCGTCGTGGGTCCAATCCACCAAGATACCGGCACGGGATAAGTGCTTCTGGGTAAGCCTGGCAACGCCTGGGTCGTCCTCCAGGTACAAGACACGGGTGAGTTCATTACGGTTTGGCTCCAAGCGGTACATGAATGGTAGGAATAAAATCGCCTAGTTTGCACATCGTATCCGAAAACTGTTCGTGATCCACAGGTTTGGTGATGTATATATTGCACCCCAACTCATAGCATTTTTCTATTTCCTGGGGATCGTCAGTAGTCGAGAGAACAAAGACCGGGATGTGCCGCATATGCTCGTTTTGTTTGATGGTCTCCAGCAGCTCCATGCCACTGATCACGGGCAGGTTGAGATCCAGCAATACAACCAGGCGACTACTTTTCCGGCTGGTGTCTACAAATTTCAGCATCTCAAGTGCCTCCTTACCGTCCTCAAGGGTGATAATCTGGTAAGAAGACGGGATCGCCGAGCGCCGCAGATTACGCTTGATCAGGCTGGCATGGCCTGGATCGTCTTCAATAAGCATGATGAGTGCGCCGTTGCGTTCCATATGATTTCAAATTCAGGTTAATATCCTGTATAAAAAAGACAATCAAACTATATTTATAACAGTGGAATACATTACCCCCTACTCCAGCAGGCTGAGCTTGTCCAGATCGTGGATGATCGTAAAGGAAAATGTGCTGCCATCATTAAGCACTGAGGCACAACTGATATCCCCTCCGTGTCGCCGGATAAGTGACTGAACATACGTGAGACCCATCCCTTCTCCCTGGGTACTTTGAATACCGACCCTGACAAACATCTGAAAGATGCGGGCAAAATCTTTCTGATGGATCCCTCTGCCGTTGTCTGATATTTCAAATCGGGTGGCATTTTCTTCCCGCCAGGCGCTGATGCGGACGTGGGGTGGGCGCCCGGGGAAGTGGTATTTGAGGGCATTTTGGATGAGGTTAAAAAATATCTGCTCGATAGATACCAGATCTGCCACGATGTCTGGCAGGGGGCCTGTTTCTACTTTTCCATTAAGCTCCTGGATGGTATGCTGCATCGTCTCGATGACCCCCGCCAGCACATGCGGCAGGTCCAGCCGCTCGAAAACCAGCTCACGGCGTCCGATCTGAGACAGTTTCAGGACTGCGTGTATCAGGTTGCTCATGTGTCCGGATGCCGACTGGATAAACCGCATGGATTCACGCGTGTCCTCCTCCAGGAGGTAGACCAGTTGGCGGTAGGTATCCTCCGGGATATGCCCTGCCAGGCTGTGCACAAGATGGGTGATTTCCAGGAGGGAGCTGTCGAGCTCTTTTGTAAATCCTTTTATATTGAGCAGGGGCACCCGCAGGTCATGCGAGACGATATAGGCAAATGATTTTATCTCCTGGTTGGCCCGCCGCAGCTCCAGGGTCCGGGTCTCAATACGATCTTCCAGTCCTTCATTAATGGACATGAGCGCGAGCTGGGCTTTTTTGAGCTCCGTGATCTCGTGGGTATATACCATCCCCCCAAAAATATGGCCCATGCTGTTGCGGACAGGGGTGGCATAGGTGATATAATACCGGCTGCGATAGTTTATTTCTTTGCTGACGGTCTTGCCATTCAGCGCTTCCCGGTAGAGAGGCGCCAGCAGGTTATCACAGACCTCCTGGGGAAATACCTCATAGATGGTCTTGCCTTCCAGCTCGCCCCGCGCGAGGTCTATCTGGATATTGGAAAACGTCAGTCCACCAGCCAGAAAATACCGCAGCTCGTGGTCAAACATCACGACCGAGCCATTGGGCAGGTTGGCAGCCAGGGTGCGGTACATATTTTCGCTCCGGCGCTGCTCCGTGATGTCGTGGGAGATCACCATCCCTACGGTAGCCTCCCCTGCCCGGTTGCGGAGCGGTACTGCCTGGATGCTGTAGAGCCGGTTCTGATAAAAAAACTCTCCCTGGGTAGTGAGCCCTTCAAAACATCCTGTGTATTGAGCCTCAACCATCCGCCAGGACTCCTGCGGGAACACCTCGTATAAGGTACGACCGATCAGGTCGCCCGGCACAAGGCCTATGTCACGCAGCCCTGCCCCGTGTGCATACAGATAACGCAGCTGCCTGTCAAACATCAGGATCGCTCCCTGCGGAAACTGGCTGAAAACCGCATCCAGCAGATGTATCTCATCTGCCAGAGAGCTGGAATTGAGCTGCTGGCTGAGCCCCACCCGAATGGGCTGAAGCAAAATCACCGCACCCGAAATATCTCCCTGCCGGGATTGCCAGGGTGCGATCTGCCAGCTCATCCACTCCGCCAACGATACCCCCCACTCTGCCGCAGGTGAGATACCCTTGTGGGTTTGTCCGAGGCATGCGTCTGCTATCTGGGACTTCCAACGCCCTACAACGTCTGGCAGCAGCTCAACCAGGTCATGCCGGGTCAGGTAATCTGGTTCAAGGCCGATCATTTTGAGCCAAAGCCCTGACGCCTGCGCATACTGCAAGTCATGTGAGATCCACATGGCCGCCACCGGCAGAGACTCTAGCATGGAGTGTATCATATCCTGTGCAAAAAATTAAAGTCCGGTATAGAAAAAACCGTATTTAAAATACTGATAATCAAATATTTAAAAAAAAGTCCATAACTAACCGTTTAGGATACCTAACATATTCACAAATAATGATATTCTCATCGTGCTGCAGCAACTATTTTTATCCGGCATCAACTGCGTGGTCCGGCACAGGCGTCTGATGTATACTGCCGGTGGAGGAGCTGATCCGTATGCTTCTCAGAGAGACAGGTGGTTAATATTTGCTGTGCCACCTTGGGCACTCCCGAAAAAATAGCATATTGCCCTGGTAAGAATTGTCATACCCGCCATATGCCCGTAGGTTTTCAGCCCAAAAAACTCCTGTTGATGATGTGGCTGCCCGTCCTGGCAGCAGGGTGCAACCTGATCCCCCAGCGTCAGACGCCCGGCCTCACAGATACGTATGCCTATATGTATGGAGCCCGTGACCCTGAGTGGCTCAACCGGTTCAGCCCCGGGTTTCAGACAGCCATAGACGGGTATCGCCAGAATCTCACGGCCGTGAGCCCTACTGCCCTGCAGGAGCGGGTGATTTTTATGCAGGACTACGCCGCCCGGCTCACAACAGCTGATACCACCCGTTGGTCTGATCTGCTGGCCTGGGAGACCCTCCGGTACGAGCTCCGCCAGGCGACAGAAGGCATGCCTTATGTCCTGTATGATTTTCCGCTTGACCCCGCAGAGGGTATTCATCTCCAGATCATCCGGGCCTTTGTCCAGTACCATCCGCTCAAGACCCAGGATGACTGTACCCATTACCTGATCCGTATGCAGGCCATCGCGCCTAAGCTGGCAGGTGTAGTAAAACTGATGAACAAACGACTGGAGGCGGGGTATATCCCTCCCCGCGAACTCATGGAGGCATCGCTGCTCCAGTTGACGTCACTGCAAGCCCTTCCACCAGACCAGCATCCGCTCTATCAGCTGTTTGCACGGCGTATCAGCGGAGTAGATCCGGTAGAGGTCAATACATACGAAGCAGTGGAGTACCTCAAGACGATTGAGGTGCGGCTGCGTGAATCTGTATATCCTGCATACAACTCCCTGATAACCACCCTGAAACAACACCTGAACGCCACGCAGGGTGCTTCCGCAGATACCGCGGCGTACCGCTGGGTGTTGCGCGGTTATACAGGTGAAGACCGCCCGCTCATGTCCTGGCAGGCATCGCTGGCGTCACAGGTCAATACCTGTCAGACACCCATCCTGCAGCTGCTGGACAGCCTGGGGCTTCGTACAGGCCCGCTGCCACAGCGCCTGCGCCAGGCCAGCCGCCCCCTGGCGCCGGTCTCAGCTCCCCCTGAAGCGCGTATGAACACCCTGATCAGCGAAGCGCGGGCGCGGGTAGCGGAGGCTGCCAGCATCACATCGGGTCTGTTTCATGAGGTGCCGCCCGTACGGATGCATATCGCAGAGGTTCCAGACTATCTCCAGGCGAGTCCGGCCTGGATATGGTACACCTCCCCGGCCCTGGATGGGAGCCGCCAGGCTGCCTTGTGGCTCCACCCGGAACTGGTCCGGGAGCTTCCGGCGTGGGCATTGTCAGCCCATATATATGCACAGGCATATCCGGGACGATACCTCCTGGAGGCCTCCTGGCAACAGCATAAAACCGAGCATCCAGGCGACCTGATGCGAGATATGCCCTGGCTCACCGGTGGGTGGTCCCTGTATGCAGCGTGGATGATGGAGAACGACCTCCACTGGTACAGCCGCGAGCCGTATGAGCGCCTGGGCTACCTGCACCTGATGCTGACCCAGGCGGGCCTGGCAGTAGTGGATGCCGGCCTTCACGGAGGCGGGCTTACTCCCGCAGCGGCACAGGCGTATCTGCATCAGCAATGTGGCATGGAAGACGAGGCAGCACGGCAGGCCGTCATGCAAGTGCTGTGTACACCTGGTCAGGCGGTAGCGGCCTGGATGGGATTTGAGACCTTGCGGCAGGCAAGACAAGAGGTAGAGACCCGGCTGAACAAACAGTTTTTTTTGCCGGACTTCCACCAATTTATTCAGCAGCTGGGCCCTGTGCCAACACCTGTGTTCAAAAAAGCGCTCCAGTACTATATCCGGCAAAAAATGGCAGGCTAATTGCAACGCTTGGGATGACATACAGCACACAAACTCGTCTCAAGAAAAAAGAGGATATGAACGGTAAAACCTGGCTTTGCGCCCTGAGTTGTTTCCTCACGCTCTCTCCTGTTTCTGCACAACTACCCACTGCCTGTGAGCGTCCCTGGGGACTGCTCAAAGAAACTGTTACGACGCAAGCAGAAGATTTTTACGCTGGTGCCGAGGTGTACCTTTCAGCTGACTACCTTCAGGCGCTCCAGATGGACGACCTTAATGCGGCCAGCTCGCGTCTCTTATATTATGCCTATGTACGTCCAGCTTCCCGCAAAGAGCTGAAAGAAGGCACCATCACCGAAAATCCTGTTGAGGTCATAGATCAGGCGGGCAATGTACTGGCGCCTAAACAAACACAGGGCAAAATGCACCTGTTCAGCCCTGTTGAAGCCTATACAGGCGGATTTGGACTGATTACGACCCCGGCCGGCAAGGTGGTACCACCCGGCCTGCGGCCGGCACAGCCCGGGCTGATTGAGGGTATGTCCCTGACAATCGTCGAAAATACTGCAGAGTACCTGCTGCTGACCCGAGGCGACCGCCGCTGGGTGTTTTACAAAGGTTATCCACCGGAGACCTTTGTATTTGAGTCAGAGGCCAGCCGCCTGGCCCAGCTTCAAAAAAACCGGCAGGCTGAAGCCTGGATTGGGCTGAACCTGCTGTATCAGCCCCGGACGGTTGAGATGACCCGCTCCGCCGAAGCAGCCCTGGTGACCCCGTCTGCGGCCCGGGAGATACGCATCACAGAGGTCACCTCCTATGCAGACAGGGTCATCCTGACGTGTGCGGGCGGCCTGGTGATCACAGTAGATGCGATGACAGCTGATGTTGTCTATGAGACTACCTGCCTGCAAGTGCAGCGCCAGCAGCAGCGGGAAGCCGTCCTGGCTATGGCAGATGCGGAAGAGGCCGCCCTGGCCCGCGCCCTGGAGCCGGATGGCCTGTCTGCTGACAGCCTCCGGATGATCCTCAGCCATCGGTTTCTCTCCCGCACCCTGACCAGCCAGGAGTGGCAGCATGTGTTCTGCCTGGACGGTACCGATCAGCCTGCACTCGGGCTCAGTGCCTGCCTCCTCCCGACGGGAGCCGTATGCCTGGAGTCACACCTGACCGCGCCCAAGGGCCTGTATCATACCCGCATGATTGTATTTATCGGGGCAGACTCACTCGTATCCAGCCGTGTCCCGACCCTGGACGCACGCAGCCGACGGGTCTACCGGGGGGGCATGGTCACCGAAGAAGTGCGGTTTGATGCACCGGAAGACTACCAGATACTCGAAGCCATCGCCCGGCAATATCAAACTCCAGTCCGGGTACGCCTGACGGCAGGAGGCCATTTTTATCAGGACTTTGAACTGAGCCAAGCCGCCAGACAGGCAATACGTGATACCTGGTTAGCGTCTAATTTGCTCAAAAAAGGCGTTCCACTCGTTGCTCAGCATTAACCAGTCTGACACAAGACGAAAAAACCGGCGCTTATGCAGCACCGGTTTTTTTATTTCGTAACTTTAGGGTCATGAAGTGGCTGGTTTCCCTCGGGAATGTCGGGTACCTGATCTGGCAAGTGGTACTGAGCTTGCGATATGCATGGCAAGACCGCAGGCGGGTGCTGCATCAACTCGATCATGTAGGCGTACGTTCGGTCCCGCTGGTAGTGCTTATTGGCTTATTTGCAGGGGGGACGGTGGCCTGGCAGGCAGCCTATCAGTTTAAGGGCATGATCTCCCTTTCGGTTCTGGGAGGGCAGACTGTACGGGTACTGATGATGGAGATGGCGCCTGTGCTGACAGCGTTGGTCATCTCCGGACGCATCGGTACCTCCATGACTGCAGAGATTGGCACCATGAAAATCACAGAGCAGATAGACGCCCTGCGCACGATGTCCATTGATCCGGTGCGGTACCTGGTGATGCCGAGGTTTCTGGGTTTGACCCTGATGATGCCGGTGCTGGAGATACTGGGATTGATGGTTTCGGTACTGGGATCCTTTGCTGTGTCGCGATTTTTCCTGAATATTACACCACAGGTGTTTTTCGGATCTGTCAGGACCTTCTTTGACCCGGGAGATCTGGCAGGTGGTCTGATCAAAACGTTTATCTTTGGGATGATGATCTCGCTTGCAGGCTGTTATCATGGTTTACATGCCGGATCAGGTTCTGCCGGTGTAGGCAAGGCAACGATAACCGCTTTTGTGATCTCGGTAGTCGCTGTATTGGCCGGAGACTTCCTCTTATGGATAATTTTATTCTGGTGAATTGAGAGGTATCGGGATTTTTTCTAAGTTTGCTGATAAATAACCCTTGCTCGATAAATTCCGCTTTTGTGAAATTAACTGCTCCACCCTATGACCTCTAACCGACTTAAGTGGCTTCCTGCATGGATTTTGGTTTGTGTGCTGGTAAGCCCGCTCCTGATACAAGCTCAGTCTGGCGTGGAAAAAAACCTGAAAAAGGCTCGCCTGGCCGCCCAGAGTTTTAACCTGGTAGCAGCAGAGGAGCTTTATCAGCAGGTCCTGAACGAGGATCCCAACAATTTTGAAGCCGCCTATCAGCTGGGACGGATCAATAACTACTTCAAAAAGTACGAAGAATCCCTCCGGTGGTACCGCAAGGCGAGTGAGATTGCACCTGACCGCAACGATACACTCTACCTCCAGATCGGCCTGGCGTACAAGATCCTCGGCAACTACCGCAAGTCACGTGAGACCCTTCAGGACTTCCAAAAGCGGCACAAAGTACGTGATGAGTACTACGAGCGGGCAGAACTGGAGATTAAGGGATGTGACATTGCTGAGGCTGCGCTGGCAGGACAACCCAGTCACCGCGTAAAACCAGCCAGCTTCAACTCTGCTGCCGGTGACCGGTTTCCGACCTACTTTGACCAGCGCCAGGAGGATAAATACCTGACTTTTGCCTCTGAGCGTCCCCTCGCCAAAGGAAAAAGCAAAACCAATATCGTCACCGGAGAACCCAAAGACTCCGATATCTACCTCGTTGTCCGCGAAAACGACAGCGTATTTGGTACGGAGGTGGTTCCTTTCCCCAAAAAACTCATCAATACCAAAGGCAATGACGGCCCGGCGAGTTTTACCGGTGACGGTCTGACCATGTACTTTACGGTATGTAATGGGAAAGACAATCCTGATGGCTGCAGCATCTATGAATCCCGCTACAATCCCGTCAAAAAACAATGGGGCAAAGCAGTATTTGTAGAGGCGCTGGCTGGCAAAAAGGAAGTGGTCATCAACTCCCGCGGCAAGACCAAAATGGTCAACACTGACGATCGCCAGCCTTACGTCACCCCTGACGGGCGCTCCCTGTTTTTTGTCTCTAACCGCCCCGGCGGCAAAGGCGGATTTGATGTGTGGTTTTCCCGCAAAACCGGCGCAGGCTGGTCTACGCCTGAAAACGTACAGGTACTCAACTCTCCCTTTAATGAGGCCACCCCGATGGTCAACTCCACCGGCAACAAACTTTACTTTGCCTCTGAAGGTCTCGGCGGATTTGGGGGATTTGATCTCTACGCTGCTGAGGGAGCCGTCGGCAACTGGGGCGAACCCGTAAACCTCGGTGCCCCGCTCAACTCTTCCTACAATGATCTCGGCGGTTACTGGATGCCCGGTGACTCGGTTCTGTACTTTACCTCCGACCGTACGGGTGGAGTGGGTAGCTATGACATCTACTATGGCCGCGCCATCTACTACGCACCGGAGCCACTGGAAATCGCTGTCAAGGGTATGGTCCGCAACAAAGTCACCAAACAACCGGTCGAGTTTGCCACGGTTATCCTGTTTGAGTACCGGGATGCTACCACCATCGTAGCCCTTGATACCTTCTATACAGACCAGACAGCCCGGTACGAGTTCCCGCTGGAGGCTGAGAAAAAATACAAAGTCCTCGGCAATGCCCCGCAGTACTTTGCCAATGAAGAAGAAGTCTCGACAGTAGGTATTACTGACGACAAAGAAATTGTCAAAAACATTGATATCGAGCTGGATCCGATCACGATCAATGAAGCGATTGTCCTCCAGAATATCTACTACGACTTTGACGAATATTACCTCCGCCCGGATGCTATCGTGGAGCTGCGCCGCCTCGTCAAAATCCTGACTGACGACTCAGACATCGTGATCCAGATGGGCTCACATACCGATACCAACGGTACCGATGCCTACAACAAAGAGCTGTCTGAAAACCGGGCCAAGGCTGCTGTACGGTTCCTGATTGACAACGGTATCAACCCCAATCGTCTCTCCTGGTACGGATTTGGGGAGTCTCAGCCGATGATCTTCCCTGAGATGAACGATGCGGATGAGCAGGCTAACCGCCGGACAGAGTTCCGGATCACTTCGATCAACTTCAACTAAGCAGTTACTGCTTGCCAATAAATAAAGGGTGCCTGTACGGGCACCCTTTCTGTTTGGCAAAAGACTGGTTTGCGACGCTTATAATTTGGCTTTCAGTGCTTCCAGTTTTTGCTGCAATTCTGCCTGCCGCTTGCGCTGCTCCGTGAGCTGGGTTTCGTATTGCAGATGGGCGGCCTTAAGCGCCTCCAGTTCCTGCTGAAGGCGGGTGATCTCTGCCTGCCTGTCAGCGTGTTTTTTATCCATATCAGCGATCTCGGCTGTCAACTGCCCGAGCGCCGCAGTCTGGGCTGATATCTCAGCCTCTGTCTGAAGGCGGAATGCCTGTGCATCTATGCGCTGCATAAACGCCTTGAGTGTCTGAAACTCTGCAGGATACTTGTCAGAGCCCCAAAAATTGTCATTGCCGGGTGAGAGAAAAATCGTCAGCGCAGGCCGGGCACCGTTTTTGGTCTGGGTCTCCAGGCGATAGTAATAATTGAGCGTGGAAGGGGTAATGACCGGAACCGAAACAGACTCATATACCAGCAGGTCTTTTTTGATCGTCTTGGGTTTGGTCTGGGTATATTCACCAAATACCTGTGCCAGGGCGGGTTCCAGATACGCTACTGGCCCCGTCAGCTCCATCCGGTAGCCGTGCGCGGTAGCCCGTATTTTTTTGTCAAACTCAAATTCACCTTCCGTACCTGTCTGGGCCCTCAGCATCGTACCAGATACCAGGAGCAAGGCAGCAACCATTGCGTTTTTCATTGTAATATACATTAGGAGATTATAGTGGGCCTATCCCATCTGCTACACATGACGCCAGCCCGGGCAGGAAGTCACATGACAGACTCGGTTAGTTGGCCTCAAGATACAACATCCCCGCAGCCCAGCGCAAGGCTGCTTCGGTTTTGGCGTATTTTCCGCGCAGGTCTGCCAGTTTGATCCGGGACTCAAACAGCTTGGATTCCCTGGCATTGAGAAGGAAAATCGAACTTTCACCTGCCTGAAACTTTTGTTCCTCAGCACGCAGGAGGGCCGTATAGTTGGCGACGGCGGCCTCAAAGAGCCTGATCTGGGCATCCAGGGTCTGCAACTCCGCCTCGTAACTTCTGATTTTGTTCGTTATCTCCAGTCCCTTCATGTCTTGCTTGAGCCGGGTTTCCTGGATTTTGAGGCGGGTCAACTCCAGGTTTCCGCGTTCTTCACGGAGAAAAATCGGGAACGAAGCTTCAAGCCCCCATTTATTATTCTGGATATCAATGGGATAGTCTCCGGAGCCATTATTCCCGCTGAATACGGGTTCATGCAGTACGTTGTAAGACAGGTTGATTTTGGGTTTGAGTTTGTCAGCCTTGAAGCGGCGCTCCACTTCCAGGTTAGCCAGATCATACCGGAGCCGTATCATGTCAGGGTGCTGCTCGGCGGCGGCGGCGACCCAGGTACTGACCTCCTCGGCACTTACCGGGGGTAACCGGTCCGCCTGGAGGATGTCTTCCGGCCGCAGGGCGGTGGTGATCACGAGGGGTTGCTGGTTTTCGTCCCAGAGAAAATTGCTCAGCATCAGCGACGCCGTCCGGTACTGCACCAGGGCATCATTATAGTCCATCTGGCGGGTCTGGAGCAAAATCCGGGCCTCCAGGGTATCTACGGCAGGTTTGTCACCAGCCAAAAAACTAATCCTGATGGCCTCCAGGCGCACCTCTGCGATGGCGACTGCCTGTTGCCAGACACGTGCCTGGGTGTAGGCGGCAGCCCAGGCCCAGTAGGCCTCAGCAGCCTCCATGTAGAGGTCGTTGAGGATGCTGACCTGCTCATTGGCAGCGGCGTCGGCAAATATCCTTGCCTGCTGGAGCGCTGCCCGCCGGGCATCTATTACCAGCCCCTGCCCGATCGGGAGCGTAGCCCCCGCAAAGGTCAGCCCCGCTTCGGGCACAGTATTCTCGGGGTTGATATACACCCCATTCATCGCCTCATATCCGGCTTTGAGCTCCAGACCCAGCCGGGTGGGGATTTTGACCCCGGCATCGAGGTGACTATAATAGGTGTCTCCTTTATAATTTTTTTGATCAAAGGCGCCGTATATCTTAGGATCAAATCCCCCGCGGGCCATCCGCAGGTTGGCCTGCGCCCTGGCAGGCAGGAGGTCAGCCTGCCGCGCCACCGGGTGACCCGTCGCCATCATCTCCCATACCAGGTCCAGGGTCAACGGCGGCAAGCTATCAGGAGACTGGGCGTACAAGCCCATAGGACCCAGCCAGCTCAGCAACAAAACACTTCCTCTGGTGGCTGCGGCGTATAGGATTGTCATTATACAGGATACCCTGTCCCGGATCATAAGCACTTTATTTGGTTTTAATTTTAGGGAGTTTTTCAGGCTTGGTAATAGACTCGGGATCATAATAATTAGGGGGAAATCCATTGAGCTGCCGCCAGACTTCATACCAGAGCGGGACATCGTTCAGCAGCGCAAAACCATTGGCTCCGGAACCAATCCGCAACAGGTTAGGCCAGGGCTCGTCTGCCGGATCCGGCTGGATCAGGATCCGGTAGAGGCCATTGTCACTGATATTGTTTTCTACGGCATAGATCAGCCCTCCAAACGTCCCAAAAGACGTATTTGGCCAACCTGAGAACACTATTGCCGGCCACCCGTCAAATGCCAGCCGCACTTTTTCACCCCGGCGCACCAGCGGGAGGTCTACCGGGCGGATATACAACTCCACTGCAAGATCATAATACAGCGGTAAAATAGAAACAATGGCTTCCCCTTCTTTGACCGTCTCCCCGATCCCCGGCTTCAGGGTTTTGTTGATAAATCCGTCCTGAGGGGCCGTGATATACCGGAACCGCGTACGTGCCTCGTAGTTGGTGCGCTGGTTTTGCATCTTGGCGACCTCTGCCACACTCTGAAACCGGTCCGAAAAAGCCCCCTGGCGATCAGACTGGGCCTTGGAGATTTTTTCGCCATATTCATTCCGGACATTGGTGAGTTCCAGGCGGGCATTCAGGAGCTCATTGCGGGAGACGCCCAGTTTGTTTTCCTGTGAGACCAGTTTGGCGACGCTTTCCTGGAGTTTGTTGCGTTTTTCCTCCCACTCGGTCCGGGACTTGATGCCCTGCTTGTAGAGCGTATCCCAGCGGGCAAACTGGATGTTGGCGATATTGTACTGGATGCGCACCGCCTCCAGGTCTATGCTGTCTGACTGGATTTTGAGATTGGCCTGGGTGATCTTGTTACGGGCCTGGGCTGTTTTGAGGTCCATAGAGGCGAGGAGGGCTTCGATCTGTGCATCGAGCGCCTCTGCCTTCTGGTCGTAGGCCGTCACGGAGGAAGACTTGGCATCTATCTGGGCCTCGGTCCGGGCAAGCAGTTGGGGATCAAAGTAATCGTCTTTGATCTCCGAAAGAAACGCGATCGTATCTCCCTGGCGTACCGTGTCGCCCTCATTGACGTACCAGCGCTCAATCCTGCCCGCCAGGGTTGAATGAATGGTCTGGGGCCGCTGGCTGGGTTTGAGGGTGGTGAGTTTGCCTTTGGCCTCAATGTTTTGGGTCCAGGGCAAAAACAAAATACCGATGGCAGTAGCCGCCAGGCCCATCAGCCAGCGGCTGAGGAGATGAGCTGCACGGGGTTCAGTGATCTCCGTGAAACATTGATACCGGTTGTTTAATATCTTCTCATCTACCGGGTTCTGAGGAGAGATATTCAGCATATTGCGGCTCATAGCGGTAAGGTAAAAAGGTCGTGGGCATCAGGGCGGGCGCAAATCTGGTCAAAGGTGCCGCGGCCGATGATCGTACCACGGCTCATCACGAGGACCTGCGAGCAGCGGGCAGCCAGACGGGGGTCTGCAGACACCGCAATCAAAGTCCAGGGCATGGAGGTAAGAAACTCGACAATGGCGGCCCGCTCGTCTTGCTGGAAGGCCAGCAGTATATCATCCATAATCAGCAGCCGGGGCCGGGCAGCAATACAACGGGCCAGGACCAGCTTGCGCACGATGGTCTGCGGGAGCTGGGGGCCTTCAGGCTGTACCAGGGTTTCCAGGCCATGTGGCAAACTCTGTACATAACCGAGCAGGTGCAGTTTTTCCAGGGCCCACATCACATCTTCGAGTGATACCTCCGGACGCCCCATCGTCAGGTTTTCCAGGAGTGTCCCCCGGAAGAGTACTTTTTGGGAGAGTGCGTCCCCGATATGCTGCCGCAGGGATACGGGGTCATAATTGGTGAGGGGAATCTGGTCATAGGCAAGTATCCCATCGTAATTTTCAAAAAGCCCTGACAAAATATTCAGCATCAATGACTTACCTGATGCATTGTAGCCCGTGATACAGACTTTCTGACCCGGGGTAGCCTCAAAGGATACATCATACAAAGATGGCTGGGAGTCGCCGGGATAGGTATACGACAAGTCACGCACCCGCACATGCATACCTGCCCCGCCCTCTGGCATATGCAGGCCGCCGTGCCGCTCCAGGGGGAGATCGGTGATTTTGCCCAGTTTTTCAATCGCCGTCAGCACATCGTAAATGGTATCAGCGCTAAAGACTATTTTTTCTATCGAGTTGATAATCAAAATAATAATGATCTCTGCTGCTACAAACTGCCCCAGGTTGATCTCCCGCCCGATGAGCAGGGTACTGCCGAGGATCAGCAGCCCTGCCGTGACAACGGTCTTAAAAGCCACTACATTGCCGTACTGAAATACCAGCACCTGAAAGTGTTTTTTACGGGCTTGCAGGTATCCGGAGACCAGCGTATCGGTTTTGGACATGGGCAGGGGTGTATTGCCCGCCAGCTTAAAAGCACCCAGGGTACGCGCCAGTTCTTCCAGCCAATAGACAACTTTGTACTTGTAGTCAGACTCCTGGATACTCGTCTCCAGGCCGCGTCCCCCCGTCAGCTGAATAATCAGAACCAGCAACAGGGACAGCGTCAACCCAAACAAAATAAAGGAAGGGTGATAAAAAGAAAGTACAATCAGCCCAAACACAATCTGGAGCAATGCCGTCGAAAAATCTATCAGGATTTTGGGGAGTCCCTTCTGAAGGTTGATCGTGTCAAAAAAGCGGTTGACCAACTCCGGAGGGTAATACTTCAGGAGCGCGTCCATACACAGCCGCGGGATCCGGTAGGCAAACTCAAAGGAGGCTTTGGCAAAAATCAGCTGCTGCAAACGCTCTGTGATGGATATCTGCATGATCTGGAGCACCCCGGCCAGCGCCGTCCCGATCGTCACCATCACAATGAGCAGAATCCACGACGAAGAAATCTCATTGGCCAGGGTAAGTCCGAGGATCGCCTGAATTCCCAGTGGTAATGACAAGGCGATCAATCCGTTGATAATCGCATACACATAGAGATAAAATATCTCTGTTTTTTCTGTACGCAGCAGCCCCAGCAGGCGGGAAACGGCACTCAACTTCGCACCGGGAGAATCAGCCATACTAATTGTGTGTAATACAATTACAAAATGATAGCAATGCTATTAATACTGTATATTCGCAGGTAAGGTTTCAAAAATAAGCCTGATTGTTGCAAAAAGTTATGCACGAGTCCGGGATTGCAAGATATTTTTCAGATTAGCCGCCTACGGGCATCGGCCAGCGTTTCAGGTAAGGGGTATACGATAAAACATTTGTCAATATGCTCCTTGAATGTGTAAGTTTCTCCCATGATCACCTATCCGATCCCTCTCCGGGCAGCTTGTTGGTGCCTGGCCTTGCTCCCGGCCTTCGTGTCAGCCCAGACCGAGGTGAATGTCCGCCTCCAGCCGCAGGCGAGTCTCTTGCAGGCATACCTGGAGCGTCCTGTCGGGACGCAGCGTATATCCACCGAGTTGGCCGCGGCCTATCCTTTTGTGGCGGATATACAGGCCGCCCGTTCTCCCGGGAGCCTAAACCGCCTGGCAGGTACCCCCCTGGAGGGCGTATTTACCCTGACGCTGACAGGCGAGGACCTGCCCGGTACCCTCACCCGCCTCAGAAACAGTGGCGCATTTGAATTTGTTGAAGAAAACCGCCGCCCCCGGGTGGATCACGCCCCGGCTGCCCCTGCGCTTATTCCCAACGATGACTCCCTGGCCAACCAATGGTACCATACCTATATTCAAACGTACGATGCCTGGGACCTGACCCAGGGCGACCCGTCTGTGCGAATTGGCGTGATTGATACAGGGCTGGATTATGAGCACCCTGAGTTTGCCGGGCAGCTCTGGATCAATCCGGCAGAAGACCTCAACCAAAACAACACCTTCGAGCCCTGGCCCGCCTCAGAGGTCCGCAATGGCCTGACCGGTGACCTGGACGGGACAGATGCAGACTTTAATGGGTATGCTGATGATGTGATCGGATATGACTTTACGGATCAGCCCCGGAGCCCGTATGGAGGTGATTATCTCTTCGAAGACCCGGACCCGCTTGATGACAACAGCCACGGCACCCTGGTATCCGGTGTGATCGGTGCCCGTCAGGGCAACCAATACGGCGGCAGTGGCCTGGCCCCCGGATGTAAACTGGTCACGCTGAGGGCTTTTGCAGCCAATGGCGGAGGCGAGGATGATGACATTGCACGGGCCATTGTGTACGCTGCTGACAATGGCATCCGGATCCTTAACTTCAGTTTTGGGGATGTGTACCCCTCCGCCATGATGCAGGCAGCGATCCAGTACGCCTGGGCACGCGGGGTGATCATGGTAGGTTCTGCCGGCAACGGCACGGGCGACAACCTGCACTACCCCTCCGGATTTCCGGAGGTGATCAGCGTATCAGCCTCGACACGAGATACCCGCGATGGCACAGAGTATCTCTGGCCCCTCAGCAGCTACGGCCTGACCGTGGACCTGTGCGCGCCGGGTGCCCGTATCTTCACCCCTACCCTGCGGGACGCTGATGACCCGGATGCGTATCCGTTTACCTATACCCAGGGCACCAGTTTTTCGGCGCCCATTGTCACAAGTGGCGTGGCGCTCCTGAGTTCGTACCGGGGGTATTTTTCGCCAGCCCAGACACGTGCGATGCTGGCCACTACGGCAGATGATATAGCAGATGCTGGCTGGGACCACTTCACGGGAGCGGGTCGTGTCAATCTGCTCCGCCTCCTGGAGGCAGGCGGCAGCTCAGTCGTGGCCCTGCATACCCCAGCCCATGAAAGCGGGTCACCACAGGATACCGTATATATCACGGGCACAGCCCTTGATCCGGAGTTTTTGTATGTTTCTGTTGAATATCAGGCCGGTACAGAAGGCGATGACACCTGGGAAACCCTCCTGGATGCGTACCCCTATCAGGTGCGGGATGATACCCTTGCCAGGTGGATCCTGACAGGCTTGCCAGAGGGCACCTATACCCTGCGCTTGCGGGTTCAGAAGACAGATGGATTCACCCTGGAGGACCGGAGCCTGTTTGTACGGGACAAAACCCCCCCTGAGGTGCAGATCCAGGTCGCTGCCCCCGCCTGGGATAACGAAATCCGGAAGTACATGCTTGTATTCCGAAGCTCAGACATTGCCCGGCACACCCTGCTGTATCGCCGTGCCGGAGCGGGTACCTATAGCCGGATGGCAGCAGACCGTATCTCGCGGAGCGGGTCTTTTCTGGCAGGAGATGATATTCTCCCGGCAGGTACCTGGGAGCTGGCCCTGGAATCTGTCAACCAGGCAGGCCTTGTCACCCTTACCTCCCTCCCGACCACCACCCTCCAGCCCGCCTATCTCACCCAGAGCGGGTGGACACGCAAGCCCTATGCCCTCCCGCTCGGAAGGCTCCTCCCCGGCACCTTTGACCTGGACAATGACGGATTTCAGGAGGTCATCCAGAGCGAATATCGGGACGGCCTGAGTTTTGGGCGGGTGAAATGGTATGAGATCATAGGCCCGACAGTATTTGTCCGGGACTCCGTACAGGCTGTGTCGGTATTGATCCCCAAAGATATAGCAGATACAGACGGGGACGGGCTCCAGGAATTGCTGGCCTCCGTCAATGATACGACGTATATCTTTGAGCAAGCTGCCGCCAATACCTTCCCTGCCGTACAGACCTACTTCAGCACGGGAGATACCCTGTATGCAGCCCGGTTTGCCGATACAGACCTCGATGGCCAGCAGGAAATAATCTTAAAAAACTTCCAGGACTACTTTGTCTATGAAAGTGCGGGTAACAGCTGGGTCCGGAGCGCCCGCCTACGTGATATCAGCCCTGACTATCAGGGGTCTGTGGCTCCACGCGCAGAGATCGCAGACTTTGACGGGGATGGACGGGCAGAGATTGCCTTCGGTGATTTTGACGGGGACGTACTGGTCTACGAACACCAGGGCGGCCAGACCTATGCCCCTGTACAGGTAGACACGACCCGCCTCACAAAGTCCGGCCCTTACCTTACCGCAGGTGACTTTGACGGGGACGGCAGGGAAGAATTATTTGTGGCGGTACATACATCCAGCCTGCGAAACGATGACTTTGAATACGAAACACCCTACTGGTGGCTGCGGATCATCCAGCCGGCAACCACCGGAGTATGGTCCACTATATGGGAGGAATTTTTGTATGATATTGATACAGAAGAGTTTAATGCAGCTACGGTCGGCAACCTGGATGCAGATCCAGCCGACGAACTGGTGTTTACGACCTTTCCCCGGACCTATGTGCTGGAGCAGACCCAGGGTGGATATGGATTTACCTGGTTTCAGTATGGCGCCCTGGCGACGCATCATGTGATCGGTGACCTGGATCAGAATGGGATCTCAGAAGTGGGGATCGGACGGGGGGACAGTACATTTTTTTACGAAAAAAACCTGGCGTATGCAGGGCCGCAGCCCGTCGTCTCGCTGAAGGCCAAAGTACTGGGACCGGCACAAGTACAACTGGACTGGACTCCGGCACCTGGCGCGACCCAGTACGAGATATGGCGGGTACGGGACCCAGCCCGCAATGATACTGCCGTTGTCACGGGCCCGGTCACAGGAACCCGGTTTACGGACGCAGGCCTGACCAGCGGGACCGAATACCTCTACGCCATCCGCTCACTGAATCCCGGCTTGACGCCTCCTCAGAGTGGATTTGAGGCCATCGTTGTGGTTCAGCCCCATGCGCTGCCCCGGCTGGACAGTGCTGTAGCCCTGGGACCCCGGCAGGTGGCAGCGTGGTTTAGCCAGCCGATGATGGACCGCCCCGAGGATCTCCCGCGGTATCAGGTCAATCAAATACCTCCCACAGCCCTGGCACGTAGCCAGGGCGGACGGCGTATCCTGCTCAGCCTTGCGGCCCCGCTTGCACCCGGCACCCATACCCTGCGCGTAGACAGCAGCCTGACAGATGCCGGACTGGCCTGCATGAATCCGGCCTACCAGTCGGTTTCCTTTTCTTGGGCACCCCGGCAGGACGATCTCCTCTACCTGACGCAGTGGCGGGCCACAGGCGACAAAACAGCCTTGTTGCGTTTTAACCTGCCCCTGGATGAAACAACTGCCCTTGATACAGCCCGGTATACGCTCTCGCCCGCAGGCAGCATTGTCAGCGTCAGTCAGCATGAAGACCCTGACGCTGTGATCGTAACGATCCGGGAGGCGCGGTTCGGGGCCCTGGGCTACCCGCTCACCATCACGGTAGGAGATGTATGTGCTGTTAATGGTACATGTATGGGCACGGAGGGGAATGCAGCTACTTTTTCTGCCTACAAAGATGACCTGTCAGAAGTATTTGCCTACCCCAATCCTGTCCGGAATCATCAGCAATTTGAAGGCATGCGGTTTGCCAACCTCACCCAGCAAGCCCAAATACGGGTGATCTCCCTCTCAGGCCGGCTCGTGCAGGAGCTGGAAGAAACCGACGGGGACGGCGGACTGACCTGGGACCTGCGCGACAAAGGCCGCCAGCGAATCCCCCCTGGCATCTATATCTATGAAGTCACCACCCAGCAAGATGGCATAGAGGCTTTTGTCGGAAAATTTACCGTGGTAGAATAGGGCCGGACAGGGACTGTCCGGGACAGCAGGGGGTATCTGTCTATTGCCAGAACCCCAAACCATTGAGGGCCGGGAGGCCAGCTGTATGAAGTACGTATTACCTGATCCTCCCCCATAACCCAAAAAGCCACCCGGGCATGGGTGGCTTTTGGATGTTATGCGATGAATCGAACTTTGTGACAAATATCAGCGGGCAGATACATTAACACCGGCAGCTGTCTGGTCGAGCTGCCCCAACTCCTGCTCCATCCGCACGACCAGCGGAGTAGCCATTTCATAAACACTTGCCTGTACCTGAACCGTGCCCTGATTGGGGGCCAGACGAGCCGTTACCGGGCTGATAACCCCCTCACCCTGCACCTGAAAAGCCGTCGTAACACGCAGCCCTGTAAGTTCAGCGGCCTGGGCTTTGATATGGGCGGGGTTACCGCCGGGATATACCACAAACTCATACCGGACTACCGTGCGGGCACCCTGGACGCTGGCAGGGGGAAATACGATCAGGTCAATATTGGGATAGATATGCTCATATACAACCGCAGCCTGGTGACGGGTACCCTCAAGGGCCACATACATACCATTCGCATCCAGCTCATACACAGCCGCCTCAGCATCAGCACCGATCCAGCTCAATGAGAGAAGTTCGGTAGCCGGAAACTTCAGTCCCTGTGCGGACAGCTCATAGGCAGCGCCGGACAATACGCCAGAAAGCCGGGTTCCGGATACTGGCTCACCTGCTTGAACCCATACAACACTTGTCATCAGCACAGCAAGGAAAATGTTACGATAAGAAGCCATGGTTCGTGGGGTTAATTGATCGTTCGGGGTGAATAGTTTGGTGTTGTTTGACACTTCTAACTACGGAAGAAATCCGCTGCCGGACTTCTCAAATTGCCCGAACCGTCATTTGTGGTTCCCGACCGGAAGGCAGGTTGCTCCAACTGCTTACAGGCTGTCTGATCAGGCGACCTTATAGGCCACCCCAAGGTCTGCAAGGGCCTGTACGAGTTCACGGTTGGGGTTGATGCCCCAGTTTGAACTGATCAGTGGAATATCTGCCAGCATCGCCTCATCTGTGATCCTGAAGCGGAGTTCTTTTTTGCCCCGGTGCTGGTTGAATACCGTCTGTAAGGCTTCGATCAATATCTCGTCGAGCTGGCTGACCGGTATTTCGACCCAGAAAGTTTTGATCATTTTGTCAAAAAGTTCATCCGTCATCAGGCGTATCTCATTGATTCGCAGCTCCATCCCATCTCCAAACCGGCGAGGCTGGTTGGCGGCCTGGATATAGATCATTTCATCCTGCCGGATCAGCCCCCTGAATTTTTCATATTGATCCCCAAACAATACAATCTCCGTCGCATCCGAAAAGTCCTCCAGGTTAAAGGACATAAACTTATTGCCATTGCGGGAGATACGCTCGCTGACAGCGGTGACGATCCCCGCGATACGTACATCCCGCTGGGCCACCTCTGCCAGATCGCCGAGGGCACAGTTGGTAAATGCCTTCATCTGCCACTTGAACCGGTCGAGCGGGTGGCCGGAGAGATAAAAGCCGATGACTTCTTTTTCGTAGGTAAGCCGCACGAGTTCAGACCAGGCCTCCCGGATCATGCCCCCTTGTGGTGTACCGGCAGGCACCGTAGGTTCCGGGGTAGCCTGCCCGCTGCCACCCGTACCAAACAGGCTCACCTGCGGCGAGTTGCGTTCCTGCTGAACCTTCGCTCCATACGAAAGTACCTTGTCAATAAACACTGTTTCATCCCGGTCGTTGATCGCCAGGAAATACTGGAAGCGGGCGATCCCCAGCGAGTCCAGCGCACCCGCATACACAAGTGCCTCCATGGTCTTGCGGCTCAGGGTACGGGGTGGCATTCGCAGGGCCAGGTCAAATACAGAGCTAAACGGACCGTCTTTGGCCCGCTGCCGGATGATCTCAGCCACAACAGCCTCCCCTACCCCCTTGATCGCAGCCAGTCCAAATCGGATCTGGCCTTTTTTA
Source organism: Bacteroidia bacterium (assembly GCA_033762375.1). Classification (GTDB taxonomy): domain Bacteria; phylum Bacteroidota; class Bacteroidia; order J057; family J057; genus RDXT01. The sequence goes on from JANRLQ010000032.1 coordinate 52,799, forward strand.
TTCACCGAAAACATGGCCTGCGACTCGTTGATATCCGGCTGCAACACCTCCGTCCCCATCCGGCGACACTCTTCGATGAAGAAGGTGATTTTTTTGATATCATTGATATTGTGCGTAAGCACAGCCGCCATGTACTCCGGCGGATAGTTGGCCTTAAGATAAGCTGTTTGAAAGGCGACCACGGAGTACGCTGCCGAGTGCGAACGGTTGAAGCCGTACTCCGCAAATTTTTCCATGATGTCAAATACCTCATTGGCTTTGGCAGCCTTGATCTGATGGTATTTTTCGGCCCCCTCGACAAATTTTACCCGCTCCTTGGCCATCTTTTCCTTGTCCTTCTTCCCCATCGCGCGGCGGAGCAGGTCAGCGCCCCCGAGTGAGTACCCGGCGATGATCTGGGCCGTCTGCATGATCTGCTCCTGATAGACCATGATCCCGTAGGTATTTTTGAGGATCGGCTCCAGGAGCTCATGGGGATACTCGACGGTTTCCCGTCCGTGTTTGCGGTTGACGAAGGTCGGAATATAGTCCATAGGCCCCGGGCGGTACAGGGCGTTCATGGCGATCAGGTCCTCTATGTCCGTAGGCCGGAGCTGGCGGAGATACTTGCGCATCCCATCCGACTCAAACTGGAAGGTCGCCACCGTATCACCGTTCTGGTAGAGCTGGAAAGTCTTGAGGTCGTCGAGGGGAATATGATCCGGGTCCACGGTGACACCGTGGTTTTGCTCGATGAGTTCGATCGCCGTTTTGATGATGGACAGGGTTTTCAGGCCCAAAAAGTCCATCTTAAGCATGCCCGCATCTTCGATGACCTTGCCTTCAAACTGCGTGACCAGGAGGTCAGAGTCCTTGGAGGTTGTGACCGGGATAAACTCCGTAATGTCGGAGGGGGCAATGATGACACCCGCCGCGTGGATACCCGTATTTCGCACAGACCCTTCGAGGGTCTGAGCGGTCTGCAGTACCTTGGCCCGGAGGTCATGGCCATGCCGGATGGTTTCGAGGTCAGGATTTTCCTGAAAGGCCTTCTCCAGGGTGGTGCCGGGTTTTTCGGGGACCAGTTTGGCAAGGGCGTTGGCCTCTGCCAGGGGCAATTCCAGGGCGCGGGATACGTCCTTGATGGACATTTTGGCGGCCATGGAGCCATATGTGATGATCTGGGCTACCTGGTTGCGCCCGTATTTGTCCACCACATAGTCTATGACCCGCTGCCGTCCCTCATCGTCAAAGTCGGTATCAATATCCGGCATGGAGACCCGCTCCGGGTTGAGAAAACGCTCGAAGAGCAGGCTATACTTGATCGGGTCAATATTGGTAATGCCGATACAATAGGCAACCGCCGAGCCGGCCGCCGAACCCCGGCCCGGGCCTACCAGTACGTTCAGCTTGCGGGCCGCCCGGATGAAGTCCGAGACAATCAGGAAATACCCCGCAAATCCCATCGTCCGCACGATCCGCAGCTCGTGTCGCAGCCGCTCATCTACCTCGCTGGAGATCGTAAGCCCGGTCATATCCCGCTCATCGTCCAGAGGCAGTCCATTGTAGCGGCGTTTGGCGCCCTCAAATGTCAGGTGCTCCAGGTAGTCGTCTGCTGAATCAAAGCCTGCCGGCAGGGGAAAATTGGGCAGCAGGATATCACGTTTGAGTTTGGGCGGGGTGATCTTGTCAGCTACTTCAAGGGTATTTTCCAGGGCCTGGGGCAGGTCGTGGAATAATTTGCCCATCTCCTGGGGGGTCTTGAAAAAAAAGGCATTGTTGGGAAACCCAAACCGGTATCCGCGTGGTGCAGAACCTTCTTCTTTCCAGATCGGTGTACTCTGCACGTCTCCGGTATTGATACAGAGCAGAATATCGTGTGCCAGTGCGTCTTTTTCCTCCACATAATGGGAGTCGTTGGAGGCAATAATTTTGACATTGTATTTGGCCGCAAACCGCAGCAGTACCTCATTGACCTTGACCTGCTCCTCCAGGGCGTGTCGCTGCAACTCCACATAATAGTCATCCCCAAAAAGGTCCAGCCACCAGCGAAACCTCCGCTCTGCCTCTTCTTCCCCATGATTCAGGATGGCCTGCGGGACTTCAGCTCCCAGGCAGCAGGTCGTGGCGATGAGGCCATGGTGATACTTCTCGACGAGTGACTTGTCTATCCGGGGCCATTTGCTGTAGAGGCCCTCCAGGTAGCCCAGGGAGCAAAGTTTGGCGAGGTTTTTATACCCTTCCTGATCCTTGGCGAGCATGAGCTGGTGGTAGCGGTTGTCAGGGCGGTCCTTCGAAAACTCCTTCCGGTGACGGTCCTCTACAAGATAAAACTCGCATCCGACGATAGGTTTGATCCCATTTTTGGCGGCCTCTGCGACAAACTTAAAGGCCCCAAACATATTGCCGTGGTCCGTGATGGCTACAGCAGGCATACCGTTGGCGGCAGCCTTTTTCATCATCTTATCAATCTTGGCAGCCCCATCCAGCAGGCTGAACTCCGTATGGCAGTGCAGGTGTACAAACGACATAGCTTGAGGAGAGATAAGTTGCGGGATAAATATACGAGAGATATATCTTGCAGACCAGAGACAGCAGGATCACCAGGCAATACCGGCACGGCTTCCCAGGTACTGACGGGCGCTGAGTTCCCGCAGGATAAAATGAGCCAAATCACCCGATCCGATGGCCTGTCCGTTTTCCGGGCTGAAGTTGCGCCGGCTCCGGTACTGGCCTGTGAGTTCATGCTCCGACACCTGAGGGGGGCATACCATCGTCCAGGCCAGTGCTGATTGACTCAACGCTTCAAAAAATGACCAATGACAGTCGGTGACCTCTTGTAAATGTGCGGGAAAATCCGTCTGGTCGCGCCGGAGGCTTTCGTCAGAATGCTGCAAGATGCCCGCTCCCCCTACTACCACGACCCTTTCTATCCCAGCCAGCCGGGCAGCCGCCACCAACGTCCGGGCTCGCCCGGCATAGGTGGACTTGTCAGGCTGTTGAGGAGCTCCTACGATATAAACCAGGGCATCATGCCCCTCCAGTACAATCGCCAACTCCACCTCATCCTGAAGATTGGCAGCCACGATCTGTAAGTCTGCCTCCCAAAGAGGCAGTCCGGCCGGGGGTTGCACCCCTGCCGTCACACGATGTCCAGCTGCCAGGGCCAGACGTATCACCTGGAGACCAATCCTCCCGGCAGCACCTGATACAAACAATTTCATGCGCAAAAAAAGGCGGGCTACTCAAGACAAGAATACGAATTTAAGGCCGGATGCAAAACATCCGGCCTTACTCTTTTGCAGAAAGTGGATAACTCTACCTGGTTTGGCGGATGGCAGCCTCCAGGGCGGGCAGGGGCTGTATCAGGCGGCCTACTTTAGTGTCATCACGGCCCTGCATACCGGTATCATGCAAAATCTGCCATGCCTGCTCAGGTGTCAGGACAGGGTTCAGGGCCCGCATCATACCGACCAGCCCTGCCACGATAGGTGTGGCCATAGACGTGCCGTTATACGCCGCGTACTGGCTGCCGGGCACGGTTGAGAGGATATTCACGCCGGGTGAGGCGATAGGCATTTTGAGGGCCTGATTGGTATTGGAGAATGGCGCTTTTTCCAAGGTCTCCCCTACGGCACCGACCGTGATCACCCCCTTGATATTGGCGGGGCTGTACCGGCGGGCATCGTCATTGCTGTTGCCAGCTGCGACGACCACGATCGCGCCTTTTTTGCGGGCATACCGGATAGCATCCACCTGGGCCTTGGGAGCGCCCGCAGGCGAAAACCCGCCTAGCGACATCGAAATCACATCTGCCCCTGCATCGGCAGCATCAATGATCGCACGGCTGACCGTGACATCTGTGCCGCGGCCCTGCCCATCAAGGGCTGGAAAACCCGTCAGGGTCAGGTATTCACCATTCAGGTTGAGAGAGGCAGTCCCGATCCCGTTGTTGGTGGCGACCCCTGCCAGCCCCGCACAATGTGAGCCGTGGCTGTGCTGGTCATGGTCGCCGGGACCGTTATTTTTTTCATAGACAGTACCGAGGTCTTCGTGTTCGCTGGAGACCCCCGTATCTACAATGGCTACTTTGGCTTTGCGGACCGGCCTATGATCTGCCAACCAGGCGTACACCTGCTCGTACCCGAGTGCCTGGGCGTACCATTGCTGCTGGACGAGGGGATCATTGATCCGTGAGGGGGTTTCCGTACGCTGCGCTTCGGCAGACATAAGCTCCGGAATATTCAGCTGGTGCAGGGTATCCGTCTGGTCTACATTTTCACGGTCGCGCTCAAGGTCTGCATTCAGGGCCTCAAACCAGTTGCGCGGAACCCGGACGATATAATATTGCGCCAGATCAGCATCTTCATTCAGGGTGACCTGCGGGAAGGCCTGCTCAGCATTGGCTTTATACTTTTGGAGGATCGGCTGGATTTCACTGAGTTTATCATCTGGTCCCAGCTCTATTAACATTTCAATTTCCGTGACGGTGGGTTTTTCGGTATTAAAAGCGACGCCGACCAGCCAGAGAAAAAGATTAACCAGCGAACCCAATGCCAGAGCCAGGGCACCTGGTGCCCAAAACAGCACGGAACGCCCTTTGTGCCATACCAGATACAAGGAAGCGATTATCATACCGATCCCCACATCTACCAGCAGGTGGCTGAAACGGGATACAATGCCTGTTTCCTGATACAACAGCTGAAACAGGATGGCCGCTACCAGCAGCACAAATACCGGCACAGGCCGGAAGTTTTTACCGTTTTCGCGGTTGACAATGCCCCGCCCAAAAAGCAGGAAAGCAAGGGTCACCAGCGCAATACCGATCAGATGGCTCCACATGGTATTAAAAAATAAAAAAGGAACGCACAAGACGTTCCTGTATTGAATATCAGATGGCCTCTATTTGCTGAACTTCTACATGCTGGCCCCACATCATGATGCTGAACACCTGTGCCGGCCGGACTGTGGCGCGTACCTGCTGGCCTTCCCGGCGCAGGGCAGCGGGCAGGTCAGATGTAGGCGCGTACTGCTGCCCATCATCACCGTTGATGCCCCAAAATCCGCCTGAAAGGTTTACCCAGGTAATTGTGCCCGTGATCTGCATAACCTGAAATTTGTTAGTGACTATATGTCAAAACTTTTATACGAACCTGTCCGCTAAAGGTTTCCGCTGTGGAAATATACAGGTCCGTTTGCCTGAAATCCTCACCAGAGACCTGCCAGTGGCCCCCCGGAAGCCGCCAAAGCATCTACCCGCCGGGTGATCTCCGGGTCTTCTACCAGGGGCGGCGCATGATGCGACTTGATGCGGGCATCTATGATCAGCGGCCCCGTACAGCCCCAGTGTTTGTGCCGGACAAAACTCCCGACTCCGTACAGGTCATGAGACGGATTGGAGCGGGTGAAGGTCACCCAGAGAAAATTATGCATGGTGCGTGCGACAAACTCACTGTCATCACACAATACGATCCAGGGAAGCCCCTCCCACCCGGGCTGATGCTCCAGGGTACGGGCCAGGATCTCTGCTGTGACAGCTCCCGGATCTGCACCACGCCAGGCGGGGCCGGAGATAGCTACGATACCCGGCATCACAATACGCGGGCTGTGAAATCCATCCGGCAGGGATAGTCCGGCAGGAAGTGTCGCCGCCAGGGTCCGGATAGCCGGACCAGCACCCGCTATGACCACTTTGGAGCCTTCATTCAGGCCGGTGCCGCTGTAGTCGAGGGTGTCCATGGTGGTACGGGTCTGAAAATGCAGGTCCCGGCTCAGGTCTATCCGCTCCAGCAAATGACGCAAAAACGCCGGAATATCATGAATATCCAGGCCTGGCGCATCCTCATGGGCATTGATCAGCAAGTATTTGGCCAGCGAAGCCTGCCCAAATCCCAGGACGGCATTGGCGACTGTCAGAAGCTCCTGGGGGCGGCGCTGCTGATATGGCACATACCGCTCATGCCCGATCGCGAGCAGGAGCGGGTGTACGCCAGCGGCATCTACGGCGTGCATCGCGACCAGTCCCGGCACGGATACCGGCACCATCGCAGCGGTGACCTCGTGGATCAGCTCTCCAAAGGAAGTGTCCTCCTGTGGCGGACGGCCGACCGCCGTAAAAGGCCATACTGCATCACGCCGGTGATATACGGCCTCTACCTGCATGACCGGAAACTCATGGGTCAGGCTGTAGTACCCGAGGTGGTCCCCAAAAGGCCCTTCAGGTTTGGTCTGGGTAGGGTCAATGGTCCCGACAATACAAAAGTCTGCATCAGCAGAGAGAAAATGGCCTTCATGACGGAAGTACCGGAAATTGCGACCGGCAAACATCCCGCTAAACATCAGCTCTGACAATCCCTCCGGCAGGGGCATCACTGCCCCGAAGGTATGGGCTGGCGGTCCTCCTACCATGATGGTCACCCTGAGTTTTTCGCCACGGGCTGCGGCCCGGCTGTGATGCACCCCGATGCCCCGGTGAATCTGGTAATGTAACCCGACCTCCTGGTCTGGCACATAGTCATTGCCGGAGAGCTGGATGCGGTACATCCCGACATTGGTTTTCATGGGGCCGGGATGATCGGGATCCTCTGTCAGCACCTGTGGCAGGGTCACGTACGCCCCCCCGTCCATGGGCCAGGAGTGAATCTGCGGAAGCTGGCTCAGGGTCGTACGGCCATACAGGACAGGCCGTCGGAGGGTCGGGAGCGGAAGGGCCCTGATCGCTGCCAGGGGCGTGCCGAGGTACGACAGGGGCGAACGCAGCAGGGCGGCAGGGTTGGCTTTCAGCTCAACGATGCGGGTCACGGCGCGGAGGGTGTGCCGGAAGATAAACCGGGTGCGCTCCGTCGTCCCAAACAGGTTACATACTGCCGGAAACGGGCTGCCCTTGACCTGCTCAAAATAGATGGCCGGGGCCTGGGTGGCATACGCCCGCCGCTGAATCTCAGCCATTTCCAGGTAGGGATCAACCTGGGTCTTTACGCGGATCAGGTGTCCGTGTTTCTCCAGGTCGAGGAGACATGATCGTAAGCTGCTGTACACGTCAGAAAAATTGTCAGGATGAGATGCTCATAACCTCCGGCCCGGCAGAATGGTTCAGCCAGGGCAGATATTCTCCACCCAAATTTTCAGGACCTTACTGATTCAGGCTGCTGAAAATACACATCATGGGTGAGAATATGAGCCTTCATGCGCTCAAATACCTGATCCTTAAGGGTATCTACATCTTCCTTGGTCATCCCTGTGGTGGGCACCGGCTCCATAAACTCTAAGACCACCCGTCCGGGCTGGAGAAAATAAGTTCCTACCGGCTGGAGGTGACGGGAGTTGAGCAGGGCGATGGGCAGGATGGGCAACTGTGCTGCAATAGCCAGCCGAAATCCGCCGTCATAGAAATTTTTGAGCGGTTCGCTGGTGCGGTTGCGGGTGCCCTCCGGAAAAATCAGGATAGAGGTTTCCTCCTTCAGGGCCGCCATCATCCGGTCAAAACTCTCCTTGCGGCTGCGGGTACTGGAGCGGTCCACCGGGATGGCTGCCATGGCCAGCAACTGACCCAGAAAGGGAACACGAAGTAACTCCTTCTTGATCAGGGGTTTAAAGGAATGCTGAATCATGGAGCCCGCCATGATGATGTCCAGCATATTGCAGTGATTCAGGATAAATACATAGGTCTGCCGGGGATCCAGGTATTCAGCCCCTTTGGTGATCAGGGTGATCCCGCACAACCTGGCCCAGGTACCCAGCCATATTTTGTTGTACACATATATCGCCCGCATCCGTCGGTTGACCGGCATCGGCAGAAAAAACAGGTATACCACCACAGCAGGAATAATGGTGATAAAAAACAGGGCCAGGGCATAAAAACTGTAGATTCCCTGGATGATATTTCGGAGGCCTTTCATACAAACAACATTCTGGGGGTCAAGATACGGAAGTTTGGGGGGTTCACAAGTGTCCAGCAGCAGAGGACAGCGACAGTTCTCAAAATATGGGAGGAAGTACACTTGTCCAAAAGCTTGTTTCTGCCGCTGTCATATCTGAGCCCCAGGCTAGGCAGTCGGCAACTCCATAAAAAAACAGCTGCCCTGCCCAGGCTCACTTTCGACGCCGATACGCCCTGATTGTGCCTCAATAAATTCCTTGCTGATGGCGAGTCCCAGGCCAGTGCCCGTTTTGTTGCTTCCGGGAATCTGAAAATACCGGTCAAAGATTTTCTCGCGATACCGAGCTTCAATCCCTTTGCCCATGTCTCTGACTGAAAAGCCGACCCAGTTATGACGATGATATACCTCTACCCAGACTTCACTTTTTTCAGGTGAGTATCGGATGGCGTTCGTCAGAAAATTAACCAGTACCCAGGCCGTTTTATCCATGTCTGCCTGTATATGTGGCAGGTCAGGCGCCATGCTTTCCCGCACGACGATCTCACGCTGAGCCGCCTGCAGCCGGATTGTATCAATTGCATAGTGCAGAATATCCGCAGGTGCGGTCTCATGGATCGAGAGTTGGATATTGCCCGTCTCCACTTGTGATAGCTGAAGTAACTCTCCGGTGATCTTCAGCAGCCGCCCGGTATCGTCCTGTATGCTGGTGATGAGGTTGGTTTGCTCCTCGCTGAGGTCGCCCACCCGCTTGTCCTGCAAGAGTTGGAGGCCCAGGATAATAGAGGAAATAGGGGTTTTTAGCTCATGGGAGACTGTCGCCATAAAATGGGTTTTGGCCACATCCAGTTCTTTGTAGCCGGTAATGTTTTTGAGGATCACGACATCGCCGACATACCGGGACTCCGACTCACCTGTGGGGGTGATAGAGACGTGGATGATCTCTTTTTCAAAATAACTCTCTTTCCCATGTGCAAAAATAGAGATCGTTGCGGCCTTTGCCGGGTTGTTTTTGGGCGAAGGAAAGAGAATATCCCGCATCAGTTCACGCAGCAGGTCGTGTACAAGGGCCATGTCCCGGGCATTATGACCAATGACAGCCGCAGCGTCAAGGTGCAGGATCGTAAGAGCCTCATCATTAGCAAACAAGATGGTCTGATTTTCGTCCAAACCGATAATAGGGTCATGCATATTATTAATGAGGGCCTCAATCCGTTTTTTTTCGACCAAAATCCGGGAGAGGTTGCTGTCTTCGTACTCGGCCAGTTTAGCGGCCATCACATTAAATGCCTGGGCCAGCTCGCCAAACTCGCTGCTGCTCCTGAAGTCAAGCCGCTGGTGATACTGCCGGTCAGCGATCTGCTTGATCCGGGTAGTCAGCTCCCGGACAGGATCGGCGATATGGCCGGGCAAGTTGATGAGCAGGGTAAACCCAATCAAAAAACATAACGTCCCTATACACACGATGCCCAGCACTGCGCTGTCTGCGGTACGGTCTGCCGCCTGGCTTTTTTGCTGGATGGCACTCATATTTATAGCCATAATTTCATACAGGTCCTGCCGGATAAGCGACCGCAACATCGTATCAGCAGGCTGATGCAGGAGGGTATTAACATGGCTAGTCAGGCTTTCTGTTAATTTCTGCTCACCCACCTCCGTTATATTGTTTTGCTGGCGGCGAAGATTTTCAGCAAAGATCAACCTGGCAGCACTATCTGAGTTGACATTGTCCTGGTGCGTGAGCATTTGCCGGACATACTCCAGCGAGTTATAGTTATCCTGGAGGATACTGCGGGTATCTCCGGAGAGCATCTTGATCTGGCCGACCCCCATAATGGCAATGAAGAGAATCAGCGCGACCAGGATGCCGATACCGAGGTTAAGGCGCGACTTGATGTTCATGAGAGGATCAATAGGTCTATGGAGGCAGCGGCGAGCTGTCGGATCAGTGGATGGATGAGGTGAGGACCGGTTATCTGCCGGGCCAGGTCCATACGGGGCCTTCCGATGCAGACCGTGGTAATATTACGTTTGCGGGCCTCTTCGGTGATCGCACGGGCGACATGGGTGTGCCTGACCCGGATGACCTCGCCGCCCAGTTCTGTGGCCAGCTTGAAATTATGGATCAGGAAGCGCTGTTTGTCGAGCGCGATCCGGTTGCTGTCCTCCCGGGGCACCTCCACATAGAGCAGGTACCACGGACTGCTGTAATAGTTGGCGATGCGGGCCGTCTTGCGGATGACCGTTTTGGCAGCCTGGGCATTGCTGCTGATACAAGCCAGAAACCGCTCATGGCGCAGGGCCGTCTCAGGGGGTATCTCCAGCTCGACCTTACGCTCTACCAGCGACGCCACCTGCTTGAGGGCCAGCTCCCGCAACTGAAGGATATGCTCCCGCCTGAAAAAATGTTGGAGTGCAGCGGGAATCTTATCAGCTCCATAAATTTTGCCCTCCTGCAGCCGGGTGATCAGGTCATCGGCGGTCAGGTCCAGGTTGACAGTCTCATCCGCCATCGAGATCATCTGATCCGGCACCCGCTCCCGTACGTCTACCCCCGTGATACGCAGGACATCATCGTGCAGACTCTCGATATGCTGGATATTGACGGCCGTGATGACATTGATACCAGCATCGAGGATCTCGACGACATCCTGCCAGCGTTTTTCGTTATGGCTGCCCTCGATATTGGTATGGGCCAGCTCATCCACGATGACCACCTCCGGGCGGGTCCGGATGATCGCGGCCACATCCATTTCTTCTAGCGCTTTGCCTTTGTAAAACAGCCTGCGGCAGGGAATGATGGGAAGCCCCCGGAGCTGGGCCTCAGTCTCGGCCCGTCCGTGGGTTTCTACGTAGCCGATTTTGACATCTATCCCATTTTTCAGCAGGGCCTGTGCCTCCTGCAGCATACGATACGTCTTCCCTACCCCCGCGCACATGCCGATGTAAATTTTGCATTTACCCCGGCGGGATTTTCGGATCAGGTCAAGGAAATGAGCGACATGCTGGGTCTTGTCTTCCATCAGGGTCAGAATGAAACGGCCAGAGACGTGGTAAAAAGAGCATTGATGGCAGCAGGATCGCCTTTACGCACAAATACCGGGTCTTGGCTGCTGTACCCGCGCCCTTCGATCCGCCAGACTGCCTGGGGATGAAACAGATAGTCGAGGCCCAGGGTATAGCTGAAGGTCTGGAAACCATTGGGGGTACCGGATGCGATGATCACACCTGCTTTGTCGTGGTAATATTCGCCCCGCAGGCTCAGGGTCAGTTTGTCGGCAGGTGTCAGGCGCAGCATGAGTACAGGGGTGTACCAGATGTTATAGGTATCCGCTCCACGGGCCGTCTGTTCTGTACCTATATCAAAACCGAAGGTCGCGGCAAGGCTGGGGGTAAGCTGAAAAATGCCGTACAAATTGTGAAAATACCGCATCTGGCGCAGGCTGTCGGGTTTGTCATTGCCGATAAAGGTGCTGCTGTTGAGCGTAATGGATCCATTAGGCTTAAAGGTGGCCTGAGTACCGAAGGCCGGCGTCTGGTTGCCATCTACCCGCCGGATCCGCTGCCAACCATTGAGCCAGAGGGCACTGAGAAACCATTCTCCGCTCTGGGAAGTCCAGGAAAGTTTGGCGCCGCTTTCATAATACGGCGAGTTATCGGCCATCATGCTGCGGGTGAGGTTCCAGCAATCTTTGCCAATGGCACTCTCAAAACCGATATGCGAGGGAAAAATTCCCGCTTCGACCCACAGATCCTGTTTTTTTGACAGCTTTGCACCTGCATAGGCTTCAAATACGTTTTTCAGCACGCCCGGCTCGGCTGCAAGGTTGGCATTAGCATAGTCGCCTGCCATCAGGCTGAGGCGCGCACGCACCCGGGAGGCATCGTAGCTGCTGCGGATCAGGCCCAGGTTCAGGCTCAGTTCGTTGTGGCGGTTGTGAGAATAAACAAAAGCAGGGCGGTTATGGTCCGCAGGTCGGCCAACATCGAAGGCATAATAGGTCTCTACATACCCACCGAAGGTCAGTTTGCCGGGAGTTTCGGCTTCTTGCGCCAGTCCGGAGGCCATCAACCCATAAAAAAGCGAATACAACAGGTACTTTTTCATCTCAAGGGGGCGTTTGAGTTAGTCAAGTTGGTCTAATGCCAGGTTTAAGGTAAGCACATGCACCTTCTGAGGCCCCAATAGTCCCAGAAAAGGCCCTTCAATATGTTCGGAAATCAGCTTTTCTACAAGTTCCTGCGGAATCTGGCGCACACGGGCAATGCGGGCGGCCTGTACGCGCGCGGCCTGCGGCGAAATGTGCGGGTCGAGACCCGAACTGCTGGCCGTTACCAGGTCGGCAGGGATGTCTGAGCGGCTCACACCGGGATTGTGCACCAGAAAGGAGTCTATCCGGTCTTCTACCGCCGCGAGATAGCCGGGGTTAGAGGGGCCTTTGTTACTCCCTGCCGAGCCGGCTGCATGGTACGAAACGGCCGAAGGGCGGCTGTAAAAATACCGGTCTTCCGTAAATGACTGACCGATATGCGTGTAATAGCTGCGGCTACCGGCCTGAATCACAAAGCCTTTGCCCTGGTTGGGAGCCAGTTGGGCTACACCCCAGATCAGCAAGGGATAGATTCCCGAAAAAAAGATCAGCAACAGGGCCGTGAGACGAAGGGCGGGCAATAGATGCGGTTTCATATCTGAGAAAGTTAAGCGAATACAGAAAGTAAGAGGTCAATCAGTTTGATGCCCACAAAAGGCACGACCAGACCGCCGAGGCCGTAGATCAGCAGGTTTCGGCGCAGCAGGGCCGAGGCGCCGATCGGCTTGTAGGCCACCCCGCGCAGGGCCAGCGGAATCAGGAACAGGATAATCACCGCATTAAAAATCACCGCCGACAAAATAGCGCTCTCCGGACTGCTTAACTGCATGATATTCAGGCGCTGCAGGGCCGGGATCGAGGTGATGAACAGCGCGGGCACGATGGCAAAATATTTGGCCACGTCATTGGCGATGGAGAAGGTCGTGAGCGCACCACGGGTCATCAGCAACTGCTTACCGATCTCCACAATCTCGATGAGTTTGGTCGGGTCATTGTCGAGGTCCACCATGTTACCGGCCTCTTTGGCGGCCTGGGTACCGCTGTTCATGGCCACGCCGACATCTGCCTGGGCCAGGGCCGGGGCATCGTTGGTACCGTCGCCCATCATCGCGACGAGTTTACCGCCGTTTTGCTCCTGGCGAATATAGGCCAGTTTGTCCTCCGGCTTCGCCTCGGCGATGTAGTCATCCACGCCCGCTTTTTCAGCTATGTATCTGGCTGTAAGGGGATTATCACCCGTGACCATCACCGTTTTCACGCCCATTTTGCGCAGCCGGTCAAATCGCTCCCGGATGCCTTCTTTGATAATGTCCTGCAATTCAATCACACCGAGCACCGCTTCATTTTCGCAGACGACGAGGGGCGTCCCCCCGTTGCTGGAGATCGCATCTACCTGGGCACTGACTTCGGCGGGAAAAACATGCCCTGCATCTGTCACTTTTTTCCGGATCGAATCCGAAGCGCCTTTCCGGATCCGGCGTTCATCAGACAGGTCTATGCCGCTGCTGCGGGTCTCTGCGGTAAACTTAATCCGGCGGGACTGGCTGAGATCAAAACCTGCGGGCAGTGCGATCCCTGCGGCCTGGGCCAGTTCGACGACAGACTTACCTTCAGGCGTATCATCGGCCAGCGAAGAGAGCAGACAGGCCTGGATAAAGCGGGATTCTTCTATGCCCGGCGCCGGATAAAAATGGGTCGCGCGGCGGTTGCCGATGGTGATGGTCCCGGTTTTGTCGAGCAACAGGGTATCGAGGTCGCCTGCCGTTTCGACAGCACGGCCCGACTTGGTGATCACGTGGGCCTGCAACGCACGGTCCATCCCCGCAATGCCGATGGCCGACAGCAAACCACCGATGGTCGTCGGGATCAGACAGACAAACAGCGAGATAAAGGCCGCAATGGAAATGGGTGTATCCGAATAATCGCCAAAGGGCTTCAGGGTGATGCAGACGATGATAAAAACCAGCGTAAATCCGGCCAGCAAAATCGTCAGCGCGATTTCATTGGGGGTTTTCTGGCGGCTGGCACCCTCGACGAGTGCGATCATTTTGTCCAGAAAACTATCTCCGGGCTGGGCAGTAACTCGCACCTTGATCTGGTCCGAAAGTACTTTTGTCCCGCCCGTAACGCTCGATTTGTCCCCCCCGGCCTCGCGGATCACAGGCGCGCTTTCACCGGTAATCGCACTTTCATCTATCGTGGCGATGCCTTCGATGATTTCCCCGTCGGTTGGAATGATATCACCCGCTTCGCAGACAAACACATCGCCCTTTTGCAAACGGGAGGATGAGCTTACTACAATCTGCTCATATACAAGGACTTTGGCGGGGGTGTCCTCACGGGTTTTGCGCAGGCTGTCGGCCTGGGCCTTGCCTCTCGCCTCGGCAATGGCCTCGGCAAAATTGGCAAACAGCAGGGTCAGCAACAGCAGCAGGAAGATAGCGAAATTATAACCTAAGCTCCCCTGGCTGCTGTCTCCGAAGACAATCGCGCCGCAGACCACCAGCATGATGGCAGCGCCTATTTCGACCGTAAACATCACCGGATTGCGAAACATCCGCACCGGATTCAGTTTGAGAAAGGCATGTTTCAACGCTTCGAGCACAAGCTCCCGCTGAAACAACCGTGTATTGGATGAACGGCTCATGGAGTTGGTTGATTAATACAAGGAAAAATATTCAGCCAGCGGGCCGAGGGTCAGGGCAGGGAAAAAGGCCAGCGCCGACAGAATCACAATCACCGAGAAAATCAGCAGACCGAAGGTGGTCGTATCTATGCGGAGCGTACCGCTGCTTTCGGGAATGTATTTTTTGGAAGCCAGCAGGCCTGCAATCGCGATGGGTCCGATGATCGGCAGGTAACGGGACAAGATCAGGACAAGGCCCGTGCTGATGTTCCACCAGGGGTTGTTGTCGCCCAGGCCCTCGAAGCCGCTGCCATTGTTGGCGGAGGCAGAAGTGTATTCGTACAAAATTTCGCTAAACCCATGAAAACCAGGGTTATTCAACCAGGGAAGCGAAGGGTCTGCATACAACTGGTAAGCCGCCAGGGCAGTACCCGTCAGAATCAGCAGCGGGTGGATCAGCGCGACAATCAGGGCAATTTTCATCTCACGCGCCTCTACTTTTTTGCCCAGCAACTCCGGCGTACGACCCACCATCAGGCCCCCGATAAAGACCGCCAGGATGATAAAAATGTAGAAGTTGAGGATACCGACGCCGCAGCCGCCATAAAAGGCATTGGTCATCATGGCCAGTAGCTGCATCGCGCCGGAGATCGGCATGCTGCTGTCGTGCATGCTGTTGACCGATCCGGTCGAGATCACCGTCGTAGCGATGCTCCAGTATCCAGCGGCTGCCGGGCCAAACCGCACCTCTTTGCCTTCCATCGCACCTGTCGGCTGCAAAACCTCCATCCGGGCAATGGCGGGATTGCCACTGATTTCACTCCAAACGGTCGGAACCGTCAGCAACACAAATCCCAGCGTCATCACCCCAAAAATCATCCACCCGATGCGGGGCCGCCGGAGGTAAAAGCCCAGGGCAAAAATCATGGCGAAAGGGATCACCATCTGCGCGACCATCTCCACAATATTGGTAAAGTAGCTGGGGTTTTCGAAGGGGTGCGCGGAGTTGGCTCCAAAAAAGCCGCCGCCATTGGTCCCTATATGCTTGATCGCCACAAACGCCGCTACGGGCCCCCGCGAGACCTGCACCATGTCCCCTTGCAGGGTGGTGATCGTGTCTTTGCCCTCAAAGGTCATCGGCGAGCCGCTAAACAGCAGTAACAAAGCCACTACGATGGACAAAGGCAGCAACATGCGCGTGCAGCTTTTGAGGAAATAATCGTAAAAGTTGCCCAACTGCTGGCTTTGCCTTTCGCGCATGGCGTTAAACAGCACAGCGGCAGCGGCCATACCGATCCCGGCGGAGACAAACTGAAGAAACATCAGCGTCAGTTGTCCCAGATACGAGAGGCCCGATTCGCCTGAATAGTGCTGGAGGTTACAGTTGACGATAAACGAAATGGACGTATTAAAGGCCAGATCGGGAGTCATCGAGGGGTTGGCATCGGGATTAAGCGGCAGCCAGCCCTGGTTCATCAGTACACACATCGTTAGGAAAAACCAGACAAAGTTGATCGTCAGCAGGGCTTTGAGGTGCTCCTGCCAGGTCATGTCGCGCTGCGCGTCTATGCCCGAAAGCCTGAAAAACAGCTTTTCGAGCGGCGCGAACAGGCGGTCGGTGATGGTTTTTTCACCCGCATATACCCGGGCGATGTAGCGGCCCAGTGGCCACGCGGCCAGCAGGGTCAGCCCAAACAGGAGGATAATACCCGCAATTTCTGCGTACATGGTAGAAAGGGTTAAAATTTTTCAGGTTTCAGCAGCACATACACCATATAGCCGAAAACCAGGAGGGAAATAATCAGCAGGAGCATCATAAGGATCAGATGTTTTCGAAGAAGTCAATCGAGCGAAAGAAGAGCAGGAAGCATAGGGCAGCGGCAAGGAGCAATACAATCGTCATATCGGTGATGCGTTGGGGTAAGGATGAAAACCAAGGTCTGTATGGGCCTTTCAAATGCTGTTCCGCTATGCCAGAATTAGCACGTAACTATTTGTTTGTCAATTATTTGTAAAAAGTATCAGTCTTTGAAGGGTATCATATAAAACAGAAAACCCTTCCGTTTTGGAAGGGTGGGTTTTTCATTTTGGGGGGGTGCCTCACTCCTCGACGATCTGGGGATATGAGCTGCGTCCATACACCCGACAGTCATGAGATTGGCACATGATACTTGCATGCAAAGGATATATTGACGTATATTTGGGTGTTGAGGCGGGTTGCGTCAATGCAGATGTTGGTGGCAAGTATAACAGACAATCAATATCAGTCTTATGACTATTAATCCAAACAATAAACTCAACGATAATCCAAACGGTATTATTGAATTACTTCAATCGTTAAAACAATTAGGTAGAAAAGTTCAGATTGAAAAAGGAAAAACGATTTTAACGGAAGGCGATGAGGTGGATTTTGTCTTTTTTGTTGAAAAGGGTTGTTTCAGATGTTATAGGTGGATAAATGATGAGGAAGTTACGATTGGATTCAGTTTTGAAGGCGATATAGATACTTGCCCTTACGCTTTTATCAATAAGACCGAAAGTACTGATATTATAGAAGCCCTTACTAACTGCAACGTAATCAAAATCTATCGAGGGGAAATTGATGAACTAAAAAAATATCAACCCGAACTAGATGGTTTTATTCAAGGACTATTAAGTCATTATATTGAAGTCCTTATTCAACGAAATATAGATTTGAGAACAAAAAATGCAGACCAACTTTATAGAAAACTCTATAAAAGACAACCCAAAGAAGTTGCTCAGATACCCTTGATGTACATAGCGTCCTATTTAGGTATTTCCAAAGAAAGATTGAGCCGAATACGAAAAAATTTTATTCCAATTGACTAAGGTCAAATAGGCATTCATAAACTATTCCCAATTATGCAAAAAAAGAGAATGGATTATGAGAAAACACCTTTTTGTACTATTGTTTTTTATTATTTGCTCTTGCAAGAAAGAGGATATTGAAATAGATATATCTTCCAAGGCAAATGTTCTCAAGGTTATTGAAGCCGAGAGAGGTATTCAACAACTGGATGCTGTATCGTTTTGTGTGGTAAAAGGGAATGAAATCCTTTGGTCTGATGCCATAGGCAATGCAACCCGTTCTGGCACAGCCACAGCTAACACAAGATTTTTTATAGCCAGTATTTCTAAAACTGTTACAGCGGTTGCCATCATGCAGTTGGCAGAAAGTAACCGTTTAGATTTAGACGCAGACATAAATATCTATCTGCCCTTTCAGATTAGAAATCCCCACCACCCCAATGTGCCAATCACTACAAGGATGTTGCTCAATCACTCAAGCAGTATTTCAGATGCTTTTTATTATACATTTGATTTTACTTGTTGGAACCAAGATTGTACTATTCCACTGGGACAATACTTACAAGACTTTTTTGATGTAAATGGTCAGTTTTACTCCAATAAGAATTTTCACAAATATTTGCCATCTTCCCAAAGTAACTATTCTAATCTTGGTTTTGCTTTATTGGGCTATATTGTCGAAAGGATTGCCAATCAACCTTTTGATGATTACTGCGAGCAAAATATCTTTTTGCCTTTGGGTATGCAAAAAACGGAGTGGCGTTTAAAAAATGTGCCTCTATCAGAATTAGCCGTACCATTTAGTCCAACTATTACTCCTAATGAACCTTATTATACTTTACCAGATTATCCTGCTGGCGGAGTGATCACAACCCCCGATGATTTTTCTATTTTTTTAAGAATGTTCATTAAAAAAGGAACTTTCAATGGGGCGCAAATTCTGAGACCTCAAACTATAGCACTGATGCAACAGAAAACTTTGTCCTTAGTAAGGGGGGGATTAAAATTTGATATGGGATTGGGTATGTACTACCATCAATATAAGGGAAAAGAACTATATGGTCACGGAGGAGGCGATCAAGGTATTACCACCAATATGGCTTATGATATTGAAAACGAAGTAGGAGTACTCGTTTTTAATAATTCTACCCTTAAAAATTTAGATTTAATCGTTTATTCACTTTACCAATTCGGAACAAAACAATGAAAAAAGTAATCATCATCTGCTTGGCTATATCTATTCACATAGTATCATTAGCCCAAACAACCACGAAAATTGGCACACCAATAGAAAATCGTTTGGGATTTTCCGTAGGGTATTATGGAGATAATTTCTCAAATTTTGGGTATCAACTTGGTATAGAAAGATACCTCGCTACAACTGCTAATTTTCAGGTAATAGGCTCATTGTCTATTACAAATTATTTTGTCAAACAAAATTTCACAGCATATTCATTCAATCCAAGAATTGGAATACGCTATACAACTGATTTTGGCTTAACTTTAGAAAGCCATTTAGGTTTAGGATATTTGTATCGCTCTTACAAGTTTGACGAGTATGATGTAAACAGTCAAGGTCAAGTTGTAAGTAAAGGTAAAGCCTCTCAATCTTCTGTAATGCCAAATTTGGCAATAGGTATTGGTTATGACTTGCGAAAAAAGTTTAATTTCCCATTGGTATATATTGTTCGTGGCTCTATCAACTACAACTATCCTAACAAACATTTCCTTTTTGAAGCCTCTTATGCACTTGAAACAGGGATTGTTTTCATTCCCAACTTACAAAAAAGTAAACTAAAAAATGACAATACCAGCCGCTAACATGGTATTACCAAAAGCGGGGCTGAACGGCTTCGATTGGACATTTGTGCAAGGTTCAACTTTCGTTCTTCGATTAAACTTTTGTGCTAAAGATCCCCGCCTTCGGCAATACCCAAACCGTTAGACTCAGCCCTACCCCCCTCACCCAATCCTATACTCCTCCAATTTCCGGTAGAGCGTCGTCAGCCCGATATGCAGCAGGCGTGCCGCCTCGGTTTTGTTGCCGCCCGTGTGGCGCAGCACCTTCTGGATATGTAGTTTTTCCACCTCAGCCAGGTCAAATGCCGCCGGATGGGCCTCCCCTACCCCGGCCGACCCGCGCATACCCGCAGGCAGTGTCTCCAGGCCCAGCACATTCCCTTCGGCCAGAATCACCCCCCGCTCGATGATGTTTTTTAGCTCGCGGATATTGCCCGGCCAGGGTTGCCGCCGGAGCCACGCCACAAAATCAGGATGCAGGCTTAGCGGAGGCCGTTTTACCTGAGCCGCAAACAGCGCCGTAAAATGGCGCGCCAGCACCTCGATATCTTCTTTCCGCTCGCGTAAGGGCGGCAGATGTATCTCAAACACCGACAGGCGATAATACAAATCCTGGCGAAAATGCCCCGCTTCGCCTTCCTTTTTCAGGTCGCGGTGCGTCGCTGCAATCACCCGCACATCGGTCTGCATCGGCTGTACATCACCCACCCGGAAGTAGGATCCCGTCTCCAGCACCCGCAGCATCCGCGCCTGCAATTCAAGGCTCATTTCCCCGATTTCATCCAGAAACAAGGTGCCGCCATTCGCCGCTTCGAGGATGCCTTTTTTGTCTTTGACGGCCCCGGTAAAAGCGCCTGCCTTATAGCCAAACATCTCACTTTCAAGCAGTTCCCGGCTGAATGCCGCGCAGTTGATCGCTACCATCGGCTGATCGCTGCGCCGGGAAGCCCGGTGAATCGCCTGGGCAAATACCTCTTTCCCCACCCCCGTTTCTCCCAGGAGCAGTACGGCCGTATCTGTAGGCGCTACCTTCCGGGCCAGCGAAACCGCAGCGAGAAAAGCGGGCGACTGCCCCGTGATCTGCTCGAAAGATAGTTCCGGCTTCGCTTCAGGCGCAGCAGCAAAGGCACTCCGGTTCTGCCGGGCTTTCTCAACCGCCTGATACAGCAGCGGGATAAGCCGCGCATTGTCATCACCTTTGACGATATAGTCGAATGCGCCGTTTTTAATGGCCTGCACCCCATCGGGAATATTGCCATACGCCGTGAGCAGGATCACCTCCGTAGCCGGGTATCGCGCCCGGATCTCACCTGCAAGCTGCACCCCGTTTCCATCCGGCAGTTTTACATCACAAAGTACCACATCCACCGGGGCAGACTCCAGTTTTTTGAGGCCCGCACGGGCCGTAGATGCCTGCAACACCTCAAAGCCCTCCAGCCCGATCACCCGGGCCATGAGTTGGCGCAACTTCTCTTCATCATCTACGATCAGTACCGTGGCCATAAGACAATCCCTAACGTCAATGTTTCGGAAAATTACAAAACACCCGGATACCTCACATACCTCTGGCACACTCATCCTTCAGCATACAAATAAAATAATCCGTCAACCAAAACTTATCTGCCGGTCAGGGGGTTATATATACCATACAATGTCTCCGTCCCTGCTTCAAATGTATTCCGGACCTTATGTTGATATAAGCTGAAGTACTTGCCATACGTTAGGTATTAGCAGGGATACATCAGATATACGCCCCGAGGTCGCCGTATATTGAGAATGGATTGATTCACACAATTCAATATGGTTTCTATCAGTAATTTTTTTGCCCTCGCTCAACGCAGAAAACGCAAACGGCCCGGCATTGTCGAGCCATATGTAGCACAGTACGATGTCTCCCGGCATCATGAAAACAAACAGCACCAACTGATCCATATCATCTTGTATGGACTGGTGATTCTGGGACTGCTGGGGATCGTCACGGCCTATTGGGATGGAGGCCAGGGTCCGTCCCGGATTATCCTGGGGATGGAGGCTGTCTTTTTGGTGTTATATCTCCCTGGTGTGTACTTGTACATGCGATATCTCAACCGCGAGCAAGAAACATTCGTGGAGCTGGACCATCGCCACCAACTGGTGTTGTATGCCAATGACATACACAAAAAAAGGTTGTTGTTTCACCTGGATCAGATTGAAGACTGTGTGCTCAACATGAGCATGATGCTTCCTTTCCGGCTGAGCTATCTCACACTTTCACTAAAAGGCGGCATACAAGTGCATATTTCCAGTCTGGTGATAGACCCTTCGGAAATCATCAGCTTGTTATCCCGGCCGCACCGGGTGGAGCGCCACTGGCTGAGTTTTATTCCGGCTGTATAGACGTGTGGGGTGGTTTGAGTCGGGCGTTTTGAGTTAAGGATTGGCTGCAGGGTCCTGCGGTGTGTCCCCAAAATCAATCGTCAGTTGGCGGGGGAGCCCGTCATCTTCATTGTCAAGACTGGAGACGGACAAGCCGAGAAGGCGTACAGGATGTGCCGGCAGCCCCGGGGTATGCAGGAGATCGTGTACGATCTCCCAGAGATCTTCGGCCTGCTGCAGGTATTGGGAAGTCGTCCGGCTCCGGGTCGTGATGACAAAATCCGTAGATTTAATCTTGAGGGTCAGGGTTTTGCCACTGGTATGTGTGGCTGCCAGTCTGTCAGCGACAAGTTGGGTGATCGGGCGGAGGCGCTCCAGCATTTCAGTGGCGGTCGTGAGGTCTTCAGAAAACGTACGTTCAGCTCCTACCGACTTGCGGATGCGGTCCGGATGTACGGGCCGGTCATCCAGAGCGCGTACGATACGGTAATAAAACCGGCCAGCTTTCCCAAAGTGCCGGGCCAGCTCATACTCCGTACAAGCCTTGAGGTCTGCCCCGGTATGGATACCGAGGCGTTTCATTTTGGCGGCTGTTTTGTCGCCGATCCCATGAAACCGGTGGATCGGGAGTTTTTCAAGAAAAGACTCCACCCGGTCTGGCGGGATCAGGGTCATGCCGTTCGGTTTGTTGAGGCCAGAAGCTACTTTGGCCAGGAATTTATTGACAGAGATGCCTGCCGAGGCCGTGAGCTGGGTTTCCTCCCATATCTCGCGCCGGATCTGCCGGGCGATCTGGGTAGCTGCCGTGAGGCCCTGTTTGTTTTCCGTGACATCGAGGTAAGCCTCATCCAGCGAGAGAGGTTCTACAAGGTCTGTATATCGAAAAAAAATAGCCCTGATCTGATGTGACACCTCCCGGTACAGGTCAAACTGCGGCTTGACAAAAATCAAATCCGGACAAAGCCGGGCAGCCGTCAGCGAGGGCATGGCCGAGCGTACCCCATACGCCCGCGCCTCATAACTCGCCGCTGCCACGACGCCGCGCGCCCGGGAGCCCCCCACCGCAACCGGCTTGCCCCGCAGCGAGGGATCCTCACGCTGCTCCACCGACGCAAAAAAGGCGTCCATGTCTATGTGGATGATCTTGCGATGGGGCGGTGACATGTGGTGAATATGTACTCGGTAACAATATTAGCAAAATCTCAAAAAATATGGCATAAAGATGCTGCTTATTGAGAACGATGCTTATATTTATTCTCCCCCAGCCTACCGCCGCTCTTTCACCTGAAAAATCAACCCTGCCTGGGCTGCCCCCGTCGCAGACCAAGCCTTGGTTTCTATGCCATACTGCGGGATACGGGTCAGCCGCAGGTACACCAATACCTGTGGCTTGCGGCTTACCTGCCAGCCCAGCCCGGCTGTCAGGGGCACTTGCAGATAGGTCTCGTCCCGAAGCAGGGCCGCCAGGGGAAATTGGTCTGGTGTCCGGTTCTGCATGGAGTCTGGCTGCAAGCCCACATTAACTCCCAGCCCGGCCAGGCCCTCAATGCTCACCCCGTCATTAAACACCAGCCGCATCCCGACCTCCTCCGCCAGGGTCACCCCCCAAAAAGCCGGGTGGCGGTACCCCGCCAGACTTGTGCCGATAAAGGCGTCTCCACGCGTGCGGCGGCTCTTGAAGGTATTGAGGGTAAATGTCTGAAAAACAGACCGTTCTGATCCGATGCGCATACCCGGATACTGAACTGACTCGCCATAAAATCCCACCTGAACCCGGGACTGGGCCGCTGCATGGCCCACCAGCAGGAGACAGGCACCCACCCAACAAAGTATATACTGTTTCATCGTCTGTGTTTTCAGCAAGATACGCCTGAAACCCCGATACCTGTGAAACCAATTGCGAAGAAGTCCTGCACGCGGAGGCTCGCGGGAGAGTTTTCGCATGCGGCCATGATTTCCGGGCGCATTTTCTTTGTATGTTGCATGGTATGTGTGATGCCTATGTGTGATAGGGGCTGGATCGGGATCATCTGGGGGCTGCTCCTCCTGGCGGTTGTCCCGGCACCGGGACAGCCGACACAGTCGTTGTTCCGGTTTTACAGCACGGCCCAGGGGTTATCTGACAATCATGTACGCTGTATCTATCGGGACCGGCAAGCCGGGTACCTCTGGGTCGGCACCAATGACGGACTCAACCGGTTTGACGGGCGGGAGTTTGTGGTATATCGCAGGGGCGAAAAAGGGCTGTGCGGCAATGTGATCAACGATCTGGAGGAAGATGCCCTGGGCAGGCTCTGGATCGGCACCCAGGATGGCGGCGTATGCCGGCTGGATCCCCGGTCAGGTGAAGTCGTGACGGTCCCACTGCTGAATACCCTCGGACAACCCGAGCGCTACGTACATGCCCTCACCTCAGACGGGGACGGACGTATCTGGGTGGCTGGTGACAAGGGCCTTTTTGTGAGTGACAGCACGTTCCGGCGGTTTCATCAGGCGGATTTCACCTTTGCTAATAATGGTATCTATGACGTGGAGTACCGGGATGGGGTTCTGTATGTTGGG
Source organism: Bacteroidia bacterium (assembly GCA_033762375.1). Taxonomy (GTDB): domain Bacteria; phylum Bacteroidota; class Bacteroidia; order J057; family J057; genus RDXT01. Next base: position 76,918 of record JANRLQ010000032.1, read on the forward strand.
AATGTCGGCAGGCGGGTCACTTGTATCGAATCTCCCCTGATACGCTGCACTACTTCACCTACGGAATTCCCTTACCCTGCTCATACGGTGAATGATATTTTTTTTGACAGCCGGGGCGACTGCTGGCTGGGTACATGGGACAACCAGCTCCACCACTGGCGCCCAGACTGTAGCATCAGCAGTTATGACATAGACGGCACCCACAAGCTGGACTATGCCGGCAATGAAATTGAGGTCATCATGGAAGAAAAACCCGGCCTCCTGTGGCTGGGCACCCACCGGTCCGGCCTGTGGAAGTACGAGGTCAGCACCGGCAAAGCCTGGCATGCTGCTGAGGGCCTGCGCGGGGCGCGGGTGAGTTCGTTGTTGCATGACAGCAGTGGCCTGATCTGGGTCGGGACCGATGCCGGGCTGCATCTCTACGACCGCAGCACCAGCCAGGTAGAGGTCATACCGCTACCGGCAACAGACCAGGAGGTGCTCTCATTTGTGTCTTCACCTGACGGGTTGATGCTGGGCACCAGCCGGGGACTGGTGACCCCTCAGGGAACCTTCCTGCCGGATCACCGGATAACAGACCTCCTGTACGATCCCCTCGGTCAGCTCTGGGTCGGCACACACCGGGCGCTCATGTGGGCAAAACCCGGCAGCATGCGTTTCCAGTTTCTCAACCGGTTTTATTATCATTCGACGGACCTTTCACTCCGGGAGATTTCTTCATCCTTTATCTGTGGCATGGCGGCATCGCAGATCGGAGATCGCCCGGTGATATGGGCATCGGTGTATGGATTTGGGTTGGTGGTCGTGGATGTCCAGACCCAAACTGCCGGGTATGCCCTGCTCAATCGCAAAAACCTGGTCGAAAACCTCGTGAACCAGTTCTATCAGGACCCGGCAGGCCGTCTTTGGGTCTGCGGGACCCTGCGAGGTGTCCTGAGTGACCCGGAACCACCACCGTCGTGGGTACGGCCCGGACTCCCCCTTCAGTTTCAGGCAGATTCGATCCACTATATGTCTTTTGTGAGCCATGACGATACGATGCTCGCCAGCAAATACGTCACCGACATGGTCTCAGCAGGCGATGGTACCTACTGGATCAGTACGGCGGGCGCAGGGCTGTACCGGTTCTCGCCGGGCCAGTCCCGGCCCTTTGAGCCACATCCGGTCGGATACAACTACCTCAAGCGTATGGTGCGTGATCCGGAAGGGCGGCTGTGGATCATCGCATCCGGCGGACTGGTGCGGTACGATCCGGCCAGGCGGCAGGTGATACGGCTGGATGAAAAGGATGGAATCCCCCCCGGAGGACTTACGGGAGCTATTTTCAGGGGAGAGGACGGCACCCTCTATGCCGGGGGCAGGGGGTTTTATATCAAACTGGATCCGTCCCGACTTTCGCGGCAGATTCCGCCCCCCCGCACCCGGCTCACCCACCTGAAGGTAATGGATCAGCCCGCTGACTCCCTGCTGGCGTATCCGGAGATTCGGCTGCGGCACACCCAAAACCTGCTGCGGTTCAGCTTCAGCGGGATGAACTTCAGCCACCCCGAGGCCCTGACATTCCGGTACAAACTCGTCGGCCTGGACCGGACCTGGCGGGACAATGGCACCTCTGCCGAGGTATCCTATAACAGCCTCCCCCCCGGCAGGTATACGTTTCAGGTAGAAGCCATTCACCCGGCCCTGGGGCCCGGCGGGTATCCGGCGACCATCCGGATCCGGATTTTACCGCCTTTTTATACCACCTGGTGGTTTATCCTGCTCGCCGTCACGGCCATCTCCGGAGCTGTGTATGGGGTGATCTATTACCGGATCGCCCAGCGCAGACACCTGGAGCGCATCCGCAACAAAATCGCCCGCGACCTGCATGATGACATTGGCAGTACCCTCGGCAGTATTTCGTTTTACAGCGAGACAGCCCGTATCCAGCTCCGCGACCAGAAGTGGGACATGGCCTCGATGGTCCTCGACAAAATCGGCGAAAGCTCCCGCGAGATGATCGAAAACATGCGGGACATCATCTGGACCCTCCATCCGGACCATGACTCGATGGACAAACTGCTGATGCGCATGCAGACCTTTGCCAGTGACCTCCTCCAGCCCCAGGGGACACAGGTCATATTTGAGGCCGACCCGGCCCTGACCCAGGTACAACTCAGCATGGAAGCCCGGCGCAACCTCTATCTGATTTTTAAAGAAGCTGTCTACAACAGCGCCAAATATGCGGCTTGTACGACCCTCAGCATCCGCCTGAGCCGTCCGGCACGTGGATTTCTGGCCCTGACCCTCCAGGACAATGGGCAGGGATTTGACCTGGCGGCTCCTCATACCGGCAATGGCCTCCGCAACATGCGCCTCCGCGCCGCCGAAATGCACGCCAGGCTGGAGATTACCGCTGAGCCGGGGAAAGGGACGTGTTTAAAACTGGTGATGTGAGGGTTATAAATTTACCAGATAACCCACCTGCCAGATGCCGGAGGCTGTACTGGAAGGCCGACGCAAGCCGGAGAGGTCTATTGGGCCAGCATTGATCCGTCCAACAATCAAATGATCTCGTATTCACTTTTTGTTTATATGAAAAAACTCCTCTATATTTGAAGTACTGCTGCTACTTTACTCATGCGCAAAACCAAGGCATATATCCTGCTTGCGATCCTGCTGATCAGTTGGACGGAGCGGTTTATTATCCTGGAAGAAACGGAATATGTAGAAATACGCCACCAGATGAATATACTGGAGCAGCGTATCGCGGCAGAGGTCGCCCAGAGTATCGGCGTACATACCCTCGTCCAACTGATGCCCACACCTGAGTTCCCGGTCCGGGGGATGGTCTATGGTGACCAGGGATTCAGTATTGAGTTGGATGGGCAGGTATATTATTACAGCCTGCTTGATGAGGCCCACAGTACCAGCCTGCAAGCAATCACCCGTGCCAAACCTGTTACCTCTGAAGAACAGGAGCGGGAGATGATCCTGATCAAAAAACTCACCAGCGAACACGTGCCACCGGCACATCCCCTCCTTCAGGAAGTCAACCGCACGACAAGTCCTGCTGTCTGGCACAGCCCGGATATGTTTCAGGACCTGATCCTGCCTGTCCCTGTTCCCCCACCCGATCTCGCCTGATCTGGTTTTGGCTGATGTACCAATGTACCCGGTAGCTGTACAGGGCAGGACTTCTCTGCCTTTTTGCTCCGGCTTGTTTCCCTGCTGAAAAAACCCGATCGTACCCGGCTGCACTAGCTGCCCTGGTATGGTGTGGCTGGCATATACTGCGGCACACACCTGAATCTGTACGACATGCTGCCGGATCACAGCGGTAGCAAATGTGATATGCCAGACGTCTAACGTCAGGGCATGCAATTATGCTTGTGTTTTAATTTTGGGTTGCTTTTTACTTCTGTTGAGAAATGAATATGCGTAGTTTATATATAGCCCTTTTGATGGGTGCATGTCTGCCCCAGATGCTCCAGGCCCAGACGCCAACCGATGCGCTGATGATGCCCAAAGGCAAGATATGTGTGGCTGTCTCCTACACCTACGACGCCTGGGATGAATACTGGGAAGGTACACTCAAACGTACCAACGGCAACATCGGCACCTTCTCCCGCGAGATCGTGATGCCGATGTTTGCGCTTGGACTTACTGACCGGATCAACCTGATCGCAGGCCTGCCCTGGATGCGTACCCAGGCCAGCGGCGGCCAGATGGCTGGTGTGACCGGCCTGCAGGATGCAGGCCTGTGGCTCAAGGTCCGTGCGCTGGAGGCGCAGGCGGGACCCGGCAAAGCCGGCCTGTACATCACAGCTGGCGGCACCTTGCCTGCCACCAACTACCTTGCTGATTATATGCCATTCAGCCTCGGATTGGGTTGTCCTGATGGCTCGCTCAGGGGGATTTTTAAGTATGAGCTGGACAACGGACTCTATCTCCGGGCACAGGCTGGCTACCAACTCCGGGGTACCACCCCCATTGAGCGGTACTATTTTTATACGACCCAGGGTATCTACTCCGATCAGGTGGACATGCCTGACGCTATCACCTGGGGCGGTGCCCTGGGCGGCTGGTTATTGGGCCGTCATCTCCAGGCCGAGTTGGTGTATGATGTCTTAGATACGCGTGGTGGATTTGACATCCGGCGGCAGGACATGCCTTTCCCCTCCAATGAGATGGACTTCAGCCGGGCCGGAGTCTTTCTGCACTATTATCTGCCTTTTCAGGGGCTGGGGGTCACTGCCAGTGCCAGCCAGGTCCTGACCGGACGTAATGTGGGCCAGTCACGTCAATATGCCGGCGGACTGACCTGGCAGTTCGGAATCTGGGAATAAATCATCTGATTTATTTTCAACAGGTTGATTTTCAATTTTTTAAGACTCCCTTTTATTTACCGAATAAGTTTGTATACCCGATGAATACGTTTTTTCGCACCCTGACTTTCGCTGTCAGTCTGGCCCTGAGCCTGAGTGCCTGCCAACCCGAGCAGCCTACTTATATCGCGTATAACAGCTACGAATACGCAAGTCTGGACGAATCAGGCGGCACCTGGAAACCTGTCCTGCTGACCAGCCCTGCTCAGATCGGTATCCCTGCCCCGACTGATGCCAGCTCTGCCTCATTTTTAGCAGAAGTGGCTGAGGTAAAAAGCCTGTCTGCATCTCTGACGGAGGAACAGCAGGCCGCTGTGGACTACTGGGGCAGCAATGCCCTGGTCCGCTGGAACGAAATCGCCCGCGACCTGGCCGCCAAGTACAACCTGCCCCCGGCCCCCAATGCCGATGGGTCGTATAGTGTACCTGACCCCGCCAATCCCGGCAATTATCCGTATTTTCCTTTTGCCCATCCGCCTTATACCTGCCGGATGCTGGCGTATTGGGGTGCGGCCCAGTTTGATGCCCAGATCGCGGTATGGCATTATAAGTATCAATACAACCGCCCGGCACCGTATCAGGCTGATGCCTCGATCACCCCGCACCTGCCTGCACATGCCCTGCCCGGCTATCCATCTGACGGGGCAGCAGTAGCGGCCGTATCTAAGGCTATTCTTTCGGCTATGTTTCCGCTGGAAAAAGAGTTTATTGCCCAAAAAGCTGCCGAACACCTGAATGTCCTCAGGTGGTCAGGCATGAACGTTGCTTCTGACCTTACCGCAGGCGACTCCCTGGGCCGGGCTGTGGCGGCTGTTTTTTTGGCAAGGGCGGGCAGCGATGGCATGAAAAAAGCCCAGACCCCTAAAGCCGTTTCAGATTCAATCCGCGATGCAGCCCAGGCCCGGTTTGGCTGGCACTGGGAAAATCAGGAAGACCCTGTACGCCCGGTAGGTATCACGCCTTTGTTTGGTAAGGTCAAAACCTGGTCTGTACCTGATCTCGTAGCCGTACGTCCGCCCGTCCCGCCTACTCCCAGCTCTGCTGGATTTGAGACAGACGCTACCGAACTGCGGGATTTGGCCCGTAAGGTTACCCCGGAGCAGCGCAGAATAGCCAACTTTTGGTCCGACGGCCTGGGTACCTACACCCCACCCGGCCACTGGAACCGCAAGGCGAGTGACTATCTGGTACAATACCGCCAAAATCCCCTGCGCACCGCCAGAACCTTTGCGTACCTCAACATGGCCCTGATGGACGCAGGGATCAGTTGCTGGGATGCCAAGTATTATTACCACTACCCCCGTCCCGTTCAGGCTATGCCCGGTTTTAAGACGATCCTGGGCACCCCAAACTTTCCGGCTTACACCTCCGGCCACTCGACTTTTTCATCTGCAGCCGCTACGGTACTGGGGCACATTTTCCCGGAAAAACAAGCTGAGTGTGATGCCTGGGCCGATGAAGCAGCTATGTCGCGTGTGTATGCCGGAATCCACTACCGCTTTGATGCTGAAGCAGGTATCACGCAGGGCAAGGCTGTGGCGGCGTTTACCGTTGCCAAAGCCGAGGCTGATGGTGCGGAATAATTGTATCGCATAGTAGCACGTGTGCATACAAGCAGTTGCCGGGCAGGCCACCACGATGGTCAGCCTGCCCGTGCCCTGCTGTATATGGCATAACTTCCCATGATTATCCGGGGATAAGCTGGCCGGTTTGTACAGGTGCACCTGCACGCGTATAATCCATCAGCACAATGTTGATTATCAGGTAAGTATAAATCAAAGTTAACCACATGAAGTGCCGGTATGTTATATCCGTACTGCTGCTGGGAGTTATGTCTGGCAGCCTGCGGGTCATCGCCCAGCGTACTGATACGGTGTCCGTGACTGATATGGAGGCCGTGTATATCCGCCATTGGCGATCCGCCTTTCGCCCGGTAGATACCCTGGCAGACCTCCATCAGGGGTATTTGATTGCGGGGAAAAGTAGTGAGGTAATTTCTGTGGACCAAACCCCTGCCAACATTGCTGATAAAAACGTGCGACAGGTAATGGCCAAAATCCCGGGAGCATTTGTATATGAAATGGATGGCAGCGGTAACCAGATCAACCTGTCCCTGCGTGGCCTGGACCCACACCGGAGCTGGGACCTGAATGTGCGCCAAAACGGGGTTCTCCTCAACTCTGACCTGTACGGGTACCCGGCCAGCCATTACAATCCACCCCTGGAGTCCATTGAGCGTATTGAGCTGGTACGCGGGACGGCGTCCCTCCAGTATGGAGCTATGTTTGGCGGAATGCTCAATTATGTGACCCGCACACCTGACACTTCCCGTGCAGTTGGATTTGAACATCAAAACACCCTGGGATCGTTTGGTACCCTGGCCTTATACAATAGCCTGGGCGGACGCAAGGGTAAGCTGACCTGGCAGGTATATGACCATCGGCGGACCTCTGAGGGTTACCGGGACCAGGCTTCTACCCGCAGCGAAGCACAGTACGCCCGATGTACCTGGACTTTTTCACCCCGGCTGCACCTGAGCGTGGAGAGTGGCCGATCTACCTACCTGTATCAGCTCCCGGGCCCGCTCAGCGATGCCCAGGCAGCGGCAGATCCGCGCCAGGCGACCCGATCCCGAAACTATTACAGCCCCGATATATGGGTAACGGCGCTTACCCTGGACTGGCAACCCGGTCCGAATACCCATATATCCTGGATCAGCTCCCATCTCCAGGGCGACCGCAGCAGCGTCCAGTTTATCGGAGCGGCAGATAAACCTGATACCCTCAACCGCCTCACAGGCACCTATGCGCCCCGGCAGGTGGACATAGACTTGTTCAACAGCAATACCTCTGAGCTGCGGATACTCCATCATTATACCCTGGCGGGCCTCCGCAGTGTGCTGGCGGCAGGAGGACGGTTTATCTACAATGACCTGCATCGCAGGCAGTTGGGGGCAGGAAGCGCTGGCGAGGACTATGATCTCACCCTGGTACAACCCGGCTGGGGACGGGACCTGCACTACCGCACGCATAACACAGCTTTTTTTGCCGAGAATCAACTGCGAATCACCCATAACCTCATACTCTCACCCGGAATCCGGATAGAATACGGCGAAACCCAGATGCGGGGAACCATTGTGGCCCTGGCACCGGACCGTATCCCGGTGGACATCCCCCACCGGTTTGTACTCGGGGGCATCAGCGGACAATACCGCCTCGGAAAAAAAATCCAGTTGCTGGGGGGAATCTCACAAGCATACCGGCCCGTAGTCCTGGGAGAAATCATCCCGGCCAACAGCCTGGAACAGGTAGACCCCCATCTGCGGGATTCGCGGGGGTACAATGCAGAACTGGGCATACGCGGCAGATGGCTGGATCAGCTTATCCGGTTGAGTCTTACGGCTTTTCGGGTGCAGTACAATGACAGGATCGGCACCCAGGCGATGGAAAACGCAGCCGGAGATTTGTATTACCTTAAAACGAATATCGGCGATAGCCGGACCGAAGGTGCTGAGTTATATAGTGAAATCCAGCTCCTGCGCCGTCCGGAGGCCAGTATTTCTTGTTTTACGGCGACGGCCTGGATGAAAGGCCGTTACCTGAACGGCCAACTCCTGGTGGGCCAGACCCAGGTGGACCTGACAGGCAACGAGGTGGAAAGTACCCCCCGCTGGACCAGCCGAAACGGACTCCAGGCCTCCTGGCGGGGTCTGAATGGATCTGTACAGTACAGCTATGTCGCCCGGACCTACGCTGACCCCATCAATACTGTCGTACCCAATGCCAACGGCACACGGGGTATCGTCCCGGCCTATGCCTTATGGGACCTCCATGTAGGTGCGCAGGTATCGGCTGCCGTGTCTGTACGCGCCTCTGTGAGCAACCTCACCAACCGCTATTACTTTACCAAACGGCCTGCCATCTATCCCGGTCCGGGGGTATGGCCTGGCGACGGGCGTGGGGTATCTGTCTCCCTGACGGTACGGGTCTGACCACCCCAGGCTGTGTCCGGCGCAGGCACTTTCCTGACAGGAAGGCAGGGCTTGCGCATCTTCAACAAATAGAATATTTTTCTAAAAAAAGAAGATGAACAGCCCATTGGAGTCTCTTTCGGACTATTTTGGCGGGATGACAGATCTGCGCAAGGCCCCTCAGGTACGCTATCCGCTCCCCGAAAT
>JANRLQ010000033.1:0-16743 GCA_033762375.1 Bacteroidia bacterium
TTGAAAGACAGGGCTTTACTGATCTATAGTTCCATCTGGCTTATGAACCGGCGGGGCAACCAGATGCGCCGGGTAGTGCTGGAGTGATGAAGATGATGTGGTTTTGTTCAGGTTTTTTCCTGGTAAGGGAGATCGACGAGCAGGTATCATACTTACAGCCCAGGGCTGTCTCAGAGATGGTGGTGATGTCGGAAGTTGGCAGTAGGGGTAGGGGTTGGGTCCTTTCAGCTACGGCGTATGTCTGCGCCTGTGGTCCCCGGACAGTAAAGCATGCGCATGACCCATAGCCGCTTGCCGATATATGGCAAGCTGCTCATAATCACCAGAAAACTTTATTTTTACCGCTATGCGATCCTTCCTTGCATTCTTTCTTCTCCTCCAGGCCCTGGATGGTCTGGCGCAGCAGGTACTCAGCGGCGTGGTGATGGACAGCACCACCGGCGAGCCGATCCCCTATGCCTCCGTGTATGTGCTTGATGCCCGCCGCAGCGGCACCCTCACCAATACCGATGGGTACTTCAGGCTGCCATATAATTTAGCGACGGACACGGTCGTCATCAGCCACCTGACCTACCGGGGAATCCGGCAGCCTATCCATACCCTGGCCGCTGATACGCTGCGGCTGGCAGCGCAAGCACTGAAGCTGCCAGAGGTGTCCATATATAGCGGCACTGGGGCATCTGTTTTCAGGTCGGTGCTGGCTGCGCTCGACAAGAACCATGCCGTGGAGCCGGTGATCTATCATGTTCTTCATCGTGAGTTCTTATACGAGTCCGATCGCTCGGCACTACATGGCATCGCAGAGTACGCAATGGATGTATGGTATGCCCCTGATCACAGCACTGAGCTGCGTATCATACAGGCACGGAAAAAAGGGTTTTCAGCAGGGGGGGAAATCTGGGCGAAGAACATATATGTAGCCCATACGCTGGGTAGCTATTTTCATAATATCTACAAAAGTGATCTGAAGTGGCGGGAAAGCACCCTGAAACGATACGAGATCGGGATAGCGGGCAGCGTACAGCATGAGGGGCGCTCCCTGATCCGCCTGGAGCTGATACCCCATAAGCCCGACAAAGACCAAGCCTTTACCCTCTATGTGGACGAGGCCACCTATGCAGTCGTCCGGATATGGGAGTATCGGGATGCTGAGCGGACCCGTTATCAAGAAACCGCATTCCGGGAATGGAAGGGCAAGTGGTACCTGAGTTACGTGGTTTGGCGGTATGCGGGGTCAACGGTTTTCCAGCGTTATCAGCCCGGCTCGATCTCAAATGTGGAGGATGTGTATATCTATCAACTGCTGCCGGATGCAACTAAGACAGACGACTTCAAAGGCCTTGTGGGGTTAGTGTCTATCCCTGTGGAAGAGTTTGCAGGCAAATGGGAAGACCCCTATTGGGATACGTACCGGGACATACCCCTGCCCGCGTGGATACAGCAGATGGTGGACAGCAAGTAATAATCTGTCTGCCTGAAGTCTGAGAAGATGGCCGATTCCCTATGCCGTTGATACCCCGTATGCAAAAGCGGCCCGCCGGAGCGGGCCGCATACAGCAGCAGGCGGATCATAAGCCGGATCCTGTCCCCCTTGCGGGGTCTCCATCATTTATCTGGGACTCCGGTCACCCGGAGCCTCTAGCAGCCTACCCACCGGCATCGGACGGGCCGTCCTCGGTCGCCGGCTTATTTGGCCTTGCAGCTCCTGAGGTTTACCTGGCTCCGTGGTCACCCAGCGGACCGGTGGGCTCTTACCCCACCCTTTCACCCTTACCCCGGCAAGCCGGGGCGGTCTGCTCTCTGTTGCACTTGCTGTCACCCTACTTGCGCAGGGTGCCTTCCCGTTAGGAAGCAGGATGCCCTATGCTGTCCGGACTTTCCTCCCCCCGCTTGCGCGGAGCGCGATGGAGTCACCGCCTGCTGGTTGACTATATACGCAGGAAGATGTGTGCCGTTGACCGTCTTCTGATAACCGACGAATCGCGAATATATACATTTCCCCTGAATGTTCCTTTTTCCCTAACCCATTTGTAGCATTTTGCGTACATCTTCTTATCTGAAAGGGTAATCCTGAAAACAGTCCGACCCATGAAACACGTCCTACTTTTTCTCATCGGATGGTTATCCATCCTTCTGCTGGTGGCTCAGCCACAGCCACAGCCGGATCCGTTTGAGCGCCATGAGCTCAAGGTGTATCCCAATCCCAGTGCCAACGGCCAGTTTACGCTGGAGTTATCGCTTTCACATCCACAACAGGCAGTCACCCTGCGGGTATATAACCTCATTGGTGGGGTCGTCTATGCCCAGTCCCTGAGCCAGCCATCGGCTGTCTATAAGGAATCATTCTCCCTCGCTGACCTGCCGAAAGGGGTCTATATGCTGGAAATTGCTATCGGGGAGAAAAAACAACTTCGCAGACTTTCAAGTATCTGATAGTTTGGTGTACAAATGGTTGTCGGCTCCCCTGCCTGGGGAGCCGCTGCTATTTTATTGCAGTACCCGGAAGCTCACCCCTTGCTGGTCAAACCGCACAGCAGGCATTGGCACCCGGAAAATACTGGCTACGGAGAGGAGGCTGTTCAGAAAACCTGACCGGGTCCTGATCTGCGAAAAATCAACGTCCAGGCCCAGATAATACTGCCGGTACTCACGCGCCTGAATAGCGGCCCAGGGCTCACGACCATAATTGCCGAGCAGCCCCTCGGCGCCATACCCGGCGGCGACATTGAGCCAGCGGGGCCAGATGGTCTTGAGACGCCCCTCTGGCAAAAAACTATGCACCCGAAAACTCATCCAGAGCGTCTGCCCGTTATAGTCTTTGAGCAGCCACTCCACCGGTGTCGAGCCGAAGAGCCGCTGCAGCGAGTCCACCCGTGCATAGGGAGAGGGCAACCAACTGACTTTGAGCTGGATACGGTCTTCGTTCCAGAGGGCCTGATTGGTGACGGCCAGTGATGCCCCGACAAAATTGGCCCCAATATCCGGCCACGAAAAGCCCCATCCCTCCCCAAATCCATCCAGTACCTCGATCGTACTCATGGCCATAAACCCTGATACGCCTCCCACGACCAGCGACTGACGTTTCGGCATGCCACTCCACTTACAAAGGCCCGTCACCCACTTGGTCGCATGATACCCGCCCAGGGCATGGCCGAACTTGTCTATCTGCTGCCATTCTCGCCAGTCATTAAAAAAATGAAACCGGGTCAGCGGCTCATTGGCGTACCAGTTGAAGCCCAGGTACAGACCGGTCACGACATACCCGCTGGCTGCGGCCCCGATCGCTGTCCGCTTGCGGGCCGGGTTGGGGAGGGTGTCATTCTGAAAAAAAGCACCCTGAGGCCGGAAATCATGCTGATAATGAAAAGCCCGCTGCTGGGCCCGCAGACCCGCAAACAAAACCCATGACAGGAGGCAGGTCAGGACAAATCGGTACATGCGCATAGGGGACTCGTTGGGGAGCAGGGCGAAGTTCGGAAACTTTTGCCGGTGCGCAAGGTGGTGTCAGACATCTGTATTTCTTGTCCTGAACTGAAACATACCGTCTCAAAATGGCAGACACGCTCCCGGATCAGCAGGCAGGTACTCAGCCCGGTCGGCAGGTATTGGGGGGGGGATTAATGTGCTGGTAATGAAGGGTTTAATCGCCTGAGTCGGGCACCATCTATATCGGCTCCCGGCGATCATATCTCATGAGGGCATGATTTTTGCCAGCGCGTTGTGCAGTGTCAACAATATGCATACAATGAACCGACAGTTTACCTTTTCAAAACGTTGGCTGGGGGGTGCCATCCTGGCCCTGCTGCTGTGGCCTGCGGGTCCGGCAGCCGCGCAGTCCCGGAGCATCGGGCTTCGGCTGGGCGATCCTACGGGCATTTCATTTAAAAAATATGCCGGAGACCGGGCGCTGGAGATCAATTTCGGGCGTATGGGTGCCTGGTATAATGACGACTGGCGGGGACCCTGGGGCTGGTACGACTACGATGAGCCGCCTTTCGGACGGCCAGACTATTATTATCTGGGTCGCGACGGCTCGGCTCCGCTCGGGCTTCAGGTCCATTACCTCCTGAGCAAACCCATCAAACGGGTGATCGGTGAGCCTACGCCGGGGCTGAGCTGGTATTATGGATTTGGGGGACAAATGAGTTTTCAGTCCCGCAGGTACCGGTATCCGGTACCGGGACGTGGCTGGTATTATACCTCTGGCGACCGCATCACTGCCATCGGGCTGGGCGCAGACGGGGTCCTCGGCCTCGAATACCGGATTCCGGGCACCCAACTGGTCGTTAATACCGATCTGGTATTGTATCTGGAGCTGGTGGATGATCCGTTTTTTTGCTGGACCCAGGGCGGACTGGGCATCCGGTATATGTTTTGACCCCCAAATCGGGTAATTTGCCTGCCGTCGGGGTGAGTCGTCCCGGCGGTTATGGTAGCCCTATGTCCCAGCATCTTGCCCTGATCAGCCTGGTCGTCGCCGACTACGACGAGGCCATCGCGTTTTATACAGAAAAACTCGGTTTTACCCTGGAAGAAGACACCCGTCTGAGCGATGCCAAACGGTGGGTGCGGGTAGCACCACCCGGCGGGGCAGGCGGATGCCAGCTCCTGCTGGCCCGTGCAGGGGATGAGGCCCAGCGGCAACACATCGGCAACCAGACTGGTGGCCGGGTATTTTTGTTTTTGCACACGGACGATTTTAACCAAGACTACGCCCGCCTCCTGGCACATGGGGTGACCATCGTGCGCCCGCCCAATGTGGAGGTGTACGGCACCGTCACGGTCTTTGAAGACCTGTATGGCAATCGTTGGGACTTGGTGGGGCGGACTCAACGCTGAAGGGACGGACGTTAACGAGTGGAAACCACTTGCGTTTTTGTGGAAAATACCTTTATATTGAGCTATGATTGGCAGGTAATCTCATTATGTGTCAATGCTTGATCCATTATCTTGTTTTACCATGAAAACTTATTTTTGTATGCATCACCCGATGGGCTATGCCCCTGTTCGCTTGGTCTGTCTCCTGCTCCTGATGGGAGTTATGCTGCCTGCCTCCCTTACTGCCCAGGCCCCTCCCTACGACAAACTGGCGCTCAAAGTATCTCCGCTGGCCCTTATCGACCCTAACCGCAGCCATGTGCTGCTGAGTGCTGAGCTGCGTCCTGTGCGGCAGATGGGCGTAGAGATTTCGTACGGCATCCAGGTAAAAGACTTCGCACAATACGGCTGGAACACTGTCAAGTCAGACCGGGACTATCATATCCTGCGGGGGGAGGTACGGGTATATCCAGCTGAACACAAACGTCTGTACTGGGCGTTTGAGGGATTCAGGGTATGGGAGGATTTCAGGCTGACAGATTATTTTTATGAAAATGAAGCCGGAGCCTACCGGGCCTTTGACGAGGCCCGCATCAGCCGCCGTATCTGGGGTATCTGCCCTAAAATGGGGTATGTGTTGCCCCTGAACGCCCGCATCCGGCTGGACATGTACGCAGGACTTGGGTACCGTTTCCGAAATCAGCAGATCAAGGCTACCCATGAGCGATCCCCTGATTTTGATATTTTTGATACCTTCTGGCTGATTTTAAGCGAGCACCCGGTTCAGGGTCAGTTTAACTTCTGTCACGTAGCTGCGGGCTTCAGGCTCAGTATGGTATTAAAATCGGGTGACTAACTGCGGGTTTCGTACCCTTCAGGTAGCAGATCACGGGCAACGATCTGTCAAGTGGGTACGTTGTCTGGGGGATAAGCACTCGCAGGACAAGCTACTTTCGCATGAAAAAACAGATACTTTTCCCGATTCTGGTACTCATCGCCTTCGCAGGTGTACCAGGCCTGCTGCCAGCCCAGGACCAGCTCACCCTCAAGTGGTCACCGCTGGGGCTGATAGATCCCAACCGGGGACAGGTATTGTTGGGGGCGGAGTTTCGGCCATGGCCGGTGCTGAGCCTGGAGGTATCGTATGGTATCCGGCTAAGCCAGACAGAGCTGCTGGGCTGGAACAACACCAAACAAGACCGCCGCTACGAGAACCTGCGTCTGGAGATCCGCACCTATCCGATCGAGGAGGTTCCGGTCTATTGGGGTCTGGAGGGCTTCCGGATATGGGAGACCTACCGCCTGGAAGAAGGGATCTATTGGGGAGGGGGATCGGGTCCGTTTACCTTTGACCGGGCGGATGTAAGCCGCCAGATATGGGGCGTATGTCCTAAAATAGGGTTCTTGATCCCCCTCAGCAAGCGCCTGCGCCTGGATATGTACGGTGGCCTGGGCCTTCGAAGCCGTACGTACACGATAGTCGCCGAAAATCCGCTCTTGCAGGACGAAGGTTTTGGGGGGCCGGAAAACTATAATCCCCTGATAGCAGGGACGACCCGCCGCCCGCATATTGCCGCTGGTTTCAGGCTGGGGTATATGATTCTGAAGAAAAAATAGACTACTTCCCGGAAGGATTGGGTGTATATAACCTGATACACCCGTGAATGCCACGGATTCTTCCGTAGATGCCTGAGTGCGAGGTTAGTATGTATGGCAACCGCTGGGACTTGGTGGGGCGTAGGTAAATTCAGCTTGTTTATCCCCCTATATTTTTACTGTTTTGGGAGGCGCTTACGGGACTATGCCTGGCGTGATCCGGTTTATTCTTTGCCTATGCTCTCCCTTATCATCCCGGTCTATAATGAAGCCGAAGTCCTGCCGATGCTCTTCCGGCGGCTGGCATCGGCTGCCCCAGCCTGGGGGATGCCCTGGGAGGCTGTGCTGGTAGATGACGGGTCTACGGATGAATCCGTGACGGTAATCCGGGCACACATGGCGGCGATGCCGGAGCTGCGGCTGGTACGGCTCTCCCGCAACTTTGGGCACCAGCGGGCGCTGACGGCCGGGCTGGACCATGCCCGGGGCGCGGCGGTGGTGATCCTTGATGCGGACCTCCAGGACCCGCCGGAGCTGATCCCGGAGCTGCTGGCCCGGTGGCGGGACGGGTGCCAGGTGGTCTATGCCATTCGCCAAAAACGTAAGGAAGGCTTACTTAAACGCCTGGCATACAAGGGTTTTTACCGGGTCATGCGCCGTATCTCCGACCTGGACATCCCGCTCGACAGTGGGGACTTTTGCCTCATGGACCGGCAGGTGGTGGACACCCTGCGGCTGGACATGCCGGAGCATGTGCGGTTTGTGCGGGGGCTGCGTACGTATGTGGGATTCCGGCAGGAGGGGATCCCCTATGCGCGGGAGCGGCGGCAGGCAGGCAAGCCGAAATATACCTTTCGCAAACTCATGGGCCTGGCTTTTGACGGGATATTTGGGTTTTCGCTCATGCCCCTGCGGCTGGCGAGTTATACGGGGTTTCTGATCGCGATTCCATCGTTTCTGACCGGGGTGTTTTTTGTGATTCACCGCATTTTTAATTTCAAATTTCTCGGATACAGCCCTACGGATACACCAGGCCTGGCCTCACTGGCAGTGGGATTGTTTTTTTTGGGTGGGGTAGTGCTGATCATGCTGGGCATCATCGGGGAGTACCTGGGCCGGATCTACCTGGAGGTGAAACGGCGGCCTGTGTATATCGTGGCAGGGGTTGAGGGGCGACCGGCAGATGACACATCTGTCCAGTTATCAGACACGGTTGATCATACGGGTTAGGATCTGTACAATCATCCGGGTAGGTTACCGGCACTAAAACGATCGTATGAAACTACGTTACTTCTGTTGTCTGCTGCTGCTGGTCAGCGGGGTTTCCTGCACCACCAGTACGTTCACCTCGCGCGACCTGTATGTGTCGCGGGACACGCCTTGCCTGCCGGGATTGATCCTGGACCTGGACGAAGAAGGGTTTCAAGCCGTGTACCGGGGGGCCCGGTACGTGCCCGCACAGGACTCTTCGTTGTATCAACCGGATTTTTTTGTGGTGCGTCAGTCAAGCCGGGAGCGTGATGCCCGTATCCTCTGCGAGCGGATATTTATCGGCAACCTGATTGAGCCGAAGGCCAGACCAGTAGGCACGCTGGTGATCACACCGGTATTTATGAACCTGTCCAACCGGGCCCCTGTCCTCACCATCGGTGCTGCGGTCTCCCTGGGGGTATTGACGGTGCTGGGTGTCCCGCATGGCGTATATCGGATGGATGTCGAGTATCAGGCAGAGGTGTACGATGCTGATGGCTTGTTTGTGGCCCGGTATATCGGGCATGGGCGGGCCAAGCGGACCGTTGGGTTGTATTATGGCGGGAGTGACTTCACCCGTACCCTGCACGTGGAGGCTACCCGGCTGGCCCTGGATGAGATAGCCGGTGAGCTCCGGAAAGACTGTGCTTTTCTCACAGACGAGCTGAAGTAAAGCCATACAAACCCAGGAAAATCAGTACCCTATTTCAAAAAAAATGATTACCATTGGGTAAAGGTTCTGCTATTACCCATATCTGTATGTACCCTGACAGACTTATCCCGCTGCTTGACGCGTATCACACTGGCTGGAGCCTGCCCCAAGGTTTTTATACCGATCAGGCTGTTTTTGACCTGGAATGGCAGCATATCTGGCGCAAGTACTGGCTTTTTGCAGGGACTACAGCGGAGATTCCCCGGCCCGGCGACTACATCACCCGCCAGTATCACCAGGACTCGGTCATCATCATCCGGGGCGATCAGGGCGAAGTATGGGCCCATCACAACAGTTGCCGGCACCGGGGTTCGCTGATCTGCCTGGAAGCGCGGGGGCATGCGTCCAAACTCCTCTGTCCCTACCATCAATGGGCTTATAACCGGGATGGTTCTTTGTACAAAGCCCGGCTGATGCCTGAGTCGTTTGACAAGTCCTCACATGGCCTGCATCCCGTCTCAGTACGGGAGGTGGGTGGCCTGATTTTTATATCACTGGCAGACGAGCCGCCTGATTTTGAGCCGGTAGCCGCTGATTATGCCCCCTTGATGCGGCCTTTTGCCCTTGATACCGCCAAGGTCGCTTTTCAGACTACCTACTCCCTGCGCACCAACTGGAAACTGGTCGCCGAAAATTTCCGGGAGTGTTATCACTGTGGCCCGGCCCATCCGGAGTATTGCAGTGCCGTGATCGGGGCCAACCTGCGGGAATCGGCTGCCGAGACCCTGGCCGAGCGTCGGGTCGCATGGGCCGCCAAAGGTCTGAGCATCCGGGATGTGGATTTTGTCGGAGAGTCGTTTCATTTTGCGGTCCGGTACCCCCTGCGCCCTGGCGTGAAAAGTTACAGTACGGATGGAGCAGCCGTTTCCATGCCGATGGGACTGCACCAGGACCATGATGCCGGGGTACTGGGTTTGGTGGTTTTGCCCGGATTTTGGATGGATGCCGTGAGTGACTACGTCTGGACCATGCGCGTGACCCCGGCAGCCGCAGACCGTACAGACATCGAGCTGACCTGGCTTGTGGATGGCCGTGCCGTGGCCGGCGAAGACTATACCACGGAGCGCCTGGTGGAGTTCTGGAAGATTACGGGGGAGCAGGACTGGGCTTTATGCGAAAATAACTTCCGGGGCGTGGAGTCCAGCCGGTATGTGCCCGGACCTTACGCGCCGGATGAAAGCGAAGTCGTGCGGTTTGTGGACTGGTATATCCGCCGGATGGAAGCGGGTGTAAGGGTGTCAGTTTGAAGGTGCCAGCTTGTCTGGCCGGACAAATCGCCACATCCCGAGGACAGTCAGGGCGACAAGGAGTGCATTCAGGCGAAAAACCTCAGCCAGGGAATACGACTGCCCCAGCAGCCACTCGGTCCAGTAGTTGCCGAGGATGGCACCCGCGCCCAGGTAGGCCGCGTACAGGAGTGACTGGCCGGTGGCGCGCCAGTGTTCGGGTACCAGTTGATTTACATAGCCGACACAGGCCACCCAAAACAGGGACCAGGAGAGTCCGTGCAGCAGCTCTATGGCCAGGGCAGCCTCTGGCACCCGTATCAGGTAGTACAGGAACAGCCGGAGGGCTGTCGCACTGGTGGTCAGCAGCAGGGTATGTTTGAGGCCGAGGCGGGTGATGATCCGGGCTGAAAAATAAAAAAACGGCAGTTCGCAGAGGCCCTGCAAGGACAAACCCAGGCCCACCAGGGAGGCGGATGCCCCATTGTCCTTGAGGTAGAGGGAGTAAAAATTCCAGATAGTCGTAGCCCCTGCGGATACAAGGCATACAAACAGGAGGATGAGCAAGAGTTCCCGGCGGGTCAATACCTCCCGCAGATAAGCCCATGAGCTATCGTGCTGATGCCTGGGGCTAAGGTTGTCCGGGGCCAGGCTCAGGGCCACAAGCGCAGTCAGGGCCATCGTTCCGGCTGCAAAAGCAAAGATAACCGTCGTATTCAGCGCATCTATGTACCATCCTACGATAATCCCCGTAAAAGCCCATCCGGCAGCGCCGGCCAGGCGCAGGCTTCCATACGAAAAATCGGGGTGCTGCTCCACCCAACGCAGCGCCAGGGTATCCAGCAGCGGCTGCAGGGTGTTGTAAAACAGTGCCATCGCGAGTGTCAGCAGCAGCAACATGCCAAAACCACCTGCATACAGGTAGCCGGTATAGGCCAGGGCAGCTAATGCCGCCGATAGGATCAGGCAGCGCCGGTACCCGATCCGGTCGGCTATCATTCCGTACAGCGGCTGGGCCAGCAGCATCATGACAGGGGTGATACTCAGCACGGTAGCACTTTCCAGCCCACTCAGCCCATGATCGTGCAGGTAGTCAGCAAAAATTGGGAGCCAGGAAGCCGTACAGGCAAATACCAGGAAATACAACAGCCGCAGGCGGTGCGCATCAGTCCATTTCATAGAGATAGTAGTAGCGTCTGCCTAAAGATGTGATTTTTATCGGGACCTGGCATCAGCTTGCAGGGCTCTCTGAAAGTTTCGGTTGAGAGGAGAATGGGTTTGGGGTTATTTGTTGGCAGATAGCCAGCTTCTTTTGCGGAGTTTCGTTATGAGATTATCTACCCGATCAATATGCTGAAATAGTGCGATACCCTGTACTTCGGTTGAGTTGGTTGCTGACATTGCTGGTAAATACCCTGTTGCTGGCCGGACAGTCACGTGATTGGCTGGGGGTCCATTGGGCTCCGATGGCAGTATTGGATCCATACCGCAGTCAGTTGTTGGTGGGGGTACATACACAACCCCTTCCTGGCCTGCGGCTGGTGGCCTCGACGGGCATCCTGAGTCCTTTCCTGTTTTCAGGACCCATGATGGGGCAGCGCAGCATTAAGCAAAATCGTCAGTTGCGCAATTTCCGGGCAGAGTTTCAGCTGCATTTGCTGGGGTCAATAGAAGATTTTTCATGTTATTATGGGCTGGAAGTATTTCAAGTGAAAGAAAAATTTAGCCTGGCACCCGGTTATTTTTACGATCAGGGCAAGCATTTTTTAGTTGAGCGTGCTGTTATCGAACGTAATATCCACGGCGCGTGTGGCAAAATAGGGGCAAGGTTTGTGCCTGCCGGTACCCGTTTGCGGTTGGATTTGTATGCGGGCCTGGGCCTTCGGGTGCGAAATACTGCCATTGCAGCTACGGATCTGGCGGAGCTGGCGCAAGGGGGTCCGTTGGGTTATGACCCGCTCTCGCCGGGCCGACGGTGGGCACCTCATGTTAGCGGTGGATTCCGGTTAGAATACATGCTGCTGAAAAGCAAATAGGCATTGGATTCTGGCGGGGGGGTGGTACCTTCGTCCTGCCCAATGCACCCTAGTATGGCAGTCTCCAACTTCCGGTTTCAGCAGTATGTCGTACTGACAGGGATCGGCCTTTTTCTGGCCAAAATCACGGCCTGGTATCTTACCGGGTCAGTTGCGATCCTCACGGATGCGCTGGAGAGTATCGTCAACATTATCAGTGGCCTTATCGGGCTGTACAGTCTCTATCTGGCATCCCGTCCCCGGGACGACAATCACCCCAATGGCCACGGCAAAATTGAGTTTGTCTCGGCTGCTATCGAGGGCACCCTGATCGCCGTAGCGGGCCTGATTATCATAATTGAGGCACTGATACACCTGGTGTATCCGGGGCCTGTAGGGCGGCTGGACCAGGGGATCTTCCTGGTCGGGATCACGGCCCTGGTCAATTATGGTATAGGCTGGGCCGCCATCCGGCAGGGTGTCCGCACCCAGTCTATGGTCCTGATCTCAGGTGGCAAACACCTTCAGGCAGATACCTACTCAACCCTCGGCATCGTAGCCGGGCTGCTCCTGATGCTTCTGACAGGTCTGTTATGGCTTGATAGTGTAGTGGCGCTGCTGTTTGCGGGGATCATCCTCCGTACAGGGTATCGGATCATCCGGAGTTCGCTGGCGGGGATCATGGATGAGGCCGACACAGCTCTGCTGGCGGAGGTCGTGGCCCGGCTGCAGGCAGCCCGGCGTCCTAATTGGATAGACCTGCACAACCTGCGTATCATCAAGTACGGCAGTGTCCTGCACCTGGACTGTCATGTGACGGTCCCCTGGTACCTCAATGTTCGCGAGGCGCATGCAGAAGTTGAAGCGCTGGGGCAGGTCGTGCGCGAACATTTTGGTGCGTCAGTAGAACTTTTTGTCCATACAGATGCCTGCCTGCCGCTCTCCTGCTCCGTGTGTACCCATGCCGCGTGCCCGGTGCGGGAGGCGCCGCTTGTCCATCCGCTGACCTGGACGGTCGCCAATGTCGCCAAAGACATCAAACACAGCGCCAGTGTATATATGCCAACAGGAGGCCAGCCCAGTAGCTAACCTCCTGTTGTTGCCTGAAAAAAGGGTTTAGCGGGTGATGACCACTTGTTTGCTGGTGGTAGAGATACCGGTAAAAATACCCGTTCCCCCCTCAATATTCCCATAGACCACGGCGGGTTGTCCAAAGGGGCTCAGGTTGGCGACAATGGCTGCGTCACGCGTTTCTATAAACCTGAAATACTCACCTGTCAGGCTGTAGACCGTGCTGATCAGGGTGTCACCCGCCCGGTAGTCATACGCCGTACCGAAGAGGAAGGTGCTCCCGTTATTAATCTGATCATCCGTCGTGAAGTCCTGCTCGGTGCGGGTCGCCCAGTCCAGGGTATCTCCTGTGACGGAGTCCGTAACCGGAACCCGTGCCTGCAGGAGCCTGCGGTAGTAGTTGGCCTGGTTACCGTCGTCTTGAAAGCGGGTGAGCACATAGGCCATGCTGTCAGCATTAAACTTCCACTCCACCGACTCGATCGTTACGGGTTTGGGGATGGTCGTCTGTGAGCGGATGGTTTCGCCCGTAGCCAGGGTGATCTCCAGGGCAAACTGACTTTCATAATCGGCAGGTACAGGTAATGGACTTAAATACAGGTACAAGGCATCTCCCACGATCGGGCGCAGGGTATTGAGCAGGGCCGTATCCAGCAGACCGCCTGTCGCCGGATCGTCAAGGCGTATCTCAAAGGGCTGGAGGATCAGGGTGTCACCTGCATGAATGATGCGTACAGTCGCCTCACGCTCATAGGCCAACTGGATATTGTCAAAGTATCCGACGCTGCGGGTGATCATGAGGAGGTGAGGCTGACCTGGTTGCAGATAACACTCTACGACGGGTTTTGAAGTATAGGCTGGCAGGTCAAGGTCCACAGCCTGCTCCAGGTTGCAGGCTGTAGCCAGCCACAGGAGGGCTATGAGGCTGTATATAGTGGGTTTCATCAGGGTCAGAATTTAAAATTATAGGAAATAGACGGGATGATGGGAAAAAGGGCTACCTGCCGGGCTTCATTGCTGATCGGGATGCCATTGGCATTATTGATGGGGGCAATGTAGATGAAGTAGGGGTTGCGGCGGTTGTAGGCATTGTAAGCGCTGAGGTTAATGTCAGACTCACCCCATTTGACGGGGATCTTACACGTCACCCCGACATCCATCCGGTGGTACGCAGGCATGCGGAAGCTGTTGCGCGACTCGTACTCGGGGACCAGGAGGAGGCCTGCACCCGGATCTGTCAGAAAGTCCGGCCCCAGCTGAAAAAACCTGCCTGTAGCGAGGGTGATAGCATTGCCAGAGCGATACTCCCAGGTCGCACTCACCGAGATACGGGGGGACAGGTCGTAGATGGCGACAATAATGACATCATGGCGTTTGTCGTTTCGCGGGAAAAAAACTTCACCCTGGTTGATCGCATCCTCTTCTATGTACTCGCCGGTGCGCCACTTGCCATCAAACTCCCGGTAAGCCCAGGACAGCGTATAACCAATCCAGCCCGTGAGCTTGCCTTGTGTTTTTTCGATGTAAAACTCATTGCCATAGGTCCAGCCTCGCCCGAAGATAAACTCTGACTCCAGGTCATTATTCACAAAAAGATTGGCCCCGTCCCGGAAATCTATCTGGTTGTAGAGCCATTTATAATATAATTCATTGGAAATCAGCAACTTGCTGTTAGGAGACCAGGAAAAACCCAGTGCTACCTGGTCAGATACCTGCGGTTTGACCTGGTCAGTCGAGGGGTACCATATATCCGTCGGCAAGGAGGCACCAGAGTTGGTGACAAGGTGGAGGTACTGGGCCATGCGGGCATAGCTGGCTTTGAGGGATACCTGGTCAGACAGGCTGATACGGGCAGAGAGACGTGGCTCGGGATTGAGGTACCAGGTAGAATCGCTCTGAAAGGCCGAGAAACGGAAGCCAGCGTTGAGGCTGACTTTATCATTGAGGGTGAACTCGTCTTCGATATAAGCCCCCAGCTCAGTGCCGTAATAGGTGTCTCCGGCAGAGAGGTTGAAGTCAGCGCTGTCAGAGCCGGCATTGAGCCGCCCTACGATAAACCGGTGATAGATCCCAGATGCTCCGAAATGGATCTTATGCCGGTTGTCGGGGGTCCAGGTGAAGTCGGTGCGCAGGGCTCCGTCCGTGATACGGGAGCCAAGGCTGAAGGCAAACACATCAAACTCATTACTGATCTTATACTCGTAGTCAGAATAACTGGCTGAGGTATTCAGAAACAGCTTGTCGCTGAAGAGGTGATTCCAGCGGAGGGTAGCGTTGGTATTGCCCCAGTTAAAATTGAAGTCAAAAGTATTGTCATCAAAGCTGAACTGATCCCGTCCTGCGTATCCGCTCAGGAAAAGCTGGTCTTTGTCGCTGATCTCATAGTTGAGCTTGGCATTGAGGTCGTAGAAAAAGTATGCCGGGATCGGGTTGAAGTTATCATTATCGGCCTGGGCTTCATTGATCAGCCGGGTGAAAAGATCCACATATGTCCTTCTCCCGGAGACAATAAAGGAGGCTTTGTCCCTGGCGAGGGGGCCTTCCAGGGTCAGGCGGGAGGCGATCAGCCCCAGGCCGCCGGAGCCGGCAAACTTCCGCCGGTTGCCTTCGTTCATTTTCACATCTATCACAGACGACAGACGCCCCCCGTATGAAGCAGGAAAACCCGCTTTGTAGAGTTTCACGTCCTTGACGGCATCCGAGTTGAAGGTGCTGAAAAACCCAAACAGGTGTGAGGGGTTGTACACAACCGTATTGTCAAGCAGGACCAGGTTTTGGTCGGGGCCTCCTCCGCGTACATAAATCCCTGAGCTGCCCTCACTGCCGGAGGAAACCCCGGGTTTGAGCTGGAGGGTTTTGATGATGTCCACCTCGCCGAGCAGGGCCGGGATCTTACGGGCCTCTGACATAGAGATTCGCTCTACGCTCATTTGGGTGGACTTGAGCTGTTCCTGATACGAGTTGGCCTCAATGACGACCTCGTCCAGGCTGGCTACGGCTAACTGTATGTCCAACTTTTGACTGGTCTGGGGTAAAATCGTGCGGACGGCCGTCACAAAACCTGAATACACAAACCGCACCGTGACAGAATCATTGCCTGCGGGCAGATTGAGGGTATAATACCCATAATCATTGGTGTAGGTGCCCAGACTAAGGCCCGGAATCACCACGGTAGCCCCGATAACCGTTTCACCAGACTCAGCCTGGCGCACGACGCCAGATAAGGTAATAGATTTTTGTGCCGTCAACTGACTTGCCGTCAACAGCAGGAGACATAACACAATACCCGCAACATAAAATCGTGTTGTCGCAAGGTAAGGTAACAAAATGGGTTTCATCAGGGAAAATGTCTGCTTACAGGTAGGAGAATAAAATGGCCCGAAAATCCGGTACCCACAGTCAGAAACGAATCATCCTTCCGAAGGTTGGCATTGTGTAAGCCTTATTCAACGAAACAGAGATTCCTTTACATGAGCATAACCTGATGTTCAACAAAACGTTTGGGTTGATGAAAACAAAACGCGCCAGAAGCCCCGGATGGCTCATAGATTGTACCCTTGTGATCAGGATGCCCGCTGGTATGGTACATCACCATCAGTCGGATAGCACAGTTATTGTTCTATCTTTTTTCTGCTAAAATCGTATATTTGAATTCATCTTACGAAAGCACCGGGTATCACATGTCTGCCACGATCCAGGAAATACAAGATTTGCTGCGGGAGCTGGTCATCTCGCAGAAGGAAACTGATGCCAAGTTCAAAGAGACCGATGCCAAGTTCAAAGAGACGGACAAACGCATCAAGGAGGCCTTTGAGTTGTTTGAAGGTCAGTGGGGCAAGCTGATCGAGAGCCTGGTGGAGGGTGATCTGGTGAACCTGCTCCGGGGACGGGGAATAGACATCCACCGCACCACGCAGCGGGTCCACGGCAACTACCAGGGCACCAACTACGAGTTTGACATCATCGCCCACGACGGGGATGCGATCGTGGTGGTAGAGGTGAAGACAACCCTGCGGGTGCAGCATGTGAAGCAGTTTGTGAAAAAACTCGCCCA
>JANRLQ010000034.1:0-2539 GCA_033762375.1 Bacteroidia bacterium
ATCAGCGTCCCGGAGGCGTGTTTTGATCTCTGCGATGATGGCTATGTTGCGGTCGCCGTTGGCATATCCGAGGACATCAAGCTCCAGGGTTTTACCGTTTTTGAATGCCTTGACATTAGGCCCGATACTGGTCGCCCCAAATTGCTCGGCCATAATCCGCTCCAGCGAGGGATAGGCAAGTCCCTCTGCAAAGGTACCGATGCTGCGGCTGACTTCGCCTACACTTTTGCGTAGCTCCCGTATCTGACGGTCGGTTTCCTGCATACGCCGGTCAGTCTCCTGCATACGCCGGTCGGTCTCTAGTTGAGACTGCGCCAGTTGTTGGATGAGATGCTGTATGGTGTTCGTGTCCATCGTATCAGTAGCGTGCTTAATCCTGGTTCTAATATACGCATAAAATGATCAATTGATACGACATCTTCTGTCATGTATAACCTATCGGCGTATCATGGTAGCCAATGGTCTGAAGTTGTGTGTACACAGGGGTGAAAAACTGATCAAAAGCCTCAGCGGTCATACCTGTGAGGGCAAGATCATACTGGTGGGTACTTTTCCAGGTTGCGGCCTGGGT
Organism: Bacteroidia bacterium; assembly: GCA_033762375.1. Lineage (GTDB taxonomy): Bacteria > Bacteroidota > Bacteroidia > J057 > J057 > RDXT01. Next base: position 572 of record JANRLQ010000034.1, read on the forward strand.
ATCTGCAGCTTCCAGGACTCGCATAAAATCGGGTGTCATGTCCCAGCCGGCGTCCGCGTAGAGGTTGCGCACAGACAGGCCTGGGTACCGGGCCATTTCCGGGTAGGTAATGAGCCGAATGCGGATATCAGGTAGCCGGGGGGCCGCCAGCAACCGCAGGTACCAGTCCCGGAGCATGGTGAGGCTCTCGGCCTGAAGAGGTACAGGCTGGATTGGGGATCCAAAGGCTGGATATATGGCAGCAAACAGACTCATCGCCGAGGGTACTGCCTGCGCAGGATCCCGTAACATGCCGACAAAACAGGCATCCGGAAAAGTCTCCTGCAGGGACCTGATTTTGGGGCTGAATGCGGGGTTTTTGGCCAGGTATTGTTTGTCAGGGCCATAAACCAGGAGATGCTTCTGGATACAGGCCCGGTACCAGCGCATCAGGCGGGTGCGGGTAGCAGCCGGCACATCGTCATCAAACCGGGTAAAACGCTGGACGGCTGAGGGAAACGGGAAAAAAAAGTTCAGGTAGGCTGACGCAAAGGCAAATAAAAACAACGGATCATCTTCCTCCGGACTCCACAAGCTGATCTTGTGCATATGACCTACCCGTCCGAAAAAAGATTTTTCCCAGGTTAATACTGCTCTTTTCAGATGCCCCCCCAGCCATCGGTCGGCCTGTCCCAGCCACCGGAGACATACCTTCTGGATCACTGTCGGGGCCAGTACAATCTCCCACAGAGCCATCCCCGTAAACCGGTCCCGGTCCTGGGCCAGCAGCCGCTGCATAAAGGTGGTCGCACTGCGCGGCGGACCTACAATAAACACAGGCTCCCGGACCACCACCCGGCGGTATTGGCTGAAAAAAACCGCATCAAGCACCCAGCAGATCCGGCTGATAAGCTGCAACCCAACAAACAGCAGCGAAAAAATCACCAGAACCAGGATACGCCGCGGCGTAAGCCGGGCATCGGTACCACGCGCCCGAAACCAGGCGCGGTACATAAGGTCACACATTAACTTAAATTCAAAAGGCATGGTTGTGGAATTAAGAATCGTCGGCGCTCAGACAGGCAGCCCTGCTGATCAATATTGAGGATTTTTCCGGCACCTTCCAATTTCTACACGGGTTTTGTATGTAACAGCCTACAGCCTCGCAGGGTTTTTCGTTACCTTTGTAAACCTTTTTACAAACCTGATATGAAACCTGTTTTGATCCTGTTGGCAGGGCTTTCGCTGATCGGCCTGACGAGTTGCCTGGAAGAAACGACTTGTGGCGCAGACGTACGCCTGGGTGCTTTTAACCTGACCAATGCGTACCAAACCTACTTCCCGTACGGAGGGACTGAAGAACTGGTGTTTGTGGACGGAAACGGCAACGAGCTCCGCATGGAGTCCAAAAGCCTCAAGGACTCTGTGCAGCGTCTCATTGTCCGGAACCCTTGTTTTAGCCCATCCACGGGTAGCCAGGACGAGTATTATGATATCCAGACCATCACCCAGACCTTCACCGGGGGGGGATTTACCCTCAAGATATACATCCAGCCGGACCTGATCAATCCCACCAGTCCGGATACCATCGTCGTGGACCAGCTCCTGATCACCCTGCGAAAAAGCGGGACCGAGGTGCTGACCGGCCCCAATTTTATCGTCTCTGACCGGGGCAATGACCTCCCCAGTGTGTATAAAAACCAGGATTATTACGAGCGGGTGCGCATGATCGGGGATACAACCCTGGCAGGCCGGGAGTATACAGAGGTGTACACCGTGGACCGGGTATATGATGAGGAGCCACAGATATATTACTCCCTAAACCGGGGCGTAGTGGGGATGGATATCCCATTTGAAGCCTTCTGGCAGCTCGACCGCATCGAGTAGGTCAGCGCTGTCCGTACTGCTGCGCATAATAGGCCCTATACGCTCCGGACTTGACCTGCTCCACCCAGTCACGGTTGGCGAGATACCAGTCCACCGTGCGGG
>JANRLQ010000035.1:0-9820 GCA_033762375.1 Bacteroidia bacterium
GTGTCTATCTGGTACAAGCGGTTAAAAAACGGTGGACTAGGTACGAAGGGGCGGCAATATATCCGGGCTCCGTACCATTTGGCCTTGGAGACCGACTCGTCCGGCAAAAGCCTCCGCACCACACCCGAAGGTCGCAGTAGATATAGCTTCCTGTCAAATACGAAGAGGATATTACCTGCACTATCTACATCCAGGCTGCTGATTTCTTCGTCCGCCTCAGCAGTGTACAGCGTTTTTTCCTTGCCGGTTTCGAGGTTCAGTTGCTGGATTTTGTCGCGCCTGCGCGTGCGGTGCACAAATATGATTTCCGCATCCTGACCAGGAATAAACATGGGCAGCACATAGGCTGGATATAGGTCCTCTGATATTTCTCCTCCTCTGATAATCGGGATAGTCACATATCTCTTACACGGATCAGCAGAGGATTCAAATTCATACGGTTGGCAGGAGAAGCTGCTCATCAATACGAGCAGGACAGGGATTCCGATATATTTTTTCATGTTAATTATGGTTTGATCAGTTGGAGGGTAAGGGGTGAATATTCCCCCGGAACCTGTGTAGCTCCGGGGAGATCGTTTTCGGCAGGTTCGTTATTCTGGCAGGGATATATGGCGCTCATCCGTACCGTCAAGCCGCATCATGACCAGGGATTGTGTCTGGCGTACCTGATCCAGCCCGATCGTTTCCTGTTCAACCCGGCCTACCACAAGTGCCTGACCATCTGCCCGTATGCGGGGAATCAGATAGATCAGGTTATTATATCCCGTGGCTTTTATTATCTGACTCTGCCCGGTCTCGATGCTGGTGATAAACAGACCATGTGTCGCATCTGTCCAGACAAGGTGTTTTGAGTCTGGCATCCAATCTAGTGCCCCAAACGTATCTGTCACATCCGAAATATCGAGCAAATGAAAGGTATCTGCGGCGATTTCATAGTATATGATCCGCTTATAGGCATTGTAATAAGCGATATATTGTCCATCGGGCGACATGATAGGACTGACGCCCCCCGCAGGTGCGGGAAAAGAGTCCAGCGCCACTCCCTGGAAATTATACTTAAATACATCACCTTGGCCGCTCGGACGGGTGTGCAGGACAATAAATGCCGCCTCGCCGGGTACCTGCCGGGGATATATGTTCCGCCCGCTGAAGGTCACCTGGGCCAGGCTGTCACCGTTTTCCTTGATTTTCCATATCTCCTGACCCGGCCTGCCGAAGAGTATCCAGCCATTGCTGCACCACTCAGTACCATGCCAGACATCGTCTGCAAATATATGCGTCCGAGTACCTGTACACAAATCTATGATCCACAAACCTGTCTGTATATCCGACTCCCGATCTTTGACATAATACAATATCTGGTTGGGGTCATCTGGGCTCGGAACGGGTCTCTCGTACCAGTAGCGGGGTAAATGATATCTACATCCCAGCGCCGTCATGCATGACGGCAGATTATACATACTGTCATGGGCAGGGGTCGTATGCTCGACATAGGAAGCGCATAGAGCTGGTGTCGGATCAGGATCAGGGGGGATCACTTCGGGAGGCCGCTGGCAGGCAGTAAGGGCCAGTATGGCTCCGGCCAGTATGATACATACAGTACGCATGATAATCAGTATTTGATGATGCGGTGAAATGACTGCGATTTTGCCGATACATGACATATCAACCCCATCGGCTATGGCCGACAGGTATGGATCAACGGTAATGTATATATAGATAAGTACGTGACTGGCTTTATATCTCAAATATACTACGCCGCCGGACAAAGTCAAGGGTTGGCACCAGGTTTAGCCAGGGCAAAAAAAATGACACCTGAGTTGGCGGATTTGTGGGAATAGATTGAATGGATGGTGAAGCTATTTCCGGTGCTGGCGGGCTGGTCACCATCCCCTCGCGCATAAAAAATCTTGCTCACATATTCCGCCGGTATTGTCCCCCCACATCATACAGGGCGCGGGTGATCTGGCCGAGCGAAGCCACCTTGACCGTTTCCATGAGGGCATCAAACAAGTTGCCGTGACGGATTGCGACTTGCTGAAGGTGACGAAGCTCCGGACCGGAGACGGACGTATGACGGGCGTGAAGGGCCTCCAGGTGGTGAATCTGGGCCAGTTTTTCTGCCTCCGTAGAACGTATTACCTCGCCGGGCAGTACCGTCGGTGAACCATCTCCGGAGAGGAAGGTATTCACCCCGATCAATGGCAACTGCCCTGTATGCTTCAGAGACTCATAGTAGAGAGACTCCTCCTGGATTTTGCCCCGCTGGTACATCGTCTCCATTGCACCCAGCACCCCGCCCCGCTCTGATATGCGGTCAAACTCCATCAGGACAGCTTCTTCAACCAGATCAGTCAACTCCTCGATGATAAAAGCGCCCTGGAGGGGATTCTGGTTCTGGGCCAGTCCCAGCTCGTGGTTGATGATAAGCTGGATAGCCATCGCCCGGCGTACGGACTCCTCCGTAGGGGTCGTAATGGCCTCGTCGTAAGCATTGGTGTGGAGGGAGTTGCAGTTGTCGTAGATGGCGTACAGGGCCTGGAGGGTCGTGCGGATGTCATTAAAGCCGATCTCCTGCGCATGCAGGGAGCGCCCGGAGGTCTGATATGATACTTGAGCTTCTGAGCGCGCTCGTCAGCGTGGTATTTGTCGCGGAGGGCTTTGGCCCAGATGCGGCGGGCTACCCGCCCGATGACAGCATACTCCGGGTCCAGCCCGTTGGAAAAAAAGAAGGAAAAATTGGCGGCAAATGCATTCACGTCCATACCCCTTGCCAGGTAATACTCCAGAAACGTAAATCCATTGGCGAGGGTAAAAGCAAGCTGGCTGATCGGGTTGGCACCGGCCTCTGCGATATGATACCCGGAGATGGACACGGAGTAAAAATTAGAGATATGCCGGTCAATAAAATACTGCTGCACATCTCCCATAAGGCGGAGGGAAAATTCGGTAGAAAAAATACAGGTGTTTTGTGCCTGATCTTCTTTAAGAATATCTGCCTGCACGGTCCCGCGCACCTGCCGCAGGGTCTGGGCTTTGATCTGCTCATACACCTCACGGGGCAGGACCTGATCCCCGGTCACGCCGAGGAGCATCAATCCCAGGCCATCATGGCCGGGGGGGAGCTCACCCACATAGCGGGGGCGTGGTGTGCCCAGGTCTGCATAGATCGCCGCCATACGTGCTTCCACCTGCTCTGTCAGGCCCTGCTGCCGGATGTACAGCTCACACTGCTGGTCTATCGCCGCATTAAAGAAAAAAGCCAGCACCGTAGCCGCAGGACCGTTGATGGTCATAGAGACGGAGGTCGCCGGGTCACAGAGGTTAAAACCACTATACAGTTTTTTGGCATCGTCCAGACAACACACCGATACGCCGGAGTTGCCGATTTTACCAAAAATATCCGGCCGGTGATCCGGGTCTTCTCCATAGAGGGTCACGGAATCAAATGCCGTGGACAAACGCCGGGCCGGCATATCGCGGGAGACATAATGAAAACGCCGGTTGGTGCGCTCGGGTCCCCCTTCACCGGCAAACATCCGGGTAGGGTCTTCGTGCTCCCGCTTGAAGGGGAATACCCCTGCCGTGAAGGGAAAAGCACCAGGTACATTTTCCTGGAGCGTCCAGCGCAGGATATCCCCCCAATCGCTGTAGGTGGGCAGGATGACCTTGGGGATCCGGGTGTGGGAAAGAGACTCCGTATAGGTTTTGACCCGGATATCCTTGCCCCGGACCTGGTACACGTACTCGTCTGCGGCATAGTGGGCGCGTAATGTCTGCCAATGCTGGAGCAAGGCCCAGTGGTGCGGATCCAGGTCGCGGAGGTGCTGGTCAAACGCCTGGCGCAGGGCCGACACTGCGACACTGCCCTGATCGGCGGTATCTGCCGGGTGTGCCTGCGGGAAGTTCAGGGTCTGCTCCGCCGTGCGCAGCGCGTAGAGCCGGCGGGCCACTGTGGCCTGGGTTTCTGCCTGCCGGTTGTAGTGGCGTACCGTCTCCGCAATCTCCGCCAGGTAGCGCACCCGTGCGGGCGGGATGATGTGGCGTTTGTCGGTACGGGTATCGTCACTGACCCAGCCCGAGCGAAGGGCAGCCCCGGTTTTCCGGGCCAGGATGCCGATCATCGCCAGGTACAGCCGGTTCATCCCGGGATCATTAAACTGAGAAGCCATTGTCGCAAACACCGGCAGGGCATCGTCCGGGGTTTCCCATAACTGGTGGTTGCGTTTGTATTGCTTGCACACATCACGAAGGGCGTCCTGTGCGCCGCGTTTGTCGGACTTATTGATCGCAATCAGGTCCGCATAGTCGAGCATGTCTATTTTTTCCAACTGTGAGGCCGCCCCGTACTCAGGCGTCATCACATACAGGGACACATCGGCAAAGTCCACAATCTCTGTATCTGACTGCCCGATCCCGGAGGTCTCCAGGATGATCAGGTCAAACTGCGCACACTTCAGGATATTGATCACCTCAGGGATATGGCGGGAGAGGGCCAGATTTGACTGCCGCGTAGCGAGGGAGCGCATATACACGTGCGGGTGATTGACGGCATTCATCCGGATGCGGTCCCCGAGCAAGGCACCGCCAGTCTTCCGTTTGGAGGGGTCCACGGAAACGACCGCCAGGTATTTATCCGGAAAATCCATCACAAACCGGCGCACCAACTCATCCACCAGGGACGACTTACCGGCCCCACCGGTCCCGGTAATGCCCAGTACCGGCGGGATCGGGAGGTCTGTGAGGCGCTGGTGTACCTCCTCCATGATCGGTGCGACGAGGTCCGGCTCGTTTTCTACGGCAGAGATCAGCCGGGCGATGGCACGCTCACTGATCTTCTGGCGCACACGGGTGCGGATCGCCTGGCCATTGGCCGGGATGACCGGATCGCCATAGGCCTCCGCCATAGCGGCTTTCCACCGGTCTATGTGCAGGTTGCCGGTCGGGAAATCTGCCCGCTCCAGCAGGTCATTGATCATGCCCTGAAGCCCCATCCGGCGACCGTCGTCAGGCGAGTATATGCGGGTGATCCCGTATGCATGAAGCGCCTCTATCTCACTGGGGAGGATCGTCCCGCCGCCTCCGCCAAACAATTTGATATGGCTGCACTGCCGCTCCCGGAGCAGGTCGTACATATACATAAAAAACTCATTATGCCCGCCCTGGTAGGACGTGATCGCGATGGCCTGTGCATCCTCCTGGATGGCCGTCTCCACGATCTCGCGGGCAGAGCGGTTGTGTCCGAGGTGAATGACCTCCGCACCGGAAGCTTGCAGGATACGCCGCATGATATTGATCGCTGCATCATGACCATCAAACAGGGCCGCTGCGGTGACAATTCTGACCTTGTGGCGGGGGATGTAGGGGGCGGGCTGAGACATGGCGCGTATTCATTAAGTGCCTGACAATGTGATTAATAGCATGCAGTAGTCATCACCAGGCGCATAGACATCCATCGCCTAACGAACGATCGTTATGATCCTGGCAGGGACAAAAGTAACGAGATAAAGGAGGAGAAACAATCTTTTGTTGAGGGGGATTGTTACGGACGTATCTGATGCATTTTTAAACACACAGAAACGCTCCGTGCAAATGATGATCCTATAACGGACCTGAGATTGCAGCCCGTCTCGCCCAAGATACCAAAGCCATTTAGCCAATATAAAAATGGCCTTGAGCGATACTATTTTTGTCCATATTCCTGACCAACAACCCTATACAGAGCAAACAACTCAGCCAAACAGGACCAGCCGAGCGGATTGTTACTCCAGGATCAACGGCTGACGCAGCGACAAACCCGCCCCCTCACACCGGATCAGGTACCAGCCCGGCACCACAGATGGAAGGGCCATCGGGTAGGAAGTCTGCCCGGGGGTCACCGCCAGCGTTTGTGCAGCGACTACCTGCCCGGTGAGGTTCATGACCACACACTGCACCTGGCCCGGCGCAGGCACAGAGGCCTCCAGCCAGACCTCACCGCGGGCAGGATTGGGGTACACCCGCGCAGGCACGGCACCGATCGCCGGATCTGCCGGCAAGGCCCCACGGCACGAACTGGTGAGTTGTACCTGGTCAATAAACAGATTGTTGCCGTAGCCATTTACAGACTCAATGCGAAATACAAATCCAGCCTCTCCCTCAAATGCCTGCAAGTTAATCTCCTGACAATCAGCCCCGCCAGAAGCCTGACACCAGTCTAAACTTGTCTGCGGAAAAAAACTGGTCGTCGCAGGTGACGTCGTGCCCATGCTGGCCCCGCCCAGGGCCAGCACCCGGTGGGGAAAACTCTGCCCGCTGTCAACCGATACCCGAATGATCAGGGAGTCCGGCTCTGTCCCCGAATAACTCCGGTAAGCATGGACCAGGCGCAGCCGGGGGTGGGACTGGTCCCGGAGGTCTATCACGGGCGAGGTGAGATAGTCCCGCTGCCCGATGTCTGCATAGGCATACAGGTCCACATAAGCTGCCTGCGAACCAGCAGTACTGCCTCCAACGGCGGTGGTTTTCCAGGTGCGGCTGTTATCAGGATTGGTACGGGTCCATTGAGTCAGTCCGTTTTCAAATCCATCGGCAAACAGCACCTGCTCGCCGGTGTCAGCGACGGTAATATAAGCTGTCTGTACCAGGGGGGTACTCCCAAAGGTATTGGAGACCGTCAGGCTCACGGCATACACGCCGGGCGTGGAATAACTGACTGCGGGCAGTGAGTCTGTAGAGGAGGCGGGAATACCCCCCGGAAAAGACCAGGTCCGGCTCTCAGCATAGACCGAAAGGTCCACAAACTGCACCATCCCGCCTGCACATACTGTCCGGCGATCAGCCCCGAAGGCCGCCAGGGGGGGTGCCTGCCCGGAGCATACCTGGGATGCCGGCAGGGTACGACGCCGGGGTGACTGGCTCAGCACTGCACGCATACGGCTCTTCTGACAGATCGTGAAGAGGTTCATGCAGGCATCGTCGGTGTAGTCCATATAATTTTCGACCATGAGGGTCCCCCCACAGGCGACGGGCGGGATCGGACACCCATAGTTAGGTTGTGCTGCGGGAGGGGTATCCGTGCAGTAGTCGTCCTGGCTGCACGGACCATCTCCCCAGATATGCCAGAGCCCCAGCCAATGCCCCATCTCGTGGGTGGTCGTGCGGCCCTGGTTATAGGGCGCGGCCAGTTCGGGGCCCCGCCCGAATACCTGTGTGCTGATCACCACCCCGTCTGTCGCTGCCGGCCCGAAGGTCACCGCCAGGTCTGCCAGACCGGAGGAGTCCGGATACTGCGCAAACCCCAGGGTCCCGTTTGTCAGCGGGAGCACCCAGATATTTACATACCGGGTCGGGTCCCAGTAGGTCTGGGGCATGATGACGTTTTTGACATAAGAGGCAGAATATGGAGGTGCTGCAAATCCTGCCTGGATGCGTGAGATGCGGTTGATACCCGGCTCCGGCATGAGCTGATTGGCGGGATCGGCGACGGCAGCACAAAAATTCACCTCAATATCAGCCCCCAGCGGGTTGACATTGTATCCGGGGGTGCCGGACTTCCGGCGGAAGTCCTCGTTCAGCACATCCAGTTGGGTATGCACCCGCGCTGCAGAGAGGTTATTCCCGGTACCGACAGCCTCATCCGAATGTATGATATGCACCACCACCGGCAGGGTAACCTCGGCCTCCTCTGGCCAGGCATCGGTATGGGTGCGGAAGTAGGTGCGGCCCGCAGGAGGCGGTGCCTGAAGCTGGGTGGGCGTGCCGCAGGGATCCGGCGTCTGGGCTCGTCCGCCGTAGCAGATACCCAGTATTAATCCTGTCAGCAAGGGTCGGAGGATGCACATACGCACGAGGTGATTACCCTCCAAGATACGAAAAAATCCAGGCCTGAGGTTGGGTACCTGGTGATGACGGCAGCCGCTTTGAGAATATGGCCGGATTTTTTTACCTTACGGCGAGTCCGCTCAACCGGATGGATCCGATAGTCCTTACTTTTTTACTACTCCTACTTTCGCACGGTATGATCTGGCGTATCCTCAAATGGACAGGTATCACCCTCGGGGTGTTGCTACTGATGGTTGTAGCCCTGGCAGCGTATCAGGTCCGTTTTTTGTGGGCCACCCCTGTATTTGATACGGACATACCGGCAGATCCTGGCCCGGTCGCGGCACCGGCTGCCTTGATTTTCAGCAAAACCAATGGATTCCGGCATGCCTCTATTGAGCCGGGCCGGGCAGCCCTGACCGCCGCCCTTCAGGCCCGGGGCTGGACCGTGGTACACACCGAAAAAGGTTCCTTTTTTAACGAGGCTTTTCTGAGTCGTTTTCAGGTAGTCGTATTTCTCTGTACGACCGGCGATATCCTCACCCAGCAGCAGGAGGCAGCCTTCAGGGCCTATATACTGGGAGGCGGGGGGTATGCCGGTATTCATTCAGCGGCAGATACTGAGCACGCGTGGGGGTGGTATGATACCCTCGTCGGCACACACTTCCGGGATCATACCCTGTTTCCACAGTTGCCGGAGGCAGTGGTGGTGACAGAGGACACGGCACATCCCGCCACGTCACACCTGCCGCCCCGCTGGAGCCGTGTGGACGAGTGGTACAACTACAAGTCCAATCCCCGCCAGCGGCCCGGCATCCGGGTCCTGAGTACCCTGGATGAGTCCACCTACGATCCCGGTACGTTTGGTAATATGGGCGGCGACCACCCCATCACGTGGGTGCAGGAACTGGGTGCCGGGCGGATGTTTTATACCGGCATGGGCCATACCCCGGAGACCTTTCAGGACAGCCTGGCGATGGAGATGCTCCTGGGTGGGATCAGGTGGGCAGGGCGGGTGGAGTGAAACGGGGAGGTGCTGAAGTTTGAAGCAAGCGCAATATATCTGGGCTATTATGGGGTCGTGGTGTAGGGTAAGAGGACAGCAGTGGATGGGGCACCAACCCTATTGTCGCAGCGCAATGTTGAAAACAGGGTCAACACAGTCACTGAGCCGAAACGAAGTGACCGGAAGCGACAACTGGGCTTGTGCTCACCAGCCCCTGCCCGTAGCCCCAAAGGGTAGGCTTCGCTTTTAGCTGCTTAATGGAAGCAAACTTGGACTTGGCTAATTGCATAAATTCTTCCTCGTTCATTAGATGGATTTTACCCGCACGACTTACGACTCCTTACGCAAAACTTATCTATGGGTGTGACATTTTGGTTTGCGCTCAGAAATTTCCGGCGATCAAGACTAATACAATGGAACCAACCTATCAATATCCTCAAGCAGAAATCATTAGAGAACGATTTAAGTTCTTAGAAATGTACGGTTTTAGCATCAGCAAAGAGGAAGATTTACCTTACGGATCCTACATTGAATATATTGGCCGAGGCTTAAAAATATATCTAGGATTTGAGTATAAAGAATACTGGTTCGACTGTGACTTTTATAAAGGTGAGAATACTTCATACAGTGATGGTGCATATGGTATTGATATTATTTCGCTTTGTGACCTGGCAAAAAAACATGACCATAATTTTGATTGCAATTATTTGCAAAGCAATTTTTCTAATGGATATGAAGAGGTGTTACATAGGAATACCATGATACTTAAAAAATATATAGATAAGCTACTTACCGGAGAATGGTATTAGCAACCATGTCGCGCAGATGAAGCGTGAAGTACCTCAAGGATCAGAAAATCCAGATCAGCATGAGACCGTTCAATAAACTGTGTCAGGTAAAAAGTTCATATCTTTTAACCTTGACACAAGTATATGGAAAAGACGGAGAAATTTGACTTTGAAACATTCGAGTCAGAAGCGCTGGAAAAGCTTCGTATGGGCAAGCCGCTTG
>JANRLQ010000036.1:0-23255 GCA_033762375.1 Bacteroidia bacterium
GCAGTCCGGCTCCCGCTTACCATGTACCTTCCGGTGGTGGTGGCGGATCATACCCTCCCGGCCTGGGGCGTGCATATACCCGGGCGTCCGGATGGGCGGGGTTATGCTTTTCTGAATCATTGGCTCGGGGTGGAGGTTCAGACGTTTCGGGATATGCCTGCTGCGATACGGGCGCAGATAAGCCGGTACCAGCCTCCGGTTGAGGAGGTGCCGGCCGCACCTGAGCCACAGGCGCAGGATGATCAGGCAACATTGATTGAGCGATTTTTGGCAGCCCCGCCCCGGTTTCAGCCCCGGCGGATACAACCAGCCGCACCAGCCGAGCCGCTGCCCCAGGTGGAGGCCAGTCTCAGTGCCGATGATGGATGGGTGACTGAGACCCTGGCCCTGCTGCACCTCCGGCAACATAACCGCGAAGAAGCCCTCCGTATTTATCGCAAACTTCGCTTGTTATTCCCCGAAAAAAGTACGTACTTTGATGCCCGTATTCAAAAGATTGTAGAAGAATCATGATGTTCACCATATTCGGAATCCTGGCCATTATCGTCTCCCTCCTCATGGTGCTGGCGGTTGTCATTCAAAACAGCAAAGGCGGCGGCCTCTCTCCCTCTTTTGGGGGAGCAGCTACCCAGATCCTGGGTGCACGCCGCAGCAGTGAGTACATTGAGCAAGTCACCTGGGTATTGGGTGCGGCGCTGGTAGTCTTTTCCATCGTAGCCAATATCTCTCTCGGTGACGGTGAGACCGCAGCAAGCCTGCGGATGGGTTCTGCCATCGAAGACCAGATTGTAAGCGACCCTGCTGCCCTGCCAGATGCTTCTACGCTCCAGCAGCCTGCTCAGCAAGATCCTAACGCGGGTCAGTAAGGTATACCTGTTTTTCAGAGATCAGCCTCCGTCCTGCGGAGGCTTTTTTGTTTATGCGGCGCACGAAGGATGAAAGAAAAAGAAGATTGTGGTGTTATCCTGATGGTTTGGCCATTTTTTGAGGAGCGGTTTTTGAAGGATTATGGGTGTTTCACCCACTCATTATTTCAGCGAACTATATCCGCAGGGGGGTGATCTGAAAAAAGTGTCCCCGACAGTTGCAGAAAAAAAAATGTCGCAGAAATACATGCAGGCAACTTTTGTATAAAAAAATTGATTGAATATTTAATAAAAATATAATATAATTAATTGAAATTTCTATAAAATGAATAACAATAAACACCTCATGCACGGTTGATCTTACATCGTAAGTTCCTACATTACGCAGGCTGAATACTTGATATTTTGTGTATTACAATTGCTGTAGTAAAAGACAGCTTCTGTATGAAACAAAACACCTACTTCCTTTGCGCCTGGATGATGTATTGGGTATTGTTATGGCATCCGGTATGGGGACAGGATGCTGATGAGTGGATCTGGCTTCGTGACGAGTCCCGGGCAGAGGCCCGCCAGCAGGACGATCTGGCACCTGTGCTGGCCCATCTCTCAGAGGCACTGGGGATCAGATTTGTGCCGGTGGTGGCGACGGAGTGTATGCGTCCCGGGTTTAGGTGGGAACAATATGCCGGCGTGGTAACAACACATACGGCGCTGGAGTCGCTGACGGGAGAATGTCAGGCAGCGTTGGAGCGGTATATGGCAGGGCATTCCGGACAGTCGGGCGGGAGTTGTCTGGTGATCGGGGGGGCGTCTTCTGTGCGGGGAGGGAGTCCGGCCTCCTGGCTGGACCAGGTGATCGCCGCAGAGGTTGCTGCCAGCCATCAGCCAGCTTTGGCGGTGATGTCATACCCGGCGCAGCCCGTACTGGTGACCCGGGAGCTGCCACATCCGACGCCGGGAGCTGGTGTTACGGGGGGGCGTGTGGCCGCCATGCCCCTGATCCACTCGACAGATGAGGCCCATGTCCCGCTGCTGGAGCAGCAGCTCACGGAGGTATTTTTTTGGTTGTCTGGCTGGGGGCCACCTCCCGCTACGGCGGTGTATATCACGCGTCTACAGGCACAGGACGCGCAGGAGCAGGTATGGCTTACCTGGGAGTTGGCGGGTACTACGGCCACACCGACCACTTTTGCCCTTGAGTTTTCGGCCGATGGGATCAGCTGGGAGGTAGCAGAGCGCTGGGTAGCACCACCCGCCCCGTCGCCCCTCAGTTATTCGTATGCCGATCACCTGACCGCAGGCATGCGCCGGTTTTATCGGCTTTCCATCCAGCAGGCAGGCACGCCGGTTTTTTCGGATGTGCTGATGGTGATACGTCCCCTGCCAGAGCCAACGGTTAGCTTATATCCCAATCCTGTGCAGACCACCCTCGATATTTCGGTCGCCTGTGCGGGACAGCGGCCTGTTGTCACCCTTGAAAACCGGGCCGGTCAATTGGTCAGCCGTATTTTGTCCTCCGATCCAGCGGTAGTCCGTCACACACTTGATATGACGGCCATGCCTGCCGGGATGTACCTGCTGCGGGTCGAGATCGGGGATACACCTTATATATATCCAGTAATCAAGCAGTAGTAGTTTACCTTTTCAGACCTTCCAGTAGGTGCAAGGCTGCTCTCCGGGCAGCCTTTGTGTGTTAGGTCGGAGGCCTGATGTGGCAATTTATTTGGCCAAAAGCGAAAATATGGCACGATTCTTACTTGATTTTTTCAGAATAATCACGCACAATTAGTTGAAAAAATTGTAAATTGATGCCCGATGTAGCGATTATGCCCATGCGGAGTATAAAATTTTGTAAGAAACCAATACGGTAATCTTACATTTTTCGTACTTTGCAAACGCATAATCTTTTATGTCCCAAACTACACAACAAACACTTTTTGTATGAACCAATTTCTGTATCGTGGCTTGATAGGCTGCCTCTTGACAGTGGGGGGATACGTCGTACATGGGCAGGGCAATGCGCCGATTCCCGGCGGCTGTGGTGTTGTAGGCCCCAATCTTGTCCGGAATCCCGAGTTTGACCTCGGTAATGTGGACTTCAGCAGTGACTATCTGTACAATCCGGTGGGGTATATCTGCCAGTACGGAGAGTACACGGTCTCCCATACGATCCTGAATGACCCGAATGTGGTCTGTTATAATGCCCCGGGGTTCAACCTCCGCAGCATCTGGGCTGCCAGCGACCGCATTAATCCCGGGGTAGGCAAACTTATGCTGATTGACCCCAGTGAGGCCACCGGCGCCAGCGACGATGTGTGGCGGCAGACCATCCCGGTATGTCCCAACACGGATTATACGTTTTCAGTATATGCCAAAAACCTCTACTACCGGGGGGCGCCCAACTACTCTAACGTCAACCCCCGTTTTGAGCTGGAGATCAACAATGAGCAGATCTTTGGGTATTTTGTGGACGGGGTTATCCTGAACAATACCAGCTTTGTACTGGGGCGCCAGCGCCTGCGGGACTCTGCCGAGTGGATTCAGATTTCCGGCACCTGGAACTCCGGCATCCATACCACCGCCACCATGGTCGTCCGCAACCTGGTGACCGGCTCACAGGGCAATGACCTGGCCCTGGACGGAATGTTTCTGGGGATTTGCGGACGTGATGTGAGCATCAATGTGACTGGCGACCGCAGCCAGTGCGCTGATACCGGATATACGGCAGTGACCCTGGAGGTGAGTCCCGCCACCCAGTCTTCGCAGTGGCTGTATTATCAATGGTACAAAGACGATACCGTCCTGCTCCAGTCGGACAATGCACCCAATCCCTATCTGGTACAACCCGCTGCTGATGGTTCTCATCTGGGCAAATACAGCCTCAAAGCCTTTAATGACCCGTCTGGGCAGTCTTGTGCCCAGGTCAGCGCACCGATCAGCTTATTTAACTCCTGCCTGACCAGTTTCCCGGTTGAGTGGCTGGACGTCTCCGCCACCGTCATCGGCAATCAGATCGAGCTGAGCTGGGTGACGGCTACTGAGGTCAACAACCGAGCCTTTGAGGTACAACTGGCCGGAGAAGACAAGCAGTTTATCACCCAGCGGATCATCCCGGGTGCGGGCAATAGTACGGAGCCACGCAGCTACCGCTACCTGACCCATGCCCTGGCACCGGGTACGTACTTTATGCAGATACGGCAGATAGACGTGGATGGGCAGTCATCCCTGAGCCCGGTGACGGAGAGCCTGATCACCCTGCCGGATGAATTTGTAGCGGAGGTATGGCCCAATCCTGCGCAATCGTCTTTTGTCGTGGACTTCACCCTGCGGCGTACCCAGGCGGTCACGGCCGAACTGATGAATATCGAAGGTAAAAAAATCATGACCCTCTACCAGGGTGAAGCGGAGGCTGCCCGGCTCCACTCCTTCACAACGGAAACCAGTCACCTGCCCGGCGGGGTGTATATCCTCCGGCTTACGGGTGCCACCTTCTCTGACGTGCGCCGGGTGGTGATCGCCCAGCCATAATATTCGGTTGCTACTACAAAAACACCCCGACCTGTATCAAACGGGCCGGGGTGTTTTCTGGTATCAGGCGTTTACTGGCCCAGTACAAGCCCCAGGATGGTGCCGGTTGTGACCCCGATCACAGCCCCTAATGCTCCGATATACCAGCTCCGCCGCTTCATGCCTCTGAGAGACTCCTTCATCAGGTCCATAGACTTGGTGAGTTCAGCATTGAGGGCCTTGCTCTGGGTCAGCAGGTCGTCTGATGTCTGGCGAAACAGCTCAGCCCGCTCTTTTTCCAGCCCGGCTATTTCCTGAAAGGACTTTTCCTGTGCGATCCGGAGTGCTTCGAGCTGTTGTTGTTCGGTCACCAGCCGATCTTGTATGGCGCTCATTTCACTCATGCGGGCAGTCAGGTCCAGGAGGTTGGAATACGTCGGCTTGCGCATGATCACGAGCGGGTACCGGTCAGCGCCGAGGCTGGAGACCAGGGCCTGAAGTTCGGCGGGTGATGCCGCCTCACGGTATTTGATGCTGATGCCTTCTCCCAAGACCCTGAGTGAGTCCTCCCGGCTGGCCTGAGCAGTGGCTCCGGAGGTCATGGCCAGGAAAAACAGCAGCCCTAAACCAGGTACAATCAAACGTTTCATCAGAAAAAAAAGATTGAAAGTGAAAGATTACAGCCCGTCCGTCTCCTGAATTTTATCAATGCTTTCTTTGAGGTTTTCGCGGGCACTATCAATTTGTTTGGTAAGAACCGACACATTACCTTCTCGCTGCGCGATTTTGCTGCGGACAGAGTCCAGCGTCCGGTATGCATAACTGAGCTGGTCGAGGAGTTCTTTTTCGCGGGCAATGGCTACCGTATACACAGAATCAATACGCTGGTTGATCCGCTCCTGTGAGTCGCGGATGGCCTTTGACTGCTCCTTCATGTCACCTTTACGGAGGCGTTCACCCTGAAAAAAAGCACCGGCAGCAAATACAGCCAGCAGCAGGGCTCCCAGGGTAATGAGATTGGGGTTGATTTTCATAGGGGAGGAATATTCAAGTTGTTCAAATATAAAAGAAATTATCATGATGTAGGCGTTGGCTGCGGGGATTGTCAGGCGCTGCGGCAGAACCGATAAATTAGTTGGGCGAATGGTTTTCATTGTTAGCGAAAATTCGCTTTTTTTGTGTGCAAAGTTTTGATTGTATAACTATCAGGCTTTCAGTACATTAAACCCTTTACCCCCGAGTTTTATGACTGCTGTTTCTGCACCTGTTCACACGCTCGACACCCTGATGGGGTTTCTCGGGCCAGCAGCTGAGGCCCTGCTTACGTATGAGAGCAAGACCTTCAGCCGCGACCAGCTCCACCTCCCGGGTCCGGACTATGTGGATCGCACCTGGAAAGAATCCAACCGCAACAACAAGGTCCTCGTCAACCTCCAGCGCCTGCTCGGCCATGGTCGCCTGGGCGGGACAGGTTATGTCTCTATCCTCCCGGTAGATCAGGGGATTGAGCATGCTGCCGGTGCCTCTTTTGCCCCCAATCCGATCTATTTTGATCCCGAAAACATCATCCGCCTGGCGATCGAAGGCGGGTGTAGCGGCGTCGCCTCTACTTTTGGGGTGCTGGCGTCTGTTTCCCGGAAGTATGCCCACAAGATCCCGTTTGTTGTCAAAATTAACCACAACGAACTCCTCTCGTATCCCAATCGGTACGACCAGGTACTGTATGGCACCATCGAAGATGCCTGGAACATGGGTGCCTGTGCGGTCGGGGCTACGATTTATTTTGGGTCAGAAGAGTCTCCCCGCCAACTGGTGGATATCGCCCGTGTCTTCTCACATGCGCACGAGCTGGGGCTGGCGACGATCCTCTGGTGTTATACCCGCAATCCGGCCTTCAAGCAGGACCAGGACTATCACGTCGCTGCAGACCTCACAGGCCAGGCCAATCACCTGGGCGTGACCATCCAGGCGGACATCATCAAGCAAAAAATGGCCGAAAACAACGGAGGCTATACGGCCCTGAAGTTTGGGAAAACCCATCCGAAGGTATATACTGAACTTACGACCGATCACCCGATAGACCTCTGCCGGTATCAGGTCGCCAACTGCTACATGGGCCGGGCCGGGCTCATCAACTCCGGTGGGGATAGCAAAGGGGCATCGGATATGGGTGATGCCATCCGCACAGCCGTCATCAACAAGCGAGCAGGCGGTATGGGCCTGATCCTGGGCCGGAAGGCATTCCAGCGGCCGATCGGAGAAGGGGTGACCCTGCTGCATGCCGTCCAGGATGTATATCTCCACGAGGCCATCACCCTTGCCTGATAGCAGCAGACACCGGCATCGGCTGTGGCGGGTGCCGGTATTTTTTTCATATTTTTTTAGGCGAAGTACTTGCCTTCTCCGCAGGAATGTGTACCTTTGCTACCCCATTGCACCTATACGATCAACATGGCTAAGAAAAGCAAAGCGAACCGACTCCAGATCATTCTGGAATGTACTGAGCAAAAGGATTCCGGGGTAGCCGGTATCTCCCGATATATCACCACCAAAAACCGTAAGAACACTACGGCCCGGTTGGAGCTGAAGAAGTACAATCCGTACCTTCGCAAGTACACCCTTCACAAAGAAATCAAGTAATTCACCTGAACTATGGCTAAGAAAGTAGTTGCAACCTTCGGCGCGAAGCAAGCTGCCAAGCAGTACACCAAAATCGTCCGGTCGGTGAAAAACCCTGAGACAGGTGCTTACACCTTCAAGGAAGACATCATTCCCTCCGAGCAGGTACAGGATTTCCTGAAAAACAGCAAGTAAGCTGTTTCAACCGCATGGCGTGAATTGTATATACCGGCTCAGGCCGGTTTTTTTTTGGCCTTTTTGAGCGGCAGGGTTCACTTTTTTTGTCTGGGCGACAATAAGGCTCTATATTTCGTTAGGTAGAATAATATGGAGAAAATACCCTTTTTTGGTCGCCGGATGTTGCTGTGGCTGATGATGCTCTCCGGGCAGGCATGGGCCACCACTGTATATGTTACCTCTCTTCAGGATAGTGGAACGGGCAGCCTGCGGCAGGCCATCCAGACAGTCGGCACCGGCGACACGATCCGTTTTTTGGTGACGGGGACCATCCCCCTCCAAAACACCCTGACCATAACGGTGCCGCTGACCATCATCGGGCCCGGCGCGGGACAACTCCGGCTCGACGGGCAGAACGCGGTGCGGATCTTACACCTGAATGACCGGATATCCCTGCAGCTTTCAGGGCTGACATTTTTCCGGGGTAATGCAGCGGCAGATATTAACGTGCCTGGTGGAGGAGCCATCCGCAACGAGGGCGACCTGTACCTCACGGCCTGTGTATTTACCCAAAACCGTGCTACCTACGGCGGTGCTATTGAGAATCAAGGGTTTGAAGGCGATACTGCCCGCACCTGGCTTGACCGGTGTGCTTTTTACCAAAATTATGCAACAACAGCCAGTGACCGGGGTATTCCGCTTGCTGGCGGGGCTTTATACGGAGATGCCAGACGCGGGGGAGTCGCTCGTTTTGAGGCTGTCAACTGTACGTTTTACGAAAACAGCGCTACCTACTCCGGCGGCGCTATTTTTTTGATAGGAGACCCGGCAGGCGGTGCCAGCCTGACACTGGCCCATACGACGATCGCCACCAATGCTGCCGACTTTTGTGGCGGGGTGGACCTGACACAAGCGGAGGCCCTGCGGGCGCATCATACGCTGATCTATGACAATCCTGGTTCATTTCCCAATCTGGGTGGGGCTGTTTTGTCCCAGGGGCATAACCTGATCGGGCCCGTAAATGCCATTGTCAACTATGTGCCGGCATCTACCGATATCACGGGGGCTGATCCGCTCCTGGGTGACCCGGCTGATACGGGGGATGGTTTGCCGGTGCTGCCCCTCGGGTGTGGAAGTCCGGCACTGGAAGCCGGTGACCCCACAGCAGCCGTGCCGGCAGACCAGCGGGGCATGCCGCGCCAGGGACTTCCTGATATTGGTGCCTTTGAGCTAAATGCGCCAGCTGATCTGGTGGTGACCCAACTCGGGGATGCAGGCTGGGGCTCCCTGCGCCAGGTCGTGGCCCTGAGTTGTGCGGGTGATACGGTGACAGTAGCCCCTCTTACGGGTACGATCCGGCTGAGAACCCCGCTGACATTCACCCGGGACATTACGGTTATCGGGAATGATCAGGCCCCTGTAATCCTCTCCGGAGGCAATCTGATCCGCCTGCTGGAGGTCGTGTCTGGTATTGAGGTTTCGATCTCATGGTTTACGCTCCGGCAGGGTAATCCCGGCCTGTATGGAGGAGGGGCTGTCCGTAACAAGGGTACACTCTCGCTGGCTTACTGTACCCTGTCTGATAATCAGGCAGATGCCGGGGGTGCCATCGGCAATTACGGTGACGAAGATACGGCCTATCTGTACCTGGTACATTGTACGCTGGCCCGGAACACGGCCCGTCTGCTGGATGGGGGAGCCCTGGACAACCGGGGATACCAGCATGGCGCACATGCCAGTCTGGTGTTTTGTACCGTGAGTGAAAATACCGCCGAAGGAAACGGTGGTGGTATCGCAAATGACGCTGATGGAACTGTTTCACTGCAAAATACCCTCGTGGCAGACAATACGGCCTTAGCTGGGGGAGACCTGGGGGGAAGCATCCAGTCCGCCGGTCACAACCTGGTAGCGGACCTTACAGGAAGCATCTGGACCTCCTCTGCCGGAGATCTGACAGGACTCGATCCGCTGCTGGATCCGCTGGACAATTATGGCGGCCCGACGTTTACCTGCCGTCTGTCGGCAGAAAGCCCGGCCATAGATGCCGGTACGGCACTGGCAGGGCAGATGCTCGACCAGCGCGGGGAGGCCCGCCTGTACGGGAGTGCCCCTGATATAGGTGCGTATGAATACGATCCGGCCACCAGCCTCACCACGGCCCATATCAGGCTGGTCACGGTGTTTCCTAATCCAGCCACGGAGCAGCTTTGGGTTATCTGCACGGCATGTGATGGTCAGCCGGTACAACTCAGCCTCACAGATATGACCGGCCGTCTGGTATTGGCAGCCCAACAAACAGGACCTGATATGCAGGTACAATTGCCACAACTGCCGGAGGGTATGTACGTGATGACGGCAGAGACGCCTGCTGGCCGCCAGTCACTCCCTGTGATGATCCGCCAGCGATGAAAAAAAATACAGTCCGTCATATAGCCTGGGAGGTCGGCGTGCTGCTGGCTGCTACCGGCATTACGGCAGGATTGTTTGGAGCGGCCTTTTGGTCGCCTGATGCGCATCTGCTGGCAGCGGGCGGGGATGGCCTCACCCCGTATTATGTCTGGGCCTATTATCTCCAGCATGATACCGGCGCCTGGTTTTCTGGTTTTCAATATCCCTATGGCAATCACCTGATCTACGTGGCCAGCCCTGCCTATGGGTGGCTGCTACAGGCGCTGAATCACTGGATCCCGGTTGCAGCGCATATCCGGGCTGCCGTAAACCTGCCCGTGATATGGGGTTTTGTACTGGCGGCCTGGCTGATCTACCGGATACTCCGGATACACTTGCTTCCTGCCTGGTATGCAGGATGTTTGAGCCTGATTATTGCCTTTTTGTCACCACAGTTGCTCCGTGCGGGTGGTCATTATACCCTTTGTACGCCGTATTTTGTGCCCCTGCTTTGGTTGATTCTGCACCAGACCCGCCAGGCAGGTGCGTATGTGCCGTGGATGGTTGTGTATGTAGGGGTCGTCACAATAGGTACTTTTTATCAGCCCTACCATTTTCTGATCGGGGCAGCGTGGCTGACAGCTTGGGTACTGGTTTCACTCTGGCAGGATACCTCCCGTCAGTATGGCCGGGCGTTGGTCACGATTCTGGCGGGTCTGGTGCCCGGTATCAGCCTCAAACTCTGGGAGTATGCCACGACGCCCGGGACTTATCCAGATGATTTTGTGTATTTCCCTTCAGGATTTACGGGATATACGACGGCACTCGAGGGTATCTTTGTAGCAATGGAGGGTCCTGTGCGGCAGGCCTGGGAAGCACTCATTCCGACGGTTCGTGCCGTAAATATTGAGCGGCGTATGTATCTGGGGTTGCCGGGTCTTGTGCTGACGGCAGGTTTGCTGGTGCGGCTCATACGGCGGCGGACATTCAGCCGCATACTTAAGCCCGTATTACCCGGGTCATTGCCGGTGGCTTTGCCTGCTTCGCTGCTGGTGCTTTTGTTTGCCATGGGGGTGCCTTATAGTTGGTTTCCAGAGCTGGCAGACCTCCTCGGGCCTATCCGGCAGTTCAGGGCACCCGGACGGCTGGCCTGGATTGCCTACTCGGTCGGAATGGTGGCATTGGGGACGTATCTTTACCAGATGTTTCGGATATGGCCAGGCAGGTGGCGGGTGGTGATAGCAGGGGGCGTGCTGACCTGCTGGGCGGCTGAAGCATGGTGGCAGGCGCAGCCTGTTCATCAGGAAGTAAGTGCACACCGGGTCACGGATTTTCCCGAAAATACAACGGATTACCTTGGGCAACTCCAGGCAGCGGGTGTGCAGCCGGGTGATTTTCAGGCAATTATATCATTGCCCTGGTATCACTTTGGGTCAGAAAAACTCCAGACTGACGAATGGTTTTCCAACCGGTTCAGCATGGCAGTTTCGCTGCAGACGGGCCTGCCGATGTGCAACAACCGCTCTGCGCGGACACCCCTGACCACTGCCATCGAACTTACCCGGCTGACGGGGCATCCATATCTGACCCGTCCTGTTATCTGGGCATCCGGGGAGACGCGTCCTTTTTTGCTGCTGTATTTCCCGGCCTTGTCCTATACACCCGGCGAACAATTCCTGATAGACCAGGCTGTCCCGGTTGTGCGCACACCGGACATCGTGCTGGCACGCCTGGACATCCGCGCTTTTGGCTCCTGGCAAGCTGCCGCACGAGCTGGTTTTGATGCCAGACGTGATACATTGCCATTGATATCCGGCATGTATGTAGCAGCGACCCGTCCCGATCCGGTCATTCCGCTACCGCAGGGGGGGCAGCCCGGAGAGGACATAATCCGCATGACAGGGCCTGACTGGCAGCAGACCGTCCCCCTGCCCACGGACTATACGGGCGCGTACGAGTGGTCTTGCTGGGTTCATATCGGGCAGGAACAAGCCTATTTTCCCCGGTTTTTTTTGGATTTTATGCAGGATGAAACGGTGATTGCGACAGAAACTTTTGTCCCTGTCGCATCTCACGATAGTTGGCGCAGGTGGCTGCGGGCTTCCCGGGAGTTTACCCCGCCCAAACACAGCAACCGTCTCCGGCTCCGTTGTAAAGGGAGGGGATTTGTCTGGGGCAGTTCGCTGGTCCGGCCCCTTGACACTGATATATACGTCCTGGACACTTCTTCCGGGAAGGTTTCGTTAAATAACTATCCGCTTTACGACTGATTTTATGCTAAAGTACATACATGTGAAACGTTTGCTTGGCCTCCGCTGGCTTTCAGGGGGGCTGCTGGGCATCCTCTTTTCCCTCTCCGCCTGCAACCTGCGGCCGGGCGAGGGCCTGAGCTGGGAGGCCGATGTGCTGGCACCGATCGCCTACTCGGAGGTGAACGTCTTTAATATCCTGCAAGACTCCGGCTGGGCAGAGGCGGGTGCTGACGGCCTGATTGAGGTGGTGTTTCGGGATACGATTACCAGTACCTCCCTCAGCGACCTGGTGATTTTTCCGGATACCGTCGTGCAGCTCAGCGCCCGGCTGGACAGCCTCTCGCTGGACTCTGACACCCTGAGCCAGCGGGTGACCCTGGGCCAACTGGCACGCCAACTGGCTGCCTCCGGCAACGCAGCCGGTACCCTGATCCTCGCCAACCATGGCAATACCCTGCCCTTTATCCCGGCGGCTACCGGACTCTCTTCCGGGGCCATCCCGGTAGATGCCAGCAGTTTTTTTGAGTTTGCGCTGCTCGAAAGTGGTATCCTCTCGCTGACCATCCGCAACGAGCTGCCCCTGGGCCTGAGCAATGTCATCTTTGAGATCAAAAACACAACCCTGCCGGGGCCGCCCCTCGTGCGGGATACCTTTCCGGTTATTCCCAAACAGGCCCAGGTAACCCAAACCTACGACCTCTCCGGGCGTGAGGTAGAAAGTGCCCTCCAGGGCGAGCTGGTGAATGTGGACATCCAGGCGGGAATATTTGTACCCATAGATACCACGGACTATCTCGAAGTCAAACTTCAGGCTCAAAACATGCGTGCAGTGACGGCAACAGCGGTATTTCCGGCTCAGGACCTGCTGGACACCCTGCGACGGACGCGGTTTGAGTTTGAAGATGAATTTGCAGACGTGGCACTGACCCGGCTCAAAATCCGCTCTGGCAAAATCAAAGCCACGGCGGTCAGCACCATCGGAGAGTCGGTTGACTTTTTTTACCAGTTGCCTTTTGCCTCCAATGGCACCGGAGTCCTGCCAGGGGTAGCCTTCAGAATAGCACCCGCTCCGGAGGGCGGCAGTGTGACCCAGGTCGAGGAAACCTCTCTGGCAGGATATACCCTTGACCTGACCTCGGGAGGCATTGATATCAGCACCTTTGTAGAGCAGATCAGGATGAGCCTGGTGTACTCCGGCAATCTGGTGACCCTGGACCAGACGGACAGCCTGGTGGTGACATTTGGGTTGACGGACATTGTGCCAGCCTACGCAGAGGGATACCTTGGGCGGGATACCTTTACGGTGCGGGGCTCGGAGTCGTTTACAGCATTTAAAAATCTGGATGTGAGCCGCCTGCAACTGGGGCGTGCCCAGGCACAGGTGCAGATTGCCAATACGGCAGGGGTAGATGCCCGGGTGGAGGTGCGGGAATTAACGGCTTCTAATGCCCGGACGGGCGAGTCCGTACGGCTCACGGGAACTCCCTTTCTGGCGGGGCCCTTTTATGTAGCCGCAGCCGAACTGCCGGATACCCTCTCTCCGGTGGTGACGACGATTGATTTTACCCAGCAAAACAGCAATATCCTCCGGTTTGTGAATGTACTCCCGGAGTCACTCCAGTACGATATCAGGGTATTCTCCAACCCGACCGGGCAGCTTGGGGTGTACCGGGACTTTGCGACGGACCAGAGCCGGATCGCAGCGTATCTGGAGGTGCGCATCCCGCTGGAAGGGGTATTGGAACAACTCACCCTGACAGACACCGTGACACTCGACTGGGATCCGGATACAGACGTGTCGGCCCTGGGCAGCGGGACCCTCCGCCTGCTGGTGGACAACCGGTTTCCGGTACAGGCGGCGGTGACAGCAGTGATCCGGGATGCCAGCGGCAATGAAATCACCCGTATGGCAGATGGACAGGTCGTGCAGGCCGGCGTGCCCAATGCCGCCGGATATGTTGAGGTGCCGGTGCGGACCGTGCTGGAAAAATCCTTTGAGGGAGATCTCCTCTCCCGCGTGATCCGGGACGGCAGATCCCTGACCCTGCGATACACCCTGGACAGCCGCCCTGCCGGGAGTTTGGTGAAGTTTTATACGGATTATACCCTCCTGGCCCGGCTGGTAGGAGAGTTTAAGGTGTCTGTTCCCTGATGATGGCCCCTAACGCGCCTATTATGTTGCTGATTACGAAAACAATGAATAGATCCTGGATATATGGTATAATGGTGATGGTGGGATTTCCTGCCCAGGTAATGCTGGCTCAGCCTGGCGCAGCCCTGCGATGGAGTCCCGCACATATCCATTCTCTGGCGGAACAACCTGCTTATCTTGAGACACATCCGACCGTTTGGGGATTGGGCGGGGGCGTTACCTACTCCCTGGCCTCCAATGTCCTGACGGTCGAGCAGATGTTGCTCCGGGATACTTTTCTGGATCAGTCGCTCAAAGACCAGCTTGTGAGCCAGCTCGGCCCCCGCAATGAGGTCCGGCTGGCCCTGAACCAGGACTGGATAGGCAGCTTCCGTGTGCGGGATCTGCCCATTAGCCTGGGGTACCAGGCCCATACCCTGGGATATGTCCGGCTCAACAATCCCCAGACCCTCGGGCTTGTCCTGTATGGCAATGCACCCTACGCAGGCCAGCCTGTAGAGGATAAGGGGATTCAGGGTATTTCCATGCAATATCAGGCTTATTCGCTGGGGACAGCCCGGCGGATTATGGGCTGGGACCTGGGCCTGCGGGTGAAACTCCTGACCGGTCGTAATCTCCTGCAAGTGAAGGAGTTGTCCTATTCGTTTCTGACGGCGGCAGACGGGAGCCGCGTGGCCCTGCAGACGGCGTTTGAGCGGCACCAGACCCGCGGGGCAGGGGTGCAGGGCATCGGAATCGGGGCGGACCTGGGGATCGTCCGTGAGTGGAAAGGCCTGACCGTACAGGCGGCTTTGCTGGATATCGGCGCCATTAACTGGGACGCTACCTACTGGGACAAAAATGCTTCCTTTGAATGGAATGGCATCGAAATTTCAGACCTGCTCAGCACAGACCTTTCAAATGGATTTGATGCTTTGCTGGGAGATACCCTCCGCACGGTACTGCTGGGCGATTCCAGCGTGGGGGCGTACCGGATACCGCTGCCCGCCAGGGTACAGGCCGGTGCTGCATATCAGACTGGACCTCACCGGGTATTTGGCTCATTGACAGGGAGTTGGGTGTCGTATGCTGCCGGTGGCCCCGTGCAGGGCAATCTGGGCTACAGCTACCGCCTCTGGGACCGGCTGGACCTGGGTGCCCATGTGTATGCAGGCGGGCTTGATCCGGTGGGAGCAGGCGTATTTGCAGAAGGCGGGGTGAACTTTTTTATGTTACACCTGCGGGGATTTGTGTCAGCGGCACAGGCGGTAGGATGGGTGGCACCCGCGACCGGCAGAGGGCTTTCCATCCAGGGGGGGATTTCACTCCAGCAGATTGTGACTGCCTACTGATGTTCCTGGGAGATACGGGCGATCTGCTGTGATTTGGCCCGTGCATAAAAAGCGTGATACGCGGCCTGTACGTCTGCTGTGTCGGCACCTGCGTCCAGGTGAAGTACATCTGTATAAAACCGCAGCGTCTGACGTGGCTGGGCGCTGTAGTCCATCAGGGCCGCATATGCCACGACCTGCACCCGGTCTTGCTGCAGGAGGCGGGTGATACCGGGCTGAAATACAGGGGTTTCATCGTACTGCGAATGTATTTTCCCCTGGGGAAACATCAGAACCAGGTTTTGCGGATCCGCGAGCAGCCGAATGGTGTACTGGATGGAGGTCAGCGCATCCCGGGTGCCCGGCGCAATGGAAAAAGTGCCCGTATGGCGGAGAAACATCCGCAACCGGAGCTGGGACTCGAGCATCATCACATAAAACTGACGGTGAAATGCCTGCTTTGTCAGCCACAGCGCCCAGAAACCATCCCACCAGCCGATATGGTTGCCGACCAGCAGGATTGATTTTGAGGGATCAGGCCGGGCAGCTTCGATGATTTCTACAGTGTGAAACTGCCTTTTCAGGCCGATGCGGGTAAATTGGTACCAAAACGTATATCCCAGCCGGGACGGGGTGGCCTCAAGCATGTCAGGAAGGGTTATTCAGAGCGCAGGGTGTTGAGCGTGGAGTCAGTGCCCATCTTCAGGGCCCGGGCAGCCCATACCCGGATGGACGTATCACGTATCATGACATCTTCCAGGGCATAGTTCCCATCGAGCACCCGTACCAGGGCGTAAGCAGGGAAACTGTCCCGTCCGGCCATAGTCCCGTAGAGTACTTCTGCCTGGTAGGCTTTGGACTCGTCCATGTAATACCGGTTGAAGGGAACCAGCACCTTGATACTGTCCCGGGTATAATACAGGCGCTGCGCTTCGGTGTGCAGATAAGGCGTACCCGAGGCCGGTCGTGTCAGGCTGGCAGCGCTGATGGTCGCATATCCCAGTGAATCCGTTGTCAGCAGGGCAAATATCTTATATGGGCCTTTGGTACTTACCGAGTCCGGCGCAGGTAATAGATATGGGGGAAATGAAAGGCTGATGTATTTGCCCCGAAACATATCATTGGGGTCCAGCGGTACGGTCCTGAACTTAAAAGCGGTACCCGCCCGCAGGGTTTGCTCCCGGGTCAGGAGGGTGCTGAGCGGAATGGCAAGCTGCACGAGGCATACTCCGCAAAACAGGAGGAGGATATATCGGGGCGTTTTCATTGGGGTGTTTTGCGTTGGCGGATTATCCATATATTAACAGCAAAAAAACCGGCTCCGACGGCGATAAACAGCAGGCCGCGCAGGACAAAACTCAGGTCTGTGTCTGTAAACCGGCATATAACCAGGGCCGCAAAAATGAGCATGCCATAGTTGAGGATGCCCAGGTGCTGCCGGAGCGCCCCTTTGCGGATCGTCAGGACCGCCACCAGCAGGATCAGGCCATTGACTGCGACCGTAGCGACGAGCGGGGACATCATACCGATGACAAGGTTCAGGCACAGCGCCGGAAAAACCCACACGATGGGTTGCAGGGCATTCTCAGCGTCTTGCCGGATGCTCATGACCAGCAGGGTAATGGCTGTCAGGCATAGGATCAGCGATACCACGAGGTCGGCAATCACTTGTTCCTGATCAATAAAAAAAGGTTTGTTGTTTTGAATTTCCCAGAAAAACTGATAGCTCAGGATCAGCAACAGGATCACGGTCCCGCCAGACCCAAACACCGTATAACTCATCCGCGACCAGTCAGCCGCTGCTGGCAGTTTCAGGGTACCCAGCAGATAAAAAGCCCCCAATACGCATGCAAAGACCATCACAATCAGCCAGGGTGCCCCGAGGGCGCCTTGTCCGCAGGTCATCAGCACAGAGAGCGGGAGCAGCCAGTTGTGTACCTGGGTGGCCTGTCCGCGTGGGGTACGGCGGATCAGGTTGATATAATACGGCAACGCAGGCAGCAGCAGGCCCCAGTATCGCACACTCAGGGGAAATCCGTCTGGTTGCCAATGGAGCAGGGTGTACCAGGTGACCCCACAGATGTATAAAAAAGATACCAGCGAGGAGCGCATCAGGTAGATCAGCGGGAGCGAAAGCAGGACCCAGACAAGCACCAGATCGGTCAGCTCGCCGGGGATTTGGTAGATCTGGCTGACCAGGGCCAGGCTGATGCCGACCCCCAGGAGGAGAAACGTAGCACTGCCCTCCCGCCAGCCGGCGGCCTCCGGTCGCTGAAGCAGGGTGTAGGCACACAGGCCCTGGCCCACGAGCAAAGGGATAAAAGCAATCAGGGTTCTGAGCCACCGGTCCAGGTCTTCCCAGTTATGGGCCAGGATCAGGAGGATTCCCAGCCCTGTCAGGAGGGCACCCAGGATACCAAAAACGATCAGGAGCCGGTTGTTTTGGTCGGGTTTAGGCTGATTTTCGTAGTACTGGCGGATATTCCCGGCAGCCTCCGGCGTTATCAGGCCCTGCGCTACGAGTTCGGGCAGGTAACGGCTAATGGGATGGGCCATACGTACAAGATAAGGTGATGGGTTTCATGGGTTAAGTTATCACCCCGGAAGATTACTTCCAAAAAAAAAACACCTCCCGGAGGGAGGTGTACACACATCATTCAGATAGTATCTCAGTAGCGATTGAAACGTCCGCCGCCGCCACCACCGCCACCAAAGCGGTTGTTGTCGCGACGAGGAGATTCCTCTCTCGGTCTTGCTTTGCTCACAGCGATGATCCGGCCTTCAAATTCCGTATCGTTCAGGTTGTCAATCGCTTCTTGCGCCTCCTGATCATCCGGCATCTCAACGAAGCCAAATCCTTTGGACTTTCCGGTATCACGATCCGTAATGACGTTAGCGGAGGATACTTCGCCGAATTGCTCAAAAAGACTGTTCAGGCTTTCACTGGTAGTGCGGAAGTTCAGTTTTGCAACGAAAATGTTCATCAGAAAAAAATTAAGTGGATTCTAGCACTCGCTAAAATCTTATGCAAGGTATATAAAATGAAATAAATAAAAAAAATTTCATTTGTATAGAAGGCTGATTATCAGATAAAAATCTTATAAAAAATTGATTCCTTCCGCAGCAGGCCCTAAAAAGCGTCAATTGTGCGCCTTATCCGGCCCGGCAAGCGTGCCTTCATTGTCCGGGCAGGGCCACAATCGGATCGGTCGCGATCCGGGCAGACAGGAGACACAGGGGGATGCCACCGCCCGGGTGTACACTTCCCCCTGCAAAATAGAGCCCTTTGATACGTGAGGTGGTATTGGGGTGACGCATAAAGGCCGCAAAGGCATTGTTGGAGCTGTTGCCGTAGAGCGCCCCCTGCCAGGAGGATGTACGGGTGGCGATGGTTCTGGGCTCGAGGATTTGCTCGGTCCGGATATGGGGGGCTACCGGAGTGCCCAGCATGGCCTCCAGCTTGCGCAGGATATGGGTGCGGGCCTCGGCGATCAGGCGGTCCCAGTCCTGTCCCTGGTCACAGGGGGTATTGATCATCACAAAAAAATTGTCACAACCTGCGGGTGCATCCCCGGGTTCGACCCGCGCACTGACGTAGAGATACACCGTAGGGTCATGCCACAGGGTTTGGGATTGCCAGATATGGGCAAACTCTGCCTGATAATCAGCGCTGAAAAAGATATTGTGGACCTCTGTCTCCGGCCATTGCCGGTCCATCCCCCAATAAAAAATCAGGGCAGAGCTGGACCGGGGCTGGCTGAGGATGGCCTCCGGTGCCGGAAGGCCGGGCAGGAGGCGGCGATAGGTCGGGACTATGTCAGCATTGCTCACGATATGGGCAGCGGGGATCAGGGCATCTCCCACACGGATCCCGACCGCCGTCCCGTCCCGTACGACAATCTCGGAGACAGGGGTATCAAAATGAAACACCACCCCCAGCTCCTCCGCCAGCCGGTGCAGGGCCCGCGTGATGCTGTACATGCCCCCCTGGGGATAATAAGCCCCCAGGTTATGCTCCAGGTGGGGGATAATGCTCAGGGTAGCAGGTGCCTGGTAGGGATCAGATCCGTTATAGGTGGCGTACCGGTCAAACAGTTGTACCACCCGGGGAT
This sequence comes from Bacteroidia bacterium, assembly GCA_033762375.1. Classification (GTDB taxonomy): domain Bacteria; phylum Bacteroidota; class Bacteroidia; order J057; family J057; genus RDXT01. The sequence continues at coordinate 19,384 of JANRLQ010000036.1, forward strand.
CCCGAAACCGGGCGATATTGGCCCGGTGCATAGAGCGGAAGGCATCCAGCTTGTGTACCTGGAGCATGGAGCGCAGGGTATCCAGCCGGGTATAGGTGTCCAGCCGGTGGAGCGAGCGCTCCAGAAACACGTGCCGGGTGATCTCATACAGCTCACGGCTTTTGTGGAGGAGTGCGCTGACATGGGCCGCAGGCTCACCCGTACGGGCCTCAACTTCCTGCGCAAAAGCCTCAGGATCCTGCCACGCATCCAGCCGGGTCCCGTCCGGATAAAAATACCGGGTGATCACCGGCAGGGTGGTGTAGCTGAAATAGTCACGGGGGTTTTTACCGGCCAGCTCAAACAACTCATCCACCTGCTCCGGCAGCGTAAACAACGAAGGCCCCATGTCAAACCGGTATCCCGCTGTCCGGACCTCCGTCAGTTTACCACCAGGACCCGCCTGCGTTTCGTACACCCCTACCGGGTATCCTTTGACCCGCAGCCGAATGGCGGAGGCCAGGCCGCCGATACCCGCCCCGATCACAATCGCTGGCGTGGCCGAATCACGTGTAACCATCATATTTCTCATAACCCCGTAAACAGCGCTTGGTTTGGACAGGGGCGAAAATAGATTCAGATCGGGAAATACCGGGCCTATGCAGATAAATTTGGCAGGGCAATCGAACGAAAAAAATAATTTTGCGGAGAATGCCTAAGATGCCGGTAACTTACCACTTCTAATCTAACCCTGACGATACGTTTGTATGAACATTTTCCGGATTATCCTGATTGTGACCCTGCTGATGGGTTTTCTCCGGGAGGGGATGGCCCAGCTTCCCCGGCGTGCCTTTTTGGGCGTAAAACTCACGGCCTATACCGCCCCCGGCACCTCCCCAGACGCCACCGGTGGGAGCGGGGTGCGTATTGAATATGTATTTCCACAGTCCACCGGGGCTGCTGCCGGCCTTCAGGCGGGGGATATTCTCCAAAAAATCAACGATACCCCGGTCTCGACGCCTGCCGAGGCCGTGACCATGATCCGCAAGCTCCGCACCGGAGACGCGACCCTGTTTACCTACAAGCGGGCAGACCAGGTACAATCCGTCAAAGTACCCCTGCAGGCCTATCCGCAGGAGAGTGCGCCCGGGCTGGAGACCCTGTACGAGTCTGTCAGCATCCAGCAGGCAGCCCTGCGTACGATCATCACCCGTCCGCTGCAGCCAGGGCGTCACCCGGCTGTTTTGTTTATCACAGGTGCCAGTTGTTACTCCGTGGACCTGGCACAGGATACCGCCGCAGCGGAGGTACAGCTGGCCCGCCAGCTCTCCCGCGCAGGATATGTCGTCATGCGGGTGGAGCGTCCGGGATTAGGAGACAGCCAGGGCGGTACCCCCTGCGAGCAGTGCGATTTTAATACCGAGGCCTACTATTTTATGATGGCCCTCAAGGCCCTCAAGGCCCGTACAGACGTGGACCCGCGCCGGGTTTTTATCTTCGGACACAGCATGGGCGGTGTCTTGGGTCCCATGATCGCACAGCAGGAGCCCGTCGCCGGGATCGCTGCGTATGGCACCATGGGACGGCCCTTTGCCGAGTACCTGCTGGCCGCCACCCGGGAGCAGGCCGTCCGGTTTGACGGGATGCGGCAGGACAGCATCGAGCGGTACGTCCGGATGATGTTTGATTTTACGGCCCGGTTCCTCACCCTGCACCAGTCCATGGAACAAATCCTGAAAGAACGCCCTGCCTACCAGGAGGTCGCCAGCACCCTCGGATTCAGGGTACCCGGATACTTCTGGCAGCTGCATGACCTTCCGGTTGCCCGCAACTGGCAGACCTTCTCCGGACAGACCCTGATCCTCTGGGGCGAATACGACTACGTCTCACACCCGGACGAGGGCGAAACCATCAAACAGGCAATAGACCAGGTACGCCCCGGCAGATGTTCTGTCGTCACGATACCCCGTACCGACCATGACATGGACGCCCACGCGAGTTTTGCAGAGATGCTGGCCGACACCGGTAATACCGCTGCCTATAATCCCGCTATCGGACAGGCCGTACTTAAGTGGATGAGCGGCATTAAATAAAAGCCGGACCCGGGCGGTGAGTACGTAGGTTTTGGAGGGGCTGGTGTGAGGGAGCGGTTTGTGCGGGAAAGGATGCCCGGCGCCTTGGGGTGCCGGGTGAATTTACTATACCTGTTTATCCTATGTGGGCCATGGACTAGCGTTCTCACGCTTGGCGTTCGTGTGGGATTTCAGAGTACAAAACTGTCACTCCGGCACAAAAGCCCAATTGGGAAACTGAACTTGAATGTAAGCATATCACCCCGCATGACGCCAAACGTGTGTTTGCGGTTGTTATTCCTGTCATAACCATTTTGCTACTCCACCGTGGTGTGAACAAGTCCCTCTCCCATTACGGCTAAAGCTGTATGTACCATCTCTGCACAATGCTGTCGCACCAGCAGGAGCAGAATTGTAGTTAGTTGGGGACTGAACTTTTTGTCCTGCTGAATTAGTGTAATATTTTATTGTTGAATTTGTGTTCTGTTGGTAAGTTGTCTTGTTTTCATTTTGATAACTTACAGTTTGTCTACTGATTAGATACTTTGAACTTACATAGCCAATATTACCATTGTAATACACTTTAATCCAATCACAATCACAGTTCTCAGCCATTTTTACGCTTGTCCCTGAAGGAATAGTTGTCAATATCTGGTATGAGGTGCTTGGTCCACTTCTTAAATTTAAGTTCGTGGAAGTGTATTTGTATGTCTGTGCAAATACAGTTAATGTAAGCAATAACTGTAAAAGGATTAAAGTAATTTTCTTCATTTCTGTTTTAATTTATGATTGCTTTTTATTCATTATAACCGCTAAAGCCCGAGTATTTTGCTGTTGTGTTAGCAATATACGTAGAAATATTACTCCACGCAAGGTATCCTCAAAGGGGTGCATCTCAAAATGTCGCAGCCCATTTTTGAAAAAAGGGCTTTAATCGGTGGCTGAGCGAAGTCGAAGCCACCTAAAGCGACATTTTGAGATACACCCTCCTCAAAGGGTGTCAACAGGGCTGGGGGATAGGTTTTGCACCGGGTGGTAGGGACAACAGGTACCAGTATTAGGACTTTATATAGCCCCAGGTTTATATCGCACGATTTACGTGCCCTGATCTTTCAGTTTAAGCCGCGCTCCTGTAGGACCTCTTCCAGGTCCTTGTTTTTGTGGGGGTTTTTGAGCAGCCCGGAGATGAAGGTAGCCGGAATCAACATGAGCATCAGGGTGACCAGGCTCCTTTCCGGGGACAGGCTCCAGGCAATCAACCCGAAAATGAGTACGCCTGCCAGAAAGCCAATAGCTCCCGCATAGAAAATTTTAGACTTTTTCAGCTTTTGTTTTTCGGCCAGCAGCGCTTCGTCAGTGAGTTGGTAAAGGTCTTTTTTTTCCATCATGCACGGGTTTGTGAGGTTGGTGTATGGAAGCCAGGGTCCGGGTGTTTACGCGGTTGTATTAACCCTATACGTACCCTTTTGTTTTGCGCAAGTCCTGTGATTGGCGCCCTATTGGGACGTGTGCTGAGTAGCGTGCAGAACGTGGGGTTTCACCGCTTGCTTCAGCGAGATGTTCTCCCCTTGGGAGGGGCAAGCGTGGGTTCGGTGTTGGGTTGTTCGCAACATACGTACGACTCAGCGAGGCTTCATGTATTGTAATGGCTGAAGACCACCCTGCGATACATGGTTAGCGATGAGCGGGAGTAGCATCCTCCGTGTATCTCCATTGCTTCCGATCCTTCACACAGAGAGGTACAGAGGAACGGAGCCTCACAGAGAGCAGACAGGACTCCCTCCCTGCCTCTGTCTACCTGCTTCATACGGAGATACAGAG
>JANRLQ010000037.1:0-37526 GCA_033762375.1 Bacteroidia bacterium
TGAGAATGACTATGTGGACCCTGAAGAGCTGGCCGAGGCCAAAATACAGGAAATGCGAAAAGTGGCTGCCGCCATTATTGAAGACATGACCCGGCAGGAAGTAGAGGCCGAGGCTGCCCAAAAGCTTGCCGAGGTACAGGCACAGGTGGAGCAGGCGCAGGCCGAAGCAGAACATGCGCAGGCACAGGTGGAGCAGGCACAGACCGAAGCAGAACAGGCGAAGGCACAACTTGCCCTTACCCTCAAAAATGCCCTGAAAAGGGGTAAGCTGACAGTCGAGGAAATCGCAGAGGACTTTAATGTACCGGTATCGTACGTACAACAACTCAGAGACGAACTCCAGGATATGTAATCATGGCTGTATGCCGTCAGACCTGATGGCACCATGACCATATAGACATCACCCGGCGGCAGCTGATGTCTCTCCAAACCAACGCGCCAGCGCCTCCTGCACCCGCTCCAGGTTGACAGGTTTGCTTATATAGTCGTCCATACCGGCTGCCAGGCAGCGCTCGCGGTCACCCGACATCGCATTGGCAGTCATGGCGATAATGACATGACGGTGGGTGGCGTTTTCAGCTGCGCGAATAGCTTGTGTAGCCTCCAGTCCGTCCATCTCAGGCATCTGCATGTCCATGAATATCACGTCATAGGATTTGATGTGTATCGCCTTGAGGGCTTCCAGGCCATTGGCAGCGACATCGGCCTGAATCCCAAGTTTTTCCAGCATTCGGAGGGCTACTTTTTGGTTTATCGCATTGTCCTCGGCGACGAGTACACTCAGATTTCCAAAAAAAGGTCGTTCAGCGACAGGTACCGCCACGATAGCAGAAGGACGCTGCTCATGATCAGGGATGGCTTCCAGGATCATATTCAGCAATGCTTGACGATGTATGGGACGAGGTATCTGCCATATCTGGTATCTGGCACATACTTCGTGCTGAAGTTTACCTTTGGCCACCATCAGGATCACCGATACATGTGGGAAATCCTTGCGAATGCTCACTGCCAACTCACAACCGGAGACGGGTTTCATTTCCAGTTTTACGAGCACCAGGCTTATACCTTCAAGCTGTGCCAGCACCGTATGTATATCCGCAGGCGCCAACAAAGGCACAGACACAATGCCCAGGTCCGTCAATTCACGGCTGCGGACGGCAAGATGCGTCGGATTATTTTCGATAATCAATACTTTCCGGCCCTGAAGATGCGGGTATATGACCTCCCGGGTATTATCATTTTCCGGAGGAATCTGGCAGGGTATGTTCGCCGTAAAAACAGAACCCTCTCCCTCGGTACTGGTCACATGCAAGGTACCGCCCATCAGGTCCACCAGTTGGCGGGTGATGATCAGCCCCAGCCCTGTCCCACCAAATCTACGGGTCATAGAGGCATCTACCTGCGAAAAAGCCTTAAACAGGCGATCAAGTTTGTCTTCCGGGATTCCAATCCCAGTATCCCGTACCGCGTATGAAATGACCGCAGTATTGCCGGTGCGGGATGCAAGCGAAACCGTCAGCACAACTTCCCCCTGCTGGGTGAACTTAAGGGCATTATTGAGGAGATTGACCAGTATCTGCCCTATCCGGGTAGGGTCTCCGAGTATGGTTCGGGGTACATCCGGGGCAATATCCGTCATGAGTTCCAGATTTTTCTGGATCGCCAGCGGCGAGAGGAGATCCGTGACATCCTCTGCCATCTCAACCAACTGAAATGGCTGTGCTTCCAGTTCCATTTTCCCGGCTTCTATCTTGGAGAAGTCCAGGATGTCATTGATGACGGTCAGGAGGTTGTCCCCGCTAAACCGGATCGTCTCCACATATTCCCGCTGTTCCTGCGAGAGGGCTGTCTGCATCAGGAGTCCCGTCATGCCGATGACTGCATTCATGGGGGTACGGATCTCGTGGCTCATGGTAGAGAGAAAGTCTGCTTTGAGGCGGGAGGCTTCTTCGGCAGCTTGTTTAGCTTTTATGAGGTTTTGTTCGACCTCTTTTTGCAGGGAGGTGTCTGTCTCTATCGCAATAAAACGCTCCGCCTGTCCTTTTGCATCCAATACCGGCGCGATGTTCATATTAACCCAATAGGAGGATCGGTCCTTGCGATAATTGAGGATATCAATAGAAAATGGCTCCAGCTGGGTGAGTTTTTCCCGGATCAGCCGTACGGTATCCGGGCTGGTATCAGGCCCATGCAGGAAACTACCTGGTTTTTTGCCTTGTATCTCTGACAGCTCATATCCGGTCATGGCACAAAAAGCGGTATTTACCCACTCGATCCGGCCTTCGCGGTCCGTAATGACCACCCCACTGTTGGTGCGGCTGGCTACCAGGGAGAGTTTTTGCAGCTCCAGTTCTGTTTTTTTGTGCTTGGTGATGTCATGTGCAAATCCCAACAGGCCCCAGAGATTGCCCTGGGGATCTGAGAGGGGCACCTTGACGGTGCTGAGTACGATGGGTTCGCCCCGGGAAACTGTCGCTTCCTCCGGCACCAGCTGCGGCTGGCGGGTGCGGATCACCTCATCATCATCCGCCCAAAATCCCCGTATCCCAGCCGCCGTATCTCCCATCACCAGTGCAGGTGCGATCCCCAGGTCCAGCTCGTGTTTGCCGATCAGGTCCTCGGGCTGGCGGCCATAAGACGCCGCAAAACTTTGATTAACAAGGATATACCGATGATTGAGGTCTTTGACAAAAATCCAGTCCGGGGTATTGTTGATGATCGTGCGGAGGAGGTACTCGTTGGTGCGGAGCTGTTTTTCTGCCACCTTACGGGCCGTGATGTCATAACAGTTGATCACCACATGCTTATCATCGAGCAGGTAAAAAGAAAGGTCATACCATTTGTCCGGCTGCTTGTCCATCCTGGTATGAAACTCCGTGAAAACCGGTTGCTGATGTGTGAGCACATCATATACATACCCGATAAACTGCTCGTCGTACGGCTGGAGAACCTCGCTGAGCGGCCTGCCCAGCAGCTGGTTCAGCGGCAGACCGGTTTCCCGCTGCACTTTTTCGTTGACACTTTTGACCAGGAGCTGGCCGGGGCCACCTGCTGCATCCGGCACCACGCTCACTACCCAGATGCCGGCGACAGAGGAGTCCATCACCCCCTTGAGCATCAGCTCCGTCTCCTTGCGCTCAGATATATCCTTGATTACCCCTGTGATGCGCAGGGTCCACCCGGCCTCATTGCGGAGAGCCATGCCCTGGCTGAGCACCCACCGCCAGGTGCCGTTACGATGACGCATCCTGAACTCTGCATGCGCCAATGGCAAGGACCCCTTTACATGTGCCTTAAATACCTCCAGCGCAGCCTCCAAATCATCCGGATGAATCCTGGACACCAAGGCCTCACGAGTATCCGGAAACTCCTCCAGGGTATAGCCGAGCAGTTCTCGAAGTTTGTCCGAATAATATACCTCACCTGTTTCCAGCGAAATATCCCAGACCCCAAGCTGCCCGCCACTGACAGCAGCAGACAACCGAGCCTCACTCCGGGCCAGACGCTGCTCCATCTCCCAGCGTTTATCAATGTTGTGGATAAATATGGAGATGCCTATTACTTCATGGGCTTCATACACCGGGAAAATAGCCACCTCCCGCCAGGAAGGGCCAGAAGGATACGGTAATAAAATGGTGAAATTCTGCGCCTCTCCTTTCATACCCCGCAGGTATTGGTCATACATCAGGAGCGTCCGGCCCTGCTCCTTCATAATCTGGAGAACATTATCCCCCACCTGAAGACTTCTCCCGTGTACATCCCGGAAGGCCTGCCGACAGTTTTCATTGATGCTGAGAACCGTAAACTGGGTATCCAGCGCAAAAATCTCATCCGAGCTGCTCTGCAGCACAGCATTCAGCATCTGGGCACTCCGCTCTACAGCAGCCTTGAGCGACAGGGTCTGCGCATGTACCCGAAAGTCGTGTGATTTTTTGAGATAATTGACAAAACCTATCAATCCCATCAAACCGACCACGCTGATCCTTTCCTGTAATTCAAGCGAATGGGGAATAAGCATCAGGCAAACCGTCGTGGCGATCCCCACCAGGGTATGGATTTTCACATACCGGAGACTGAATAGTCCTAGATAGACTAACTGATATATCAGCACGCCATTAAATCCCATTAACCACGGATAATCCGCTATGGCAGCCACAACCTGGGCAAAGACCGAAAACAAAATCATATGCCAACTTATCAGGCTCGCCCAGCCAGAATACCGATCCCACCCCACAAAACTCCCGATGAGCGGTATGATACACAATGCACTCGCCACCCAGGTAACTGGCCATCGGATGTCCACAGAGGGATCAATCATGGCCTGAAGCCATGCAAAAAATACCACTCCAACCCCTGCCAGCAGCAAGTACCATCTGAGGATAAGCGGTGGGGTAAAATTTTCTTTCATGTTAAGTACTGACCTGAAAGCTGCGATGGTAATAGTGCGGCTTAATGTACTATTAACCAGGGAAATATCACCTCACGAAAAGTGAATTTTTCTACAGCAGATAAAAAACCAGTTTAAACCGAGACCTAACAGCAAGACCGGCCCCTGCTCGCGCAGAAACCGGTCTCAGGCAAGGAAAAGCAGGGTATATTACCAGGAGATCGGGTAGCTCGTACCGTTGATGACCAGGGTGGCGGACTGGTTGCCGTTGAAGGTAAGGGTACCCGTGAAGCTAAAGCTGCTACCGCCCGTGACAGCGCCTGTCAGTTCTATCTCGGCAGTTCCTCCGGTGATCTCATCCTGTCCCTCATCATAGGTCAGGTTCAGGACCGTCATTTCCAGGGTAGAGGTTGTGCTCTTGGCATTGCGGCCCGTGAAGTTTTGGGTGCCGGTTCTTACGTACTTCCCGTTGAAGGTCAGGATGGTAATGGATGGCTGGAGGCCCGTCACCGCAAAAGTACCTTCGGCCGCGTCGTCTGAGTTCATCGCAGCCAGGGAATACGTGCCATCACTGGCCCAGGAGAAGTCCATTTTAGTCGGCACCCCCACCTGGTTACAGGTCAGGAGCCAGTCCCAGTCAAACGTGTACGCATACGAACGGGGGGCCGTACCACCGGTGCGGGTCACAGAAGAGTCCAGTGCCTGGTTGCAATAAGACAGGTACGTCGTGGCGAGGCTGCTCATGTCCTCGACCTGCACCGTCAGCCCCTCCGTGCCGCTCACCACAGCATTGGAGACCAGATCAGCCGCTTCACTGGCCGTGAGCGAAGGCGCTACCACATCACCACATGAAACAGCCACTACATTCAGAACAGACAGTGTCGCAACAAACATCAGGTTGTTTTTCAGAAAGGTCATCATAGGAGAGAATTGGTTTATTGTTGATGTCACAAACCTAAGGCGACCTGCTCCCGGGACGAAATGATTTCAACCAACAGCCACACAGTCCCTACCAACAACTCCGCAAGCAGAATGTACGATCACGCCCCACCTCATGCCTGCCCCATCTGACGACAGGTACCTTGCGTAAAAATCGTATGTTCCTTCGGGATAAGTCGTATCTTTGCCCCCTGCTATGCATCCCGACCTCTCCCAGATCATCGAGTCGCTGGTGTTTGCCGCTGAGCAACCGGTACTGCCTGCCCAGGTCATCGAGACCCTGATGGCAGCTAATGCCCGTGTTATCCACCAGGATGAGGAAGAGCCCGCAGCTGACAGCAGTGCCCACGATGCCGCTCCGGAGCCACTTCCTGATGTACGTACATGGGAACACGTATCCCTGGAGGAAGTAACCGCGATCCTGGATGCCCTGGTCGAGCGCTACCAGGACCCTGCTTATGTATTTGAGGTGCGAAAAGTCGCCCAGGGGTATCAGTTTTTTACCAAAAGAACCTATTACCCCTATATCCAAAAGGCAAACCTGGCCCGAAACCAGAAGCGCCTGACCAAACCTGCTATGGAGGTGCTGGCCATCATCGCCTACCGGCAGCCGGTCACCAAAGCCGAAGTAGAGTTCATACGCGGGGTCAACTGCGACTATGCGGTCCAGAAACTCCTCGAAAAAAACCTTATTTCCATTACCGGGCGGTCTGACCTGCCGGGACGTCCCCTCCTGTACGCTACCAGCCCGTATTTTATGCAGTATTTTGGCATACGAGACTTATCAGATATGCCACGCCTGAAAGAATTTGAAGAACTGGCCGAAGACCATCTGGAACTGTTCCGCCAACAGCAAGAGGACAGGCCGCAAGAAAACCCAGAGAATGAAGGAAAAACCGGAGAAGAACCCCTTTTGGAAGGGAGTGTATCATAAACCGAAGGACGAGTCAACACAAGAAAATCCTGACAAAACCGGTGCCGGCGAAAAGCGCCCGGCTCGCCGTAAGCCATTGGATCCCTTAGCAGGACCCGATGCGAAACAAGCCCGGCCGCGTATTAAACGGAAACCTTTCGAAAACCGATCTCAGGACAGCCGGGGTGACGCCAAACCCCGTTTTGAGCGGGACAATACCCGCAAACCCTTCGAAAACCGCGCCCAGGACAGCCGGGGTGAGGCCAAACCCCGTTTTGAGCGGGACAATACCCGCAAGCCCTTCGAAAACCGATCTCAGGACAGCCGGGGTGAGGCAAGGCCTCGTTTTGAGCGGGACAATACCCGCAAGCCTTTCGAAAACCGGAATCAGGGAGACTGGGGAAGCCAACGGCCCTTTTTTGAGCGGGACGATACACCTGCTTCTTTTGATAAATACGAAAAGGAAGATACCAACCTTCCATTTAAGCGTGAAAAACCGACATCAGGCGCCAAAGGCCGCCGCAATCCGGAAATACCCGCTCCGCCAGACCCAACTCAGCCCGTAAGGCTCAACCGGTTTATCGGGCAGGCAGGCGTATGCTCCCGCCGTGACGCAGACAAACTCATCTCCAACGGCGAAATCACCGTCAATGGAGCGGTTGTCACCGAGCTGGGCCTCAAAATTGTGCCCCAGCGTGACGTGGTGGCCTATAAGGGCAAGGTGCTCACCGCCCAGACGCTGGTGTATATATTGCTCAACAAACCCCGCAACATGATCACCACCACGGATGATCCTCGTGGGCGGAAGATCGTACTGGATACCATCGAGCGGGTGACCCAGCAACGGGTATTCCCGGTGGGAAGACTTGACCGCAATACAACAGGCCTCCTGCTGCTCACCAACGATGGCGAGCTGACGGAGCGCCTCACACATCCCTCCTACCAGATCCGGAAGGTGTATTATGTGCGGCTCGACAAACCCTTTGCAGAGGCTGATATGCAACAACTGGTGACCGGTGTCCAACTGGAGGACGGCCTGGCACAGGTGGATAAGATTGACTATGTGGAAGGTAAAGATGCCTCCGAGGTAGGGGTCGAAATCCATAGCGGGCGCAACCGCATTGTGCGACGGATGTTTGAGCACCTCGGATATGAAGTGATCGGACTGGACCGGGTGCTGCTGGGTTTTCTGACCAAAAAGAACCTGCCCAGGGGGACCTGGCGCCTGCTGTCTGACCGCGAGGTCAGTTTTCTGAAGATGATGTGATACCTGCCAACTCCGGTTGGTGGATTTCGTATGCCAGATAGCTTATTTAATCTGCTGACTTATGCGCCTGCTCATTATTTGTCTGGTGCTGGCCTGGAGTCTCTCCGGCTGCCGTCCCGATCCCTGTGAGACCGTTGTCTGTCAGAATGGCGGCACCTGCGTGGACGGGAGCTGTCAGTGTACGCCGGGATTTCGGGGGCCATCCTGTGAGTTTTTTGAGCAGATACAACTTACCGGTACCTATTCGGTCACCTATACAGGCTGTTTTGTGACAAGCCCTCAGCACAACATCCTCATAGAGCCGCTACCCGGCAACGGGGATGGTCTCGTGCTGTATGACCTCGGTGACTATGCCTGCCCCGCTGGCCGTGTCCGGCTGGAAGCCACCCTGAGCGGCAATACCCTGACAGTCGCTTCTCAGGAGATTGCTTGCGGCCCCATCACGTACACCTTTAGTGGCAGCGGCACGTTTGATGCTGCCGGTGTGCTCACGCTGGATTTTTCTGTGGGGTATCCCGTGGATGGCATCCCGAGGACGGATGTCTGTCAGGCGGTTTTAACCCGATAGGGCTTATGGTGTATAGGTACAACGTTTATCCTGCCTGTATCAGCAAACCTCAACCCCGGCCCCGGCGTTAACAGAGACGTATGCCGGTCCTTTATGTATGTTGTCTGATGCAGTCACTTTTTATCTCCCTGCTGATCTGTAGCACCATGTCCTTCGCCCTGGGCCAGGCTCCTGCTACAGGCACCGTTGAGCTTACGATCCGCAATATCCGAAACAATCAGGGCAAAATCCTGATCGGGGTCTACGTGGATACGGAGTCCTTTCACAATAAAATTGCCTTCAAAAAAGTCCATATAGGCAAGGAAACCCTGCGAGACGGGGTGCTCACAACCACCATAAGCCTGGAGCCAGGGATATATGGCATCTCCCTTATGGATGACGAAAACTACAACCGGCTGATGGACTTCAACCTGATCGGTATCCCAACCGAAGGATTTGGGTTTTCAAATTATTACCACAGAGGATTTACCCAACCCCCGATTGAGGCATTCCAGTTTGAAGTAAAAGCCGGTATGACCCGTCAGGTCGAGGTCATCATGCGGTATCTCTGAGCCTCAGGGAGCCAGCCGTACCCGGTCCCATCCTGCACCCGCACGTGTGTAGGCGAGGCGGTCGTGCAGGCGGCTGGGACGCCCCTGCCAAAACTCGATATAATCGGGTGCCACCCGATATCCTCCCCAAAATGCCGGACGGGGTATGTTTTCCTGCCCGGAAAACCGAACCAGGGTCTCCTCAACCCGCTCCTCCAGAAACTGGCGGTCCGGGATCACCTGGCTCTGCGGAGATGACCAGGCCCCGATACGGCTGCCGCGGTCCCGTGAGTGGTAATACGTATCGCTGTCCGCCTCTTCCAGCCGACTGGCTACGCCTTCGATACGTACCTGCCGTTCCAGCTCCGGCCAGAAAAACGTCAGGGCCACTTGCGGATGCGCATCTATCTCATGCCCCTTGCGGCTCTCGTAGTTGGTAAAAAACACAAAACCAGCCTCATCCACGGTCTTGAGCAGGACAATCCTCACGGATGGGCGGCCACCTGCCACCGTGGCGAGGGACATCGCATTGGGCTCGAGCACATGGGCTGAGACAGCCTGCTGAAACCAGTTTTCAAACTGCACCAGCGGGTCGGCAGCTGCTGCTGACTCGTCCAGGCTGCTGAGGGTGTAGGACTTGCGCAGGTCGGCGATTTCGGGTCGTATAGCCATAGGATTGCGGTAGGATAATGCGGCAATATGGGTATTTTGCCAGGGAAAACGGGATACTGCCTGAAATGTTGTGAGATGATTTTTGGCAGGGGTAGGTTCTGGCAGGTGCCATCCCGGATCGCCCTCATCATAAGCCACTTTTTTTCTTGCCCTATATGATGTCTGTTACCCGTCCTGAATATTACTCGGTGTACGTCACCTGCCCCGACAAAACCCTGGCCCTGCAGCTGGGGCATACTGCCGTCTCCGAGCGCCTGGCGGCATGTGCCAATATCCTCGAAGGAATGACCTCGGTATATGCCTGGGAAGGCCGGATTGTCGAAGACCAGGAAACCGTCCTGCTGCTCAAAACCACGGCTGATCAGGCACCCGCCCTTGTACGCCGCCTCGCAGACCTGCATACTTACGCCACCCCCTGTATCCTCACACTCCCGGTGCTGGATGGACACCCACCCTATCTCCAATGGCTACGGGCCGCCGTAGGATAAGCCCGTGCAACGCCAGCACATCCTGCTCCGTCTCCCTATTAATTACCTTATTATGCGCCAGCTAGTCTTCTTTTGCCTGCTCTGCCCCGGGCTGCTCTCTGCCCAATCTTCTGCCCGTGTCTCCCCCCTGCTGCCAGCACTGGCAACCACCTTTCCGGCTGTACGGGATTTTGCCCTGTCTCCTGACGAAACAGAGGCTTATGTGTCGGTACAGGGGCATCAGGGTGAAATATCAGCCCTTGTGCACCTTACCTGGCAGCGGGGACAATGGGCAAAACCGGTTGTTGCCTCTTTTTCGGGACAATATCAGGACCTGGAGCCATTTTTTTCGCCGGACGGGCTGCGGCTGTATTTTGTCTCTAACCGACCAGAAACAGGTACCGGCCCGGCGGGCGACTATGACATCTGGTACGTAAGCCGTACCCGCGCCGGTGCCGCCTGGGGGACGCCCGTACGTCTTCCAGCCCCCGTCAATACGGATGGAGATGAGTTTTATCCGGCTGTGACAACGGCGGGGCACCTGTACCTGACCCGTACAGGCCCTGGTTCGCTGGGAGAAGACGATATATTTCGCTGCGAGTGGGTCGGCGACCGGTTTCTGGCACCTGTATCCCTCAGCGACTCCATAAACTCAGCAGGATACGAGTTTAATGCCTATGTAGCGCCGGATGAGTCCTTCCTGATCTTTACGGGGTATAATCGCCCGGACGGACTCGGCAGTGGCGACCTGTACATCGCTTATGCACGCCCGGAAGGCGGCTGGACCACGGCCCGCAACCTCGGCCCGGCGGTCAACTCCGACAAGATGGACTACTGTCCTTATGTATCTCCCCGCACGGGCGTGCTGTACTTCACCAGCAAGCGGGTATCGCCTCCTGCCGGAGTCCCCGCAGCCAATACCCTCCCGGCCCTGCTCGACGTGATACACCGGTACGAAAACGGCCTGAGCCGGCTCTACCAGGCTTCAGGCTGGCGATAGGATGCCTGGTCACAAACGTATAGATTCATCCCGTGATTCTTCTACCTTTGTACTCCGGGTACGGCAAATCCGGCCCTGTAATCTCCTATGGCTTCTGCAGAAACTGATATCGTCATACGCCCCGGCACAGCTGCTGATATACCGGCTGTCCATGCCCTGATCATGGAACTGGCTCTGTTTGAGCGGGAACCAGAAGCGGTCAAAACTACCCCCGCCGAACTCCTGGCGGATGGATTTGGTACGCGACCTTATTATGAGGTATTTGTGGCGGAGGACCCGCAGCAGGGGATCGTGGGCATGACCCTGTTTTATACTGCCTATTCTACCTGGAAAGGCAAAATCATCTATCTCGACGACCTCATCGTGACGGAATCCTACCGGGGCAAGGGCCTGGGCCGCCGCCTGCTCGACAACCTGATCACCGAGGCCCGCACACGGGGGGTACGTCAGATGCGCTGGCAGGTACTCGACTGGAATGAACCTGCCATTGCCCTCTACCGCCGGATCGGCGCGGAGCTGGATCCTACGTGGATTACGTGTAAGCTGGGGCTTTGAGTTGTGGGTGATGGGTGATGGGTTGGGGATTAGCAATATTTAACGTCTATTATGAAGTCGGATCATAGCGTCATCGCGCAGAAGAGCTTTGCGTTTGCGGTGAAGATCGTACAGGTATATAAACGATTGACGACAGATCATAAGGAATATGTCATCAGCAAACAACTCCTCAGGTCTGGTACTTCTATCGGTGCAAATGTGCGGGAAGCCTCCCATGCACAAAGCATAGCTGACTTTATCCACAAGCTCAGTATTTCCCAAAAAGAAAGCAACGAAACCCGATACTGGCTTGATCTTCTTAAGGCTACCGCAACCTGAATGAATCCGAGTGCCTTGATATTCAAACAGATACAACGGCCTTACTGAGATTATCCGTAGTATCATCCTCTCCACCAAGCAAACATCATCTCCCCCTGCATCTTCGTAACACCCTACCTCCTACCTCATAACTCCTACCTCCCCCATGCCCAACACCATCCTCATCACCGGCGCCACCTCAGGCATAGGCGCAGCTTGCGCTGAAATATTTGCAGCGGAGGGTCACCGCCTGATCCTGACCGGCCGCCGTCAGGAACGGCTGGAGGCCCTGGCTACCCGTCTGCCGGTTGAGACCCTGACGTTGTGTTTTGACATCCGCGAGTTGTCCGCCGTACAGGCTGCTGTGCAGGGCCTGCCGCCTGAATGGCAGGAGATAGATATCCTCGTCAACAATGCGGGTCTCTCCCTCGGATTATCCCCCGTGCAGGAGGGCCTCACCGCCGACTGGGACCAGATGATTGATACCAACATCAAGGGCTTGCTCTACATCACCCGCGAGATTGCGCCCGGCATGATGGCCCGTCGCAGCGGCCATATCATCAACCTCGGCTCTATCGCTGGCAAGGAGGTCTACCCCAATGGCAATGTGTATTGTGCGACCAAACATGCCGTGGACGCCCTGACCCGCGCCATGCGCACGGACCTCCTGCCCTATGGCATCAAGGTGACCCAGGTCGCTCCCGGAATGGTCGAGACAGAATTTTCAGTGGTGCGGTTCAAAGGAGACCAGGCGCGGGCTGATAAAGTCTATGAAGGTCTTACGCCCCTCTCCGGCCATGACATCGCGGAGGTGGTCCGATATGTGGCCTCGACGCCGCCCCACGTCACAATCAATGATATCGTCGTGATGCCTACGGCCCAGGCATCGGCGCAGCAGGTGGTGAGAAGGTGATCAGGTGCGGGAATAACGACGAAACCATACCCAGCCTGCGGCCCCCAGCACCAGCAATACACCTGCCCCCACTACCCAGCCCCAACCGCTCCAGCCGCCTGGCTCCTCGGTAATCATCAGCAACTGATCAGCAGGCACTTGGGTGAGTATCTGGCGATTCCCACCGGTCCAGGTCACGATCACCGAGTCCACAACCGTCACCGATCCCAGCCCGACATGGGCGATGGTGGCGTTTTGGGAGAGGTGGCTGGAGCAGCCTCCATCTATCTCCCGGATCATCCGGCGGCCCCCGGCTACGATGGTCACCCGTGAACCCAGGCCATGGCTTTCGGCCTGGATGCCCCGGAGGGCAACCTTGAGCCAGTGACCCTGCGCCATGTCGTTGCGGTACAGGCGGGTGGTAGAAGGTACCGGATAGCCTTGCTCCTGGACGGGTTTCTGGTTGACCACCAGCAGGTCCAGATCCCCGTCATTTTCTATGTCAAAAACGACCGATCCCCGTCCGATCCCGTAGTCGTTGAGTCCCGCAGCGCGGGCCTGCTCGGTAAACTTGCCCCCTTCGTTCACAAAGAAAAAATCTGCCATCGCCGTGCAGTAGGGATTGAGGTCCCCATTGGCGACAAACAGGTCCAGGTCTCCGTCCTGGTCAAAGTCCGCAAAATTAGCCCCCCAACTGATCGCAAAGTACCGCATCCCGACGGAGTCGAGCCGGTCCACAAAAGGTTTGCCCCGCCCCTGGCCGGTCATCAGCCGGTTGAAACGGATATTGGTCACAAAGTAGTCCAGCAGGCCGTCTTCATTGTAGTCGCCGACCGCCGCCGCCATGGCGTTGATTTTCAGGTCCATCTGGCTGGACTTGCTCACGTCCTTAAACCTGCGCCAGGGTGACTCATTCCGCAGCAAAAAACTGGGGATGGCCTTGTACCCAAAGTCATGATTGACCAGCAGGTCCTGGTCACCATCGTTGTCGTAGTCCGTAAACACCGCCCCAAACCCAAATCCCCGGTGTTTCAGCCCATAGTCGGCATAGACATCCTTAAAGCCCTTGCCCTGCTGGTTCTCCAGCAGATACCCCTTGGCGGTCTGGTGTGCCCCCGCGATCGTCGCATCGCTGATATAGGTCAGGTCACCCTGATACTCCAGAAAGTAGTTGCCCACATACAAATCCGGCCACCCATCGGCATTAAAGTCCCCAAAACTCGCCCCCGTGCTGAACGAATTAAGCGGAAGCAGGCCCCAGGCCTCCGTCACGTCCCGGAAGGTGCCATCACCCTGGTTGAGAAAAAGCAGGTTAGGCGCGCGCGGGATGATATTGGCACTGTCTTTTTCGGTAATGGTCGTCACAAACAGGTCCACCCAACCGTCCCGGTTGACATCAGCCCCCGCCACCCCCTGGGTCACATAGGCGCGGGTGATCTCCAGCCCAGACCCTTCAAATACATTGGCAAAAGTCCCGTCACCTTTGTTGAGGTACAGTTGGTCGGAGTTCATGCCTCCGGTGATATAGAGGTCATCAAACCCGTCCTGGTTGAGGTCAAACACACAGATCCCGCCGCCAA
Source organism: Bacteroidia bacterium (assembly GCA_033762375.1). Lineage (GTDB taxonomy): Bacteria > Bacteroidota > Bacteroidia > J057 > J057 > RDXT01. The sequence continues at coordinate 14,068 of JANRLQ010000037.1, forward strand.
ACATCCCCTCATACACCCGGAACTGGTGGTTGATACCGGCCGTGTCGGTGATGTCGGTAAAAAATGGGGCTTGTCCCGCCTGTTGGGCACCAACAGTCCCGAAGACCAGGCATACAATGATGGTGAGTAGTCCAGCTTTCATGTATCTCAGCAGGTAGCAGGCAAGGATAAGTGTAGCCTCAAAGATAGGTATACCCACCTGTTTTGCAAGGGGGGCGGATTGACCCTAATAGATAGATAATCAGCCATAACTTGACTATCAAGGCTTCGCTTGTCCAATCTGCGGCAACTCAATCTTTGATAATACAAAAACCTTGATCCCGCCTGTGATTTTCCGGGCTTTGCGTTGGAAACTCGGCGGAGTTTGCCGTAAGCGCCGGGGTTTGTCGGGTACGGCGATCACGATCCGTTGACAATTGGCCGGAAGAAACGATAACGTATGCTGCGCCCACCGGACCTGAAATGTACTGATTGTATTTTGCACTTGCCCCAGTGCCTCCTCCAGTATCTCTTCAAACTGACGGGTGTTATGTGTGATAATGTTCATCTTCATTTCGACCCAGCATAACCGCTCTGCCGCGTCCATACACCAAATAACCCCTTCACATTGTCCGCCAGATTGCTGCGGGATCAGGGCTTTGTCAACAGGATAAAACCAGGCTTCAAGTTGTTTAGGGTTTGCTATTTTGACACAACCTGTGCGGTTTTCTCTTGCAGGCAACAAATGGGCATAAGGCTTCTCAGCATTGCTCCCATCCGGCGGATCCCAAAGCCAATAACTCCGACCGCTCAACTCCTCACGCAAGCTATCAGGATCCTGGGATAATGCCCCCCATACCGCCTGGATATCTTCTGGAAAAGGCATATACTTCAGTCGTCAAGGGTGTAGAGGTGCTGAAAAGCGTAATCAATCTCATCCCAGGCATCCTCGATCAGGTTGGCCCCGATCAGGCCTGTCTCAGCATCGAGCATAGACTGCGCCACTCCGTCCCCTGTGATCATATAGGCGCTTACAGTACCACGCTGGAGTCGGATTGCATCGGGAAAACCTGCCTCGACTGCGGCCGGATCGGGCACCTCTGCTGCGTAGAGCAGATTGTTGATGACAGAGAGGATATACGGACTGTGCGTAGTAATAAATAAGCTGCTTTGAGTTGAGGAAGCCGACAGCGCCGCCAATATCTCCATGAGTACCCGCTGCCCCGAAGGAAACAAATGCGCCTCGGGCTCCTCGATAATACGGAAAATATTGCGGTTTTCGCTCAGGGATACCAGTACGTCTTGCAAAATACGGATGGACTCCTGCTGGCCTGAGGAGGCGTGCTCCAGCAGTACATTGCCTCTGCCAGGGATATGAAAATGCTCTCCGATATTCGAGGTGTAGCGGTATTGTCCCTTCAGGAGCTTCTGGATGCGCGGTATCAACAGCTCGCTCATCCGGGGCGGCATCTCCTGCAGAAAGCCTTCCATGCCCTGCCCCAAAAAACGCTCACGGACCTGCTGGACATGTGAGATAAAATCACGTGCAATGATCAGGTCCACCGCCTTGGCGTCATTCCGTTTGCCTGGGGTCAGAGAGTCACTTTTCAGGCGAAGTTCCTCCCGGAGGGCAGCCAGAAAGGAAGCTGAGTAGGCTACGGTAATATTCCGGCTGGCAGGGATGTAGAGATTTTCCTGAGGGTCTAAAAACAGGCGGGCCAGTGCCGTATGGTACGCTACCCGCTCACGGGCCTCAGCACCGAGGTCATTCCGATCTCGGGCAGCACCGATGCGACTGGTATAGTTCTGCACCGTTCCCAACAAATCATTAAACCAGTCCTGTGGGTTGATATCTACCTGTAGTGGAGACCCTGCACAAGTGATGCTGCGGCCCTCCCCAAGGTGAAATTCGACCCGATATCCTTCTGGAAAACGTTTTGTCGAACCAAAAAACACATAAAACTGATCCCGGATGACATTGATCAGTTGTGACGCTGTGATTGTTGGTGTATCCAGGAGCGCTAACCCTACCAACTGCTCCTTCAACGACTTAAAAAAATATACCAGCTTGGCCAGCGTACTTTTGCCGGAGGCCTGCTCACCGATCAGGAGGGTCAGCCGATTGATGTTTATATCAGCTTCATGGATAGGGCCAAAATTGCGAACGAAGATTCGGGACATAAACAAGTTGGTCGTTAATCCTCAAAAATACGCATCGTTTTATACAAATCATATCAATCTGCTTCAAGCAAACAACCCATTTACCTTCTTAAACACCTCCTCAAACCGGTCGAGGGTAGCGGAACTGAAAAAGGCAGCCGTCTCATTCATCTGGTTCAGTACGCTGGCGGGGCGGTAGTGGTTGAAGCGGGCTACGCCTAGGTGTTTATTGATACGGGCCAGAATGTTCGGAAGGTTTAAATCCAGATCTGCGGACTGGATTTGACCTTCCTTTTTGAAGGCTGCATTGTAAAGCTTGAGGTACTCCTCCGGCTCGAAAAGGTCCTCAATATCGGCGCGGCTTAAACCCTTACCTGTAAACTCATCAAAAAATAAAATCTGCTTTTGGTGAATGATCTTGTGTTTTACCATGTCATCCAACCGCTGTCTACCGGCGGTTTCCGAAAATGAATCAAGTAGACAGACGATTTCGAGGTTGCTGCTGCGGAACAGCGAGATAAAACTCGGTACTTTGTCTATCCCGCCCATCGGAACCATTGTGATGTCTTCGCGTAGACCGGTGCGTCCCACAGCTTTCAACAACTCGGACAAGGTAGTGAGATAGATCAAGTCGGCAGGCCCTTCGAGAAGCAGGTTTTTGGGGGAAATGAAGAGGTTTTGGGCGATGTCGTAGCCCAGGGCAGCTTGCAAGGGAAACAGGGTACGTTCGTCTGTTTCATACACGGCATCAGTAATCTTTGATCCATTCTTTGTCTCTACGACAGTCCTTACCCGGTCCAAATGCCGGGAGTCTATCATAAAAGGTGAATGGGTGGAGTAGATGACTTGATACTTCACACCAAGGTCTTCAATGAAACGAAGCAGATCTGCCTGGGCCTTGGCATGGAGATTTAGGCCTGGCTCATCCAGCAGCAGGATATAGGTAGAGGAACTATCATTTTTAATCTGACTGAACCAGACAAGAAAGGAGAAAAACCAATTAAAGCCTTTTGAGCGAGAACTTAACGGAAGGGTATTTCCATAGTTTAAGTTCTCAATCCTGGTATTTAGGATTCGGTCTACTATCTGCTGTATTTGAGGGCGCGACTGAATCTGTTTTTCAATAGGATTGATGGCAAATCGGATTTTTAGGTTGGGATTGGTGGACCAGTACTTGAAAATCTGATCAGTTATTTCAGCCGCAGCAGATTCCAATTGAGCAACGTAGTCTTCAAAATTAGTTGTTGCTGATTTTAAGACTTCCTGTGCATCAATACCTGCATGGTAAAGGAGCGCTTGAGCTGTTTTTGCGGAGGAGTCAACCATTTGTCCATTAACCAAATCATTCAGACTGATGCTATCCTCAATCTCAAAGTATTCGTCATAATACCAAAATTTAGGCAAATTTGGCCTAATCCATTGCCTGATAAACTCTTCATAAGATATTGGCTCAATAATTGCCTGATTCTCCTCGTTGTTTTCTGCTTCCTGGATTTGTACAGGTATAAGTTCCAAGCCCAAAAATTTTTCTCCCGAATTGTAGCCGATCTGATGATTGAACATCCGGCTTTTTAACTCAGCGCCAGTCAGTCCAGTGTTGATTTTATGAAATAGCTCACCTGAAATTTCATAAGTGCATTCAATCATCAACTGATCGCCACCACCTCTCTTAAAGCTGTTTAGCTCCTTGCGCGGATAGTCCAGGGTCTGGTCCACCTTAAACTGCTTATCCTCTTGAAAATAGTTCGTCTTGGCCAATGCCTGCAACGCAGCCGTCTTACCGGATTCATTCATGCCGACCAAGACCGTAATTTTATCATCAACTGCAAACGACTGCGGCTCGAAATAGCTGCGATACTTGTGGATGGTGACGTGGGTAAGTTTGATCATAGGTTGAAAATACAAAAATATGAAACAATCATTTTAGAGAACTGACACTTCTTTCTTACTATCCCACCTACCCATTCGCAATTGGCAGTAACTGGTATAGTGACAAATTTTTTCATTGAAGGCCATCGTACGGGCAAGATACACAGGGGTATCAAGATGCGCAAGGCTGTAGCCGCAATGGCCCCTCACACCCCATACACCTCCTGCAGGGTGTGATTAATTTTGGCCCGCAGCATTTCTACCAGTTCCTCGTCCATAAAGTCGTAGTCGTCCGGGATGTACAGGACCTCAATCACCGGAAGGCTGATATGGGCATATGTATCCCGGATCTGAGTCCGGTGGTCTGTCTCCATGACAAAAACGAGATCGGCCCAGTGCAGGTCGTTTTCCGAAATTTTTCGGTTGCTCAGGGGACTCAGCCCTGCCGAGCGGATGCTGAAGCGGCTGTCGTGCTTAAACACATATTCCGCCGTCCTGCTGCGGCGTTTGTTGCGGCCGCAAACGACCAGGATATGGGGTCTGTAGGTCATGGTTGACGGAGCATAGCTACAAGTAAACCCCTCCCCTTCTGCAGTGCCCACAAACAACCGCCGGAAAGGGAAGGGAGAATATCCTCAAAATAAGCGCATTTTTCTGAAAAATGGCCTCACAACACCGCCAACTTACTGAATCCGCCAGTTATACCCGAGGGTGGTATAGTACGGAATCAGGGCATTGGTACCAGAGGTGACGGACTGTAGGTAGCCGATCCTGAAAACGAGGTCACTCCGCTTAAACGAATACCCCGTTTGAATGCCCCCATGCACAAATCCGCCCGAAACCGGCCCGTACCAGCCATCCCGGGCTGTGGCATAGATGGTTTGCGTGTATATTTCGCTGTGCCGCAGGCGGGCAGCCAGGCCCAGATGTAAGCCTGTTTCACCCGCCACAAACCATCTGGGCCGATATATCCCCAACTCGGCCTGAAGTTCCGCGCCCAGGGTTCCGATCCTGACCAGTTCTGAGGCGTAATGCTGGTAACTACCTCCCAGTGCCAGAATGGCTTTCAGATGGTGCCTTTCCCAGGCTACTCCGCGCAGCCCGGCTTGCAGGGTAAAATCGTCCAGGGCAGACTGACCAAAAGGAGCCGAAATACCCGCCTGAAACACCAGCGGCCTGCAAGTCGGCAGCCGGTATCCATAGGAGAGGCCTGCGATGGCAGCATACTCCCAGCCCAGTTGGGCACTGACGATATGTGTTGCACGTGGCAGCGCGTCTGCCCAGTTATAAGATTGCCCGTACAGGACAGGTGTCAGCGCGAGGCATAACAGAAGGGAGAGAAGAATCTTTTTCATGGGATTATTTCAGGGCATTCAGATAGGGTAATACGACGGGCAGCACCTTGTCCCACTTAAAATAGATCATTTCGTGGCCGGTGTCTTCGATGCGGGCGAGTTCGTAGGCTGGGAAAAACGAAGCCTCTTTCCGGGCAAAGGTCTCCCCGTAGGAGCGGTTATTTTCGCCATAGATAAACAAGACCTTCGTCGGGTATGCTGCAAGCTGAGTCGTGAAGTCAAATCCTTCATTCTCAGCGATATCGAGCATGGCTGCGAGGGAGACGGCTCCGTTTCGCCAGAAGGGAGAGGGGCCTTCGATGCCTTCATCGTTGTTTTCGGCATATGAAAACGGCGATTGCAGACCGAGTTTATAATCCAGTATTTCGTGTTCGTTTCGTGAGAGAAATTTTTCGGCGTACAGGACATTGTTGGTGGTTTCTGCCAGCAGTCCCAGTTTCCGGCTGGTTGTACCGTATGCATCCAGCAGGGTTTTGTTCAGTCCGCCCGGCTCGGCCAAAATAGCGCCGTCAATCCGGTCGGGATAGGCATTGATATAAGCTGCCGTAAGCATGGCACCCCAGGAATGGCCAAAAAGAAATACTTTTTGCGCGGGAGAAGTCCGATACAACGCGATGACGGCACTCAGGTCATCAAGATACAACTGGATCGAAAACTGCTCCTTAGGGTGGCGCTGGGACAACCCGGTGCCTCGTTGGTCATACAATACAACAAAGTAGCCGTAGGCAGCCAGCTCTCTGACATTCAGGCCATTGCGATAGTCGGCTCCCGGACCACCATGCAAGAATACCACCATCGGGCTATCCGGATTCCCATAACTCTCAGCGTGAAGCAAGGTACCATTTACGTTGATAGCCGGAAGCGAAGCGTCTTCGTCAACGGTTTTGGGCACCAGATTTCCCGGTTCGTCAAATGCCTGGCGGCACCCTGCGGCCAGAAGGGCGATCAAAACAACAATTACAATTTTGTTCATATGGATGATTTAGCGTTCGCCCGGATGTACGGGCAAAAGCCGCCAGCGTTCTGCTTTTTGCCTCATAATCAGGCAAATACAAGGAAATATCAGCAGGCAAAGCTATTCATGGCGCTTTCCGGGAGAGCTGATGCAACGTTTTGTTAAAAAAGTTGTGCCCCCATTTTTTGAATATTTTCTCACTTAAATACCAATTAAATATTTATTTTTATCCAATTCGCCATTTTTAATCCTGTCTTTTCCCCTGCGACCCGCTACCCGCACCCGCTGTACATACCCACAAACATGCGCATACACCCTCTCATGAGGATATATGCGCAGCCTGTGTTGGGGGTCGTCGGAGCGGTTTAATACCGGTTGCCAGCCACACCTGCCTGGATCAGGGCGGCGAGTTGGTCCAGGTGATCGGGGCGTAAGGTAATCTCCTGTGCGGCCCAGTTTTCTTCGAGGCGCTCCGTGCGACGGGTACCAGGTATAGCCGCAATGGGTGTCTCGCGGGAGAGCAGCCAGGCCAGGGCCACCTGGGCAGGGGTAGCGACTGTTTCCTGCGCGATCTGGTCTACACAGGTGGCCAGGCCTATATTATGGGCAATAGCTTCTTCGGTAAACCGGGGGTTTTCCAGCCGCCAGTCGCCGGGTTGCAGGTCGCTGCGCGAGCGGATGGCACCGGACAAAAATCCCCGGCCCAGGGGGCTGTAGGCGACAAATCCGATGCCGAGGTGCTGAATGGCGGGCAAAATATCGGCCTCGACTTCCCGGGACCACAGGGAGTACTCGGTCTGGAGCGCGCTGATGGGGTGTACCTTGTGCGCCCGCTCAATCGTTGCGGCGTCTGCCTCCGAGAGACCGATATACCGCACTTTTCCGGCAGCGACCAGTTCTGCCATGGCACCGACCGTTTCCTCGATAGGGGTCTGGGGGTCCACCCGGTGCTGGTAGTAGAGGTCTATGTAGTCGGTGTTGAGGCGCTTCAGCGAAGCATCACAACTGGCCTTTACGTAGGCCGCGCTGCCCTTGATGCCCTGCCAGCTCCCGTCTTCACCCCGCGATACTCCAAATTTGGTTGCCAGGATGACCTGGTCGCGGCGTCCCTGGAGGGCCTTCGACAGGAGAAGTTCATTCGTAAAGGGACCATACATATCGGCTGTGTCCCAGAAGGTACAACCGATCTCCACCGCCCGGTCGAGGACGCGGAGGTTTTGCGCCTCAGACGAGGGCCCATAAAAATCCGACATGCCCATGCAGCCCAGCCCGATGGCTGGCACACGAAGGCCCTGTGTTCCAAGTTGAACCTGTTTCATAGATGGGTGGGGGTAAGAGGAGGTATGTAAAGACACGAGCTTGTACCTGTGTATATACGATCATTCCTGAAGAAAAAACAACTTATTCCGAAGAACAATGCATTGCTTCTGACCGCCTTACCCATAGGGGGGATATACGTCAAATCTCCAACCCATCCGATGATATATTCCGCTGAACTCGTATATTTACCTACGCGTTCAGCGAAATATATTTTGAACAACATGATAGGCAGGACACAAGAAAAGCAACTGTTGCTGGAAGCACTCGAAACCCCGAGGGCTGAATTCATCGCTGTATATGGGAGAAGGCGTATTGGCAAGACATTCCTGATCAAAAATGTGTATGACAAACACATAGCCTTTGAGTTTACGGGTACCCAGCATGCCTCGCTAAAAAATCAACTGTTCAAGTTTTCCGAAAAAATCAAGACACATTTTAAAGGCGCACAAGCAGAGCCCTCACCATCAACCTGGTACGAAGCTTTCCAACTTCTGAAAAACTGCCTTTCCAGCCATACAGACCGCCAACAGGTGGTGTTTTTTGATGAACTTCCGTGGATTGCTACGCATAAGTCTGGCTTTTTAGAAGAGCTGGCCTATTTCTGGAATGACTGGGCCGCCTATCAGCCCCGTCTCGTACTCATCGTATGCGGCTCCGCTGCGGCCTGGATGTTACAAAAAGTGGTGGGTAATAAAGGCGGTCTGCACAATCGCCTTACCCGGCGCATCAACCTCAAACCCTTCACGCTGGCAGAGACCCATCTGTTTCTCAAAAGTGCTGGGGTCTCCTGGGATCACTATCAAACCCTCCAGTTTTATATGGCGGTAGGCGGTGTGCCCGCCTATCTGCAAGAGGCACGCAATGGCGAAACGGTCTCACAAGCGATCGAGCGGCTGTTTTTTCATCCAGACGGTTTCCTGCGTTCAGAATTTGAAAATCTTTATGCCGCCCTTTTTACCTCGCACCAGCACCACGTAGCCATCATCAAAGCCCTGGCTGGCAAATGGCGGGGGCTGAGCCGGCAGGAAATCATCGCCCAATCAGGTCTGCCCGACGGCGGTGGCATGACACAGGTGCTCAGTGAACTTGAAGCGGCATCTTTCATCATGCGTTTTCCCCTGTACAAGAAGCGCGGAAACGGCTTTGTCTATCGGCTTTCGGATCAATACTCGTTGTTTTACCTGCGGTTTGTAGAAGGTAAGCCCTACCAGGGCCCACATGGATGGCTGCTCCAGTCAAATAGCAACGCTTATACAATCTGGTGTGGATACGCATTTGAAACGATCTGTTTACAACATGCAGAAGCCATTAAACTCGCCCTGGGTATTTCAGGTATCCATACCCAGATCAGTACGTTTTCGCATAAAGGCGATACGGCTGGAGAAGGCTTCCAGATTGATTTGCTCATTGACCGGGCCGACCGGGCCATCAACCTCTGCGAAATCAAGTTTTATACCCATGACATCCGCATTACGGATGCCTACAGCGATGATCTGCGCCAGCGGCGAGAAAAATTCAGGGCCCTTACAGGCACCCGTAAACTCCTGTTTAATACCTTGATCACCACATACCCACCCAGCCCGGCGGGCAGCGGGCAGATTGACCAGGTAATAACCATGGAGCGGCTATTTGCCTACAACAGCTTTGGCGCACCCGTCTGAGGTATCGTTGACGGGCAGCAGGGACACCGCCGGGATATGGCCCATACCCTCACTCTCCAACATCATACCCATCCCGCTTCAGATCCTCCAGCAGGCGGGTGTCATTGGTTTCAAGGCCCTCCCGCCAGAGCTGCCTGGCGAGGGCCTTGGCTTCTTTGCTGCGCTTCAGCCCGATGAGGCAGCCGACTTTGTGGTATTTCATGCGGCGGATGAGGGCGAGGTTTTTTAGCTCGGCGATTTTGGCTTGCACTTCGGGATTTGCAAGCATTTCGGGGGTTACTTGCTCTTTGATTTGCTGGTCGAGGGTTTGATTGATCTGCGCTGCGAGTTGTAGTCCGGCTTCCAGGTTTTGCAGCCCGGCTTCGTATTGTTGCAGGTTCTTATACATGGAGCCGATATTATTCAGGCAGGTGAGCGAAAAGGCATCATCTTCTGCCCGCTGCGCATTTTTGAAGGCTTTTTGAAAATATCCGAGGGCTGCCTGGTAGTTTTTTTCGCTGTATAGTTCCATGCCCCTGCTGTTGGTTGCACGGGATAAACTCTGGGTAGTAGTTTTTTGATAGGGATGGGTAGATTCAAAAAAAAGGTCCAATATTGCCTGGCATTTTTCATAGTAGTCAATGGCTTTGTCGTATTCCCCCTTTGAATACCACGCTGAGCCGAGGTTGTAGTATCCCGTTGCGACGTCTGGATGGTTTTCGCCAAAAGCCTTTACATTGATTTGCAGCGCTTTATCAAAATACCCGATGGCTTTGTCGTATTCCCCTTTTGAATCCCACACCCCGCCGAGGTTGTTGTATCCCGTTGCGACGTCTGGATGGTTTTCGCCCAAAGCCTTCAAAAATATTTGCAGCGCTTTATCAAAATACCCGATGGCTTTGTCGTATTCCCACTTTGCTCGCCACACCCCGCCGAGGTTGTTGTAACTCGCTGCGACGTCTGGATGGTTTTCACCCAAAGCCTTCAAACTGATTTGCAGCGCTTTATCGTAATACCCGATGGCTTTGTCGTATTCCCCCTTTGCTCGCCACGCTGAGCCGAGGTTGTCGTACCTCGTTGCGACGTCTGGATGGTTTTCGCCCAGAGCCTTCAAACTGATTTGCAGTGCTTTATCATAATACCCGATGGCTTTGTCGTATTCCCCCTTTGAATACCACGCAAAGCCGAGATTGTTGAGTAAAGTTGCTATCCTTTCCTGGTTATCCCTTTTGACGCTGTCTATGCCGAGGGCGATTTCATAATGCCGGATGGCCTGGTCATAGCGGGCGAGGGTGTTTTCGTTATTGGCGTAATATAGGTGGTAGGAAGAATTCTCCGGGTCAAGGTCAACCGCAGCTTTGTACTCAATGGCCGCTGAATCATACTTGAGTTGCAGCGACAAACCTTGTGCATAGTCAAAAGCGGCTTCTGCTTCCCGCTTTTCAGCCCTTTCTCGTTGTTTTTTGAGTGCATAGCGGCGGTCACCCAAGACTTTTACAGCCTCATCAATTTCACCTTCATCCAACAGCAGTTTGGCTTCTTTGGCCATTTCATCCTCACGGTTCACAAGGGTGTTACTCACTTCTTCGTATTTTCTGGCCAGCTCTGCGAGTTGTGTTTCAAGTTTGTCAAAGTCAACTTTGTTTTTCTCCAACTGTGCCGCCAGTGCACGCAGGGCCTTGGGCGGGATGCCGTACCAGATGTTCACATCGCCCTGTGCCACCACAGCGGGGCTGTTGTAGCTGGTGGTGGAGAGGTAGTGGCTGCGGGCAAACAGGTCCCACTCCAGGGCGCTGGCGATCTGGGGATTGTTGATGCTGCTCCGGGTTGCCTCGGAGAGTACGTCGGCTTGTTGCTGCCTTTCGGGCGACTGGGCATACTCCCGGATGATCTGTTCGGTGGCGCGGTTCCTGCGGCCGGCATCATATCCTTCTGCCTCGTAAATCCACAGGATGGCTTCAATGGCATCGGCCCGGACGCCGTAGGTGACGGAGAAGTTGCGGGCGATGACGGCAGGGCTGTTGTTGCCGGAGGTGCTGACAGTTGGCTGCGCAAAAGCAGCCGGGATAAGCAGCAGGGTAAGCAGGATGAGGAGTGCTGGTTTCATTTGGGCGTGTTTGAGTTGTTTGTCGAATCTGGCTTAGGCTTGGGTTCTCCGTACTGTATGTCAACATCTCCATCGTGGGTAATGATGGCAGGGCTTTGGTCGCCTTGGGTACTTGCCTTTGGAGCGGGCGGCGAAGGGATTATAGACTGTTCGATCTTTTCTTTTTTGCCGAATATATCCCGCAGGCTATACCCCGAAAACTCGGCAATCCCTGCCAGCAGGGCGATGGCGGCTGCGATGTAGGCGGCGTACTTTTTCCAGTTGGTTTTGGTTGGTACAACAGGCGTTGCTGACTGGTTTTCCATCCCCTCTGATACCCAATCATCAGGAATCACCTGAACTATATGCAGCAAAGCCTGCCGGATTTTGGCTGTCTCCAAATTACCTTCCTCGGAGGAGAGTATGCCGTCCAGCCTCTTTTTTTCCAGTGCCTTTAATCGCCCCGACTGGAAGGTGGCATCACGGAGGAGCTCATCGTCCTTATACTTCTCCGCCAGCCCCAGAAGGCCCTGAAGGACTTGAGACAGTTTCTCTTCGGCGATCCACCCCAGGAGGGTTGATTTTGCAGTCATGGCCACGAAAGTATCAATACGCTGAATATACACCCTGCCGCACATATTCCCCGCACGCCCCTCAATAGCGTACGCCCTAAGTTACGTTACTTACCCTTAAAAACAAACGTACGCGATCCATCTCTTGTACGACGAGTTATACCTCTCGCTTCAACCAGCTCTTTCACCTCTTCCACCCCAACCCATTCACATTTTTCCCGATCACCACGCCTGCGTCCTGCCCGGCCTGGTTGTCCTGGGGGGTGTGGATGCCGCCATAAAAGCGGGAATTGGCGGTCTCGACGGCGACCTCCCAGAAGGAGTTGAAGCTGCGGGGCTTAAAGTCTGTGTCGCGCTGCTCATCGCGGGGCCTGCCTACATGGGCACTGTCGGTAAAGGCAAAGTTTTTCCCAAACAGATCCTCCAGCACGACCGCCGCTGCCGCCGACTGGATGGCATGCCCCGACGGGAAAGCCGGAAAAGGCGGATCAGGCCAGAAGGATTCCCAGGCGATATCTATCTGCTTGGGGATGAAGGTATTGGGGCGCTCGGAGAAGTAGTGATATTTCCATTTCCAGCAGTTAATAAAAGCATCTGCCACAGCCAGGCCCACGCGGGCATAGGTCTCAGCCCAGATGATGAGTTCGGGCTGGGTCTTGCGCAGGGCGAGGGTGGCGAGGTGGTACGAGTGCCCGGGAGGCGTGAAGGTCTCACCGGGGTCGTCACCCCACCAGAGGGCAGCTTCTTTTTCGGCCTGGGTCAGGGTTTTGTCTTTTTCATAGACCTGCAGGAATTGCTGGTAATAAGCAGAGGTTTTGGCCGTATCATACGGGATCATCTCCGGAGTGGGAATCTGCGCATTTTGGGCGAGAAAAGTCCGGTTTTGACCCCAGTGTGGATGCAGGGGGTGGTGACTGAAGGACTGTGCAAACAGCGGAGGCCGCCAGCTCCCGGGACGCTCGGGGCCGTGCCAGGTTTTGTCAAAATTGCGGAGATACCCCCGGTGGCCGCTGTCAGTACGTGACCACTGGAAAATAGCCTCCGCTACGGCGCGTCCCCAGGCGGCAGACCGGGCTGCCAGGGCCGTATCGCCTGCCTGACGGGCGTAGTGTGCATAGATCAGGGCCTCCAGCGAGTCCACCTGGCGTCGGTTAGAGTCGGGGGCCTGCTGGTAGATATGGCGCAGGATCGCGGCCTGGCCTGCGTTGAGGGCGAGGGTCCAATCGCAGGCAGCAGGTGCCTGGGGGAGGCTGTCCAGCCCGTTGAGCTGTCCGGCCAGCGACTGATGATCGGGATATCCTGGCACGACGGTCTCGTACATGGTCAGCCCGATGTATCCCAGGGCACGGGAGGCAAAAGTGGGTGAGTTGGCCGGGGTAAAACGGGTCACCCGCAGGGTCATCTCTGCCCAGGCACGGGCGACGCCTGTAGAGGTGGGAGGCGCCTGAGGACGGGGGGCACAACCCGCGAAAAACCACAGGCAAAGCCCGATCAGGAAATAACCAGAAAGGGAAAAACAGGGTTTCATACACCAGAAGGTCTGAGTTGGTAGGATACGGCGGCGCCCTGGCTGATCCCGAATATCAGGGTGCGGCCCAGTTGGATGATGTCGCGTACGTCACCGCGCAGGTCGAGGCCGGAAGCCGTCTGCGGCAGGTATTGGAAGGTACCGCCACCGGTCCCGAGGAGGAGGACTCCGTAGTTGGCGTCAAACTTGCCCAGGCGGAGTTTGTACTGGCTGGAATTGCCGCAGAGCAGGAGGTCCGGAACCTGGTCTCCGTTGGCGTCGAGTACCCGGATGGCACACACCGGTGCGTACTGGGCCTGCTCGGGCAGGGGCGCAGCCGTAAAAGTCCCGCCCTGGTTGAGCAGCAGGGTGGTCTCCAGGTGATTGGCACGGAGGCGGGAGGCTGTATTGAGCTCTTCGGGCGAAAAAACATCCCCCAGTGTTGCATCGGCGTACAGGGCATAACTGGAAAACTTCTGCCGTTTGACCGCCAGTTGCCCCACCAGTTCATCGCGGGTCACGTATGGGTATGATTTGCCCTGGACATAGGTGCAAAAGATCGGATCCACGGAGCCGTTATTGTCAAAATCCCGAAAGACCATCTCTGCGGGCCTTTCTTCTGAGGCTGTGACTTGTGCGTTCAGGCCCAGGTTGCCAGCGATCAGGTCGGGACGTCCGTCCTGGTTGACATCGGCGACGGTGAGGGTATTCCACCAGCCACTGTACGTTCGCCCCAGGAAGGCATTGGTTTGGTCGCCCAGACGGCCCTGGGCCCGGCCCCATACCGAGAGCGGCATCCATTCGCCGGTGAGCACCAGTTCAGGCTGGGTGTCCTGGTTCAGGTCAGCCCAGGCAGCATCCGTTACCATTCCGATCCGGGACAGACCGGGTGCCAGGGTTTCGGTTTGATCCGTAAAGTGGCCTTTTCCGTCGTTGATGAGGAGGTAACTGGCTGGTATCTCCGGATACCGCCCCGGTGTGACCCGCCCGCCTACAAACAGGTCAGGGTGGCCGTCTCCATTGGCGTCACCCGTGGCGACACAACCTTTGCTCCCGTTGATCTCCGGGAGTGCCGCCCGGCTGAAGTGGCCTTTGCCATCGTTCAGGTAGAGGCGGTCGCGGAGGAGGCTGTCGCCTGCCTGCAGTTGGTGGTAGCCTCCGCTGGCTACATAGAGATCAGGATAGGTATCGCCGTTCAGGTCTGCCAACACGGCATCTGCATCCGTATAGGCTTTGTCTGCTTCAAAGGCAGGCACAGCTTGGGGTGAAAACCGGTCATTTCCCTGGCCCAGGTACAAACTTGCTGCCTGCCCGCCGCTGCCGCCGATCCACAGGTCTTCCCGGCCATCCAGGTTGACATCTGCGGTTTTCATGCAGGGCCCGACCACAGACATCTGGCACAGCAGGAGCGACTGCCGGTTGAAGTCCCGGACTGCCTCCACCGGTTGGCGGTACGGCACGGGAGTGGCAACCTCGCGCAGGAGGGGGGGTGCCACGGGCTGACGGGAGCGGACCGGCACTGCATCTGACGCACGGAGCACGAGGGTCTTATCTGCGGGGATCCGGGTGAGGGACTGCTGATGTCCATCGGGCCAGGTCACCACGAGGGAGTCCACCATGGCCACCTCACCCAGCCCGAGGTGCAGGACGGGAGACACAGAAGAAAGATACCCCCGGACAGGATATTGTTCCTGCACGATGGTCCGGGTACCAGCGTAGGCTTCAATACGGGTGCCAATGCCCTGGGTATTTTTGCCCGTGCCAGCCAGCCGTATCTGGAGGTAATGGCGGTCTGGAAGCCGCTGGGATTCATTCCGATAGACAAAAGCAGGCTGGTTTACGTTGTTGACGACCAGGTCCAGGTCTCCGTCCAGGTCCAGGTCCGCATAGGCGGCTCCATTGCTGTTGGAGGGGCGGTCCATCCCCCAGTCGCGGGTTTTATTGGCAAACCGGGTACCACCCTGATTCTGAAATATATAGTTGACCACATTAGAGGCGGGCATTTTTTGGACCAGGTTCAGGACTTCCTCCCGCTGGAGACGCCCTTTGGCCTGCTGGTAGCCGTTCATGTAGCTGATAAAGTCCAGGTTGGTGTAGTCACGGGTGTACCCATTGGTGACAAACAGGTCTTTCCAGCCATCATTGTCATAGTCGGCGAGCAGTGCCGCCCAGCTCCAGTCGGTATTGGAGATGCCCGCGATCTGCCCTATTTCGCTGAAAGTACCATTGCCATTGTTGAGCTGGAGCATATTACGCATGTACTGGTAATAAAAACCGCTGCGCAGGTTGAGGTCAAACTTATTGTAATTGTCCGGGGCCAAAAGGAGTTTTTGCCGACGGTTGTCCTCGGGAAGCATATCGAGGGTCACAATGTCTGTCAGGCCGTCGTTGTTGACATCTGCAATGTCGTTGCCCATCGAAAACTGGCTGCTATGTCCCAGCGCGTTCTGGATGACATTGGTAAAGGTACCGTTACGGTTGTTCAGGTAGAGATAATCCGGTACTGCGTAGTCATTGGACACATAAAAATCCGGCCATCCATCCCGGTTGAGGTCAGAGATACCGAGTCCCAACCCGTAGGACAGGGGCGAACCCTGAATACCGGCCCGGCGGGTTATATCCAGAAAAGTGCCATTGGGTTGTTGCTGATACAGGCGCAGCCCTTGCAGGGGATCATCCTGGCCGAGCAGTTCCGCATTTTGGGAAGCATCCAGGACGGGCAGGTTTTTGGGGTTGTGATTGAGGAGGAGTACATCGAGGTCCTGGTCCCGGTCATAGTCCAGGAAGTACACCTGGTTGCTGAATCCCGCGCTGGCAAGGCCCAGGGCCTCCGCCTGTTCTTCAAAAACCGGAATCCCCTCAGCATTGTTGCCCTGGTTAATAAACACCTGATTGGCGCGTTTGGGCTCAGGCAACATGCCGGAGTAAGCAACGAATATATCCAGGCGGTTGTCGCCATTGATGTCCGCCGTAGCGGTACCGGTTTTCCAGGGTCCGGGGCGGCCCGTGGTGCCGGAAGCAGCCGTCACGTCGCGGAAGGTCAGGTTGCCGGTGTTGAGCAGGAGTTGGTTGTCGGCCATATTGGCCGTAAAATAGATATCAGGCAGGCTATCCCCGTTAAAATCGCCCACGGCTACCCCGCCACCGTTGTAGAAATATTCATACACCAGGATATTGGTATTGAGCGCCTCGGTGAGGGTATTTTGAAAATGAACGCCGGTTTGTGCCGGATCCAGCAGCGTAAACAGCGGCGAAACAGCAGGCGAGGCGGGTGCAGGCGTAGAAACACCGGGGCGGCAGCCCCCTGTCAGACCCATGATACACCCTATCAGCACTCCGGACCAGATCGTGATGCGCATACAAGAGAAAGCGTGAAAAAAGCGGGTAATGTAGCTGGTTTCCTGGTTGTGATACGGGAAATACATACGTCACGCAGGCAAATACCTCCCTCAATATCAGGATAATCTCCGATACGTGGGTGTTTTTACCGTGTTACTTCACAAAAAAAACCGGAGGTATCCCCTATTAACACCTATCCCTGGCATTGCCAGGGATAGGGAGTTCATCGGGATGAAACGCAGGGATTAATAGCCGGGGTTTTGCACCAGCTTATCGTTCCGGTTGATTTCGTCACGGCTGATCGGACGATAGTACATCTTGTCATTCCAGGTCCGGGTTTCATTTTCCGTGTTGTTGACCGGGGTGTAGGTATAGTCATACACAGCCGGGTCATAATAATACGGAACGTGTGGAGTAGCACCTGGCTTGAGCGAAGCTACGATGTTGATGCTCTTGATCACACGACCCAGGGTAGAGGGTGCGATCATCCAGCGGCGGGCATCGTGGTAGCGGTGTTCTTCATAGGCCAGCTCGATGCGGCGCTCATTGCGGTAGCGGGCTACGAGTTCAGCACCAGACTCCGTAACGGCAGGCATACCTACGCGGAAGCGGATTTTGTTGAGCCAGTTGCGGGCTTCAGCCTCATCACCGGTCTCCAGGCATGCTTCTACGTAGTTGAGTACCACTTCGGTATAGCGGATGAAGGGCCATGGAATCACCTGTGCATTAGACTGGTTATCCGGGAGCGCAGGATCGGCATCAATAAACTTGCGCACATAGTAGTGGCTCCGGCTTCCGTTCCAGTTTTCGATCG
The DNA here is from genome assembly GCA_033762375.1 of Bacteroidia bacterium. Lineage (GTDB taxonomy): Bacteria > Bacteroidota > Bacteroidia > J057 > J057 > RDXT01. The sequence continues at coordinate 31,664 of JANRLQ010000037.1, forward strand.
GGGACTCGCGGGTATCAATACCGTTGATCAGGCCGCCGCTGCCGTCAGCATAGTAGCCGGTCTGGATTTGGTTTTTAGGCTCAAGACCTGCAACGTCAGAAGGACGTGGTTTCCAGTTGGCACCGTCATACAGCACCGTAGCATAAAAGCGTGGGTCGCGGTTTACATACGGATTAGCAGCATGGGTAGGATTGCCCCAGTCAAACTTAGAACCGTCCATCATTTCGTAGTCATCCACCAGTTGCTGGATCGGGGTGTTACCAGCCCAGTTGTGGTAGCCGTTAGGGCCGTTGTTGATTCCGTAGTGCAGACCACCGAGGGGCCAGTTGCTCTCCTGGGTATATTCAGCAGAGTGGGTACGCTGGAATATCAGCTCAACGGTAGCAGCAGGATCACCGACAGCACTCCGTCCGCCCATGGCGATAGAGAGATAGTTGTTGGTACCTTCTTCAGCAGAAACAGGTCCGGCGAGGTCCAGCTTATATCCGGCACCGGCGTCAAGGGCAGCCTTGGCAGCTGCTTTGGCGGCCTGCCAGCGGGCGTTCTGATCGCCGCTGGTGTAGGCTACGAGTGCGAGGTTGCTGTAAGAAGCCAGTGCAGAAGAGTTGGCAGTAGCAGTAGGACCATCATGCAGGTCGCTGGCAGCGTACAGGAGAACGCGGGACTTCAGGGACATAGCAGCCAGTTTGGTCGCACGTCCGTCCGTGGTAGCCTTGCCGTCCAGGAGTTCAGCAGCCTTGTCCAGGTCACTTACGATGAAGTTTACACACTCCTCGTAGGTATTACGGGCGATGGTGTAGTCCTCGTTGAGTGAATAGGTTTTCTCAATGATCGGAAAACCACCGTAGAAACGCAGCAGCTGCTGGTAGTAGTAGGCCCGGAGGAAGTAGGCCTCACCAAGCAGGCGGTCGCGGAGCTCTGTATCTGAGAAGGTAGAAACCGGCAGGTTCTCAATAGCGAGGTTAGCCTGGCGGATGGCGAGGTACATTCTGCCCCACTCATACGTTGAGCTGATCCATGCCAGGTTAGCAGGGGTCTCAGATCCTTCGGTGAATGTGTTGATGTTACGTCCGGCGTGGGTAAACATCGCCTCGTCCGTGATAGAGGCCAGTGCTTGCTCTTCAAAGCCACCGTATCCCAGGAAGGAATACACGTTGTAGATAAACGCTTGTGCCAGCGGTCCGTCGCTCCAGGTCGCATCACTGGAGATCTTGTCCAGCGGCTTGGTGTTCAGGAAATCGCCGTCGCAGGATACCTGAGGCAGAACTGCAATCAGGGCCAGCAGCAGATAAAAATGGTTTTTTCTCATTGTTTTGGTCCTTTTCAGTTAGAAAGTGAGGCTGAAACCCGTGTTCAGTACACGAGCTTGTGGGTAATAAGTACCTGCACCGTTAGTGGACTCTGGGTCATAGACCGGGTTAGCACTAAAGGTAATCAGGTTGAAGGCGTTGGCATAAACACGCAGGCTTACGCTCTTGGCACGGGCAAAAACACTGGCAGGCACGGTATAACCCAGCTCCAGGTTCTTCAGACGAATGTAGTCTTTGCTGAAGAGGTAGTAGGTATTGTTTCCGTAGTTACCACCGGTGAAGTAGGTATCACCGCGGCTGGCCAGACGAGGATGTTCGCTGCTCGGATTGTCAATAGACCAGCGATTGTCGTGGCTGTACTTCAGGAAGTTACCAATGTCTCCAGACTCTGTCTGTACGCGGATAGATGCGCCGGCAGCACCTTGCAGCAGGGCTGTAATGTCAAAGTTGCCGTAACGCAGGGACAGGTTGGCGCCGAAGTTAAAGGTAGGGATCAGACTCTCGTCTATCCGCACCTGGTCGTCACCGTCTATCACACCGTTTCCATCGTAGTCCACAAACTTCATATCACCTGGGAGCAGATTTGCCGTGACCCCGCTGTAGTCAATGGTGTTAGCCTCGATCTCAGCCTGGTCTTTAAACACGCCATCGTACTGATAAACTAAGTAAGCGCCGATTGGTTTACCTTCCATGCGCTGATAATCAGGCGCACCTTCTACTTCGTCCATGTAGATCACTTCGTTCTTGGCATAACCGCCGTTGACGCCTACGCGGAACTGAAGTTTGTTGGATGGATTAGCGTTATAGCCGACGTTAAACTCAAATCCCTGGTTCTGCACCTGACCTGCGTTCACAGGCGGGAGCAGGGAGCTGATACCAGAAGAAGCAGGGGTAGAACCGGTCTCCTGGATCAGGATTTGGTTACGCTGGTTTTTGAAGAACTCCAGGGTCAGGTCCATCCGGCCTTTGAACAGGGTAGCGTCCAAGCCGATGTTCAGGTTGTTGGCACGTTCCCACGTAAAGTTAGGGTTAGCCAGTACGGTCTCATACAGAGAGTTGACCACTACCCCGCCGATCGGATACTGACCGAAGCCGAAGGTAGAAAGGTAAGCATACTCTTGCAGGGCTCCGTTGTAGAACACCTGGTCGTTACCCATTACCCCGTAAGAACCTCTCAGTTTGAGGTAATCTACAAAACCTACGTTAAAGAAGCTCTCGTTGGAGATGTTCCAGCCTGCGAGGATACCAGGGAAGAAACCAAAACGGCCATTCTCAGGGAAGATATAAGAACCGTCATAGCGCCAGATAAACTCTACGAGGTAAGTCTCGCGGAAGTTGTACTGCGCACGGCCATAATACCCGAGACGGGCACGCTCATAGGCAGTACCACCTGTATTTTGCTGCTCGGTACCCCCTGCAAAGAGCTGGTCAACAGCGGTAGAGATAAAGTTACGGCGGTAGGCAAAGAAACCCTCGCCCGTAAATTTCTCACGGGTAGCACCTGCCAGCAGGTTGATAGAGTGCTCACCAATGGTACGCTCATAGGTAAGGAGCGCGGTCAGGTTGGTGTTCAGGACAGAGCTATAAGACTGAGACAGGCGGGGATCGGTGAAGTTAGAGCGGATAGCGCCGGAGAGTTTGGGCGTAACGCCGTCAGCTTCGTAAGATACACGGTCCCAGGAGTACAGCATCCAGGGGGTCTGCCAGGTCTTGGTGGTGCGGCTGTTGCGGTCAAATGATCCGTTGAGGGTCAGTTTCAGACCTGCAATCCAGGGGTTGGTGATGTCCACCCCACCGTTGATCTGGGTATAGTCGGTCGGATCTTTGGTATATCCCGTGGCACTGGTGGTGATCACATATGGGTTCTGACCGTTTTCGATGTCAGGTCCTGGCAGTCCGTTTGGCCATACTTCAGGCTCAGTAGGACGGCCCCGCATCAGCATCCGGAAGATAGCACCGGCAGACTCTGTGGGGAAGTTACGGTCCTCACGGCGGAGGTTAACACCGATATTGGTGTTGATGTACTGGTTGATCTTGGCGTCGAGGTTGACACGCATGTTCATCTGCTCAAAGTATGTAGCAGAGTTTTTGTAGTACGCGTCCTGGAACAGGTAACCGGCAGAAGCCATGTACCGCACGTTTTCGTTGCCACCAGACATCTGGAGGTTGTGACGGTTCTGAGGAGACCAGGTTTTGAAGGCATCTCCAAACCAATCCGTGTCAGGATATCCCCAGGGATCAGATCCATCTCCGTGCTTGCGCACAGCGTCAGGGCTATAGTTGGCGCTCAGGGTACCGATACCGGGTGTAGGGGAGTCATAGACGCCCGTAGACTTGATCGCAGCGGAGGCAGCTGCCCACTCATCCACAGGGATAGAGCGGTAGATCGGCAACTCGTTCATGATGTTGGCATACTCTACCGCGCTGGACATCTCGGGGATGATCGTCGGTTGAGACCAGCCACGGTTGAAGTCATAGCTGATGGTCGGCTTGCCGCTCTTGCCACGCTTGGTGGTCACGAGGATCGCACCGTTGGCAGCACGGGCACCATAGATAGCCGCAGAGGCATCCTTCAGGACAGAGATGGACTCAATGTCCCGGGAAGACAGACGACCCAGGCCACCGTCACGATCCGGAATACCGTCAATGACGATCAGCGGGGCGCTGTTACCCAGGGTGTTGATACCCCGGATGTTGATGGTAGCCCCATCATATCCTGGCTCACCGCTGGTCTGGATGACCACAACCCCGGGCAGACGACCTGCCAGAGAGTTGGAGAGTTCAGCCGCAGGTGACTTGACCAGGTCCTGACCGTTCACGCCGGTCACAGCCCCTGTTACCGTTACCTTCTTCTGCTGACCATAGGCCACCACCACGACTTCATCCATGGAGGTGATTCCCTCCTGCATGGAGACGCTGACGGTGCTCAGCCCTTCGACAGATACATCCTGTGTCTGGTATCCCACATAGGAAACAGACAGGACGTTACGGCCGGCAGGTACTTCGATGGAAAACTCACCCCGTTCGTTGGTCAGGACCCCGATCTGGGTTTCTTTTACGACAACAGAGGCACCTTGCAGCGCGGCCCCGTCCTGGGAGGTTACATTGCCACTAACCCGGCGGGACTGGGCCAGGCTCACCTGAGCTGCCAGCATCAGGCAGAGGCTCAGCAGGAGCATTTTCCAGGCGGGTCTGACAATAAACTGTGTGTGAACAAAACGTTTACTTGTACTCATGAGCTTACAGTTAAGGAGTAGTAGAAAGTAGCTATTGTGTTTTCAAGGTTAACAATTTTCCCCGAATAATACGCATGTACCACTTAATGGCACCCTTGTTGCACCCAGGGTCAAAAGCTCATGTCTGTGTAAACACAAACATAGGCTTTTTTCTATATCAAACATCACATCACCTCAATTTTGGCTTTTTTTCCTACGGGAATTGGAAATTAGGGACAAGTTATAACATGTGCAACATTCTTCATACATTTTCGACAGGTCCGCTTTTTCACCCGACCGATTTTATCCGGCAAATCCATCCGGCATCCGAACCGTATCGCCGTTTAAGCTGAGCTGACGAATGATGTCCGCCTGATCCGGATATTGGTCTGTCAGGTCTGACGCCAGGCCTGCCTCAAAACATTCTCCCGTAAATCCCGGCCCCATGGTACATCCAAACAAGGCATACCGCCCGCCGGGCTTCAGGCAGCCCCCCTGCCATGTGTGCGCAGGCACAACCGCCTGCACCAGATGCCCCGCCAATGGGTCAGGGCCTAACACGATGGATTCGCTCCGTCCATCCGGGTGCAACAGGTAGAGTACCAGCGGATCCCCTCCATAAAAATGCCAGACTTCGTCATGGGTGAGCCGGTGAAAACAGGATATGCTCAGCGGTACCTCGCAGTACATTCCGATCATGGCCGTCCCCGCTGGTCCCCCCGTTGCGGTCGCCGCCGCTGACCGGTACGTGCTCCGGAAGAGGGTCCCCTCCACAGGCAGCTGCTCAAACTGATACTGTGCCAGCAAAGCGGCTACGTCAGGATGTATGTCCATGTTAGAATTTATGAATAGATGCTTTCAGGTCGTTTCGACTTCGCTCAACGACCGGGTTAAGCCCTTTTGGAAAGGGCTGAAACGACTCCTTACTAAAGTTATGTTCATAAACTCTATTTGCCCCCAAAATAAACGGTCAGCCCTCAAGTTTCAACCTCATCCAGTTATTTATCTCCCTGCCCCAGCCCGGAAAGAGTTATCGGGCTTCGGCGACGGCGCATTTGCGCCTGCCCTTCGATAGACTCAGGGTGGCACTCAGCCCTTTTCCCGGATGCACATTGCATCGCGGTGTGTAGTAGCCCTGAGTGCCACGCTGAGCGCAGTCGAAGTGCAGGCCCTGGGGCCGTCGTCGAAGGGCGGATTCACTACCCCCGTGAGGCCCCGGATCAGGCTCGTACCTCGCTGTCCGGGGACCGCAGGCCCTGGGGCCGTCAGCGGGTCGCGCGACAACGCTACGGACGCAACGGCAAGAGAGTGGTGGCGCGATGCCGGATCCACCCCTGC
>JANRLQ010000038.1:0-17749 GCA_033762375.1 Bacteroidia bacterium
GACCGGGAGTGTGACCCTGCTGCGCTAAGGTAGTCCGGACCTACCTGTCAGATACCCCCTCCCCCGGATCATCCGGGGGAGGGTTTTGTTTTGGGGGGCATTGGTGACGGTGCCGGGGAGCACCTGCTCAGCCCTTTTTGCCGGGGAGACCACCCCGGCGCAGCCTGGCGGCTTCGCCTCCCCTCCGCAGGAGGGGAATTTCAGGTCCCCGGACGGCGAAGTATGAGCGCGGTCCGGGGCCTCCCTGTCCGGCAGAAAATGATGGTAGGGGCGGTCCTACGACCGGGGCCACAGGCTGTAACCGGGCTTCGGCGACGGAGCCGGGGAGCACCTGCTCAGCCCTTTTTGCGGGGGGAGACCACCCCGGCGCAGCCTGGCGGCTTCGCCTCCCCTCCACAGGAGGGGAATGGGTGCGCTGCGCGTGCGGCGGCGGCAACATCCCCTCTGCAGGAGGGGATGGGTTGCGTGAGGGATAGAAGCGGAAAGCCCGGAAGGCACTGAGGACTTGTAGCGGATAGCCCGACCGCTGGGGTGCGAAGCGCCACCAGCGGGCACGCCCCGGGGATTTTTATGGTTTTGTTTTGGGGGTGAACTGGTTGGCGCGGATGTTTTGGGCGGCAAGGCGAGCGGTCTCGGTAATGCGCTTCTGGCGGGTCTCAGGACGGCGGGCGTTGAGGATCCACTCCAGGATGCCACGCCGGGCAGATGGCGGGAAGGCTACAAAATGCTGGAGGGCATTGGGTTGGGCTTCGAGAGCGGCTTGTAGGTCGGGGGGGATGATGAGGGCCTCGACTTCATCGAGGGCGGTCCAGGTGCCGGTCTGCTGGGCAAGCTCGACCATGGCCAGGCCTGCGGGTGCCATACGTCCTTCGCGGAGGAGGCGTTCGACTTTGGTTTTGTTGACTTTGCTCCAGTTGCTGGTGGGGTCCCGACGGGAAAAAAATTGGAAAAAGCTGTTTTCATCGCGTTTATTGGGCTTGCTGTCTATCCACCCGAAACACAGGGCCTCGTCCACGGCCTCGTCATAATACACGCTGGGAATGCCGCTTTGCTTGCGGTATATAATGAGCCAGATGCGGGACTCGGTCTCGTGATGGGCTGCCAACCAGGTGCGCCAGGCTGCCTGGTCAGGTGCGTACAGGGTAGGGATGCCGTCTTCGCGGGGCGGGGTCATGGGAGGGTGGATGTAGTTGTAAATATAAAAAACAGTAATCGCCGTACCAAAAGAGTTGTTACAGACGGTCAGGTTTCATTTTGTGTGCGGGCTTGACTATTTTAACGGTATCATTGATCACCCGTTTTTATGCCCACCTACGTCTCTTTTCTGCGGGGGATCAACCTCGGCAGCCACAACCGGATCGCGATGCCGGCCCTGACCAACCTGTACCAGGACCAGGGATTTACCGCTGTACAGACGTATCTTCAGAGTGGCAATGTAGTCTTTGACGCACCGGAGGAAGACGCTGACGCGCTGGAAATCAGGATTTCGGAGGCGATCCGTACGACCTGGGGGCTGGAGGTGCCGGTCCTGCTGCGCACACGGGAGGCTGTGACGACGATGCTGACCGTCAATCCGTACGCTGCCCGCGCAGAGGAGGCTCCGACTGCCTGCCATATTACCCTGCTATCATCAGCACCCCTTCCTGCACAGGCTGAGGCGCTGGCACTGGTCAGCAGCTCTCCGGATGAATGCACGCTGCTGGGACGGGAGGTGTATCTGTACTGCCCGGGCGGGTATGGGAAGACGAAGTTTTCGAATGCCTTTATCGAGCGAAAACTCAAGGTCACGGCGACCACCCGCAATCTTAATACGATGCGGGCGATGATAACACTGGCTGAGTAACCTGCAACCTATGTCTCAGACTATGCTGATCGCGGATATCAGATTGGGTTTTACGGGGACAGCCTTCACGGTGACTGTGCGGGACGCCCGCGGCCGGGTAATAGGTTTCTCTAAGCGGAAGTTGTTCAACCGCCAACCGATGCAGACATTGTACCGGGATCAGGCATCCTCCGCGCTGTGGTACACCTATACTGCCTGGCTACAGCCACCTTACAAGGTGATGTTTGTACTTGAACATCCGGAAAAGGGCGAGATAGGACGTATCGCACAAGTCAAAACAAACGCCTGGTGGAATGCCCGGTACGATATATTCGGCCCACATGAGCGCCCGATGGGCACTTTACGGGAAGAAAACAGCTGGGTGAAGGTCGGCAACAGCCTCCTGGGGATGATCCCCGTGCTGAAGTACCTGACCGGCCTTATGCTAAATCCTGCGTATCGGATCATCCGCCCGGACGGCACGCCGATCGCGCGTCTGACAAAGGAAGCTTCCCTCCTGGGAAGAAGGTTTGCCATCATCCGGCTAACTGAGCTGACCTCCACAGAGGCCGAGGTACTGATACCGGGGCTGATGCTGGTCGCCCAAATGGAGGCTGGCCGGGGATAACTTTTTTTGACAGATTACTTGAAGTGCGTGGCCTTTATGGGTAGCTTGCTTTCAAATCATACCCTATGTCGTCCCCATTTTCTTCTTTTTTTGAGACCGACACCTATTTCATTGATGAAAAGGTGAACATGTTCAAGTTTCAGAATGAATACAAGGTCTATAACGAGCTGGCTGTACAGATCGGTATGATCCGGCAGCAGCTCAGCACCGGGGAGAAAATCCTGCGGCTGCTGATCAACAAAGCCATGATGCCATTTCACTTTGAGATTACGGATGCTGAAGGGGTACTACAGGCGAGCCTGAAGCGGGGATGGACTTTCTGGATGTCTCAGATTGAAATTTTAGACGGCGCAGGTACGGTCATCGGCACGATCAAGCAGCAGTTTAAGCTCTTTAAACCCACTTTTCATATCTCAGATGCCAGTGGCACCCCGGTTGCCTCAATCACGGGCGACTGGATCGCATGGAATTTTACGATTCTGAACGCGCAGCAGGAGCAGATCGGCACCATCACCAAAAAATGGGCGGGTATGGCGAAGGAGTTGTTTACAACAGCCGACAAATATCAGGTGAATATCCATCCGTCTGTCAAGGAGGACGTGCACAAGGTCGCTATCGTAGCAGCAGCCATCACCGTGGATATGGTGTTTAAGGAGCAAAAGTAAACAGGTGGGCATGAGGATATTCGGGAAAAAGGTTTATTTTCCGTCATCGTTGTATCCTCGTTATCCTACTCGCTCATGGACCGCCGTCAATTTGTTCGCTCCGTCGCCTATACCAGTGCTGGTATTGCGGCTGCCAGTACGTATGCGCCGCTGTTTGCGGCCTCAGGTATGCCGCTCAAAAAAGTCGTACTCGCCGTCGCCGGCACCAACAGCCGGGGACATTTCCTGGCAGAGGTATTTGCCGGACTGCCAGATGTCGAGGTAGGCTATATATGTGACGTGGATGAAACGGTCCTGCAAAAGACGGTAGCGGCTGTCGAAAAAATCTCCGGCAAACGCCCCAAGGCGGTCAAAGATTTTCGAAAACTACTGGAAATCAAAGAGATAGACGGAGTAGTCATCGCTATGCCGGATCACTGGCATGCGCCTGCGAGCCTGATGGCGGCGGCGGCTGGTAAACAGGTCTATGTCGAAAAACCCTGCTGCCACAATCCGGCGGAGGGCGAGCTCCTCGTCCAGGCAGCTGACACCTACAAGGTCCTGATCCAGATGGGCAACCAGCGCCGGTCTTTTCCTAAACTCCAGGAGGGTATGCAAGCCCTGCACGGAGGGATCATCGGGCGGGTATATTTTGCCAAAGGCTGGTACACCAATAAGCGGGGTAGCATCGGACGGGGTAAACAAACTCCCATTCCTGCCGGGTTGGATTTTGACCTCTGGCAGGGGCCTGCGCCCCGCCGATCTTTTCAGGACAACCTGGTTCATTACAACTGGCACTGGTTCTGGCATTGGGGTACGGGCGAGGCGCTGAACAACGGGACCCACGAGATAGACGTGATCCGCTGGGGGCTGGAGGTGAATTTTCCGGTACGGGTGACCTCTGCCGGGGGCCGGTACCGGTATCAGGATGACTGGGAGACGCCTGATACCCAGATCATTACCCAGGAGTTTCCGGGGGAAAAAGGCTTCACCTGGGAAGGGCGGAGCTGCAACAATCTGCCCATCGAAGGGTCCGGCCGGGGGGTGATTTTTTATGGCGAAACCGGCTCCATGATATATCCCGGCGGGGATGACTTCCGTTTTTACGACGCAGACAACAACCTTCTCAGGGAATTTAAGAGTGACCTCGTCGTAGATGCCGCCAATCCCGTCAGCCCGACCCAGCAATTGGATACCCTTCACCTGCAAAATTTTGTGGATGCCATCCGGGGCAAAACCCGCCTCAACTCGCCTATCGCGGAGGCGTATATCTCCACGGCACTGCCTCATCTCGGCAATATCGCCCAGCGCACCGGCCAAACCCTCATCTGCGACCCAGCCAACGGTCATATTCAGGATGCCGAAGCGATGAAACTGTGGAGCCGCACATACGAGCCAGGCTGGGAGATGAGGCTGTGAGGTGTACATCACGCTTATACAAAAGCCGGAACCTGAACAGGCTCCGGCTTTTGGGTATAACTACGCTCCACTTATTGTGCATCTATCGTCATGCGCCACAGCTCTTTGCCATCGGCGTCCACATAGGTGAAGGTAGCCTGGCGTTTGTCGCGGGGGCCGGACAGGGTGACATGACCAAAACTGTGCACCGCAAAGTAGGAACCCGCTACCCGGAGGGCATTGGCCTCATTGGCGGCATTGCCGGTGCCGGCTGTCAGCGGTGAAGCTGTAAAATCATATACCTTGATCCCATTTTGTTCATACCGGGACATCTCGGAGTGGTGGCGGTCGCCGGTGAGAAACACCACGTTTTTGATCCCGTTGGTTGTGATATGGCTCAGAATACGCTCACGTTCAGCCGGGGCGATATTGCTGAAGTTTTCATAAACGGCTGCCGTATTCAACAACTGGCCGCCTACACACACAAACTTAAACTTGGCGTTGGAGGAGCTGAGACCGTCCAGCAGCCACTGGAGTTGTTCTTCTCCCAGGATGGTGCGGGTCCCGGGCTTTTTGTTTGGGTCTCGAAACCAGCGGTCGTCCAGCATAAAAAACTGTGCATCACCCCATTCAAAAGAAGTAGTGATGCCCTGCTGGCCATCCAGGCCATAGGAGGGATTGCTCCAGAATAGCTGGAAAGCGCGGCGGGTTTCGGCTTTGTCCCGGAAGGTGTAGTCGCTGTCATTGGGGCCGTAGTCATGATCATCCCAGATGGCATAGTGTGCCGTGCTGCCGAGGAGGGGCTGGAGTTCCTCGACGTGGCGGGAGTGGGTATAGCGATGGATGATACCGGTGCGGCTGTACCAATCAGCTTCCCGCAGGTAGGTATTGTCCCCCAACCAAACCATAAAGTCCGGTTTTTTAGCATGAATCGCCTCAAACACCCGATAATCCCCCCCGTAGGGTTTGCCCGGACGGTCGTAGGGTTCGTCATTGATATAGGCGCAGCTCCCCACCGCAAAGTTCATTTCAGGGGGATCAGTACGCCATTGCCAGAGGGGTGGGGTCTGAAAACTCAGGGCATAGGGACGTTTGACTTCCTGACCGTTGATATACAGCTGATAGGTATAGAGCATACCGGGCCGCACCTGGTCCAGGCGGATATGTGCTGCATATGCATTGGTGAGATTCGTAAGATAGGACTCTGTCCGGAAGCGGGGTTGTCCGGCTCCGGCTGTGTACTCCAGGTACACCGTCGCAGGACCATTGGTCTGAACCCAGATCATCACCTCCCGCATCTCACAGTACCCCACCATCGGGCCGGATAGCAGAAAGGACTCGGGAGGAGGTGTGGGAGCAGGTGATGCGGCAGGCTGTGTGGGTTGCTGTGCCCGCGCTACCAGGCTGAGTAACAGCATAACCAGCGTGATCCGTTGTTTCATATGGGGTTGGGTTAATGTACGGACAAACCTACAAATTATTGACCGGCTTTCCCGGCAGAAAACCTACCTTTGCCCTGACCCTAGTATGGCCTTATGCTGATCTCTTCTTCACTCCATGTCGTGGTCGCGTCCACCAACCCGACCAAAATCCAGGCAGCTCGCGGCGGGCTGTCAGCTATGTTTCCAGATAAAACCCTGACCCTGACAGGGGTTTCCGTACCCTCCGGTGTACCTGACCAGCCGGTCGGAGACGACGAAACCCTGACCGGCGCCCGCAATCGGGTAATGGCCGCCCGCGCAGCTCATCCTGATGCCGATGTCTGGATCGGAATCGAGGGGGGTATCGCTCCGCGTGGCGAGACATTGGATGCCTTCGCATGGGTATGTGTCATGGGGAAGACAGGCTACGGAACAGCCCGGTCTGCGGCCTTTGAGTTGCCCCGAGCGGTACGGGCTTTGACGGATGCGGGGCTGGAATTGGGCAGCGCCATGGACCAGTTGTTTCAGGCCGTCAACTCCAAACATCACCAGGGGGCCGTAGGCCTGCTCACAGGTGATGTGATCACCCGTGAGCAGCTATATCAGCCAGCGGTAGTGCTGGCCTTGATTCCGTTCAGACATCCGGATCTGTATCCGGCATAGGAGTCCCTCAGTGGATCATGGGGAGCTCAATCAGCGCACGCTCCAGGGCATTAACCGTACCGAAGCCCATCAGGCCACCTTCAGCCTCCGCCACCCTGCGGGCCAGGCTCCGCCAGCTTTCGGTCAACTCTGCTGCAAACTCCGCATCAAGTTTTGCCAGGATCGGATTCAGTCCCTCAAGTACATTGGAGACACGGATCAGGTCCTCCGAGGTCCAGGTACTGACAAGATCCATGAGTTGCTTCTCAAACCCTGACTGTACGGCTTCATAATAGTCGTGAAGCTTAAAGTCACTGGTAAAGGAGCGGTAGTTGACTATTTTGGCTGCGACGTTGGTTTCTTTGGCATCAAAGCGGCCATCAGCCCCGGCGATCAGGGCTACAATCAGGGCTGGAGCTTCCAGCAGGCTGTTGATCTCTTGTTCGTCGAGCGAGGCGAAGTATGAAATGTCTGGCATAGATCAGCTATTTTGGCCCTAAACATACAAGGAAAATTTGCGCCTGCCAACCCTGGGATGAAATACTGCGGCACAAGGCTACCCGACCGGGCATAAGTGGTCACCCGGCGGGGTTCATATCCTCTGTATCAGATTCGTTTTCAGGCTTGCGGCCACTGCATGACGATCCCTCCCAGGCTAAGGCCAGCAGCCGTACCGGCAATCATAACCTTATAACCCGGCAAGATCCGGCCGGAAGACCACGCATCATGCAGGGCCATCGGGATCGAGGCTGAGATACAGTTGCCGTGATCCTCCAGGTTGGAGCAGATACGCTCGTCCGGCAGGCCGGACATCCGCTTAAAAAACGCCAGGCCCACCCGGCTGGGCTGATGCGGGATCACCAGGTCCAGGTCTTGGATGGTAAAAGGTAACCCCTCAAAAAGGGTCGCCATAAAAGCCGGCAGTTTTTCCATCGCCAGCCGCAGGACTTCCTTGCCTTTCATATCAAAGGTAAACAAGTCCGAGGGCAGGCTCCGGTCACGGGGATGCCAGACATTGCCGCCGCCGGGCAGCATGGTATACCCTGCCCCCTGCGAGTAGGTCTCCATGTGCGACCGCAGGACCGTGATGCCGTCCGCAGGACCTGCCTGCTCGACGATCACTGCCGCTGCCCCGTCTGCGAGCAGGGTAAACGTCTCCTCCTGGCTGGGATTGAGGCTTTTAGAGGCGATCTCAGCCGAGACAATAGCGACCCGCCGGAACCGCCCGGCTGCTATCAGGGTGCTGACAACATCCAGTGCCGTCACAAAGCTCAGACAGGTAGCATCCAGGTCAAAACAAGGTACACCGGCATCCGTCAGCCCCATCTCCCGCGGGATAAGACAGGCCTGATACGGGATCGGGAAATCATAACTCCCGGCGGCATTCACGAGGAGGTCCAGGTCCTCAAACACCAGCCCGGCGGCCGTCAGAGCCTGCTCCAGTGCCCGGGCGCCCATGTACGCGCATGACTCGTCAGTTGAGACAAAGTGCCGCTCCCGGACACCTGACCGCTCAAACCCCCAGCCGGGGGCAAGGCCTGCCTGGAGCTCCAGTACTTCAGACGTGACGATGGTACGGGGCAGATATTTGCCGGTACCCACAATACGAAAGTGACGTGAAATGTTCATGGTACGTGCTATTTAGGTAAAAAATCAGGATGATACATACGACGTATCCTGCGGAGTTTGGTATCTCCCAGGGGCGGAAGGGGGCCTGCATCGCGGATACTGACTGACATGACGCCCAAACTAGTCAACAGGCTCCGTAACTCCAAGTGTACCTGTACAATACGATCCGCAGGCAACGGGTCATCCAGGTATAAAGCCAGGGTATCCGGCCCTTCCTGCACCACCATATAGTCTGATACGGCCTGATCGGCCCGGATGACAGCACGCCGCACAAAGTCCGGAAATACCGCAACGGGTACCCCCGCTGCTGACCTGAACCAAAAAACATCGTCCATGCGCCCTTCTATATGTCCGATTGCCTCCATCGGAGACCCGCATGGACAGGGAGCTACGGGGGGGACGATGATATCGTTGAGCTCATAGCGGATCACAGGCTGGGTAGTACGGGTAAAATCCGTAATCACAGGATGATAGCGGGTCTGGGTTTCGTCCAGGTACTTTTTCTCAAGCACAATCAGGTCTTCGTTCCAATGTAAGGTGCCATGTACACACGTAGCTGCCAGAAAACCTTCTGTACATTGATATACCTGATGAAGCGTCTGCCCAAACACATCCTCACAATAAGCCCGGTCTGTCGGCTCTAATACCTCAGCCACCGAAATGATGCGCTCCGGGCGAATATGGATCTTGCCCGCAGCCTGAGCACGGGCAATGAGGCGCAACATGGAGGGCTGTGCCACGAGGATATCCGGCTGAAAAACGCCCAGTTTGGTTATATTAGCCTCTACAGGGTGCAGCAGGTCAAAAAAACCAAACTCCAGCACGGAAGACTGCACGGAGCTATACAGGTTGCTGTTAGCCCGAAGAAAAAAAGCCAGCTTGCGCCTTCGCAGGGATGTAATGGGCGCTACCCGGCTAAACATCATCCCTGCCCACTGGGCACGCTCCGCCTTCGACACCAAAAACACCCCCCGGTTGCCACTGGTGCCGGTCGAGAGTCCTACGGTGATGCCGTGTATTTCCGGCGAAAACTCACGGGTCGCCTCTGCCTCCTGTGCCAGGGCCAGGGCATCAGCCTTGCGGATACCGGCAGTATTGAGGGTATCAAATGCATCCATGAACCGCTGCTTGTTCATCAGCGGCAACTGGCGCCAGTCGTCACCGGCAGCGGCCAGGGCCTCCCGAAAAAAAGGAGACCGCCGTTTTACATAGGCCAAAAATGACCGGAGTTTCCGGGTCTGCCACCGCTCCAGCGTCTGACGGTTTCGGGGGACGCCCCGCAGGGTGAACAGAATCAGGTTCCATATTACCTGAAGCTTAAACATGGGACAACAGCGTAGAGGTGAAAGGCCCTGACCCGGTGACCCAGGCAGCATACACGTCCGGGCAGTGGCAGGGCAAAATAGGCATATCAGGACGCATCTGGTACAACCGATGCAGGGCCGTCAGGCTTTCGACATATTCCCGGGGGTTGTCCATGGACACGCGGGCAGCCGGAGCAGGCAGCCGCATCTCCTGAAAAGACCGGCTCATCCAGCAGGCATCTGCCGCAAGCAACATATCCTCCTTGTCCTCTGTCCGCATCCATACCCCAAACTGGCCCCGTGCATGACCGGGCAGGGGCATCAGCACCAGGCTCCCGTCCCCCAGCAGGTCCGTACCAGGCCCTAATGCAGGCTTTTCCGTCCGCCCATATCCGGGCAGACGCTCCACAAAAGTCGTCCGCTGCTCAAAACCCTCCGGCAGCAGGCCCTGCAAAAAACCCGACAAAGCGCCCCGCAACCGGCTCAGACTCAGCGCATGCACATAGGCTGATTCGGTGCAGATAATCCGGGCATTCGGAAAATCTGCCAAGCCTCCCATATGGTCTCCGTGAAAATGAGACAACAACACGTATCGTATCTCTTCCGGTGCTATACCCAGCCGGCTCAGCTGAAGGTGTGCAGCCTCTGCCCGGTCGTACCGCACAGGCAGCGCCCAGGCCAGCAACCGCTCCGGAAAACGCCGGACCTCCTCCAAAAAACGGTCTCCATACCCGGTGTCAAACAAAATATACCCCTCTGTGGGATGCTGGATCAATCCCCAGGTAGCATACGTCCGGATACGGCCCAGCCGCGGATGTTCACCCGGCAGGATCATGTCGCCCGGCGAGAGACAATACCCTGAAGCAAATAACTCAAAGCGCACACGCGTAGGCATAACCGTCAGGTAGATTGGGTTTGGTACCAGGCTGCAAACTCGCGGGATGCATCTGTGTGCGTCTGTCGGGGCACATATCCCAGCAAGTCCCGGGCTTTATCAATATTGTGCGTCATGGAGCAGGCCAGAATCCCCGCACCGTACCGGGTCAGGGTCGGTTCACGGTGCGTAATGTACCGGGCCTGCCACTCCAGCAGCGTAGCCAGCCCCATCACGACCGGATAGGGTGCTTTGCGCAGCGAGAGCGGTATATCGAGCAGATAAAACACCTCCCGGAACAGGTCCCAAAGGTTGACCGGCTCGCCATTGGTGATATTATAAATCTGCCCCAGGGCCGCACCACGTGCGTCCAGCCCGAGCAGAATGGCATCTATGAGGTTGCTGACGCAGGTCACGTCTGTGAGGGTCGTACCGTCCCCGATGATTCGTAGCCGACCTGCCTTATGTGCAGCCAGTATCCGGGGCATGATCACGGTGTCACCTCTGCCGATAATGGCGCGGGGCCTGAATATTACGGCCTCTAACCCGTCCTGTGCCTGCCGGTTGAGCACTTCCAGCTCAGCCTCCCGCTTGGTAGCAGCATAGGCATTTACAAAGGTGGCAGGCAGCGGTTCATCTTCTGTGATGTCAAACCGGTTTTGGTAGTTGAAGTACACACTCGGTGTAGAGATGTGTACCAGGCGCCGTACCTGGTGCCGGGCCATGGCGTCCAGCAGGTAACGGGTAGCAAGTACATTGGCCTGAAAAAAAGCCTCATAGGCACCCCAGGGAGAAGAGCGTGCGGCACAATGCACGACGGCATCGGCGCCCGATACCAGGCGGTCGGCCATGTCTGGCGAGGTCAGATCTCCCGGCACAAATTCGGCCCCCAAGCTGGCCAGATGCGCCCCGGTGGCGGCATTGCGTCCGGAGGCAACCACCCGCCTGACGCCGGGTGTGACCAGCAAGCGCTCTACCAGCCGCCCGCCCAGAAAGCCCGTAGCCCCTGTAACGACGATTGTTTGATACCCCATGCGGCGAAGGTAGGAATTCGCCGGATAAAATCAACAACGCCAGGTCAATCAAGGCTTAGGAATCGCCCCTACATAAGCAGCTGTCATCATGGACCGGGATTTATTGCCCCAGTTGCCCATGACGTAATTCAGGACATCTGCCACCTCCTGGTCGGTGAGCCCCTGCGCAGCCATGTAGTTTTGGTATCGTTGCCCGTTGACCATGATGGCACCCTGTAATCCGTACTTGACTGCCTGAACAGCTTTTTCGGGGTGTTTCATCAGGTAGTCAGACTTGGCCAGGGGCGGATATACCCCTGGCACCCCTTCACCCGCGCCCATGTGGCAGGAGATACAGTACCCCTCGTACAATACAGCCCCACGTTTGCGGCTCTCCGCCAACTCATCCTGTACAGGCATCAGGGCTATTGTCAATCCGGCCAGTAACAAACACAACACGTATCGGACCAGCATCATCGGGTATAACTTAGTTGGAAATAAAACGACGCTGGAGCAGGTCCGCTTCGTAATAAAAGTCTTTCAGGTCAGCGATCGGCCCCATGTTACGGCTCATGGCGGTCAGCGTGAGGGTGACGCTCTCTTCATGCGTCTGGATAAACAGTTTCAGGACCCGGCTGTCGGCCATCGCCGTATAACATACAATTCCCTCCTCGGTGTGGCTCTGCTGCACTTGCCCCTGGCTGACGGTGTTCATGTAGGCCATGACACTTTTTTCCACCTCGCGGGCGGTACGGCGCTGCTCATAACTCCGGGTCACCGTGGTGGCGTAGAGTCCCTGCTCCGTAAATACGTATTCGACCCGCTTGTTTTCGTCAAGCTCAGCCCGGAGGCTTTGCATATCAGCATCTTCCTCGATTTTCCGGATGTAGTCCCGGGTATTGAGAAAGGAAATCACATCATGTTTACTGAGGCCAAACGGCACAAAAAGGCTGTTCTGACCGTGAATCTGGCCACTTAGTAAGAGGCCTACCGTGAAGATAGACAGGTGTTTCATGCGCAGGACAAGTTAAAACCGCGATATAAGTAATAATCATCGTACGGCCTTATACACCCGTTACCAACAGAATAATCCCGCAGCAACAAGTTTAAGATAGTATCCGCCGTACAAAAATAGAACACTTCATGGAGAGTACTTACTTGTTGGGGTTTAAGTTTACGTTAGGATTCTGCCAACTCTGATGTATGTTGACAGGCCTATTCTCCTAAGTTACAAACCCAGTGCCAATAATGGCTATACCAGCTTGTATCAGAACCAGGATATCCTGTCATCTGCGAAGTAAGAAAATCACAAAAAAATACCCAAAAACAATCTTAGTTCAAAGCGAGGCTATGCTGGGGGAATCCGGCCTGCGAGAGCCTGCGGGTCATCTGAAGCCGCATCTCGTCAAATTTTTCCTTGTTTTCAGGCGTTACGGGGTCGGTGTCCGGGAGGTTAACGGCATCTGGCGGGACAGACCTGCCATTTTGCCATATTTTGTATAAGATATATGAATATTGACGCCCGGTATACCCTATCTCATCCCCCTGAAACACCCGCGCTCCGGGTTTCAGGCCCGCGGCGATCTCGTCCAAATATAAATACTGGGTCGTATACACCCCGCTGTGCCGCACCTGTATCTCATAGCCGCCACGTGCCGTAAACTCAACGACCGTCACGATGCCATCTCCGGTGGCGACAACCGGTGTCCCCAGCGGCGCCGCATATTTCATCCCCGGAAATGGACGGGTAGCACGTCCGGCAGGTTTGCCGGCGAGTTTTTGGTAGCGGGGGTCAGTACCCGCGTATTTGAGCGGGGCCTTGAGAAAGGCTTTATTCAAACTTTTGCCATTTTCGTCAAAATAATGAGGCACACCTTCCGGCTGATCAAAGCGGAATGCGTAATAACTCTCCCCGGCATGGCGAAAATAAGCGGCCAGGATACCTGACACCCCTACCGGATATTCATCCACATAATCTTCGAGATAAATCACCTTAAAGGTATCTCCTTCTTTGAGGTGAAAAAAATCAACTGAGCAGGCAAATGCGGTCTCCATGAGCTTAGCCAGCCGCACATCCAGGCCGTTGGCTGCGATGGTCTCAAACAGCGTGCCCTGCACCGTACCTGCGGCCTCCCGTTGCCGTGTGATCACCTGATTTTTATCCGCATATACCTGGATGCTATCCCTGAAATCAATGACGATATACTCCGCAGCATTTTTTTCATAAATAAAATACACTACCTGCTGCCGGTCGTTTTTGATAATCGTAAATATATTGCCGGCTCGCATCTGCCGCAGGTCAAACACACTGAGTGCCTTGGACTCTGCTTCTGCAATCGCGGAGGGGGATACCTGATGCGCTGTCAGCACGTCTGTCAGGTATTGATTAGGCTCCATATGCGCCTGCAGCACCACTCCTTTCCCTACATCCAGTCCATACGTCCGCTGCGAAAAACGCCGGAGTTGCGGGGCAGGTATGGTATGCCGGCCCGCCTCGGATGCACCCGTATCACAGGAAATAACACACAGCCATAAGCTGATCCAAATTAGGTGTATGTTGATGTAACGACCCACGTTGCCCTCCTAAAAAATATGCTGACTCGCCGCTCTGGCCTGAATAAAACCCTTTATGACCTATAATGCCCTAAAAATAACTGGATTTATCCACAATTGAAACGAATTCTGTGGAAAACTCCTGTTTTTTTTATACACAACCCTTACGCCTGATCTGCCTGGGAAATCTCTGACAATCAGCCAGCTATACGGCTGCTGCTCTCAGCCAAACACCTGGATACGGACTGGCGTCTTACGATCCTGCACCGTCTGGTATCACCCCGGTTTATATTGCCTGTATACTTCCACCCCCAATGCCATAAGTCACCCCATGATTTGATCAGACTGTGTATCTTGCAGGCTGATCATCCTAACAGTATTGTGTATGTTATCCAGAATACGTATGAGTCTCAGCCTCCTGCTGATGATGAGCATCGCCCAGGGCGTACAAGCTCAGTCCATTTTTGAGCAATGGCCCGCGCTGAAGACCTTTCACGGGGTTATGTCTGAGACATTTCACCCTTCTGAAGAAGGTGACCTCGGCCCGATCAAAGCCCGCTCTGCCGAGATGGTCGAAAAGGCCAGCCTCCTGGTCTCATCGCCGGTGCCGGATGCCTTCAACACACCGGCTATCCTGAAAGCTGCCAAAAAACTCCGCAAGGGCAGCAAAGCCCTGAACAACATGGTCAAAGCCCAGGCGCCAGACGCAGACATCACAACGGCGTTGGCGGGTCTGCATGATGTTTTTCATGAAATTGTGGGCCTGTGCCGGGACGAGCACCATAACTGATCACCCGCCAGTTGTCCGCTATCAACCCAGCCAGACCATTGTGTCTGGCTGTTTTTTTTTCAGACAAATTGCTTCTGATACAGCTGAAAGTATACCCCCTCCTGCGCCAGCAGGGCTGTATGTGCGCCCGACTCTATGATCTGCCCCTGCTGCATGACGAGGATATGATCTGCCTTCTGGATTGTCGAAAGCCGGTGGGCAATAATGATCGAGGTGCGGCCGGCCATCACGGTGTCTATGGCCCGCTGGATGATTTCTTCTGACTCGGTATCAATATTGGCGGTAGCCTCATCCAATACCAGGATATCGGGATCGTACACGAGTACCCGCGCAAAGGCGATCAGTTGGCGCTGGCCCAGGGACAGGGTAGCCCCACGCTCCCGCACAGCATAGTCATACCCGCCCGGCAGCCGCATGATAAACTCATGCGCTCCTACCCTGCGGGCAGCTTGTTCTACGATCTCGCGGGGAATATCAGGGTTCTGGAGGGTGATATTGTCATGTACACTGCCTGAAAACAGAAATACATCCTGAAGTACCACTCCGATCCGGCTCCGGAGTGCCTCCAGGGTATAGTCCTGGATCAGGTGGCCGTCTATCCGGATGGTACCGGTCTGTATTTCATAAAACCGGTTCAGGAGGTTAATAATCGTGGACTTGCCGGAGCCGGTGGAGCCTACGAGGGCTAATTTTTGTCCGGGCGCTACGCCGAAGGTAATGTCACGCAGCACCCAGTCAGGTTCGTTATAGGCAAAATGTACCCCTTCAAAGGCAATCGCAGCCCCGCCTGCCCGGTGGGTATGGCTCGTGATATGGCCGGTATCTGGCATCGTTTCGTCCGTATCCAGCACTTTAAAGATGCGCTCGGCACTCACCATGCCCATCTGCAGGACATTAAACTGGTCTGCGAGGTTACGGATCGGGCGAAAAAACATCTGGATAAACATAATAAATGCCACCAGCTCCCCAAATGCCAGCCGGTGTGCGATCACCTGCCCTGCCCCATACCAGACCAGTACCCCCATCGCAATGGCAGAGATAATCTCCACCACCGGAAAAAAGATGCTGTAATACAATACTGAGTTCAAGTTGGCCTTCAGGTGTTGTTTGTTGATCTGCTCAAATCTTGCTGACTCCGTGTCTTCCCGGTTAAAAATGTGGACAATCTGCATCCCGGTGATATGTTCCTGGAGGAAAGCATTCATCTCACCCACGGCTTTGCGTACTGCCTGGAAGGAAACTTTTACTTTTTGGTTAAATACTATGGCCGCCAGGATCAGAAAGGGGATGGTCGTGAGTGACACAAGGGTCATGTCCCAGCTCACATACATCATGGCTCCGAGGATGGTGACCAGTTGGAGCATCTCGCCGAGGATGGTGACAATGCCGGTCGTAAATACATCATTGAGGGTCTCCACATCGCTGATGGTGCGGGTCTGGAGCATACCTACGGGCGTTTTGTCAAAAAACTTCAGGCGCAGGCGCATGACATGGGTATATACCCGGGTCCGGATGTCGTGTATCACATGCTGGCCCAGCCAACTGGTAAGGTAGGTATTGGCATACACCAGGCACCCGTCAAGCAGGGCAAGGCCTGTCAGCAGCAGGATCATGTTGAGGAGCCCGCCTCCGTCGCCCAGGGCTACCGGGACATCCAGCGTGTGCTGGATCAGAATCGGGC
Source organism: Bacteroidia bacterium (assembly GCA_033762375.1). Classification (GTDB taxonomy): domain Bacteria; phylum Bacteroidota; class Bacteroidia; order J057; family J057; genus RDXT01. The sequence goes on from JANRLQ010000038.1 coordinate 16,400, forward strand.
GCAGGGGAGAAACCACCGCCATCAGGACGGTGAGGCACATCGCCAGCACAAACAATCCCCGGTAAGGCCGGGTATAGGTAAGCAGCCGGGCGATCAGCCGTCTGTCAAATACTTTTCCGGATACGCGATCAGCCTCTTGTGACATGCTGCAAAGGTACAATGAATGTCTGAACACAGATCAGGAGACCTGATGATTTTCAGGTCTCCTGACACAAAAATACAGCCGGACTGGCTCCTGCTTACAGATGCAGGATACGGTTGCCGGTAGCACCGAGGGCTGCTTCTTTCACAGACTCGGAGAAGGTCGGGTGCGGGTGTGAAAACATCGCAATATCCTCAGCCGAAGCGCGGAACTCCAGGCCGATGACACCCTCCATGATCATGTCTGCCGCGCGGGGGCCGATGATGTGCATACCCAGCATCTCGTCGGTATCCTGATGTGAAAGGATTTTTACAAACCCCGAGGTATCCATGCTGGCACGGGCCCGGCCGGAAGCTTTGAAGGGGAAGTTGCCGACTTTGTAGGGAATACCTTCTTTTTTCAGCTCTTCTTCGGTATACCCTGTTCCGGCGACCTCCGGCCAGGTATACACGACATTGGGGATGCTGCGATAGTTGATATGGGGGTGCTGGCCTGCGATGACCTCCGCGACAAATACACCTTCTTCTGAGGCCTTGTGGGCGAGCATGGCACCACGTACGACATCTCCAATGGCATAAATCCCCGGAACGGAGGTTTCCAGGTGGTCACCGACGGGGATACGGCCTCTGTCCAGTGCGATCCCCAGTGCCTCCAGGTTGAGGCCTGCCGTATGCGGACGGCGGCCTACGGCCATCAGGCATATATCTCCTACAAACGTAACCGTCTCACCGGCAGGGTTTTCAGCGCTGACATGTACTTTCCCATCTGCTACCCTGGCGCCGGTTACTTTATGGCTAAAGTGCGCTTTGAGGTCCAGTTCTTTGGAGAGAACTTTGTACAATTCTTTACCCAGGCCGGCGTCCATACCCGGGATCAGACGATCCATATACTCTACGATGGTGATCTTGGCACCCAGCCGCCCAAAGATAGAAGCCATCTCTGTGGCGATCACCCCTCCACCGATGACGATCATCTCACCTGGCACCGACGTCAGTTCCAGCGCCTCTGTAGAGGAAATGACATGCTCCCCGTCCAGCTCTATACCCGGCAGGGTCGAAACCTCTGAGCCCGTAGCGATAATGGTTTTTTCGCTGGTGATATCTTCTGTGGTGCCGTCTGGTTTTGTGATGCGGATGGTGCGGGCATCCACAAACGAACCCAGTCCGTTATAGACCGTAATCTTGTTTTTTTTCATCAGAAAACTCACA
>JANRLQ010000039.1:0-20364 GCA_033762375.1 Bacteroidia bacterium
GCCATTGTATTGGGCTCGTATAGCTTTTACGGCACTCACAGGCCATTATCCATTACAACAAGGATTAAGACAGTTGTTCCTCAGTGCGTGAAGAGCTCATAATAACACTCACAGGCCATTATCCATTACAACAAGGATTAAGACAGTAGTATATTTTGCTCGTCTTGCGGCAGTTGCGCACTCACAGGCCATTATCCATTACAACAAGGATTAAGACTTTCCGCAGCTTCTGCAAACTCACAGTACGTAATGCTCACAGGCCATTATCCATTACAACAAGGATTAAGACAAACTTAGAAGTATCATATAATGAGGGAAATAGCCTTCTCACAGGCCATTATCCATTACAACAAGGATTAAGACGTTAAAAATATCCCCTTGAAGTCGAAGTGTACTACTCTCACAGGCCATTATCCATTACAACAAGGATTAAGACAATCGTCTCCGTTGTGTCTCAGCCACATGCAGCAACTCACAGGCCATTATCCATTACAACAAGGATTAAGACTATTGCCTTTGAATATCATTACGACAAATTTCTTGCCCTCACAGGCCATTATCCATTACAACAAGGATTAAGACGTTTCCTCAACCTTGCGGTTCAACTCACGCCCAAATACTCACAGGCCATTATCCATTACAACAAGGATTAAGACAAAAGCTTCATAAAATGCTGTAGCGTCTTCGCTTTTCTCACAGGCCATTATCCATTACAACAAGGATTAAGACCCCGCCGGGGGCCGTTGATGGCGAAGCCCTCCAGGACTCACAGGCCATTATCCATTACAACAAGGATTAAGACCTGGCAAGGTAAGTAGGGGCATTCTTCACGATGTGCTCACAGGCCATTATCCATTACAACAAGGATTAAGACCCTGCATCAGCAGCGCGCATCCGACCACTGCCGATTATGGTCACGGGCTCTTATCCATCCCAATAAGGCGTAAGAGGGCACGTCGTGCGCAGTTGAGGTGACAAACCTCCCAAAGGGTTGGCACGGGCCCTTATCCATTCCACAAGGACCGAGAGGACGTGCCACGAGCAATGTAGGTGACTAACCTCCCAAAGGGTTGGCACGGGCCCTTATCCATCCCAACAAGGACCGAGAGGACGTGCCACGCGCAATGTAGGTGACAAACCTCCCCAAGGTTTGTCACGGGCTCTTATCCATTCCAACAAGGACTGAGAGGACGTACCACGCGCAATGTAGGTGACAAACCTCCCGAAGGGTTGTCACGGGCTCTTATCCATTCCAACAAGGACTGAGAGGACGTGCCACGTGCAATGTAGGTGACAAACCTCCCGAAGGGTTGTCACGGGCCCTTATCCATCCCAACAAGGCGTAAGAGGGCACGTCGTGCGCAATGTAGGTGCCAAACCTCCCAAAGGGTTGGCACGGGCCCTTATCTATTACAGCAAGGATTTTATCCTCTTGGCTTATGCTGCCATGCATTGCCCCCCCATATCGCTGTGAATCCATCCCGCCTGCGTTGGGATACGTCTGTGTTGCCCATCCCCCCAAAAAAGGTCTTATTTTCCTGCCACCCTCAACAGGTAGCATGTTTATCGTGCCCCGGACATCTTGTTGCCCGGCGTTTTGCGTAGGTTTGGGTATGAAAACCTACGGGATACGGTATGGGCTGATAGGACTGGTGCTGATCTGCCAGGGTGCGTGTTTGTATGCGCAGGGGGCTGCGCGGGACTCGGGGGCTGGGCCGCGGATCGTGAGGGTCAGCCGCCTGGTATTGCCGATTGTGTATTATACGCCGGAAACCCGGTGGGCGGCAGGGGCGGCGGGTTTGTATGCGTTTCGCATCCGGGGGGCGCAGGACAGCCTTCGGCCTTCGCAGATCCAGCCGGGGGTGGCGGTGACGCAGGAGCGGCAGGTATTGTTGTACCTCCCGTACCGGCTCTGGTGGGGCAGGCGGGGGTATACGGCTTTTGGGGAGTGGGGGTATTACCGGTACACGTATGCGTATTTTGGGATCGGGCCTGACACGGCGGGCCGTACGCGGGAGACGTATGACGTGACGTTCCCACGGGTGCGGGTGCAGGGCCTGCGGCAGGTATGGCCGGGCTGGTACCTGGGGGGCCTGGTCAGCGGGGACTGGTATAAGATGCGCTCGGTGACACCGGGCGGCCACCTGGCGGATCCGGTGCGGGCGGTGCCGGGCCGGCAGGGGGGAGCGGTCACGTCTCTGGGGCTGATCGTGGTGTATGATACACGGGACCAGTTGTTTTTTCCGGCGCGGGGCTGGTACCTGGAGGGCCGGTGGCAGGCCGGGGGCCGGGTGACGGGGAGTGACTACCGGTTCCGGCGGATGACGCTGGACCTGAGCGGGTACCGGCGGGTCGTGCGGGGCCATGTGCTGGCCGCCAATGTATATGCGGACCTGGCCGGAGGTGAGGTGCCGTTTCAGGCGATGGGACTGCTGGGCGGAAGCCGCCGGATGCGGGGCTATTTTGAGGGGAGTTTTCGGGACAAGGTGCTGCTGACCGTGCAGGCGGAGTATCGGATTCCGCTTTTCTGGCGGATCGGGGGGGATGTATTTGGGGCCCTGGGGACGGTGGCACCCCGGCTGGGGGCGGTCTCGGCGGCGCAGGTGCGCGGGTCGGGTGGGGCAGGGCTGCGCCTGACCCTGGACAAAGCCCAGCATATCAATATCCGGCTGGACTATGGCTGGGGCCGTGATACGCGGGGGGTATATCTGACGGTCGGGGAGGCCTTCTGAGGGGCCGTTTATACAAGCGGCGGCCCGATAGCGGGCCGCCTGAAGCAGTTGATAGGCAGGTACTTAGCGCGGATAGGTATAAAACCCTTTTCCACTTTTGCGGCCCAGGTGCCCGGCCGTGACCATGTTGCGGAGGAGGGGACAGGGGGCGTGGTGAGGCCGCCCGAATCCCTGGTACAACACCTCCAGGATGGCCAGGCATACGTCCAGCCCGATGAAGTCGGCCAGTTCGAGGGGGCCCATGGGGTGGGCCATGCCGAGTTTCATGATCGTGTCTATCTCCTCGGCCCCGGCTACCCCTTCCCAATAGGCATAGATGGCCTCATTGATCATGGGCATGAGGATGCGGTTGGCGACAAATCCCGGGTAGTCATGGGCAGGCACGGGGGTTTTGCCCAGGTCGCGGGAGATGGCCAGGATTTCGTCGCGGGTGGCCTCGCTGGTATCATACCCGGAGATGACCTCCACGAGTTTCATGACCGGTACGGGATTCATGAAGTGCATCCCGATCACCTGGGCGCTGCGGGTGGTGGCAGCAGCGATCTGGGTGATGGAGATGGAGGAGGTATTGCTGGCGAGGATAGCGTGGGCAGGGGCGGCGGCATCAGCCTGGCGGAAAATAGCCAGTTTGAGGTCTCGGTTTTCGGTGGCAGCTTCTACGACGAGGTCCCGGTCAGCTACCCCGGCGCTCAGGTCGGTCAGGGGGTGAAGGCGGGCCAGGGCGGCAGTTTTGTCGGCGGCTGTGAGGAGGTTTTTGTTGACCTGCCGGTCGAGGTTGGTGCTGATGGTGGCCATGGCACGCTCCAGGGCGGCGGGGTTGACATCTATCAGGTTGACCTGATACCCGGCCTGGGCAAATACATGTGCGATGCCGTTGCCCATGGTGCCTGCACCGAGTACGGCTACTTTTTCGCGTGAAACAATCATATTTTTTCTCGGGGGTAATAAACGATGCCACAAAGATAATACACCCGCGTGAATCGGCGTCAATCCCCATACGCCTATACCTGTAAGGAATACAGGGCAGTGTTTGAGACGGGATGTACAGGATGTACAGGATGGTGAATGGTGTCTTATCCTGTTCATCCTGTCTTTGCTTCTTGAGACAGGATTTACAGGATGTACAGGATTTCGGGCACTATCTGATCTTGTTCATCCTGTCTTACCTGCTTGAGACGGGAAGCCTGATGGTATGATCAATATCAGTACGCCCAAAGTTGCAGACCGATCCAGCCGAAGGCCCCCAGATAAGCGGCCATCATCATCACGCCCAGCGTCCCGATCCCTACGAGCCAGCGCCATACGGGCGAGCTGGCTTTGGAGAGTTGGGTGAGGGTCCAGCATCCCCCCAGGCCCCCGGCGGCGAGCAGCAGGGAGGAGACAAAAACCGACACACTGGCGAGGTTGACATTCCCGGTTTCGGTCAGGCGCTGGAAGGCCGCCGTAATCGCGATCACCCATACAATGGCGCTCACCGCCCCGACCCATCCGGGCAGGGCCAGGAGGGTGTCTTGCCAGCTCACCCGGCGAAACAAGCTCAGGATCACCCAGATACTGCCCAGCACGGCCATCATCAGCACCCCCAGCAGGGCCCAGGGCGTGAGGATCCAGGCGGCATATTGCCAGATACCCGGCACCTGCTCGTACAGGCTTCCTCCCGCTTCGATCAGTTGCTGACCGTCAGCATCCGTCAGGAAGATCACCGATGGGGCATAATCGCCTGATGTCCGGAAGGTCATGGCACCTGTCGGGACCAGGGTATCATGGGGTTGAAACAACACCGACTGGTGTATCGTGGTGTCTTTGACCTTGATCCGCAGCCCGCCCAGCAGCCGCTCCTGGAAGTAAAACAACTGGTTTCGGGGGCTTACCGGACGATAGTATCCATCCCAGGCAGCCAGCGATTGAAAATCAACCGGGTAGGGCGCTGGTTTAGGAGCAGGGGGGAGGTGAGCTGTCAGCCAGTCCATGAGCAGGTCTTCGATCTCAGAGAGGCCGATCATCCCGTTGTTGCTGATTGCGTAGCCGAGACCCAGCTCAGGGGCATAGGCATAGTTGGACACAAATCCATCTATCCCGCCCCCATGTCCGTACCAGGCATGGGGCCGGTCGGGGTGTTGGGTATAGTGCGCCAGCCCGTAGCCCCGGGTCAGGCCTGCCTGGGCCGCGAGGGTAGTGGCGGGTGTTTGCATGCGGCGGAGTTCGTCCGGGGTCAGGACGGGCAGGCTGTCTGCGCGGCCTTCGCGGAGAAACATCCGGACAAACCGGGCCATGTCATCGGCACTGGCATTGAGGGCCCCTGCAAAACCGGCATTGATCGTATAAAACGGTATCCGCACAAAGGTATCTCCCTGATACACATAGGGGGCTGCGTACTGGAGGGAGTCGTCGCGGTAGGTGAGAAAATTGGATTTCATGCCCAGGGGGTCGAATATGCGGCGGCTGGCAGCCTCCTGCCAGGGTTGGCCGCCGATTTTTTCGACGAGGTATCCGGCGATCAGGTACCCTGGATTGGCATAACTGGACCGGGTACCGGGCCGCCACCGGCAGGTGAGGCTCTTGCGCTGGCGCAGGACGAGCTCCAGGGCGGGTAGGGTAGTGCCAGGAGCCTCGTATAACCCTGCAAAATGCAGGTCGTCAAATCCGGCGGTGTGTTCCAGCAGGTGTACCACCCGTACGGGATCGGTGGATTCCCAGGGGTTGTGGATGGGGATTTCGGGGGCCAGGTCGGCGAGTTTGGCATCCAGGCTGAGTTTTCCTTCCCGCACGAGCTGGAGCAGGCATATAGCGGCAAAACTCTTGGAAATAGACCCCTGCCGGAACCGGGTCGCACCCGTAGCAGGGCGCTGGGCCTCGCGGTCGGCCATGCCCAGGGCACCTGACCAGATCACGGAGTCCCGGTGTACCAGCGCCAGCATGACGGCAGGTATATGTTTGCGGATTCTGATGTTGTCGGCAGAATCCAGTACCTGGGCCAGGCTCATACCTGCGAGGGTATCTGACTGAGCAGCAGCCATCAGGGGCATTATGGCGAGCAGGAGGCCCAGCCAGGGACGGAGCGAGATAGGTTTCACTGCGAGAGGGTTTGGGATGAATCTAACGGTATGTTACGAAGGAACAGATAATTTTCCAACAAAACACCGGATCGTCCAGCGCTGGCCATGCACCGGTGGTGCATCAGCCCCCCGGCGGTTTACCGCAGGTACCAGGTCAGCTCTATCATCCCCCCCAATGTCGGGCGGGGTGCTTCGTTGCTGAGGGGCCAGCTAAATCGTGCCTCAGTCGTGAGTGAAATCCGCCGTGACTTGAAGGGAAAAACCTCAATACCCACAGGCGCTACCAGCGAGGTGTAGTGGGCAAATCCTGATGGTTGCCAGGTGAGCTGGCTTTTGACCCCCAGCCCGAGATACGGATAGGCAGGGGCGATGTGTTTCCAGCTCCGGGTGACAAACACCTCCGGCTGGGCTGTCACGAGGTTGATGCGCTGGTCAGCCCCGAATCCTACCGAACCCGTCCGTGCGGTGAGCCGCCAGGCGGCTTCCGGGTTGGTTTTGAGGCCCAATCCATGTGTACCGATTGAAAGTCCCGTCTGGGCCTGGGTCAGCACTGCGGTTCCCATGATAATCAACGTTAATAACAGAGGTCTCATACAGTTGGGGGAGGACATTGCGTTATATAGGGGCAGATGCCGGGACAGCCCCGAAGGTTGCATCGCGGCGAAGGCCCGGCGTTTGAGATCTGTCGGGATTATTCTGAAATTGGCCGAACTCCCGTATCACATTCTTCGTACCTTGCTGACTGGGGGTATCCCCGGCGCGACATGCGTATGACAGGCAGGCAGCCCTTTTTACACCTGGTAGTTTTATTCTATGCAAAATCCAAAAATCCTCTGGGTAGATGATGAGATTGACCTCCTCAAGCCCCATATCCGGTTTCTGAAAGAAAAAAACTTCGATGTGGAGTCTGTCAGCAATGGCATAGATGCCCTCGAACTGGTCAGAAACGAGTCTTTTGACATCGTGTTTCTGGATGAGCAGATGCCGGGCATGGACGGCCTGACGGTCCTCGGGGAGATTCAGCTCATCAAACCCAACCAGCCTGTCATCATGATCACCAAGTCGGAGGAGGAGCATATCATGGAGGATGCTATTGGCTCACAGATTTCGGATTACCTGATCAAACCTGTCAAACCGACCCAGATCCTCCTCGCCTGCAAAAAAATCCTCGAAAACAAACGCCTCGTCACGGCCAAGGTGAATGCGGACTACCAGCAGGACTTCCGCAACATTGCCATGCAGTTTTTTGAGGACAATGATTTCCGGCAATGGGTGGACATCTACAAAAAACTCATGTTTTGGGAGACCAAAATGGAGGAAAATGTGGATAAAAGCATGGAAGAACTCCTGATCAACCAGCTTTCGGAGGCCAATACCAATTTTGGGCGGTACATCAGCCGCAACTACCTGGACTGGGTGAATACCAAACCCGGCGGTGACCGGCCCATTCTTTCTCCGGACGTGATCCCGGCATCGGTATTTCCGCACCTGGGCCAGGGATATGAGAGTGTGTTTTTTATCCTGGTGGACTGCCTCCGGTATGACCAGTGGAAAGCCTTTGAGCCGATTATTTCGGAGCTGTTTTATGTGGAGCAGGAGCAGTCCTACAGTGCCATCCTGCCTACGGCGACCCAGTACGCCCGCAATGCGATTTTTTCAGGCCTCATGCCCCTGGATATTTCCCGTAAGTTTCCCAAGTATTGGCTGAATGACGAAGAAGAAGGCGGCAAAAACCTTCACGAGGCGGATTTCCTCCAGGATCTCCTCACCCGCAATAAGCTCAATATCAAACACAGCTATCACAAGATCGTCTCCAACGAGGAAGGCAAAACCCTCGCCGACAATATCCTCAACCTCATGCACAATGACCTCAACGTCATTGTGTATAACTTCATAGACCTGCTCTCACACTCCCGCACGGAGATGAACATCATCCGGGAGCTGGCCCCCAACGAGGCTGCATACCGGTCCCTCTCCCGGTCCTGGCTGGAGTTTTCGCCCCTGCTCCGGGTCCTGCGCACCCTCAGCCAGCGCAATGTCAAGGTCATCCTTACCACCGACCATGGCACCGTACACGTGCGCAAGCCCGTGCGTATCATCGGCGACCGCAATACCACCACCAACCTCCGCTACAAACAAGGCAAAAACCTCAATTACGACGAGTCGCTCAAGTACCTCTTCACCATCCGCGACCCGGAGAAAGCCCGCCTCCCCAAAACCAACGTCAGCTCGACCTACGTGTTTACGATGGAGGACTACTTTTTTGCCTACCCCAACAACTACAATTACTACGTCAACTACTACCGGGACACCTTCCAGCACGGCGGCGTGAGCCTGGAGGAGATGATCATCCCGATCGTGGAGTTGACTCCGAAGAATAGGTAGGACATCCCCTGGTATCGAATCCCCGGACAGCAAGGTACGAGCCTGGTCCGGGGTTATACTGCTTACATTTTTGGAAAATAGTGGAAAGCGCAAGGCTGTTGCGTGCATAAGGGGAGGGATATTACACAGAGACAGGGAGGTACGGAGCTACACAGAGGTTTTGTAGGGATATGGCACGGCACTGTCGCGCTCTATCTCTGTGTGAAGTACAGGCAGGTATTTCACAGAGACAGGGAGGTACGGAGCTACACGGAGGTTTTGTAGGGAATATGGCACGGCGCGGCACTGTTGTGCTCATCTCTGTGTGAAGGATAGGAGGCGATGGAGATAACCGGAGGGGCAGTATTACGCATGTTATTCCCACTCGTCTCTAAAAATGTATAGTCGCGTGGTCCGGGGCTCGTTTTTTTTCAAATTGAGACACTTGCCGGTTACTTGCCGCAGGCATGACCTCAGCGGGGGCTTATCTTTGTAGGAAAAGGACGGTTCTGCTCAATACCCCGCACGCATCGTGAGCGCGTGTCTGAAAATATAGTCTATACATATATAACAGTCCTGTAGAATACGCTGAATAACAAAAACTTACCCCTCCTCTATCCCTTTCCCCGTCATATAATTCACAATCTCTCCGCCGGAGAGTCCCCGGTTGTGGGGGTAGTGGTGTGCGTGGTGCTGGGTGGCTTTGTAGAGGATGCGGAGGGCGAGGCGTTTTTCGGCATCGGTGAGGCAGTCGTACATGATCTGGGCGAGGTGACCGAGGGAGCCCAGGCTTTGATACAACGTAGCCCGGCCCAGGGGGGTGATACGTACCCGGCGGGAGCGGGCATCATCGGGGTCGTCGTACTCCTCCAGAAACTGCCGGTCCACCAGCCGCCGGATCACGCTGATCCCGGACGTGAACTCCGAAAAATTGCGGTGGATGACTTCACTCTTGCGCATATCACCCTGCTCATGGTCCAGGACCGTGGCCAGGTAGATAAAGTCTTCCATGTTGCTCATGGGGGTGTCCACCATAAGCTTGCGGGCATAAAACTGGGTGAACTTATTCATCCGGTAGATTGCCGCGCTGAGCCGCCCTTCGAGGGGGATGCGTTTTTCATGGGGGTCTGAGGCCGGCTCGGCTTGCTGGCTGAGCAGGTAGTGGCGGCAAAAATCAGCCAGGTCTGCACCCGGATGGTCTGCTTCAAATTGGTCCCAGAGATTGACCAGCGCTACAACTTTGTTCTTTGTCAAAACCTAATACGATGAATTGGTACCAAATATAAATAAAAAATTACGAAATAGTTTAAAAAAATTTTGATAATTACTTTTTAGTAGTAATTTTGAGGTGTATTTATTCGAAAACATACATATATGGTAGCGCAAGTTTCAGGAGCCAGCAAAGTGTATCAGGTGGGGGACCAGCGTATTGTCGCGCTTCAGCCCACACACCTAACCATTGAAGCGGGCGAATTGTTGCTGATCATCGGACCCTCCGGTTCTGGCAAGACTACCCTGTTGTCGTTGCTGGGGTGTGTGATATATCCCAGCGAGGGTACGCTGACTGTACAGGGCAAGGAAATCAACCGCCTCAACGACCGTCAGATGGCCGCCCTCCGGCTCAACTCGATCGGGTTTGTGTTTCAAAACTTCAACCTGATCGCCCCGCTCACGGCAGAAGAAAATGTCATGCTGCCGCTCCAGCTTCAGGGTGTCCCGGACGCGCAGGCACGCAAGCGCACCCACGAGGCCCTGGCCAAAGTCGGGATGCTGGAGCGCCGCCGCCAGCTCCCCAAACAACTCTCCGGCGGACAGCAGCAGCGTATCGCCATTGCGCGGGCCCTGGTTACGGACCCGGCTATCATCCTCTGTGACGAGCCTACCGCTTCCCTGGACAAAAGTTCGCTCTCTGTCGTCATGGACGAGCTTCGTACCCTCGCCGATCACGGCAAGGCTGTCTGTGTGGTCACCCACGACCCCCGCCTGGAAAAGTATGCGCACAAAATCATTGAGGTAGAAAACGGGCAGGTCTCCGCCCCCCGTATTGTAGCTGCCTGACAAACAAGCTGTTTTGACCGATATTCAGATCCCCATTTTTTATGTCAACCACTCGTATGATGACCCGTTTTTTCTGTCTTATGTCCCTGGCACTGCTGATGGCCTGTGGCGGAAAGCCTGAGGCTGAGACCAGCACGGCTGTAGCTCCTGCGGCTATATCTGGTGTGGACAGCCTCCGCATCTCCCAGATTGTGGGCATCGCCAATATTCAACCCCTGGCCGAGATCATCCCCATCACCCCGGAGGCTGCCGGCAAGATCGTCCGTATCGGGGCCGCTGAGGGCGTACGTGTCGAAAAAGGCAGTGTCCTCCTGGAACTGGACCATACCGTAGAAGGGGCCCAGGTGGATCAGGCCAGTGCCAAGCTGGCTACCCAGCAGGCGGTGATCAGCACCCAGCAGGCGACGATCGCCTCCCTGCGTGTGCGCCTCGACCAGGCCCGCACCACCCACGAGCGTAACGTCAAACTCCACGCCGGCAATGCCCTCACCCTCCAGCAGCTCCAGGACAGCGAAGCCGCCTGGAAAACCCTGGAGCAGGACCTGGCGGGCGCCAGCGCAGCCCTCCAGCAGCAGGAGCGCCGCCTGAAGGAACTCCAGACGGACGTGGCGTATTTTAAGACCCTCGTCCAGAAAAAGTATGTCTTTGCCCCCCTGTCCGGGTCTGTCCTGGCCCTGGACGCCAAACTCGGTGAGTACGTACAACCAGCGGTACAGGTAGGCGAGTTTGCGCCGGAGGGCAACCTCATGGCGATCACGGAGGTGGACGAGTTGTTTGCCAGCCGGGTCTCCATCGGTGACAAGGCCTACATACGCCCCCAGGGTGGAGAGGATACCATCGCTACCGGACGGGTGGTATTCGCAGCGCCTTATCTCAAGAAAAAATCCCTCTTCTCCGACGGTGCCGCTAACCTCGAAGACCGCCGCGTACGCGAGGTGCGGGTAGAACTCAACCCTGCTCAGGGTCTCCTGATCGGGGCCCGGGTAGAATGTGTGATCCTGATCCCATAATCCTGTCTATCGCGTGATAATCAGCATAATATGTTTAAAACAGCTTACAGGTTTATCCGCTACGACCGGCCCAAGTCACTCGGGGCCCTGGCCGGGGTGATCATCTCTGTGTTTCTGGTGGGACAGCAGGCGGGGATTTTTATTTTCCTCACCAACTCCATGAGCAGCCTCGTCCGCAACAACAGCCAGTACATCTGGGTCGTGGACAATAAAACGACCAATGTGAGTGCGCTTTCTCCGCTTGACGTGCGGATCGGGCGTGAGATTGCCTCTCTGCCAGGCGTCCGAAATGTACACCCGATCGTGGTGGCAGGCGGCTCTGCCAAGTTTGAAAACGGTGCTTCCAGCGGGGTCAACCTCATCGGGAGCGAAGGGCCCGACTATGCGGGCGGTCCCTGGAACCAGGTCCTCGGGGATGCCAGCGTCATGACGCAGGAGGGCGCGGTGATCACGGATTTTTTTGACCGGAAGCTGCTCGGTGAGGCCCTGCCAGGTGATTATTTTGAGGTCAACGGCAAGCGGGTGTATATCGCCGGCCAGACGCGGGGGGTGAGGTCGTTTTCAGGAGCCTATGTGTTTACGACCATTGAGCGGGCCAGGGCACTGGGCAATTTTTCATCCAATGAAGCCACGGCTTTTCTCGTCGAGTGGGACCCGGCCCTGCCACAACAGCAGGTCATAGACACCATCAACCAGTACGTGTATGGTGTGCGTGCGTGGGAGGGTAATGCCTTTGCGCAGGCGACCATCGGCACCGTACTGGGATCCAGCGGGATTGCTTTTTCCTTTGGCACCAACATCATCTTTGCGTTTGTGGTGGGGTTTGTGATCATCGGGCTGATGCTCTACACCATGGCGGTGGACCGGATCAAAGACTACGGCACCCTCAAAGCCATCGGCGCTACCAACGGATATGTGCGCCGCCTGATTCTGACCCAGGCCCTGATGATTTCTGTTGTAGGGTTTTTGATCGCTTCTGTATTGGTGGAGGGATTCCGGAATGGCATCGCCAATGTCGGCACGATCTTTAGTTTCCCCCTGCCGCTGCGGCTGGGATTCCTGGGGATGACCCTGTTTATAGCCTTTACCGGGAGCCTGTTTGCCATTCGCCGCATTGTGAAGCTGGAGCCAGCCCAAGTATTCCGCACCTGATCCTGCCCATTTCCTTATTCTCCCAGACATGAAATTTTTTCCTTTATACTGCCTGCTGCTGCCGCTCTCTCTGTGGGCGCAGGCACCGACCAGTCTGACCCTGGACGAGGCATTGCGCTATGGACTGGCGCACCGGCCTGACCTCCGCTCACAGGCCACCCAGACGGAAGTAAGCCGGGCGGCTGCTGATCAGGCCCGTAACGCTTGGCTCCCGACGGTTTCTGCCAGCGCAGACTTTCGGGTCAATACCCAGCTCCAGACCAGTGTCCTCCCCGGTGAATTTCAGAACCAGGAAGACCCGATCCTGATCCGGTTTGGAACCCGGCTCAACTATCTCCTCGGCGTATCCCTGGATCAGCCCCTGTACCAGGCTTCGATCCGGGACAATATCCTCCTGGCTGATAATCAGGTCGCCCAGCGTGAAAACCAGGAGGCCCGGCTTGAAGAAACGCTCAAGCTTGACATTGCCGGGGCGTATTATGCCGTCCTGCTTCACGCCGAGAAGTGCAGCCTCTCCCAGGCAGCCGTAGTCCGCGCACGGGCAGACCTGGCCGATGCAGAGGTCAAACAAGCCGCCGGAGCACTCCTGCGCCAGGACTACAACCGCCTGCTGGTGGCCCTGCGTAATGCCGAGGCTACCCTCGATACCGATACCCGCGACCTGGCCACCAGCCGCCGCCAGCTCAACTATCAGATCGGACTGCCCCAGGACGCTGAGGTGATCATCGCTGACAGCCTCGCGGCCCTGATCCAGGCCGCAGACCGGCCAGCCCCGGCTTTTGAGGCCGAAAACCGCACCGAACTCACCGCCGAGCGCCTGCTCCTGGCCCAAAATCAACTCAACCTCAACAAAGCCCTCCACAGCAACCGCCCCGAGGTTTCGTTGTACGCCAACTACTCCCTTCAGCACCTCAATGACCAGTTTAATCCCTTTGCTGCGGATACCTGGTTTCCCTACAACTACCTCGGCCTCCGGGTGAATGTCCCGATTTTTGATCGGTATGCCCGCCGCGCGTCTGTGACGGAGTATCGCCTCCAGATCCAGGTGAATGAGGAAAACCTGACCCAGCTCCGCCGGCAACTCACCAATACCTGGGACCAGGCCCGTACTGACCGCGAGACCGCCCGCATCAGCCTGAGCCGGGCACAGGAAGACATCACCCTCGCCCGCGAAGTCCTGGAGACAGACCGCCTCCGGTTCCGGGAGGGAGCCCTGACGGCGGCCACCCTGGCAGCCTCTCAGTATGCCCTGAGCCAGAGCGAGTCCGCGCTCCTGACGGCACTCTACAACTGGCTTGTGGCAGACCTCAATTACCAAAAAGCTACCGGCACCCTCTGATGCCGCATCACTGCTGATGGCTGAGTCAGATATAGCTGACTCAGCCTTTTTGTATTGCTTTGAAGTTTTTTCAGTAACTTGCTCCATATTTTCGAAAACAGACTGCGCCCATGCTGGAAAATGTTTCCTACAATATAGAACAGGCCTTCAAAAAACTGAAAGGCCAGGGAAAAATCACTGAAATCAACGTAGCGGAAACGGTCAAAGAAATCCGCCGCGCACTTATAGACGCTGACGTCAACTACCGTGTAGCCAAGGACTTCACGGACAAAGTACGGCAGACGGCCCTGGGACAGGAAATTCTGATCTCGGTTACCCCCGGCCAGCTCCTCGTCAAGATTGTACACGATGAGCTGACCTCCCTCATGGGCGGGGCCAACGAAAGCATCAAACTCGCCAAAAGCCCTCCTACGGTGGTCCTGATCGCAGGCCTTCAGGGTTCGGGTAAAACAACCTTCACCGGGAAACTGGCCCGGATGTTTAAGGGCAAAGGCAAAAACCCCCTCCTTATTGCCTGCGACGTCTATCGTCCGGCTGCTATCAACCAGCTCGGGGTGCTCGGCGAGCAGATCGGGGTAGAGGTCTATAAGGAACTGGAAAACAAAAATCCGGTCGAAATTGCCAAAAATGGTATCGCCTATGCCCGGTCTAAAGGCAAGGACTTTGTCATCGTGGACACCGCCGGCCGCCTCGCCGTAGATGCCCAGATGATGGACGAGATCGAGGCCGTCAAGGCTGCGATCAATCCGACGGAAACCCTGTTTGTGGTGGATGCCATGACAGGACAGGATGCCGTAAATACTGCCAAGGCCTTTAATGACCGGCTGAACTTCGACGGGGTGGTCCTCACCAAGCTGGACGGGGATACCCGCGGGGGGGCTGCGATCTCCATCCGCGCGGTGGTCGAGAAACCGATCAAGTTTATCTCTACCGGCGAAAAACTGGATGACCTGGATGCGTTTTATCCCGAGCGTATGGCCTCCCGGATTCTGGGGATGGGAGACGTACTCACCCTCGTGGAGCGGGCCCAGGAACAGTTTGACCAGGAGCAGGCTGCACGCCTCCAGAAAAAAATCCGCAAAAATGAGCTGGATCTTAATGACTTCCTGTCACAGATTCAGATGGTGAAAAAAATGGGCAACGTCAAGGACCTCCTTTCTATGATCCCCGGCATGGGCAAGATGGTCCGCGACATGGAGATAGACAATGATGCCTTCAAACACGTAGAGGCCATTATCTACTCCATGACCAAACAGGAACGCGAGAAACCCGACATCATAGACGGTTCACGCCGTCGCCGCATCGCGGCCGGCTCCGGACGTGCCGTGCGGGAAGTCAATGAGCTGCTCAACCAGTTCCTGAACATGAAAAAAGCCATGAAAAAAATGAACGCCATGGGGGGCGGAGGCGGGGCCCTGCCCAAAAACATCCGCCCGATGGGCGGTCGCCGGTAAGACGGATACCACCTGCCTACACCATATCACCCTCTGGGGTGATGTCCCGGACAGATCGTGACGGTACCTTGGGTATATAATGGTATCAGGTATGAAAGCACGTTTTGAGTCCCTCTGTCAGCAGGCCCTGGAGGCGTTTCGCCAGGAAAATTACCCGCAGGCCATCGCCTTGTATCAGGAAGCCCGGCACATCCAGCCAGACAATCCTGACCTCTGCAATAACCTCGGCAATGCCTGGGACCTGGCCGGTGATCCGGGGCAGGCTGTGGCTTGTTATCACCAGGCCCTGGCACTGGACCCTGCCAATACACGGGCCTTGTACAACCTGGGCCTGACCTGGTACCGCCAGGGCGAAATGCACAAAGCCATCACCTCCTACCGCAAGGCCCTGGACCTCGATCCGGCGTATTATGCGGCCTGGTACAACCTCGGGATGGCCTGTTGTGCGACGGAGGACTGGGACATGGCGCTTGAAAGCCTGGGCCAGGCCCTGGCATTGCGGCCAGACGAGCCGCAGGTACATTACATGACAGGCCGTGCCTGGCAGGGCAAGGGAGATACCCATGCGGCGCAGACCCATTTTGCCCGGACGGTGGCCCTGTCCCCCGATGACTGGGAGGCCTGGCTCCACCTCGCCAATATCCGCAAGGCTGACGGGGCAGTGCGAGAAGCCATACAAGCCTTTGAGCAGGTATATCGCCTCAAGCCGGGGGTGGCCATCCTCTGTGATGAGCTGGGGGCCCTTTGGCTGGACTGCGGCGATCCGGCCCGCGCCCTTCCGTACCTGGAAGAGGCCCGCACACTGGACCCTGACCGGCACGAGACCTGGTACCACCTCGGCAATGCACATGCAGCCCTGGGTGATATGACCCTTGCAGTGCAGGCTTTTGAAACCTGTGTGGCACTTGACCCCACGTATGCTTCCGGATGGTTCAACCTGGCGGTAGCCTGGGAGCGCCTGCGGGATCATCATAAGGCTGTGTTGTACTTTGGGAAGGTCACGGCACTCAACCCGCACGATGCGGTCGCGCTGTACAACCAGGGCTCCAACTACGAGCGGATGGGCGACTGGCAGGCTGCCATGCCTTGTTACCAGCGGGCAGTAGCGGCCGGATCGTCAGATCCTTATGCTTACAATAACCTCGGGTTTTGTCTGATACGGGCAGGCCGTGCCGGAGAGGCATTGCCGGTACTGGAGCAGGGGCTGGGACTGGGGTTGCCCTCGTATATCAACATGAATATCGGCCATTGTTATATGATCCTCCGCCAGGAATCCCAGGCCCTGACCTGCTACCGGGAGAGTCTCCGGCATTTTGATCAGGCATCAGATTTTTGGGCGAGCATGGAGGATGATTTTCAGTATCTGTCACCCGCTGGTGTGTCTCAGGCGTCGTATGAACTGATCCTGGCCCGCCTGCGATAATGTCATAGCTTGGGTGGCGTAAGGATCAACTGCTGCGTATATATCAAACAAATATTTGTTGATCTCTCTGGTCATATAAGGCTATTTTTGTTTCATTGACCTCTTCCAGGAAATATGGGTTCCTGATGCCAGGATACCAGATCATATCTATAGGGTGCCCCAGTAATTTGCTCAAGTCTTCTGCTAATGCAAAAAAATGATGATTGGACTCGGCTGGACTTAATGCAGTATGGTCAAGTTCGTACAGCATATCTATATCAGAACCGGGTCTGAAATCAGGCCTCAGTACCGAACCAAACACCCATAATTGCTTAACCCGATGCTGTTGGCATAAGCTACGAATGGCAGGGATGTATGGTGCTAATCTGTTCATGATGCGTCTGCCCATATCATATTCCAAATTAACTAAAAATGTATCGGACCTCCAACTACAACCTGTAGCCTGTCAGGCCCCCTGGCCCGCCTGCGATAATGTCACCGGATGCGTATAAATTTAGGGATAAACAGCTACCTGATTTTCGGATTTAACCGTATATTAATGAGGTACTTTGAGCCGGTAGTTGTAATAATAAACGGTAAGAAGTCAAAAATCCCTAACCTCGCGTGCCATGAGAAAATCAGGAGTGTTGTTGTGGTTGATCTGGACAGGGCTGGCACCCATGCTCCGGGCGGATGACGACCGCCCGCTCCATGTAAGGATTCCGTTCCAGCATGCAGAAGTTCCGTTTTATACCTTTGCCGAATATACGCCCCAGGTAGCTATCCGGATGGCGTATGCCAAGGCTACCCTCGAAAACCCGGGCGATTGGCAGGCACTGGCCCCTGCCCATATTCCGTATGAGATAGACCTGGTATTCACCCGGTATCCCCGGGACCTCCAGACCTGGCGCACCAATTATTTTGCCCTGCTCGAAGACCGGCTTCAGGCCCTGGTAGCCATGGACTCTGTTTTTCTCTCCCCACAGATCCGCTGGAATATGATCCTCCAGACTGACTGCGTGACGGAGGAGGATGCCAAGGGATTTTTTCATGGGTTTGTGATCAAATATCGCCCCCGCCGGGTCAAGTACCTGGAGGAAATATCCACCCCTGAACAACTCAAAATGCTGATTACCGGCTCTGCTACCACCCGGGACTCTACCGTCATCAAAGTCCTCAACCGTCACCCGGAGTGGGACAAGATGCTGGTGGTCATGGACTGGACGGGGAGTATGTACAAGTTTGGGGCGCAGGTGGTCATCTGGCATAAGCTCCACGCCCTGGCTGATCAGTCCCGGGTACAACATTTTGTGTTTTTTAACGACGGCAACAACAAAAGTACCTGGCAAAAAAAACCAGGTATCACCGGAGGCGTATATCGCGCCCGGAGTGGTGCCCTGGATGAGCTGGTAAGCACCATGGAGTATGTCATGAAAAAAGGCAACGGGGGTGATATCCCGGAAAATGACCTCGAAGCTATCCTGACAGGTACCCAGTACCTGGATGATTTTCAGGAGATTATCCTCATCGCCGACAACAAAAGTGATGTCCGCGACATGGAACTCCTCGACAAAATCAAACGCCCGGTACACGTGATCCTGTGTGATGTGCGGGGCGAGATACACCCGCATTATGTCGAGATCGCCCGGCGTACGGGGGGGAGCCTCCATACATTGCAGGCGGATATAACAAAGCCGTAGCAGGCTGCTTTCGTATCGCAAGAGAGGCAGGAAACTTACCCCCGCTTGAGCAACTTTTTCTCGCAGACCATCCCACCGCTGCGCAGCCGCAGGAGGTAGAGGCCGTCGGGCAGGGCGCGGAGGTCGAGCTTGTGGGTCGGCCCATCAAATGCCGCTGTGCGGATCCGCTTGCCGTCGGGCGCGAAAACCTCCACCCGGGTCTGCCCCTCCGTATCGTCAGGGAGCTGGATCAGGAAGACCGAGCCGGGGTTAGGGGTGACGGTTTCGGGTAGGGTCAGGTCGCGACCTGACCCTACCCGAAACCCCTCACCGGTCTCTCCGCTGGTGCTGGCACTGCCGATGTCGCAGACTTCCTTGCGCTGGATGCGGTTGCCGGCAGCGTCATAGCTGATGACAAGCTGCGGGATGCAGGGCTGGCCGACCTGGGCGAAGGCGGCGAGTGTAGTTAGGAAAAGGGATAGCAATGAAATATGTCTCATTATGCTGTTTTTATTTTGTCAAAGAATTAGAGAGACTACTTAGACTATACTGCGCTCTAATAGATTTTGTACATTGGGCTTTTCTGAAAAACCTCAAACTGCCAGCAATGGCTGATAATTTGGGGAAACGCAAAAATTTGATTTGTACAAAACCTATTAGCGTTGAGTATAAAGTCTAGGTTAGAATCAGGTAGCAATAATTATATTTGTATTTCTCAGGAGACAAATATGACTGTTGCAAATATGACTCTTGACTGATTAAACACATCAAGGTGTATATTGTAAAACCCAATCCAGAGAGTCTAACATCTGAAGGTTAGCTTCTATCCTAGTGTGGTAGAGCTGTTGTTGACATATCTCTTGCCAAGTGTGAGTTCTCATAATAGATTCAGGAATAAAAAAGAAAGTGACATATTCTTGATTTTGACAAGGAATACTTCTGGTTTCGGGGGAGCCAAACCCATCAAATTCTGAATATGCATACGCGTTAACCCTATAATGTGGTGATCTAATAGGATTTATCTGCCGACCTTTTGCGTCCGTCATACCTGGAATAACATGAAAAAGGGTAAGCTCAGGAACCATTTGAATAGAATCTGTGCATGACTCATAGACGTACACTGCTGAATCAGAAGCGTTAAAAATCTTCAAAACACCTGTAGGAGGGTCATAAGCAGGGCATCCATAGACCATGGCTGCCAGCAAGAGTAAACTCCATAATTTCATTTTAACCATCATTTGATGAGATAAGGGACATATAAAAGCCAAAATAGTTCGGAATCGCTAAAACTTTGAATTGGAAAGTTACTAGATATTATATAAGCACTGCCAAGGTGCTGCTGCGACAAGTAATTTGCCCAGGTTTCAGTCCAATATAATCTGTGATTATGTCCGTTAATGCCGTGATTTGCTGCGCTCACTAAACTCTCTTTACCTATAATTCTGTAAAAATCAATTATACTAACAATACGTGCCTGGAGAATATGACCAAATTCATGCTGCATTAGCTCTGGATAGACTTCTAGTGCCCCTTCGCCCACAGTAATACCTATGCCAGGAAGCGTTATGCCTCCACTAGATCGGCCATAGCCCAGTTCTGAAGATTCGTAAACTTTGACTCCTTCATATTTACCCGCTGGCGCGAGGCTGTGCCTCGTGTCAGCTATCCAGCGGGTTTTGCCCGCACATGACCAGTCACCAACACGACTACATGACAGAAAAACCTGGATCAGGAAGACCGAGCCGGGGTTAGGGGTGACGGTGGCGGGTAGGGTCAGGTCGCGACCTGACCCTACCCGAAACCCCTCACCGGTCTCTCCGCTGGTGCTGGCGCTGCTGATGTCGCAGATCTCCTTGCGCTGGATGCGGTTACCGGCAGCGTCATAGCTGATGACTAGCTGCGGGATGCAGGGCTGGCCGACCTGGGCAAAGGTGGTCAGGGGGAGGAAAGCGAGGAAAAAGGAGAGGAGGTGGCGCATGGTCACTTCCTAAAATTGGTTGACAAGTTGATAGATAAAAAACTGAAAAAAGTTGACACGATCTTCTAAAACCTAACATAAGTTGTCACGAGAAGATGGGTTGTATGGCTGAGTTGTTTGCGGTTTCTGGGTAGTGTTCA
>JANRLQ010000040.1:0-13269 GCA_033762375.1 Bacteroidia bacterium
AAAAATTTTTTTTCCCGGCAGGTGCAGCAGATGAAAAAATCCTGCTATATTTGCACTCCACAACTCAGTCACACGGTGAGGTAGCTCAGTTGGTAGAGCAATGGACTGAAAATCCATGTGTCGCCGGTTCGATTCCGGCCCACACCACCCCCAAAAACCCTTTGCCCCCGTGCAAAGGGTTTTTTTATGACTTATCACAGAAAATATATAAATATCCCTCATATTTGCCCCGTCTAATCCGTTTTTACAGACCAGTAAGGCAGCATGGCTGGTCTCAGCACACATTTGTTATTTTTTTTAATCCCTTGACTATGAAATTTACAGCAGGAAAAGTCGCGCTTCTGATCCTCGTACTGGTGAGCGGACTGAGTGCCAGTGCCCAGCAAAACGCAATCAAAGTTACCCCGATCCGTCTCTTAGGCCGTCAGCTCCACCTGGGCTATGAGCGTGCCCTGACGGATAAAATGTCTGTCGGTCTGAGCGGCATGACGTTTTTTCCATTTCAGTTTGACGACGGTACTATTGCAAATGCCAACCTCAACACGGCCAACACCGAAATCAGCAGCGGCACCCTGAAAGGATACAGCGTTACCCCAGAGCTCCGGTTTTATCCAGGCAGCAAGGGCGCGATGCGGGGTTTCCACGCAGAGCCTTTTGTCCGTCATTATGCCTGGACCCTGGGGACCGAGGGTGAATATACGGACGGTGCTGATGTATCTCAGGTAGCCACAGACCTCCGTCTGAGCGGAACCGGCCTGGGCGTATCCATTGGTTTTCAGGGTATCGTAGGTGATGTATTTGTCATTGACTGGTTTATCGGCGGCGGTGCCACTGCCAGCCGGGTGCGGGTGAGCGGTGCTGTGGACGGCCCGCTGGAAGAAGACGTACAGGCCTATATTGATGACCTGAATGCGTCTATCGGCGCAGTGCCAGGTTTGGGCAATAACCTGATCAAAGGCGATGCAGAGAGCTTCAACTTCAAGTCTTCCTTTGTGGCAATACCTGTGCTGCGCACCGGTCTGTCTATTGGGGTAGCTTTCTGATAAGGTGTGAGCTACGTGTTACAGCGCCCGCCTCGGCGGGCGCTTTTGTTTGGTATTTGTAGCCAGCAAGACATCTGTTTTTACAAAAGTGGGATATATTTACAGCCTTATAATATCCTTTTGTATGAAATACACACTCATATGCCTCCTGGCGCTGGCTGGGACTGCCTGTCAGCGTACAGCCCCTGTGGCACATCAGATGGCACCCGACAAACTGATGACAGCGGCTACCGGCACGTTTGTCAACAAAGGCGGACAACAGACACACGGTACCTATACCTGCCTGCGCCAGGGAGAAGACCTGTACCTGGAGCTTTCGGCAGATTTTGGTACTGATGAAGGGCCAGATCTGCACGTAATGCTGTCGCCTACGGCCCTGGACAGTGCCGATAATGACAACGCCAATGTCCCCGGCGCCTTTATCGTGGCTCCCCTGCAGGCTCAGAAAGGCAGCCAGCGATATGACCTGCCTGATACCCTGCAATTACAACACTACCGCACGGTGATGATCCATTGTGTGAAGTACAGCCATCTCTACGGAGCTGCTCCGCTGTAAATATGAGCAGGGGGTCGTATCTTGCTGAAAATCTTCCCCTATGCGTCTCGCGAGCATCACCAGTCTGTTGCTGCTGTCAGTCCGGCTGATCGGGCAGCCGGTCGTATATGATACCGATGAGTTTGATCAGCGCCTGCGCCGCTGGTCATGTACCGGCGGGTCGCTGACCTGGGGGCCCGGATATGTACGCCTGCTCCATTCAGGTGGTCCGGATCATGCCCTGATGCTGCGGGATGCCTATCTGATGGCAGGCAAACCCTGGTCATTGTCGGCTGATATGGTATTTGAGCCGGGATATAACGGGGCGGGTGGGATTGTCTGGTCTGCCTCAGCTGATGCTGACCAGTATTATGCCCTGATGCTGAAACCAACTGGCGAAGTATCGGTGATGGCCGTCACACCAGCAGGTACCCGTACCCTATTACCCTGGACCAAACCCCGCAAACTGGCCAAACCCGGCCAGCCCAACCTGCTCTCCCTCACTAAACAGGGTTGGCGGCTTTATATTACCCTGGGTGGGAAACCGGTTGAGGATTTACCCTTCCCGCCAGTCACGGGATACCGGGCCGGAGTCATCGTCGCAGCGTCGGGGGCGATCCAGGTGCTGCGGTTTGCCATTGACCATCCGCCGGTGGTTATTCCGCTGATAGAGGGCCCTGAATTAATTGCGCGTAAGCGCCCGCTGGACTCTGTCATTAACCAGCCGCATACAGACGAAACGGCTCCCGTACTGGGATTTGACCGGCACACCTTGTTTTTTTCGCGGGCAGATACCGGCAACCCCTGGTACAGCGGTGCGCTGATGATCAGCCGGGTGCAGGGAGATACCCTCTGGGGACCTGCCCGCAGGATTTCCCTTCCAGGTAATACCCGGCGGCACGCGCCTGCATGGCTCAACCGCGATGTTACGCTGGCTGTTACCGATGGAGCACGGCTCCTGCACATAGACACAACCGGCACCCTGCTCGCAGATGATTGGCCTGATGAGATGACAGGCACGGCAAAGGTCAGCACCTGGTATCTGACCCCGGATCGCCAGACCTTGCTGTTTGCTGCTATTCGCCCGGATGGGTACGGGGACCTGGATTTGTATGTAAGTTTCCGGCAAAAGGGAACCTGGACCCCGCCGCTCAACCTCGGGCCGGACATTAACTCACCCGGACGGGAGACTTGCGCCTGGCTGGCCGGAGACGGCAAAACACTCTGGTTCAGCACGGACGGTCTCCCGGGATACGGACGGGGAGACGTATGGCGCACCGAGCGGCTGAGCAGCACCTGGACCCAGTGGGCATCTCCCGTCAACCTCGGTCCCCGCATCAATGGACCGGGATGGGATGGGTGGTATGTACCGGTGCCTGCCGCCGACAACCACTGGTATATGGCCTCTCAGGACAGCCTGCGGGGTGATTTTGACGTGTATGGGGTTCGTATTCCGATGGATCCGGTGCGGATGCCCCTCACCTTTGTCCGCGGGCAGGTGACCGACCGCACGACAGGCGCGCCGGTGACCGCCCAGGTCACAGCCCGTATTATTTCTACCGATGACTCCACACTCAAAAGCACAGAAGCCCCCGGTGGCTCATATGGCGCTTTTTTGGATCTGGGCAAAGCCTATGAGGTTTTTGCCATTGCACCCGGTTATTACCCGGTGATGGATACAGTGGACGTACGCAGTGCCAAAACCTACCGGGAGACAACCCTCGACCTGGAACTGATCCCCCTGGAGACAGGCCGCACGATACAATTGGAGCAGGTATTTTTTGAACGGGCTACTGCCGTCCTCCTCCCGACCTCCCGCCCGGAACTGGACCGGCTGGTGATGCTGATGCTGGCGATGCCGGGGCTGGTGATTGAGATACAGGGCCATACAGACAATATCGGGTCCGAGGACGAACTGCTCCTGCTGTCGGAGGCCAGGGCCAGGATGGTGCGCAGTTACCTGATGGCACGGGGCGTGGACCCGTCACGGATGGTGGCAGTGGGATTTGGGAGTATGCATCCGATTGCGTCTAATGAAACACCGGAGACGCGCCGCCTGAACCGCCGGGTAGCGTTCAGGATTCTCAGCCAGTGACCGGCCACCCGGAGACCTGAAGCCCTGCCGGAAAAGCCAGGGTCCAGATCCAGCCGTCTTTCACATAACTCAGCGCCTGAAACTGGCTGAAATGCCGGTAGGTCATACAAGCTGTGGTCCCGTGGGATACAACGGTGTCCAGGGCATACAGCGGGATCAGAGAAGAGGTCAGCCCGGTCCGGAGTGCCTTGGCCAGGGCTTCCCGTGCTGTCCAGGCCAGCAGCGGCAGGCAGTCCGGGGGCCAGTCCAGGATTTCGGCCTGAAGTCGCTCTGCGGAGGTGATATACGCAGATACCCGGCGTGCCCGGTCCGGTGTGACTGACTCGACATCTGCACCTGCCGGGAGGTCATGCGGATATGCAATGGCAAATGCAGCCCCCTCTGTATGTGAAATGCTGACCTGCCACCCACCCAACCGGGGGTGTGAGAGTACCGGCTGCTGGAATATCCCCTGCCTGATGATAAGCTCTGGGCCAGACAAGTCAGGAGCTACCTGCGCCAGGGCCTTGCGGGCGGCGTATCGCCCTGCAAGGAAACTGTCGCGCCGACGGACTACCGGAAATGCCTGCCACCGGGCATGCTCTTCGGGGGACAAGTGTGGTACCAGCGCTGCGCCCAACCCGGCAGGTAGCTCCCGGTATTGGCATACCCCCATCTGGAAACAGTGTTTATCACTGCTGAGGGAGAGTACCGTACAGGTCTCGGTCGGTGTCGGAGTCGGCTGCAAGGTTGAGCGGCTTAGCGGGTAAAGTCATAGGTAGTAAACTCTACAAAATCAGCCACCCGCAGGGTAAATCCCGCTGCTGTTTTTTTGCCCGGGATAAAAGGGATCACCACAACACCCAGGGTCGGATCCTGGTAGGTACAGCGGAACCGGTTGCCGCCGAGGCACTCCAGCACAGCCCCTTCGCGGGGATGGTGTTCCAGGTTCAGGATCAGGTGATTGTCCTGCACCACAACCTCAGCTTTGCCATATATCGGATGTGAATACGTACCGGCATACATCTTCAGGGGCATGGCCGGGGGCAGGTTCATGGCGACGGTATCCTGCCAGGCCTGGTGTTGCCGGGCGGTCAATTGCTGGTTGCGCTGGTAGCTGGTGAGGTAGCGCTGGTGATAGTTGCGGAAGGGCAGCCCGAGGCAGGCATCCAGCAGGTCCCGTTTGGCGGCTTCGTACAGACCGTTGTGATCCGTATTGGTGAGGACGATGATGCCGAGGCGTTTTTCAGGCACAAGGGTGACCGAGGTGACAAACCCATTTACCCCGCCGGTATGTGATACTATTTCCCACCCGTCATAGTCTTGTAGTTCCCACCCGAGGCCATACAGGGCGTAGTGTGTTCTGACATAGGGGTTGCGGGTGCGGCCCAGGACAGACACGGGTACGCGGGTAGCCTTAATGGCCTCAAAAGAAAGCACAGGCTGGCCGGCATAGCGGCCGCTGTCCAGGAGAGCAGAGACCCAGTGCCGCATGTCGGAGACAGAAGAGGCAATACTGGCAGCGGGTGCCAGGTTGTCCAGGTCAGGAAAGGGAAGGGCTTCCAGGCGGCCCCTGACCCAGGTATGGGGTGTGGCCGTATTGGGGACGGCGGACAGCCCCTGGGTGAGGGCACGGGTACGGGTCATGCCCAGCGGGGTGAAAAACCGGTTTTGCATATACTCGGCCCAGGTCTGGCCGCTGATCGCCTCAATACAGGCACCTGCCACGACAAATCCTGCATTGGTGTAGCCCCATTTTGACCGGAACCCATACAGGGGGGTGATCTGCCCAAATTTTTCTATAACCTGTGCCGCACTCAGGTCGCTGGTCCAGTACATAAAATCACCCTGAAACGTCTCCAGCCCCATGCGGTGGCAGAGAATATCCGTCAGGGTGATCTCCCGCGTAAGGTAGGGGTCCTGCATCCGGAAGCCGGGATACCAGCGGGTGACACGGTCGTCGAGGTCACATTTCCCCTCCTGCGCGAGCAGGGCCAGGGCCGTACCCGTAAAAGCTTTGGTATTGGAACCGATCAGAAAAAGGGTATTGGTATCCACCTGTGCTGACTGTCCCAGGGTACAGACCCCGTATCCGCGCTGCGCGAGGACCTGACCATCCTGAATGACACATACGGCGGCACCGGGTACCTGCCATTGGGCCAGGGCACGCTGCATATACGTGTCCAGGCTGTCCCGGATAAAGTCTGGCTGGGCCATCAGCAGGCCGGGCGTCCATGCTGTCAGGAGGAGTAGCAGGAATCGGCGTATGGAGGAGAGCGTATGCATCATAGGTGACAAGATAAGGTACAGAAAATGCCCCAACGGGAACGTAAATATACAGCGGAGTTTAGGTTACTGCTACACGCAGTGCTATCAGCGTAGGTAGCCAGCTGCATTTTTCTCAAGCAGGTAATGCAGAATCATGTATATTTGGCCGATAAGAACCCCAGCCATACATGAGTCGTACCCTCCAAGAAACCCAGTTTACCTTCCCCGGCCAGGTATCCAAATACAAAGGCAAGGTACGGGAGGTCTATAATATCGGCGAAGAGTACCTGGTAATCATTGCCACAGACCGTATCTCTGCGTTTGACTATATCCTGCCCCGTCCCATCCCCTACAAGGGCCAGGTGCTCAACCAGACAGCGGCCTATTTTTTTGAGGCAGTACAGGGTATTGCCCCTACCCATGTTGTGTCTACCCCGGACCCCAATGTGACGATTGCCCTCCGGTGCAAGCCTGTGATGATTGAGGTGGTCGTGCGGGGGTATCTCTCCGGCCATGCATGGCGGGTGTATAAGTCCGGGCTCCGCGAGATATGCGGAGTACCCCTACCAGACGGCCTGCGGGAGTCCGATCCCCTGCCAGAGCCGATCATTACACCGGCGACCAAGTCCACCATCGGGCATGACGAGGACATATCTGAATATGAGATCCTCAAATCCGGCATTCTGGAGCCTGACGAGTGGGGCCAGATCAAATATTACGCCCTGGAACTCTATAAAAAAGGTGCCGCTATGGCCGATAGCCGCGACCTGATCCTGGTGGACACGAAGTATGAGTTTGGCGAACGGGACGGCCAGTTTTACCTGATAGACGAAGTACATACACCCGACTCTTCCCGGTACTTTCACCGCAAGGGATACCAGGAGCGGCAGGATGCAGGCATTGCACAGGAGCAGCTCTCCAAAGAGTTTGTCCGGGAGTGGCTGATGAGTCAGGGCTTTCAGGGACTGGATGGTCAGCAGATGCCGGAGATGCCAGACAGTTTTGTAGATACCGTCAGCGAGCGGTATATCGGCCTGTACGAGCAAGTGACCGGACGGCGGTTTGTGCGGGTGGACAATACCCGGATGGAGGAGCGCATCTATGAAAACGTGCTGAAAGAGCTGAACCAGCTCCCCTGAGCCCCAGACACCGGCAGGCTTCCTGCCCCCCTATGATTTTGATGTATGGAGAACCCCAATGATCCCACGCTTCGCAGTTGGGTGGATATCCCGTCTGACAGCGATTTTTCCCTTCAAAACCTGCCCTTTGGCATCTGCAAGATCCGCAGGCAGGGCAAAAGGGCTGTATCTGCCATCGGGCAGTATATCATAGACCTGGCGGCCCTGCACGAGCTCCGGTATTTTGATGATCTGAATCTGCCGCAGGGTATATTTGAGCATGGCTCGCTTAATCCCTTCATAGAACTGGGGCCGACAGCCTGGCGGGCTGTCCGTAAACGCCTCTCCGACCTCCTGCGGGCCGATAAGTCCGGTGCCCTCCGCAATTATCCCGACTCTCAGGCACAGGTGCTGCTCCCTATGCAGGACGTGGAGATGCGCATGCCTGTCAAGGTACGGGACTACACCGATTTTTATGCCAGCGAACAACACGCCACCAATGTCGGGACGATGTTTCGCGGCGCAGATAATGCCCTCCCGCCCAACTGGAAACACATGCCGATCGGGTATCATGGCCGTGCTTCCTCCATCGTCATCAGTGGTACCCCGATCCGGCGGCCACACGGGCAGCTCAAACCTACGGAAGGGTCTCCGGTGCTGGGCTCTACACGCCGCCTGGACTTTGAGCTGGAGCTGGCTGCTGTCATGGGCGTCCCCAATCCGCTCGGCAAAGCCGTCCCGGCAGACCGTGCCTGGGACCATGTGTTCGGGTTTTTGCTGTTTAATGATTGGTCGGCCCGTGACATCCAGCAATGGGAGTACGTGCCGCTGGGACCTTTCCTGGGCAAAAATTTTGCCTCCTCCGTATCGCCCTGGATCGTGACCGCCGATGCGCTGAATCCCTTCCGGGTGCCCGGACCAATCCAGGACCCGCCTGTCCTGCCCTATCTGGAAACCCGTGAGGCCTATGCCCTGGACATAACACTGGAGGTCAGCCTCGAAATCCCCTCCCGTGTACCCGTCACCGTCAGCCGTACCAACAGCCGCTACCTGTACTGGAGCATCGCACAACAAATTGCCCACCACACCATCGGGGGGTGTAACCTGAATATAGGCGACCTGCTGGCCTCCGGCACGATCAGCGGCCCGGACCCCAGCTCGTACGGATCCATGCTCGAACTCGCCTGGCGCGGTGAGCGGCCTATTCTCATGCCCGATGGCAGTACCCGGTCCTTTATCCTCGATGGAGATACAGTCGTCATGCGGGGCCACGCGCAGCGGGACGGCGTGCGCGTAGGGTTTGGAGAGGTGCGAAACGAGGTGCTGGAGTGATGGGAGCAAGTTGATCAGCTATCATGCCTAGAAAATTTTACGTAATCAGATGCTAAAAATACAGACATGAGACTTATACATTACATCAAACTCCGTAACTTCAAAGTATTCGGAGACGAAAAAACCATAGAACTTGATCAGCCTTCAGTCTTGATTGGCCCCAATAACTCGGGGAAGACATCAGTACTGCAGGCATTGGCACTCTGGAGTATGGGTGTCAAAAGATGGGTAGAGGCTAAAGGGAATTCGCAGGCTGCTAAAAATATTACTACAGGCATCAACAGACTGGATATTATTCAGGTGCCTGTTCAGGAAGCACGCTATTTTTGGAAAAATACAGAAATAAGGAAGGGTAGCAGTACTTACATACCCATCGAAATAACAGTAGGGGTTGAGTTAAATGGGGAGGTTTACCCATGTAAGATGGTATTTACGCATTATACACCAGAAATTATTTACTGTGCACCAGAGGATTCTTTTTACACAAAGAAGGAGCTTATTAATTATGCAGCCAGCCTGAATATTGAAATTTTATACCCAATGTCGGGTATGACACGCGAGGAGACACTGCTGCCAATAGGGCGGATCAATGTATTGATCGGTCAGGGACTAACCGCAGAAGTACTTCGTAACCTCTGTTATCAGATAGTAGAATTTGACAAATCTACAGGCAGCAGCAAGTGGCAGGAAGTAGTTGACCTTATGCATAAACTGTTTAATATCCGACTGAATACACCTGTTTTTATACAGAGCCGAGGTACCATAGAGCTTACCTACCGGGCGGATGGTGTTAAAAACCCGCTTGATATATCACTATCGGGCAGAGGACAGCAACAAATGTTGCTGATGATTTCCTATCTTTTTTCGCACCAAAACGCCATTTTATTGCTTGATGAGCCTGATGCCCACCTGGAAATCCTAAGGCAAAAGCTGGTTTTTACGCTACTCAGAGACTTGGCATCCCAAAATAAAAACCAAGTCATTATTGCTACCCACTCAGAGGTTATTCTGGAAGAGGCTGCTGATACCAACCTGACCATGATTATTGAGGGTGATCCAGTGAATGTAGCTCGGAAAAATGATATAAAATCAGCCCTAAGCACCATAGGAATCGAACATTATTTTAAAGCCAAAACGAAGAAAAAAATTCTCTACGTGGAGGGTTCAACAGATATGGCCATTCTGAAAGAAATGGCGGTTTTATTAGATCGGCATGATGCATTGCAGGTTCTTGAAGGCCCTATCAATTATTACTATACACGCAACAGTGAGCCCAGCTCCACGCTGACTAACCAGATAGACATCCGACAGGGATATTATCTGGAGGATTATAGAAGACACTTTTTTGCGCTAAAAAAAGTAGTTCCTGCGTTCAGGGGGCTGGCTATCTTTGATAGTGACGATAGAACTCGCCCTAAAAGCAAAGAGGACGGGCTGATGACTTTTTTTTGGACACGTTATGAGATTGAGAATTATTTTATCAATCCATCTTCTATCCGGAAATATTTTAATACCAAATATGCTGAACCAGCACCGTTGTTTAAAGACAAGTTACGTGAAGACTTTGAACTATGTCTCAGAGCTGTTATGCAAAAAGTTATTTTTGATGGTAATACATCATCACTTCAGGAGTTTTTAGATCTTCCTCCAAACCTCCAGGCAACGATCTGGTCAAGGTTGACAGAAAGAAAAAAACTCAGTACTTTTCTGGAAAAAGTTTTTGATGAATATAAGGAGTTAACAGGACAGCCAATACTGCTAAACAAAGGAAATTTTTATCAACTTGTTAAATTTTCAGATACGAGCAATGTACATGAAGATATTCACACAGTCCTTGACCTTATCGTTGAATATCTTTCTCCTTGATTTGAGTTTTGTGGGAATACAAACAGTATTGGATTATGAATGGTTTTTGATGTCATATTACTATGCGCGAGGGCATTAATTGCTTGATGATTTCTTGGCTTTTTGTTTTGGTTGCGTGTCATGGCTCAGAGATAAAACATGAAGCTATTCCTCTGAGCTTATCAGTATCTCCCCCCGCCGACCTCACCCGCACCCGGCAGCACGCCCGCGAGGCGCTTGTGTATTGCCGCGCCAACCGACTGGACACCACCCGGTGTATCCTGATAGACATGGGCCTGCATGCAGGGGTCAAACGGCTCCTGGTCTGGGAGTTTGCGGGGGACAGCATCGGGTACCGGGCACTGGTGAGCCATGGGAGCGGTGACAACCCCTGGAGCCAGGATGTTTCGCGTGAAAACCCGACCTTCAGCAATGTCCCCGGCAGCTACTGCTCCTCCCTCGGCCGGTACCGGATCGGGGCACGGGGGTACAGCAACTGGGGCATCCACGTCAAATACCTCCTGCACGGCCTGGACAGCACCAACACGGAGGCCCTGGCACGCGACATCGTGTTTCACGGGTGGGACATGATCCCGGACGAAGAGGTTTGGCCCCGGGGCGCACCAGAAGGGCACGGATGCCCGGCCGTCTCTAACCGTACCATGACCTATATGGATTCCCTGCTGCAGACGCATACACAGCCTGTGCTGATGTGGGTGTATCGGTAATCTTTGCCCCCTTGCCCGTTCGCCTAAAAAAGCGTAGGTTACTTCCCAAAGACTACCCTACTTATGGCGCGACTGCTCTGGATACTCGCTGCTGGTTGTTTGCTCTCGCTGCGACCGGCTCCGGCTGACGGCTGGAAACCCCTTTTTAATGGCCGGGACCTAACAGGCTGGCACATTCTCAATGGCACCGCGACCTACGCCGTCGCAGAGGGTGCCATCGTAGGGACGAGTGTCACGGGCTCACCTAATACTTTTCTGGCGACCACTGCCCGGTATGATGATTTTGTGCTGGAGCTGGAGGTCTGGGTGGACCCGGCCCTTAACTCCGGCATACAGATCCGCAGCGAAAGCCGTCCTGACTACCAAAATGGCCGGGTACATGGTTATCAGGTCGAAATAGACCCCTCATCCCGTGCGTGGAGCGGCGGTATTTATGATGAAGCCCGCCGGGGCTGGCTCTATCCCCTGGATATCAATCCGACAGGCCGCAGGGCTTTTGTCACCGGTCAATGGAATACTTATCGGATCGAGTGTATCGGATCGTCTGTCCGGACCTGGGTCAATGGACTGCCCTGTGCAGATCTGGTGGATACGGTTTCACGTGCGGGATTTATTGCCCTGCAAGTACACAGCATTGACGACCCTGCCCTGGCGGGCAAACAAATCCGCTGGCGTAATATCCGTATCCGGACCGAAAACCTCACCCCCAGCCCCTGGACAGATATCCGGGTCGTAAACCTGGTGCCCAATACCCTCTCGCCGCAAGAAAAAGCGCAGGGCTGGATATTGTTGTTTGATGGAAAAACCACCGATGGGTGGCGCGGCGCGCACAAGTCTGCCTTCCCGGCCAAAGGCTGGGCCGTCACAGACGGGATCCTGCGGGTGCAGCCCAGCACAGGTGCCGAATCTCAGAATGGAGGGGACATCGTGACCCTGGACACCTTCAGCCGGTTTGAGTTTCAGGCGGAGTGTATGCTCAAGCCCGGTGCCAACAGCGGGATCAAATATTTTGTCACCGAACAATACCCCACCACCGGCTCCGCGATCGGGCTGGAGTTTCAGCTCCTGGACGATGCCTTACACCCTGACGCCAAACTCGGGGCTGCGGGCAACCGTACCATCGGATCGCTGTACGACCTCATCCCGGCCCATACCGGCAAGTCCGTCAATCCTCCCGGCAGTTGGAACCATGTGCGCCTAGTCGTGGCGGGCACCCTGCGGGGAGAGTCTCCTGCCGGCAACCAGACGGCTTCCTTCCAGCTTCCTGGTGCCTACGTCGAGCACTGGCTCAATCATCGTCAGGTATTGCGTTATACGCGGGGGGATCAGGCTTTTGATGCCCTGGTGGCCCGGAGTAAATATGCCGGATATGAGGGATTTGGGCGGTGGCCATCCGGGCGTATCCTGCTGCAGGACCACGGCGACGAGGTGATGTTTCGGAGCATCAAGGTACGGCGGCTCTGACCGCCAGCTTCAGTCTCCCGCTGCGGAGACACTAAGGAAATTTTTTTCAGGCAGGTATGTTAACCTCAGGCGGGCTGCGTGCATAACGGGAACCAAACCGATTATGCAATCCTTACCGATGAAACCTCATTACCTGCTATTATGGACCTGGCTGCTGATGGTCCGTCTGGCTGCTGCCCAGTCAGAAACAGAACCCAATAACACCCTCCCGACCGCCAACCTCATCCAGGAGGGCGCGGTGATAACGGGTAGCCTCAACTCGGCTACTGATGCCAATGATTATTTTAAGTCCCTTCCAGCCGACGATGGAACCGTAAAGCTGTATTTTACCTTCAGCGGCGGTACGACAGGCTCAGATATGACAGCGCTCGTTTATAACAAAGCGGGTAGTCAGATCGGGGTTAAGTCGATTTTTAATGTCACCGGAGGCAGCGACAGCGTAGTGGTTCACTGCCGCCTGCGGGATACGGTGTATTTCCAGCTCAACTGCTCAGGTTTATACACTTACCAGCTTTCCTACCAGACGGAACCAAGCGGCACCAACGATGTAGCTCCGAACGATAATTTTGCCACGGCTACTTTCTTTGCTCAGACAGATACTGCATACGGAAGGGTCGGTTACAGCTCGGTAGCAATAGACGCTGAAGATTACTATTTATCCGTGTTGCCGGTGGACGGCACCTTGCGGTATTTTATCGAATACAACAACACCTCCGGCTCTACCGGGGCAGATTTGACGAGCTATATCTACAACAAAAATCAGGTGCAAATCGGCGGCAGCAATCAGTTCAACCGCCCGTTAGGTCCCGGTTCTGATTCGATCACGGTGTTTGGAAGGGCCGCCGATACAGTCTATTTTAGG
>JANRLQ010000041.1:0-44995 GCA_033762375.1 Bacteroidia bacterium
GGTTTGGCCCACCAGTTGTTCCGACAGCTTTTCTATTGAGTAGCCCCGGTCCCTGGCTCTGTTGAGGTAAAAAATATTGTCGCTGTCCTTCAGCACCACCACAATATCCCCTTCGCCACCCCCTTGTGTAACGGCTGAAACCATACCCGCATGTTTCACACACGTAGCGTCAGTCGCCTTAGGCAAGGGCCTTAATGCCAACAAGACAAATGTCCCTGCGAAGAGCACGAGCACCAGCCATAGGCTGTTCCGGATTTTGGTAGCTGTTGTTGCCATGGGGTTCAGATGTTAGGTGACGGATACAACCTTCGCCTGTAAGGGTTATGGGGTTGTGGTAGCAAGATAGGGAAAAGTGGGGGGCTGTGCAAGGGGGGGATAGCGGCGGGCCTACTGGATAGGCGCTGCGCCGGGTGGGAGTGGGTGCCTGCGGGTAGGGTTTACAGATTGGCGATGTGGCAGGATTAGAAGCACCGAACTATCAAGCTACCCCCAAAGTTTGATGATAACACATCCGCCATACCTGCCAATGTGCTGTTATGGGCTGTTTTTTTCATCAAATACTTAAAATTTCCCAAAAGTGTAAAATAGACCTATGCTAAAAACATTTTCAAATCCTTCTTTCGCGTTTAACAAATAAGATAATCTTAAACCTACTGGTTTTTCTTTTATAATTGCACGAATTCCTCCGTTAAATAATAAGCCCGCAGCATCATTATAATCTGCACCAAAAGCCCCTTGAGAACCAATTTTGTTTATACCAAACCCTAGTCCTGCAAAGCCGCCGAAAGAAGATTTTGTGTCTGGATTGGCCGCGTGTCCAACATTTATTTCTGCAACCAGAGGTAAATCCAAAACAAAAGAACTAGCTCCTTCCTGTGAATTATACACAAGACCTAATCCCAAATGGGTACCTACCGAAACTGTCATTTCATCATTTAATTCTACAAAATTAAGTCTTGGTGAATACATGATACCTGGTGCAGCTGCGAATGAACTGGCATAATAGGCCACACCGAATGAATGAGAAAAGGATACTTGTCCATAAG
The DNA here is from genome assembly GCA_033762375.1 of Bacteroidia bacterium. Lineage (GTDB taxonomy): Bacteria > Bacteroidota > Bacteroidia > J057 > J057 > RDXT01. The sequence goes on from JANRLQ010000041.1 coordinate 1,047, forward strand.
AAAACTGAACCGCAGCCAAAATACACAGGCCAGTAAATACAAACTTTTTCATAAAATTATTTTTTTCCCTACTCATAAGGCTTTTCGGCTACGCCCCGTTTATTAGAGTGGTTTCTGAACTCCACTTTTTTATTTGTCTTTTTTGTCACGTTGGGTGGTCAGTCTGTGGGTTCTCGCAGACTGTGTTTATTTTTTACACTTACCAATAGTGACAGTATGCTTACATAATTACCTATGCAATATACGTGAATATGTTGTTCCGTGCAAGATTTTTTCTAAAAAAATCGGCAGGCCTGCGGGATCGGTGCTGTGACAGGAGAGAGAGGCTGCCTGCGGGAAACATTCATCTCAGTGCCCTATCCCGCCCGCACAACAACGACATTAGCCTCTTGTCCATCTCTGCATCATCCAAATCATAAAATAATCGTATATTTACACAGCTACGGTTGTAGCTGCCATGATTTATGATACCCATATATACGGCTCATCATTGAATTACATTCCCCTGAAGAGGTGTCTTTTATCAGACGGCTGCTGAGTCGGCTGAATATCTCCTTTACCACAGAGGAGTCGGCCCCTGCCACCGCGCAGATATCTGCCCTGGAGGCACTTCGGGAGGTGGCCCGGCGTGGGGAAGTGGCCCGCGTGATTCCTGACCCTTCTGCCTGGCAACAGGAAACCCGGCAGGATCGTGACTTACCTTTTCACGGATAAACACAGGCGGCTATGGAGTTGGTTTTGCTCGACAGCAATGTGGTTATTTATGCAGCCCCAATGGCCTGAGTCTCGCACTTGAGGACGGTGTTGTCCCTTACCTAGAGCGCCGAATAATTTATTTTCTATTGACTTAAGACCCAATCTTCATAACCTGAAATATCATACCTAGCCTGATCCAGAAGAATTTTACTTGACTCAATCATGGCTGCCCTCAATTTTTCATCTTCCGCAAGTATTTTATCTACATCACATTGCTTACTGACAGCCTCTAATATCTGCGTCGCCGAGACACACTCATCAATTAAGCTATCGTCAGAAATTGTAGTTAATTTTAGAGGGTCCTCACTAACCCTAAAGGTTGGAGTTACTTCGATGGCAATAGAAATTAAGTCAGGGAAAGTTGCCCCTTTATATACTTTATAACTGTAAGCATCATGAAGGAATATTTCTGACTTAGGACTCTGATGCATAGCGATTTGCAATATCCATTTACAAAGTGAAATAATAAATATGTTAGAAAATCCCAGATCATCGCCACAACGAGATTCTAATGCCTCTGCAGAATCAATAGAGAGCATATCAATTGAAAATGTTTTAAATTTGGCACAATTCTCTAAATTTTCTCCATATAATCCCTTAAGCCTCTTGAAAACTTCCGAATTGACTCCATTAGAGTTTGTTCTTGTTGTTAGAAAAAGTAGCCAAGGCTGCTTTCTCCTAGCCTGCAAGGCCATTAATCTACTGAATGTATTATAATGAGTCTCTTCGAACGGGCTCACTGGCTGTTTCGCAAAACCATCACAAAGATCAATGTTTATAACGTCAAATGGTCCTATGGCTTGACTATCCTGCAATGCACTTGACCCAGACCTTGCAATATTAGTAAATTCATAATCAACTAATTTTGAAGTATTATCTATATGTGTAAGCCGATTCACTTCATCGAGGGATACTTCTAAATTAGCTTTATGCTCTTCCCCCGGTTTCATCCCTTTATTAAATCCTAAAAACTTCAACTTTAGATTATTAGGCACACATACTTTATCATGAAAGTATCTTAAATCCAGTAAGTCATCCCCAGGAAGCCCAAGATATTTTATTACTCCTGTCTCAGGAGAATTGTCCTGCACAAGCTGAAGGAGCAATTGAGTCCATTGTTTTTCTCTCACAAACTGCTTGCGAGGTTTGTGCCAAGGAAGAAAATTTTTCTTAACAGGTCGTTCAAACTCGTAACTACTAGCTCCAAACAGATCGTCAGTAAGGCTACTATCATTCATTGCTGTCTCCATGCCTTTAATTAGTTTACAGTCTCAATTACTTCATATATGGCCTCTAGCAATCGATCCTTCTGACCAACGTCCAAGTGCTCAAACACACCAAAAGATGCTAAAATCTGTGCAATAGCTTTTATTTTTTCCGTATTGAGCTGGGATCCCATGGAGGAAGTACGATGAATAATATTGACTCTAGGTTTAATGATTATGTCCGCCTGGTCTTGCAGTAAATTTAAGGGTTTTGAATCTGTAATGACTTTAATAGATGGGGGAGAAGAGAACTCATCACCAGTCTCTTTTTTCCATGTATTCATAACTATTTGTTCAATAGCCCCAAGCTGTTGTTTCATTGTATCACTTCGGACTTCATTCCGCACCTCGCTGGCAATCTTTTTTTGAGTAGTCGCTAATTGACGTAGTGCATTATGGAGCCACCTCGTGAGATAAACAGCATGAGGGTGAGCGAAGTTAAACGACTCTCTATCTATATTCAGCGCATTCTCTAGTCCTTCTTGTACAAAGATTTCGCAAGTGATCTGAGATAAACGTGTAAGTTCTTTGACTTGGTAGCGTAGAAAAGTAGAATCGAAGAGGGTGCCACTTGCTCCATTTATCCTAATTAGCACACCTCTATGCTCTGCAGGTGCTATTTTTGAATTCCAAAACAAGTATGATTCAAACTTTAGTTTTCCTCCGCTTAGTTCAACAGGAAATGTAGAGAAGTTTTCTTCACACTTTCCCAACATTATTAGTGGATTTTTAAGTGCGTGTCCGCCTGCAGATAGATTTTTAAATTTGATTGGTCTTAAAATTTGTAACTCATCAATATACACCTCGAAGTTTAGACTTGTCAAACCCTCTTCAAGATTTAACGCATCTCGAATAGACCGCTGACTTTCCATCATATTAATCTTCTCTGCCGACTCTTTAGGCTTATTAGATACCAGATAAAGCTCAGTAAAATTTTCATTAGTCGCATCAAAAAGGTGCTCATATACATAAGGGACAGGAATAGAGAGGGCCAAATTCCAAATCATTTGGAAATAATAATCAAAAATTTTATCCAACCTAGGTGTTGTATTTCCCTCATTTAACTCACCCCAAACAGCTTCGACCAGTTTTACAAAAGCTTCTTTGGGTAAATCTTCATCAGAGTAGGGTACTGATTTTGTCATCCCATTTACTTCCCTAAGCATTTCATCTTCACGCGCCTCTAGGGTGCCAACGTGATACTTGGGAGGTAAAATTGAGGGTGAATCATCTTCACTATTTTCTTCACTAACCCTTACCGCATCCCAAATTCCTTTGCTTTGAAGCGTTCCTCGTGCTTGAGGCCGAATATTATTCAAAATGATCGTGGTGCCATGGGTATCTAAATCAGAGGCCTTCTCTCGCCATACCGTAACTCTCCCTGATTCATATTGATCGCCCTCTTCATTTGGGACACGCTCATCAGTATATTGCTTAAGATTTACAACGGCAATTGTACGATATCCGTCATTCTTAACTTTAGTGATAATTTGAAAACTATGGGTTAACTGAGCGACGGAGAATATACCAATTCCGATTTTCCCAATAAGCTTTCGTCCATTTGGACTCAAAGAAGCATCTGTATCGGAGGTAATATTAAAATCTTTTCCATCTTCTTGCCGTTTTGCACTACCCCCAATATGCATTAACATCCGCGCCAAGGATTCGGGCGACATCCCGTGACCATTGTCTTCAATGGAAATTCTTTGAAACCTTGGGGCATCTGTTTTGATCACTACTTTGGTCGCATCAGCGTCATAAGCATTCGAGATAAGTTCTCGCAATGCAGACGATGGCTGACGATATATCCCATCTGTAATGCGTGCAATAACCCTCTCATCGGTCCTGAGTGTTGTATATGCAGCGTTGCTGCTATCGTTACTGCTTTTTATCGCAGCAACTAACTCTTCTTCATTTTCCAAGATATGTATTTCCTCGGTACTCATATCAAGTTCATTGAAATGGTTATTGCTTTGGCCAAACTTCTTGCCAGTGGTGGTGGAACAGCATTAGATACTTGCTGTACCTGTTGAGACAAATTGCCTTTCAGTTCAAAATCAATAGGAAATCCTTGCAACAGCATGGCCTCAAAAATACTTAGTCTACGATGTCCGTTAGGGTGGACATGGATTTCTCTGTTCCCAAATGCGATAGTTGGAGAGGGTTTTTCCCAACTCAATTTCCGAAAACTTCTAGACATAGAGTTATTAAAATTCTTTTCCAAAAACTTGGGGGACTTTGGTTGCATAGTCCAATGATTGGGATGTAATGGAATATCTGATGGCGAAATTTTTCTCCTGTAAAAAGCGGGCTCAGAGAGGTGCCCAATAGCATCTCGAACTGTCACTCTGGCATTATTTTTAATTGGTGTTACTGAAGAGTATCTCTGCCCAGACCTTACAGCTGTTACGATAACCCTATATCTATTCTGGGGAACACCAAAGTCAGCGGCACAAAGTTCTTTTTCAGTAACGTCGAAGCTTAAGCTTGATAACCCAGAAATGAGTTGGGAATATTTTTCTTCATGCTTTTTATCTTTCATACCCATAACATTCTCAAAAACTACAAATTCAACTGTGTAGGTTTCCTGTAATTTTGATATAATCTCAATATACAACGCAGGAAGCAGATTTCGGGGGTCATCTGGATCAGAAGATATATTCCCTCTTGAGAAACCTTGGCAAGGAGGGCCTCCAATAATCCCTATCCTACTTCCTATGGGGATGGAAGCAAGTGCATAGTTCTGTACCCCAGTTGGGCCAATTGCTGTGAGATCTGCGATGACTGCTGAAGTATCTTGGAAGTTAAAGCAATGCGTTTCAATGGCCGATCTATCCGAGTCTATCGCAAGTGGAATGGCATAACCTTCCTGCTTGAACCCTAGATCTAACCCACCTGCCCCACAGAATAAGCTAATAACTGCGGGCTTTTCAAGTGTAGGAGTAATCTCAGCCCTAGCCATTTTCATTTTGCTTTTAGTACTCAATCAGATCCGGCACTCACATAAATAGCTGAGTAAAGATATACAATTAAGTTTATCTTGGTCACAAACGAGCCGGAATTTCTTTCATTTGCTGTCTTAAGACGTCTAAGCTATTCTGAAACCTCCTTCAAAAGGCCATTGCCTGATACGGGCAGCTTGCTAGCCCCCTTTGGTACGAGCCTATCACCGGCCACTCATCACGCGGGCTGTGTCCACCACCAACAGGAGCGCACCCCGCAGCTCCCAGCACATCCCTGCGCCAGCAAGCTGCGGGGCATCACCCCATCAAAACCCTCACTTCACCCCCATCACCCGGTGATACGCCGCTTTCGGCTCATACGCCCGGTCAAACAGCAGGGGATAGTTTGTACGGCCGCGGATCGGCCAGTTGTTGAGCCAGGAGTGGCCGTCGTCCACGCCCCAGAAGGTCACGCGGTCTATTTTGTCGGCGTGTTTGACAAAAAGGCGGAAAAGGGCCTCGTAGCGGTCGGCCAATTGCTGCTGCACGGAGTCGGGCAGGGCCTGCGGATAGGGATTCATAAACGGACTGCCTTCAAAATTCTGGTTGACGTCGGCCCCTTTCAGGTCCCAGGGATTGGGCAGCACCGTGATGTCCAGCTCCGTAAACATGACTTTCACCCCCAGCTGCGAAAAGGCCACAATCGCCGCTTCGATCTCCTCGATGGGCGCGCCTTGCAGGCTCCAGTGCCCCTGGATGCCCACGCCGTCTATGCGCGCGCCGCTGGCCTGGATTTTTTTGATCAGGCGGATGGCCCCTTCGCGTTTTTTCGGCTGCTCGATGTTGTAGTCATTGTAATACAGCTCCGCTTTGGGATCGGCTTTCTGCGCCATTTTGAAGGCCATCGCCACATAGTCCTCGCCCAGGGTCTTATAGAAGACCGAAGGCCGCATGCTGCCGTCTTCTTCCAGGGCTTCATTCACGACGTCCCAGCCTTTAATCCGCCCGGCGTAGCGCCCTGCCACGGTCGCGATATGGTCTTCCATAAAGCGGGTCATGGAGTCGGCCGTCTGGATTTTGGTGGCAAAAGACGACAACTGCGAATGCCAGATGAGCGTGTGACCAAAAACGGTCAGTTGCTGCGCCTCGGCAAAGGCCATAAACTGGTCGGCCTGGGTGAAATCATAACGCCCGGGTTCGGGGTGGATCACCTGGCTTTTCATGACGTTTTCGGGTGTCGCAGCGTTAAACTCGCGCTGGATCAGGCGGGTAGCCCGTGGGTCGCTGCCCTGAAACATCTGCGCGCCCAGGGCCGTGCCGATGTAAAAGTGCTGGCTAAAAGCCGTTTTGAGCGAAGCCGGGGCAGAAGCTGCTTCTTTCTGCGTGACCGGACGGGAACCGCCACAGCTGAGGCCTGTAAGGCCCGCCAGCAGCAGCCAGAGGAGGGGATTATGGATGCGGTACATAGGGTTCGATGAGTTGGATATGGCCGGAGGCATCGTGATAAAGCGGGGTCATTTTCATGGAGCGCAGGTGGGTGATCCCTTCGGAGAGGGTCGAGTCGTGGTAAAAGAGGTACCACTGGCCTTCGTACTCGCAGATCGAGTGGTGGGTGGTCCAGCCCAGCACGGGACTGAGGATACGCCCCCCGTAGGTGAAAGGCCCGTAGGGATTGTCGCCGATGGCGTAGCAGATATAATGGGTGTCGCCGGTGGAGTAGGAGAAATAGTAGTTGTCTCCGTAGCGGTGCATCCAGGACGCTTCAAAAAAGCGGCGGTCATTGTCGCCTTCGGTCAGGGGGTTCCCGGCTTCGTCGAGGATCAGCACCTCACGCGGCGGCTCTGCAAAGTCCAGCAAGTCGTCCGTCATCCGCGCAACTTTGGGACAGAGGGCGGGTTCATGCGGCAGGGGCAGTTCATGGGCGGGGTCGTACTGGTTCTGGCGGTATTTTTGCAGTTGTCCGCCCCAGATGCCACCGAAGTACATATAAAAAGCCCCGTCTTCGTCCTCAAATACCGCCGGATCTACGCTGTAGCTCCCGGAAATCGGTTCTGGCTCCGCCACAAAGGGCCCTTCGGGGGAGTTGCCTGTGGCTACCCCGATCTGAAAGATCCCATCGGGGCGTTTGGCGGGGAAAAACAGGTAATAGGTCCCGTTTTTATAGGCCGCATCGGGTGCCCACATCTGCCGGTCGGCCCAGGGGACATCCCGGACATGCAGGGCCAGGCCGCAGTCGTGGGCCTTTTCACCGATGGTGTCCACCCGGAACACATGGTAGTCTTCCATCCCGAAGTGGTCGCCGTTGTCATTAAAGGGGATACCGGCGTCTATGTCGTGGGAGGGATAGATATAGAGTTTGCCTTCAAACACGTGCGCCGAGGGGTCTGCGGTAAACAGGTGGTCAGCCAGCGGCTGGGAGATCGCGCTTTGGCGATAGACTTCGATGTTCTTGATTTTTTCTTCCATAGGAACCCGGTACAAATGAATTGATATTTTAGGGAGCTCACACAAAGCACGCAAAGGCACAACTCAGCTTCTCTTTGCGATCCCTGCGGTATGGTCTCTGCGAACTTCGCGTGAAAAAAAAGATCCGAAAAGGTTCACGCAAAGGGCGCAAAGTTTTCCGCAAAGCACGCAAAGACACAACTCAGCTTCTCTTGGCGATCTCTGCGGTGTTCTCTCTGCGGTCTTTGCGTGAAAAAAGATCCGAAAAGGTTCACGCAAAGCACGCAAAGACACAACTCAGCTTCTCTTGGCGATCTCTGCGGTGTTCTCTCTGCGGTCTTCGCGTGAAAAACGACCTCAAAGCGCTCACGCAAAGGGCGCAATGTTTTCCGCAAAGCACACAAAGACACAACTCAGCTTCTCTTTGCGATCTCTGCGGTGTTCTCTCTGCGGTCTTTGCGTGGAAAAAGACAGGTTATTTTGTACTTGATCCATCGTTATTTCGCCCGGCGTTGGGCAAGTTCTTGTTCGATCTGGGTTTCCTTGTGTTTGTTGATTTCGTAGAAAAACAACAATCCGCAGGCGGCGACAAAAAAGAGGGTCGGATAGATGCTGACTAAGCGCCGGATGCCTTCGACGGCCTCGGGCGTTTGTACCTTGAGGTTGCTGTCATAGCCTGACATGGCCAGGAGCGAGCCCAGCAGGGCACCTCCGATGCTCAGGCCTACTTTCAGCCCGAAAATCATGGCCGAAAAAATGATGGCGGTGGCGCGGCGGTTGTTTTTCCATTCCGAATAATCGGCTACGTCTGCAATCATGGCCCACAGCAGGGGAATGGTGATGCCATAGAAAAATCCGTGCAGGATCTGGGCCAGGACCACCAGCGCCACTGCCTGCGGGGGCATAAAGTACAGCGCCAGGACAAAGAGGGCGGAAGCAAAGAGCCCCCATCCGAACACATCCCGCTTGCCAAAGCGGCCGGCCAGGGGTTTGGAAAACATAATTCCCACGATCATAAAAATGATCCCGCCGGCATTAAACACGCTGAAGGCCGTCGAAGCGTAGTCGCTGCCCGCATCGCCGGCCAGTCCCCACTGGGTCAGAAACAGCCGGAGGCTCCCCTGGTCGAGGTAGTTTCGGAAGTAATAGATATAAGAGCCGCCTTTCAGCGCGAGGGTGATAAACACCAGGATCGTCAGGGCCAGCATCACCACCCAGGGGCGGTTGCGGACGAGGTCGCCCAGGTCCTGGCTCACCGTGGATTTCTGCTCCGGGGTGGGCACGATCCGCTCGCGGGTGGTGAGGAAGGTGATCACAAAACAAACCACTGACACGACGGCAAAGATGCCGATGGCCATTTTAAAGCCAGCGGGCTGGTCTCCGGCCCCGAGGTAGAGCACCATCGGCAGCAGCAGCACCTGTGTGATAAACTGCGCCACCATCACCGCCACAAAACGGTAGGACGAGAGGCTGTTGCGCTCGTTCATGTCGCCGGTCATCACCCCGCTGAGGGCTGAGTAGGGCAGGTTGTTGGCCGAATACATGATCACCAGCAGCAGATAGGTAAAAAACGCATAGGCGACTTTGCCGCTTTCGCCCAGATCGGGCGTGCTGAAGGCCAGGAAGGCGCTGATGCCGAAGGGGACGGCTGTCCAGAGCACCCAGGGGCGGAATTTACCCCAGCGGGTTACGGTACGGTCGGCGATGGCGCCCATCACCAGGTTAAAGGTAGCCCCGAGGATGCCGCCCACCAGCATCACAGCTGCCGCACTGGCCGGGGGGATCTTAAATACATCCGTATAAAAGAAGGCGAGGAAGGTCATCAGCGTCTGGAAAACCAGGTTGGCCGAGAGGTCGCCGAGGCTGTAGCCGACTTTTTCCTGTACGGAAAGGCGTTGTGTATCACTGCTCATACAAGCGCGAGGTTAATAAAGTGAGACCTTTTTACAATTGGGTTAATAATACACAAAAAGCACCAGCCCTCACCACTTGGGCAAAGCAATGTTCTGGGCATACGTCTGCTCAGCAGCAGGAATCCTTCCCGGGCCGTACAGACCCGGGCATCAGGGAGGCATGACGCGTCAGGGGATCAGGGTAAAATCCGGATTTTTTCGGTGAGGGTCACCTGAGAGGCCCGCAGGATGGCCAGGTACACCCCGGGTGCCAGACCGTCGAGGCTGATGTCCACCTGCCGGTTGCCGGGTTGTACCATACCGGCTTTGCGGCGCACGGCTTTGCCGCTGGCGTCCTGCAGTTCAAATGCCATAGGAGTCGCCCGCTGTACATAAAAAGCTACCGGCAGCACGCCTTCCCGGGGGATTTCATGGCGCCTGAACTTCACCACCTCCCAAAACCAGCTCAGGGTATCCGGGCATACCACTTCGCCGGAGGGGTCATATACCACCAGCCGGTAGTGGTTCCAGCCGGGGGCCGGCCGGGTATCCACCCAGGTATAGGCTTCTCCGGGCATAGCATCTTCTACGGTCGGCAGGTGCCCCAGCATATCAAAATTCACCCCGTCACCGGAGCGCTCCAGGGTGAAGTCTCCCTCCCGGAGTTGCCGGGGGGTATGCCAGGAGAGGATGACGGAGTCGCCCTCCGGCACCATCACAAATCCTGATACGAGGCTGGGGGCAGCTTGCCGGGCATTGGAGACCACAACGGGGCGCAGGGTACGACAGGTCCCTGTGGTAAATGTGCTCCGGTACACCCGAAATCCAAACCCCCGGGCATCGGTGAGTTGGTCATTGACCTCAAACTGGTAGGTGGTCTCCGGCTCCAGGGCCTCCAGCGGACGGAAGTGGATGCTCCGGCTCTCAGCATGAAAACTCAGCTGTCCGGGAACACGCCGGTCCGGACGATCCGCCACTGTCAGCCGAATGGCCGTATCGCGGAGTGTAGCCGGGTCGAGGGTCCTGGATTCATCCGGAAAAAAAACAGATACCGTCACAAAACTGTTGCAGGAGATATTAACAGCGCCATCACGTGGGAAGGCCCCCACCACATAGGGGGGCGTCTGGGCCTGAAGGAGGGAGCAGGCCCCGGTGAGGACCAGCCAGGTCCACAGCCGCAGCGAAGATCTACGTATCATGGCAGAGAAGTAGGTTCTGTCCAAAGATACGGGGAGAAACGGGGAAAAAACAGTCTTTACCAGGGTTTTATATACCTGTGTATAAAAAGAAAACCAGTCCCGCAACCTTGTACCGGGGCTGCTCCGTACAAACAATCACATGCAATTCTGGAAAAAAATCCTGGCCGCCTCGGCCAAAGACCAGCGCTACGGGGGCGAGTTGTCGTTCCGGGACAGTTTTAAGGCCCTCAGGTACATCCCGCCTTTCCTGGCGATGGTGTGGCGCACAGAACCCCGCCTCGCCTCCATCAATATATGCCTTCGGCTGCTCAGTGCGGGCATCCCCGTGACCACCCTCTACATCGGCAAGCTGATCATTGACGAGGTCGTGCGCCTCTCCCAGACCCCTGACCCGGACATGGCGTCCCTCTGGACCTGGATCGGTGCCGAGCTGGGCCTGGTATTGCTCAGTGCCCTGATGGACCGGCTCATTTCTCTCTCCGAGTCGCTGCTGGGAGATCTTTTTGCCAATAAGTCCTCGGTACAACTCATCGAGCATGCCGCAGCCCTGGATTTGCCTGCGCTGGAGGACCCCACCTTTCATGACAAACTCGACCGGGCCCGTCAGAATACAACTTCCCGCACCTGGTTGCTGTCACAGGTATTGCTTCAGGCCCAGGACCTGATCACTGCCCTTTTCCTGGCAGTAGGTCTTGTGGCCTTTAATCCCTGGCTGATCCTGCTCCTTGTCGTGACCGTGATTCCGGCTTTTATCAGCGAGTTACATTTTAACCAGCACAGTTACTCCCTCACCCGGAGCTGGACCCCGGAGCGGCGTGAGCTGGATTATATCCGGTACGTGGGCGGCAGCACAGTAAATGCCAAGGAGGTCAAGCTATTTGGCCTGGCGCAGTACCTCGGCGGGCAGTTTGCGCAGCTCTCCCAGCGGTACTACCTCGCCAACCGCAAGCTGGCAGTACAGCGGGCAGCCTGGGGATTTGCGCTCTCTATCCTGGGGACGGCAGGGTATTACGTGGCCTACGGGGTCATCGCGATGCAGGCGGTGGCTGCGGTGATCACCCTGGGGGATCTTACCTTTCTGGCAGGGTCATTTGCCAGGTTGCGCGGAGCCGTACAGGGGATGCTGCTGCGGTTCTCAGGCATCGCCCAGAGTGCCCTGTACCTGCGGGATTTTTTTGAGTTTTTTGAGCAGCAGCCCCAGATCGCTTCTCCGGCCCATCCACGCCCCTTCCCGCAGCCGATCCGCGAGGGATTTGTGTTTGAAAACGTCAGTTTTTCCTATCCGGATGCCTCAACTCCGGTCCTGCAGGGGTTGTCTTTTACCCTCCGGGCGGGCGAAAAACTGGCCCTGGTCGGTGAAAATGGTGCCGGTAAAACGACCCTCGTCAAACTCCTCACCCGGCTCTACGACCCTACAGCAGGCCGGATACTCCTCGACGGATATGACCTGCGCGAATACGACCTGCAAGACCTCCGGCAGGCTATTGGGGTGATTTTTCAGGATTTTGTCCGATATGATTTTACCCTGGGCGAAAACATAGCCGTGGGCCAGATATCTGAACGCGAAAACCAATCTCTCATCGAGCACGCCGCAGCCCGCAGCCTGGCCGATACCGTCGTCCAGAAAATGGAAAATGGCTATCAGCAAAAACTCGGACGAAAATTTGACGGGGGAACCGAACTCTCCGGCGGCCAGTGGCAAAAGGTAGCCCTCGGACGCGCCTACATGCGCGAGGCCCAGCTTATGATCCTCGACGAGCCGACCTCAGCCCTCGATGCCAGAGCTGAGTATGAGGTATTTGAGCGGTTTTCGGCCCTGACACGGGACAAAATGGCGGTCCTGATTTCGCACCGCTTCTCCACAGTGCGGATGGCAGACCGGATCCTGGTCCTTGTGAATGGTGCTGTGGCTGAAACCGGGACCCATGACGAACTGCTGGCAGCCAACGGGCTCTACGCTGAATTATTTGCCCTGCAGGCACAGGGTTACAAATAATCATACCGATTGCGAAACTTTATTCTGCTAATGCGTATATTTGGATACGCCCCCGCCCCGTTTTTTCGTTCAGTCACACCATCAACACACCTTGATTCCCATGGAAGACGCTCTCATGCTGTCCGCCATTGTGGTGGTGGCATACTTCGCGTGGAAAGGGTTTATAGCATCCATTGACCCGCTTCCACCTCCTGAAAAAACCAAGGACGCCAAGTGTACTCAATGCGGCGTAACGATCCCGGCTGGCGAAGACCTGTGTTTTCACTGCGAAATCATAGACTACCGTAAAGCCAAAAAAGAAAAACGTGAGAAGGCAAAACAAGACAAATAACCCAAGCCTATGACCTTGTTTTACTTGTAAGAAAAACCTCCCGATGGGAGGCTTTTTTTTACCGTTCACGCAAGTTTTCCTTTGAAACAGGCATATTCCCGCGGCCGTTTCGTTATAACAAGGAGATATTCCAAAATTTGTATCTTATGGCATTGTATATTTGTCCGTAAGAATCTGATCTTTACTGTCTCCATCTGCGACATCACAGGCGGAGCCAACGGCTTTCCCACTTTTTCAACTTTGCTCCTCATGGTGCGTTTTTTTACAGGAGGTTGTCTGCTGCTGCTGATAGTGGCCTTTACTCCATTATTTGCTCAAAATACTTGTGCTACAGCTCTTCCGATGTCACTGTCCACAGACCCGGTCGCTTACAGTTGTGTCAGTCCCGCCAGTGGCACATTTGCCGGAGCCTGCACCACCAATCCTTTTCGCCAGACAGGATGTCCTACCACCTGCACCTCTGAGCTTTGGTTTCGGTACGATCCGTCAGATATCAACAGTCCGGTATATCAGCACAGTGTGCGCATGGAGCTGACCGTAGTCCTGGGCGCCAATGACCGGCTTACCTATACCCTGCTGTATTCGGAGTCCAAGGACAATGGATTCAGTAATCCCTGCGCCTGGTCCGGGGCGGTCTCTTCTACCGTGCTGGCCCTGACACCGCTGACCAACGGCTGTATGGACCTGGCAGCAGGTACTACCCAGTTTACCCTGAATGCGGAGTCGCTGGACGGGAACGGTACTTTTTTCCTCAAACTGGAGCGGGAATCAGGTACCGGGGGTACGGCTTCCGTATGTCTCAAGGAATTGCTGGCTCCCCAGCCGCCCCCCGTTAATGACCGGTGTGCGGATGCCCTGGCCATGTCCACGATCTCCGGCGGCGGGATAGATCCGCTGGCCAGTTTTGGGGGCTCCGGGAGCTGGGGAGATGCCCTGGACGGCACCAACCGGTATGCCACCAAGCAGCGGCGGGACGCTGAGTGTGCAGGTGCGTTCCCCAACGAAGACCACTACTTCCGGCAGTTTGGGGTGTGTTATCCTAACTTCCGCATCGGTGACAAACTCATCACCGGCACCGTAGCCGATACAACCTCATATCCGGAGCACCTGAGCAGTACGGTGTTTTATACCTTCTCCGTACCGGCTGGCGACCCGCTCACGGGCTGGTACCTCCATGTGGGCCAGCTCAACTGCCCTGACCAGACCACCAACAGCCCTGACTCGATCGAGATCATGGTGGCCAGCAACCTGGACTGCAACAATGCACAACTCACAACGGTGCTGGGAGGCGGATACCGCAAGGTAGGTGCCACAGGCCTTTATCCCACATCGGACCTCGTGATGGCCCTGCCCGCCCTCACCGCCGGGATCACCTACGGGATCATCGTAGATGGCGTCAAAGGCAGCAACTGTGACTACAAACTCCTGCTCACCCGCAATCCGGTCATCAACCCGGTGCTGCCTGCGGCTCCTTTTCGCAGCGTCTCCGGATATATAGCGGATCGTCACGCCTATCTGACCTGGACGGTTGATCCGGCGGTCACCCTGACGGGGTTTGACATTCTGCAGGAAGTAGACGGTCAATGGCAAACCATCCACACCCTGCCTGCGCGTACAGATACCCTCACATACACCCAGGCGGTGCTGCGCCCGGCGGAGCATGCGCGGTATCAGGTACGGGCTACCGGCCCGGACGGAGCTGCCTGGTACTCCGAGCTGGTCAGCCTCACCGGCACTGTGGGCCCCCTGGCCCTGGTACAGGTGTATCCGGTTCCGGCTGATGAGTACGTATATGCATCTGTGATGATGCCACGGGCGGGCTTGCTGACGCTCCAGGTATTGGACCTTGCCGGACGTATACGCTGGGAAACACAGACAGCGCAGGAGGGTGGCCTCCAGACCCTTCGCGTGCCGGTGGAGGATTTGCCGGCAGGGATGTACCTGCTGCGGGCCCGCTCAGGCGGCGCTACGGTCGTACACCCCTGGACGCGGTAAGGTATCAGCGTGTGATCTGGTTTTTGCCCAGCGGCTGCCGGAGGATATAATACAGGTATTCTGCCCCGATCACCGATCGGGCACTATCCATCGTACCCTCCATCGGCAGGCGCTGGAGGTGGAGGGGGCTGATGTCGTCCTTGATCCCTGCACACCCAAAAGTCAGGTCAACCTGTGGGGCGATGGCCTGAAAAAACGCGGCACGCACCCCATGGTCGGTAAAAGGGAAGGCAAATGTGCGCAAGGGCGGCTGTATCATCTGGTCCAGGGCGTCGAGGCTGCCCTTTGTCTGGCTGAGTTGCGCCTCCGGCGGGATAAACCGGTACTCCGGATGATCCTGGCTGTGGGCACCGATCGTAAATCCCTGTGCCTGCAGGCGGATAAGCTGATCTGTGTCCAGGTATGGCCGGTATTCCTGCAGGAAAACCGCCGGATCCACCTCCAGCAGTGCCGCCACCTCCGGCAATACCTGCCGCCGGGCATAGTCCACCTGCATCAGGGCGGTACCCAAGTCCGGGTGGGTGATGCCTGCTGCCTGGAGCTTTTGATGGCAGGTAGCCTGTAGGGTCCCGGAGGGAGGTGTCTGGCGCAGCCGGGATACCAGCAGCGCCGCCAGATACCGGTAAAACAAGGCCTTATTGCCCACAAAATCTGTATTGACAAAAAAAGTAGCCGGAACCCCCTTTTCCAGCAGCACCGGGGCCACTTCGTCCCATATCTGCCGCAGCCCGTCGTCAAAGGACAAATGAAACACCGGTTTCCCGGGGAAACGACGGGTACTGACCAGCCCGAGCAGGTCGGCAGTGGTGATGGGCGTATAGTGCCGGAGCAGGGTATCCAGATCCTGCCGGAACAGCGGTATATTCCGGACAGGGTATATAGGCCAGATATGCGGAGCTGAATGGTCGGAGGCCAGGTGATATACCGGAAGCAAACACCTGCGGCCTGTGAGCGCGATCAGGCTGCTGAGGGGTACCAGACCAGAGGCCCGGCGCAGGAGGTATTTGAGCAGGGGTTTCATAGCTGCAAAGTACAGAAGAATGCCCATTTGCCCGAGAGCCCGCGCAGTATCAGTAGGGTCATCAGACCATCAGCGTATGATTTTACCCCATTTAACCTGCACAAACTCATATACATATAGAAAATATCTGTAATTTTGCGCCCTGTTATATTACTTACGACACGTGTTTATGAATGAACAGACCCTCTTATACCTTCTTCCCGTTTTTGGATTGATTGGCCTGGCATATATGGCCGTTTTATTTCAGTGGGTACGTCGTCAGGATGCGGGCGAGTCACTCATGCAGCAGATTGCCAACAGCATTGAGGTCGGAGCTATGGCCTTTTTGCGGGCGGAGTACCGGGTGCTGGCTGTATTTGTGGTCATCGCTTGCGGGCTGCTCACGGTCCTGACGACCCTGACCCCGGCCGCAGCCCACTCCAGCCCTATGATCGTGGCAGCTTTTATCATTGGCGCGGTATTTTCGGCAGTGGCGGGTAATATCGGCATGCGCATCGCGACCAAGGCCAATGTCCGTACTACCCAGGCCGCCCGCACCAGCCTGGCTCAGGCCCTGAATGTATCATTTACGGGTGGAGCTGTTATGGGTCTGGGCGTAGCCGGACTGGCTGTACTGGGGCTGAGCGGTTTGTTTATCGTGTTTTATTACATGTTCGCACCAGATGGGTATAACTATGAAAACATGGTCAAAACCCTCGAAGTGCTGGCAGGTTTTTCAGTAGGAGCTGAGTCTATCGCGCTCTTTGCGCGGGTAGGCGGTGGCATCTACACCAAAGCTGCTGATGTAGGCGCTGACCTCGTGGGCAAAGTAGAGGCTGGCATCCCGGAGGACGATCCCCGTAACCCGGCCACCATCGCCGACAACGTAGGTGACAACGTAGGAGATGTCGCCGGCATGGGCGCTGACCTGTTTGGTTCTTATGTCGCGACGGTACTCGCCGCCATGGTTCTGGGCAATTACCTGATCCACGACATGAATGGCACCAGCATCGGGCCCATCCTGCTCCCAATCCTGATTGCAGGTATGGGGATTTTGTTCTCCATCGTGGGGACCTGGTTTGTGCGGATCAAGGACGAGAAGGGCAATGTACAGCAGGCCCTGAACATCGGCAACTGGGTTTCGATAGCCCTCACGGCATTAGCAGCCTACCCTGTGATTCAATGGCTGCTCCCGGCTCAGCTCACCATCAATTTTTTTGAAGCAGATCCGGTCGTGATTCCTGCCGTCAACGTTTACTTTGCGATTCTGATCGGGATGGTAGTCGGAGCCCTGATTTCATTTATTACAGAGTATTATACGGGTATGGGCAAGGCACCTGTCTTGCGGATCATCCAGCGATCCGGCACAGGTGCCGCGACCAATATCATCGCCGGCCTGGCCGAGGGTATGATGTCCACGTTTCTGCCGGTGATCCTGTTTGCCTTTGCGATTGTGGTTTCTTATAACCTGGCGGGTTTTTACGGCGTAGCGATGGCAGCTGCCGCGATGATGGCCAATACAGCCATGCAACTGGCTATTGACGCATTTGGCCCCATTGCCGACAATGCCGGCGGTATTGCCGAGATGAGTGCCCTGCCGGAGGAGGTACGCCACCGTACCGATATTCTGGACTCCGTGGGCAATACCACTGCGGCTATTGGCAAAGGATTTGCCATTGCCTCGGCGGCGCTGACAGCCCTGGCCCTGTTTGCTGCCTATGTGACGTTCACCGGTATCCACGGGATCAATATTTTTAAGGCTGATGTACTGGCTGCCCTCTTTATCGGCGCCATGATTCCGGTGGTATTTTCTGCGATGGCCATGAGCTCTGTCGGCAAGGCCGCGATGAGCATGGTCGAGGAGGTTCGCCGCCAGTTCCGGGAGATTCCGGGTATTCTGGAGGGTACCGGCAAGCCTGACTATGACCGTTGCGTGGCGATCTCTACGGATGCTGCTATCCGGGAGATGATGCTGCCGGGCGTCCTCACGGTCGTAACCCCGATCCTGATCGGGCTGCTGATGGGAGCTGAGCCCCTGGGGGGGTATATGGCAGGGGTGACGGTCTCCGGGGTACTCTGGGCGATCTTCCAGTCCAATGCCGGGGGTGCCTGGGACAATGCCAAAAAATCATTCGAAAAAGGCGTCGAAATTAACGGAGAGACCTTTTACAAAAAGTCTGCCCCACACAAGGCTGCTGTAACGGGCGATACGGTGGGAGACCCCTTTAAGGATACTTCTGGCCCGTCCATGAACATCCTGATCAAACTCTCTTCGCTGGTGGCCCTGACCATTGCCCCCCTGCTGGCCCAGCCCGAAAAACCAGTGCCCGCCGCACCATCCGCCCAGGTGATTGAGGTGGCGCCGGCACCCGCTCCTGATGCGGTGCCTTATGCCGAGGCGCTCCGCTGAGGCAGGGCCTTTTATATACAAACACCCGGTATCTGCCCAGCAGGTGCCGGGTGTTTGCGTATGGGAAGATTCTGTCCGGCTGCTTTTTTTTGCCTGAAAAACCTGTACCTTGGCAGATAAACATTTTTTTTTCCTATGACGAAAAAAGGACCACACTTTATCCCCTGGATATTCCGGGTTGCCGGTGCCTGCCTGATTATGGCTGGGTGCACTTCCGCCCCCCAGTATCAACCCCCGCCACAGCCGGAGATCCCGACTGACCTGACCCAGGCCGCGCTGATCCCGTATCCGGTTTCGGTAGCTGCCAGTGGCGGCGTTTTTCATATCACAGGCGAGACCCGTATCTACGTGACAGGTCCGGATGCGGCACAGCAGGTCGCACAGGCCCTGTCAGACCTCATCTCCCCCGCTATGGGGACGAGCCTCCAGGTCATGCCGACAGACGCCCCCCCGCCGCCCGGACATATCAGCCTGACCCTGAACCCAGCTGATATTGCCCTGGGAGAGGAGGGTTACCAGCTATCCATCACCCCTGAAGGCATCAGCCTGAGTGCTCCTCAGCCTGTAGGGTTGTTTTGGGGGGTGCAAACCCTGCGCCAGCTCATGCCTGTCGCCGTTGAGGCGCGTACTGTACAGGCTGGTCCGTGGATCATTCCTACCGGCACGATCCGGGACTACCCGGATTATGCCTATCGGGGGTCTATGCTGGACGTGGCCCGGCACTTCTTTGGGATGGACGAAGTCAAGCGGTATATTGATTTTCTCGCTCTCTACAAACTGAATACCCTCCACCTCCACCTCTCTGACGACCAGGGCTGGCGTATCGAGATCAAATCCTGGCCTAACCTCACCGCCCATGGTGGCAGCACGGAGGTAGGCGGAGGCGAAGGGGGCTTTTTTACCCAGGAGCAGTACAAAGAACTGGTGCGTTATGCGCAGGCGCGATACATCACCCTCATACCGGAAATAGACATGCCCGGCCATACCAATTCGGCCCTGGCCTCCTATCCTGAGCTGAACTGTGATGGCAAAGCGCCTAAACTTTATACCGGCACCAATGTAGGGTTCAGCACCCTGTGTACAGACAAAGAAGTCACCTATGCTTTTATAGACAGCGTGGTACGCGAGATATCCGCCCTCACACCGGGGCCTTATTTCCACATCGGCGGGGACGAAAGCCATGCTACCAAAAAAGAGGACTATATCCCCTTTGTCAACCGGGTGACGGAGATCGTACTCAAACACGGCAAACAACCCATCGGGTGGGACGAGACGGCACAGGCCAATATTAACAACCGCTCCGTGATCCAGCTCTGGGCTAGCGCGGAATATGGGCAAATGGGCGTCGGCAAAGGCGCCTCGCTCATCATGTCCCCTGCCAATAAAGCCTATATGGACATGCAGTATGACTCTACCTCGCGCCTGGGCCTGCACTGGGCTGCTTATATTGAGGTGGACAGCGGGTACTCCTGGAATCCCGCTACCCGTATCCCGGGTATTGGGCGGGAGCATATCCTCGGCATTGAAGCCCCGCTCTGGTCGGAGACCATCAGCAC
The DNA here is from genome assembly GCA_033762375.1 of Bacteroidia bacterium. Lineage (GTDB taxonomy): Bacteria > Bacteroidota > Bacteroidia > J057 > J057 > RDXT01. Next base: position 20,834 of record JANRLQ010000041.1, read on the forward strand.
CCTGGACGATATCGAATACCTGACCTTCCCCCGGCTCCCGGGATATGCCGAGATAGGCTGGTCACCTGATACGGTCCGTAATTGGGAAAAATACCGGAAGCGCCTGGCTGCACACGGGGCGCGGTTCAAGGCGATGGAGATTGATTATTACCCCTCTCCCAAGATAGACTGGTAAATCCGGTTTTGTAACACAACGCGGCGTATGATCTGGCTACCAGATGATACGCCGCGTGTCATATAATCACGTGCGCACCCGTGTCCCCAGCAAGGTCATACCCGTAAGCAGGACCAGCACAAATCCCAGTGCGGGACGCAGGCCCCAGCTATCCGATAAAAATCCGATGACAGCAGGTCCGAGGAGAAAACCTGCATATCCGATCGTGGTCACCATTCCGATGCCCACACCGGGTGCCAGACCGGGTGTATTGCCAGCGGTAGCATAGGCGATCGGGACGATGGTCGCCAGCCCAAGCCCTACGGCAAAAAATCCTGCAATAGCCACCAGCGGTACAGGCCAGAGCAGTGCCGCGCCCAGCCCCAGGGTAGCGACGGCTCCGCCACCGATCATCAGGCGGCGGTCACCCAGCCGGGTGCGGGCTGCATCACCCAAGATACGCCCCAGCATCATCGCTGCCGAAAAAGCCCCCAACCCGATAGGCGCCAGTACCTCAGGGGCTGCCACCACTTCCTGCATATACTTGGTGGTCCAGTCAGCCATAGACCCCTCGCCCAGCATACAACAACAAGCAATCACCCCCAGCCCGATCAGGGCCGGTGCAGGCCACTGAAATCCTCCTGCGCCCTCTTCAGATGCAGCGGCAGGCGTATCCGCGACCAGGTGACGGATACCATATAACACCATGGCCATCCCCGTCCCCCCGACCACAGCCAGGTTGACCCAGAGCGGATACGGCAGGGCCGTAAACCAGGCACCCATCAGAGCTCCCAGGACCATACCCCCGCTGAAGATTGCATGAAAAGAAGACATGATCGGCCGTCCCATACGCTGCTCCACGACCACGGCCTGGGCATTCATGGCGACATCCAGGATGCCGGTACATATACCGATCCCCACAAATACGATCAGGAGCTGCCACCAGACCGGCACCAGCGCGATAAAGGGCACCACCCCCGTAAACAGCAGGGCCGATACGGTGGTCGTGCGCCGGGACCCAAACCGCACAATAATCCACCCCGCAAAGGGCATCGCAACCAGGGCACCAATGCTGATGGCGAGCAGCGCCAACCCCAGCAACCGGTCGTCCAGCCCAAACCGTGCCTGAATAGCCGGAATCCGGGCGGCCCAGTTGGCGTAGATGAATCCATTGGTCAGAAACATCAGGGAGACAGCAAGGCGGTTCGCTGTAAATGAGGCAGCAATACGGCTGAAAAAATCCTTCATGCCGCAAAATACAGGTTGTGCGCCATAAAACCACCGCAGCCCTACGGAGTATTTTTGCATATTGGCCCCGCCAAATGTCTGATGCCTTTTTAATTATGAACCAACTCCACCTCCAGGATTTTACCTTTAATCCCTACGAAGAAAATACGTACCTCATCTGGGACGAGAGCCGGGCCTGTGCGATCATAGATCCGGGGTGCCATACGGCTGGTGAGCGGGCCTTGCTTCAGGCATTCATCGAAAAAGAAAACCTCCGGGTGAGTCTCCTGCTCAATACACACGGACATATAGACCATATGCTCGGCAATCATTGGGTCCGGGAAACGTGGCAGGTACCTTTTGTCGCACATGCGGAGATTGTCCCTGAACTGGAGGCGGCGCTCAGCTGGGGGCCGATGATGGGGCTGAATGTAGTCCCTTCTCCCATGCCGGACCAGACCGTGACAGGGGGCGACCGGATCACCCTGGGCGATACGGAGCTGGAGGTAGTATATGTGCCGGGCCATGCGCTGAGCCATATTGCCTTTTACCACCGGGCGAGTGAGATTCTTCTGGCAGGTGATGTCCTCTTCAGGGGCAGTATCGGCAGGACCGACCTGCCCCGTGGCAATCACCGGCAGCTTATGGAGAGTATCGTCCGGGAAGTACTGCCGCTGGGAGAGGCGGTACGGGTATATCCGGGTCACGGTCCCATGACTACGATCGGACTGGAGCGGCGCACCAATCCCTTCGTGCTGGAGTACCTGGCCGCGCGCTGATCAGATCAACGCGAGGCGGTTTTTTTCGTCCGGAAAAATGATGGTAGGCTTATGGGTACGGGCCTCCTCCGGAGTGATCAGGGCGTAGGTGATGATGATCAGCATGTCGCCGACCTGCGCGCGGCGTGCAGCCGGACCATTGAGGCAAACCGTACCGCTGCCCTCCTTCCCACGGATGGTATAGGTCTCCATCCGGTCACCATTGTTGATGTTGACGATCTGCACCTTTTCGCCCTCCAGGATATTGGCGGCATCCAGAAGCAGGCCGTCTATCGTGATGCTGCCGACATAGTTGAGGTCGGCCTGCATCAGGCGCACCCGGTGGATTTTGGATTTAAATACGTGAATCAGCATGAATACCAGCAAATAAAAGTTGCCACCGGGCGAGCCACAGTGGGGTACAAGTGTGACTCAAATGTACGAAAAATCTCACGCAAAGATGCCAGCATTGCCGGAATCCCTGACATGTACTCAGAGTGGCAGGTTGTCTATGAGGCGGGTTTTGCCGACAAAGGCAGCCATAAACGCCACCGGTTGCCACCGGGCATCCAGGTCGGGAATATCACTGAGGTCTTGTCCGTTCAGGATCTCGAAGTAGTCAAGCCGCACCCCTGGCCAGTGCGGGAGTTGGGCCTGTACGTACGCAAGTGCCTGGGCAGGGGTGGAAAAAGTCTCACGCTGAGCCTGTACGGCCTGGAGGGTGCGGGTGAGAAACAGCGCCTGCTGCCGCTCCTCCGGAGAGAGGTAACGATTGCGGGAGCTCATCGCCAGTCCGTCAGCCTCCCGTATGATGGGGCAGGGCACCACTTCCAGCGGGAAATGCAGCTCCCGGACCATCTGCCGGATGATGAGGCATTGCTGATAGTCCTTGAGACCAAAATACGCCCGGTCAGGCCGGATCAGGTGAAACAGGATACAGACGACCTGGAGGACACCGTTCATGTGGCCGGGACGGGTGGCACCACAGAGTTTCTGATCCAGGCTCCGGATACCAAAGGTGATCTGGGCCGGCGGGGCGGGATATATCTCCTTCGCCTCCGGCATAAACACCACATCCACCCCCAGGGCTTCCAGCAGGGCTATGTCAGCGTCAGGGGTGCGGGGATAACGATCCAGGTCTTCTGTAGGGCCAAACTGAGTAGGATTGACGAAGATACTTACGACCGTGTAGTCATTGTCGGCCAGGGACTGCCGGGCAAGGCTGGCATGCCCGGCGTGGAGGGCACCCATCGTGGGCACAAATCCTACCCGGGCACCGGCCGGGAGATTGGCCCGCCAGATGCGGTACGCGGCAATATCGCGGATATGTATCATGTCCCTTATGTTACTTTTCTTTAAAAAGGCGGCGAATATACTGAATGGAATTGTTCATGCAAATTTTTTTATGTAATTTTGTGCCCAGATGTGTTCGAGCCTTCTGCTTCTTCCTGCCGGGCAGGTAACACCCCTAATTGTGCGCTGACATGGATAAGAAACTGCGAATCCTGTATGTGACCTCCGAGATTGATCCTTTTCTGAAACTGACCTCAGCGGCTGATCTGATCAGGCTTTTGCCACAGCGGCTCCAGGAGAAAGGGCACGAAATCCGGATTTTCATGCCAAAGTTTGGGGTGATCAATGAACGACGTAACCGACTGCACGAGGTTGTAAGGCTCTCAGGTATTAATATCCGCGTAGCCGGTGAGGAGAAACCCCTCACCATCAAGGTCGCTTCTATTCCCAATGCGAAACTTCAGGTATACTTCCTGGACAATGAGGATTACTTCAAGCGCAAGTCTGTCCTGACGGACCCCAGCAGCAATGTTTTCCATATTGACAACGATGAGCGGGCGATTTTTTTCTGTAAGGGGGTGATTGAGACGGCCCGCAAGCTCGGCTGGCCACCAGACATCATCCATTGCCATGACTGGATGTCTGCCTTCATTCCGCTGTATCTCCGCACCACCTATAAAAATGACCCGATGTTCAAGCGCACCAAAACAGTCTTCACGGTGTACAACAACGGGTTTGAGCACGAGTTTTCCAAAAATTTTATCGAAAAGGTAAAATCTGACGGAATCGCCGACGAAAAGCTGGACAACTTTTCCGCCAATACCTACGTTGGGGTGGTAAAAGGTGGTATAGCACTCTCTGATGTGGTGACCAAGGGCAGCCCGATTATAGACGAGACCCTGGAGCGCTACATTGATGAAGTAAAGTCCCGCCAGATATACTTCGACACAGCAGACAAAGACCTGTATGTGGAGAATTATAACCAGCTTTACGCCGACATCCTAAACTGACATTCCCTTGAATCGTTTTCCCTCTCTGCGTCTGCCGGTTGCGCTTGTAGCGGCCGCTATGTTGTTCTGGACCTCCTGCGAGACAACGGGCGATGGCCCTGACATCGGTGTACTGCCGCCCGGCGACATCATCGGCATGAAGTTTACGGATACGGTCAAGATAGACTGGCGCTCTGTCCGCGTGGACAGTATGGATACCTACCGCCAGGACCGCCTCCTCGTCGGTAACTATGTGGACCCACAGTTCGGACGTATCTCGGGTGAGATTTTTACCCAGTTTATCTCCCAGTCAGGGCTGGACTTTGGGGACGCGACCAATCTTCAGTTTGACTCACTGGTCCTGATCCTCAATATTGAGAGCAGCTATGGCCGCCCCACGACGGCACAGACCCTGCGGGTACACACCCTGGCAGATACCTTCCCGGCGGCTGACAGCATCAGCTCCCTTACCCGGATCGCCTATCACCCTAAGGACCTGAGCAACAGCCGCCGGCTGACCTTGTCTGCCGGCAATGGCCAGTACCGGATCCGCCTGGCTGACTCGCTGGGGCAGCGTCTCCTCTTTGCCGATGCGGACTCCCTGGGCGAGCGCTCGTTGTTTCAGCAATTGTTCAAGGGGCTGCATATCGCCACAGATCCCGTGGACTTCTACAGCCGCGAGCCCGGAGCCTTATATACGATCCTGATCACCAGCGAAAACACCCGCCTGCGCCTGTACTACAAACGCCGGCCCTCTGCCAGTGAAGCATTTGCCGCTAAGGTGCAGGATTTTACCATCATCAGTACCACCCCCCGGTTTGGATACGTCAATCGCTCAGAACTCTCCGGTAAACTCCTGAGCACAGAACTCACGGCGCCTGATGACCGCCGGGTATTTGAATTTGTCCAGGGGGTATCCTATATCCATGGGCTTATCAAGTTTCCGGACATTACCAGCCTGGGGTCTCTGGCGATCAGCCGTGCGGAACTGGTGCTGAAGGTGGATCCGGCTACCCTGGGCAGCAAAAACCGCTTTCTTCCGCCCGTCAACCTGCTGGCAGTGGCACCGGACTCGCTCGGCGAGCCCAGCCGCAATGCTGCCGGCCTCCTCATCACGGTATCAGAGGCAGCTGCCTATGACGATGATACTGACACCTATACCTTCAACCTGACCCAGTACATACAGGAGCTGATCAGCCTGCGCCGGGAAAACGAAGGTTTTATCCTCATCCCCCAGAATGCGATCTATCAACCCAACAGGGTTGTATTGGGTGGCATAGATCATCCGACGCTGGCGCCCAAGCTCCGCATCACCTACTCCAGCCTCCCTCAATAACGTATGCCCACGCAGTGGGCTTTCGGGAGAATGTGTATCTTTGCCCCTGATGCCAGGGGAGACCCGGGAGGTGATCCGCCTGGGTGGATCAGTTACAGGCATTCCGGCATACACGGATTAGACAAGGACTACTACAAACAGCTGCTTAATCTATACCACTGATACCTCACGGCGTGCATTGGCGCATGAAGTGTAGTATTTTTTCGTATTGCGTCTTGAATCCGGAAGGAGGAGATACGTACTTAAATGACTGTTTTGAACCACTTAATACTTGACCGCGCATGTGTGGAATAGTTGGCTACATTGGCTATCGGGATGCTTATCCGATTTTGATAGATGGTCTCAGACGCCTTGAGTACCGGGGATATGACTCTGCTGGTATCGCCCTGCTGAATGGCGACATGCAGATATGCAAGAAAAAAGGGAAAGTTGTCGAACTCGAAAAGGCCTTTGGTGAGATCTATCACCCTGCTACCGTGGGCATGGGGCATACCCGCTGGGCTACACACGGTGTCCCCAATGATACCAACGCACACCCACACGTCTCGCAGTCAGGCACCTTCGCGATCATCCACAACGGGATCATCGAAAACTACAGTGCCCTGAAAAAAAAGCTGACAGACCTGGGCTACACCTTCCGGAGCGAAACCGATACGGAAGTATTGGCACATCTGATCGAGCATATATATGACCAGACCCATGTATCACCCGAAGAAGCCGTACGGCTGGCCCTGTGTGAGGTTGTGGGTGCCTATGGCCTGGTGGTGATGTGTCAGGATACCCCGGACCAGCTTATTGTAGCCCGTAAGTCCAGCCCTATTGTCATCGGAATCGGGGAGAATGAATACATCATTGCCTCCGATGCGACACCGATTGTGGCTTATACCAAGGATGTCATCTACCTGCAGGATGATGAAATGGCGATCCTGAACCGGGATGGGTATGTGATCAAGAGTATTGACAACATTGTCCGCACGCCGTTCCTGCAAAAAATCGAGATGGAGCTGGAAGCACTGGAAAAAGGCGGGTACGACTACTTCATGCTCAAGGAGATCATGGAGCAGCCCCGATCCATTGCTGAGAGTATGCGGGGACGATTCAGCCTGGAGGATGGCAGTCTCTACCTGGGAGGACTTGTGGATGTGCGGGACCGGATGCGTGCGTGTCGCCGGATTGTATTTGTCGCCTGTGGCACCAGCTGGCATGCAGGCCTGGTAGCAGAGTATCTGTTTGAAGAATTTGCCCGGATACCGGTCGAGGTCGAGTATGCCTCCGAGTTCCGGTACCGCAATCCGATCATCTATGAAGATGACATGGTCATCGCCATCAGCCAGAGCGGAGAGACGGCAGACACGCTGGCTGCTATCAAAATCGCCAAAGAGCGTGGCGCACTGGTCCTGGGGGTTTGTAATGTCGTAGGTTCCAGCATTGCCCGCGAGACCCATGCCGGTGTTTATATCCATGCAGGTCCCGAGATCGGGGTAGCCTCTACCAAGGCCTTCACCTCACAGGTGACGGTGCTCACCCTGCTGGCAGGGTATATGGCCCAGCTCCGGGGCATGGACTCCCCACGCCTCCAGGAGACCCTGCACGAGCTTCAGTCTATCCCCGACAAAGTCCAGCGTATCCTGGCCTCTGCTCCGCAGATCATGGAACTCTCCAGGTTGTTTAAGGACGCCACCAACTTTCTCTACCTGGGACGTGGGTTTAACTTCCCCGTAGCCCTCGAAGGTGCCCTCAAGCTCAAGGAGATCTCCTATATCCACGCTGAGGGATACCCCGCCGCCGAGATGAAACACGGTCCGATCGCGCTGATAGATGAAAACATGCCGGTCGTATTTATTGCGGCCCAGGATGAGTCCTACGACAAAATCGTAAGCAATGTGGACCAGGTGGTATCCCGCCGGGGCCGGGTCATTGCGATTGTCACGGAGGGCGATACCCTGATCCGTGACCTGGCAGAGTTTGTGATTGAGATCCCACAGACCAGCTCGGCGCTGCTCCCGCTGCTGACGGTGATCCCGCTTCAGTTGTTGTCGTATTATATCGCCCTGCTGCGCGGCTGTGATGTGGATCAACCCCGCAACCTCGCTAAGTCTGTCACGGTAGAATAATATCCATGTACGCTGAATGATACCGGCAGGGCCTTGTGCCCTGCCGTTTTGGTTAGGGACGATCCGGCACCCGAACCTCCTGATCCTGGCACACGTATCAATGACCGTAAAACGACTTGTACCCTCACCCCAGATGAATCTTGTTTCACCCCCATTTACTGGCAACGTCCTCGTCATCGGTGCCCTGGGCCAGATCGGCCAGGAGCTGACAGAGGCACTCCGCACCCGCTATGGTGCCAGCCGTGTGATCCCCGCCGATATCCGGCTGCCTGTCCCGGCCATACCGGGCTTTATCTCACTGAATGTACTGGACCGTGACGCCCTCCGGGATGTCGTCCGGCAGTACGATATCCGGGTGATCTACAACCTGGCTGCGATTCTCTCCGCTCGTGGCGAGCAGGACCCGGTAGGCGCCTGGCAGATCAACATGGACGGCCTGATGAATACCCTGGAGGTCATGCGGGAAACTGGTATCCGGCAGCTTTTCTGGCCCAGCTCCATCGCGGTCTTCGGGCATAGCTCCCCCCGGGACGAAACCCCGCAAGCCTGTGTCATGGAGCCTGCCACGGTGTATGGCATCAGCAAGCTGGCGGGTGAACGCTGGTGTGATTATTACACAACCCGCTACGGACTGGATGTGCGCAGCCTGCGCTATCCCGGCCTCATCGGCTACAAAAGCCTGCCCGGCGGTGGCACGACTGACTATGCGGTAGATATTTTCCATCAGGCCATTCTTCAGGGCCAGTATCAGGTGTATCTGCGCGAGGATACCCGCCTCCCGATGATGTACATGCCGGATGCCATGCGGGCTACCATCGCCCTGATGGAAGCACCTCAGGAACAACTTTCTACCCGCTCAGCTTATAACCTGGCCGGGGTCAGCTTCACGCCCGGGGAGATTGCTGCGGAGATTCAGAAACACATTCCCGGCTTCACCTGCTCGTACGCCCCTGACTTCCGGCAGGCGATCGCGGACGGCTGGCCCCGCTCCATAGATGACAGCGTCGCCCGTGAAGACTGGCACTGGCAGCCCGCCTTTACCCTCGAAACGATGGTAGCTGATATGCTCCAGCATGTTCAGGCCTGGTACCAGGCTGCCCACGTCTGAATTGAACAAACCTGCCTGCTATCTGTTGTTTGGCAGGCAGGTTTGTTGTAGTACCTGGTTATATTTACCACATGTCCACCTTTCTGACCGCCCGCTGGCAAGAGCTGATCATGGCCAACTACGCTGTACCTCCGGCAGCATTGGCGCAGTACGTACCGCATGGTACAGAGCTGGACCTGTACGAAGGTGTCTGTTATGTCAGCCTGGTCGGGTTTCTGTTTTCTGACACGCGGCTCAAGGGAATCTCCATACCGTTTCATACGCAGTTTGAGGAGGTCAATCTTCGGTTTTATGTGCGACGGCAGGAGGGCAATACCTGGCGGCGGGGTACCGTATTTATCCGCGAACTGGTACCCAAACCTGCTATCTCACTGGTCGCCAACCTGCTGTATGGCGAGCACTACCGCACCGTCGCGATGCGTCACCGCTGGGAGCGGAGCGATCAACAGGCGACATTTTTGTATGCCTGGCGCCTGGGCACTGAGTGGCAGCATATCGCAGCGACGGTATCGCCTGTTTCCATCCCGCTGATACCGGATAGTGTGGAGGCGTTTATTACCGAACATTACTGGGGTTATACCCGGCTGGGCCCGCAACGTACCTCTGCCTACCAGGTTGCGCACCCATCGTGGGAGACCTATCCGGTCTTGTCTGCTGATATTTCCTGTGATGGAGCCCGGCTCTATGGGCCTGCCTTTGGGATGATCGGGCGGGATGCGCCTGCCTCTGTGCTGGTGGCTACCGGATCGGAGGTCTCTGTGCTGGAGCGAACGTTTATATAAGCGGCCCTAAGCCCGACGCATCCAATGGTGATGCCATGACCCGGAGTTAGTCTGACTAAGATCCTGATGATCCATTTTTTATACATAGTCAACATCAGCAGATTACGGTTATGATAACCGGCACAGCAGCCATACTGGCCCTTCCGATGAGGTGAGCGGAGGACATCTGCTGAAACATATCCCTGTTTCTATACAATGGTCCCGGAGTTTTTCGATCAGGTATCCAGCCAAGCCCTGATATAATTTGGTATACTTGTACCATCATCTGATCGTAACAAGCCGACTATGGTACGTAATATTATCTGGGGGTCAGCGGCCCTGATATTGCTCCTGGCCGCCTGCAAAAGCCGGGTGCCTGAGCTGATGGTGTCGCAGGAGGAGCGTCTGGTATACCGGGTGATGGAGACCCCGCAGGCAACAGGGGGTGATCCTGACCGGGGGTTTTATTACCTGACGCACAGCGGATACATCGGGGGGGCACTCCCTGCGGAGTTGTACCAAAAACTGCTCGACACCTACACCGATACCGTCCTGCGCCGGGAAGGGCCTGCCGGACACCTGCCGTACCCGATGATTTATTATCAGGGAGCAGGGGGGGTAAATATGGTATCCGGCTCCTGCTTCACCTGCCATGCCTCCGCACTAAATGGGCGGATTGTGTTTGGGTTGGGCAATAGTTTCAGCGACTTCCGGCCTAACAATGCAGGCCAGACCCGGCTGTTGGCCCTGGCCAGCCGGATGAAATTTGACAAGGACAGCCCTGAACGGGCTGCTGCTGACCATGCGCTGGGATACTTCAGGGCTATCACCCCCCGGATCATGACCGACAACCCCAATGTCAACCCGGCCTTCCGGCTGGAGGAGGCCTGCGCTGCCCAGCGCAACCCCGCGGACCTGACCTACCGGCGGCAGCCAGTGTTTATGATGAATACGTTTAATATAGGCTCGGATACCCCACCCCTCTGGAACGTCGCCAAAAAACAGGCGCTTTATTACAACGGCATGGGCCGGGGCGACTTCACCAAGCTGCTCATGCAAGCCTCCGTGCTGGGGATTGCGGACAGTACAGCCGCACGGGAGGTGCAGCAGTCATTTGACGATGTGCTGGCCTGGCTCCGGAGCATCACCCCCCCCGCCTGGCCGGAGGCTGTGGATCCCTCGCTGGCAGCTGCCGGAGAGGTGATTTTTCTGGACAAATGCAGCAAATGTCACGGGCGATACGGGGCAGAGGAGACCTACCCCAACAAAATGGTTCCCCTGGCGGAGATCAAAACAGACTCGTTGTATGCCCTGTATTTTCTCCGGGCCGGGCTGGATGACTGGTACAACAGCAGTTGGTTTGCGACCTCGCAGCCCCGGTCGGAGATGCGGCCCTCTGCCGCCTATATCGCTCCACCCCTTGATGGCATCTGGGCCTCAGCCCCGTACCTGCACAATGGCAGTGTACCCACCCTGGCAGCCTTGCTCGACAGCCGTATCCGGCCCGACTACTGGAGCCGGTCTGGTGACAGCCGGGACTATGACTATGCGGCTGTCGGCTGGCGCTATACGACCGAGTCCAATGGCCGGGGCAAAAACACCTACAATGCCACCCTGCCGGGGTATGAAAACATCGGCCATTATTTTGCAGATACCCTCTCCGATACCCAGCGCACGGCCCTGCTGGAATATCTCAAAACCTTGTGAGCCATTTTTTGTACTTTAGCCTACCCTAATCTGTCTGATATGCATAAATGGCTGATGGCGACGCTGCTCGTGATCTTGGGACTCCCCCTGGCAGCTCAAGACAGTGATATTCTTCCAGGCCATGATCTGTATCACTACCTGGACCGGCTGGACATCCGGGGATATACCGGACAGGCAGTTTATACCCAACTCAAGCCTTACGGGCGACAGATGGCGGCTGAGGTTTTCAGGCGAGCAGATACCAGCGCTATGAGCCAGCCGGAGCGGGACTGGCACGGACGTATGCACCTCTTGGCAGATGACAGCCTGGCCCTGGCAGCCCACACACAGGGGGTACTGAAGGTGTTTTATACCAACCGCCGGGACTTGTATGCCTTGCAGCAGGGGAGTTTCACCCTGATTGTCAACCCCTTCCTGCACCTGGCCGGAGGGCTGGACCGGGGAGACCCGCAGTATGGATTTTCAGCCCCTATGCCTGTGTACACCAATACCCGCGGGGCCGTGGTCCGGGGGCAGTTGGGAAACCGGATCGGATACTACACGGAAGTCACTGAAAACGTAGCCCGGGTCCCGCGATTTGTTTTTGGGCCCTACCAGCGCACCCAGCTCCTGCCCGGCGAAGGATTTGTAAAACCATTTGGCAGTGAAAACGGCCTCGACTGGCTCAATGCACGTGCCTATGTCACCTGGCGGCCCAACCGGTTTTTGCGCATCAAATTTGGGCAGGACCGGGCCTTATGGGGGCATGGCGTGCAGAGCTTGCTCCTCTCTGACGAGGCCCCTCCTTACCTCGGCCTTACCCTGACGGCACGGGTATGGCGGCTGGAGTACGTGAGCCACCTGACCCAGATGGTGGACTTTATCCGGGACAAGGACGACAAAGAAGGCACCTATCCCCGTAAGTATGGGGCCTTTCACCAGCTCACCTATCATGTCAGCCCCAAGGTGGCCCTGAGCCTTTTTGAATCTGTGGTCTATAATCCCTGGACCGCAAATGGATACCGGGGATTTGACCTGACCTACCTCAATCCGATCATTTTTTACCGGGCAGCGGAGCAGTACATCGGCAGTCCGGATAATGCCTTGCTGGGCCTTCAGGGCAAAGCCAACCTGCTCCGGCACGTCCAGCTCTATGGGCAGATCCTGATAGATGACTATAACTTCAGCCGCCGGAACGATGGCAAGCAGTACTGGGGCAACAAAACCGGGGTCCAGGCAGGCCTGAAATACCTGGATCTTTTTGGTATCAGGACCCTGGACCTTCAGGCAGAGATCAATCAGGTCCGGCCTTATGTTTATCAGCATTTTAACGTGACCTCCGCCTACTCACACTATGGTCAGCCCCTCGGACACGCCCTCGGCGGCAACACCCGGGACCTGCATGTGATCCTGCGCTATCGTCCCCTGCCTGCGTTGGGCGGACTCCTCGCCTATACCCAAAGCCTGAAGGGCCAAAACACCGCCCAGGTGAACTACGGGGGAGATCTGTACGTGCCAGACCTCAATCCCGCCGGCGAATTTGACCAGGCGATCGGACAGGGAGATGCCACCCGTGTACAGCAACTCTACGGACGCCTCACGTGGCAGCTTTTCCATACAGATACGTACCTGGAGGCCGAAGCCCGGTACCGCCGCGAAAACACCTTGCAGTCCGTCAGTTTTCAGGTGGGGCTCCGGGCGTATATACCAGGGCGGATGATAAAATATTGAGAGAAATTTATTGTTATTCCGATCGCTAGGTTACTTAACGCCAATAGTATCACCCATGCCCCTCTTTGTACCGCCTGAGGCCTTTATCCATTTTGTCTGGCGCACGCTGCGCCTGGAGCTGGGGCATCTGCGCACGACGGCAGGGGAGCTGGTAGAGATTATTACTCCGGGACGGTTGAACACAGACCAGGGGCCTGATTTTCTGGAGGCACAGGTGCGGATAGAGGGTGTGCGCTGGGTCGGTGCCGTCGAGATGCATATCCATAGCCGGGAGTGGGTCACACACGGCCACCACCTGGATCCCCGCTACAATGCCGTGATCCTGCATGTGACGTTGTATCCGGGTACGGAGCCTGTACAGCGGGCAGATGGGACCGTGATCCCGGAGTTAGGGCTGACGGGGCTGATTCCCGATGAGGTGTACCGGCGGTACAACCAGTTGCAACTCGCAGAGACCGAGATTCCCTGCGAAGCGCTGATCGGGCAGGCAGATCCGGTACGGATCCGCGCATGGCTGGACCGGATGACAGCCGAGCGCATCGAGCAGCAAGCTGCGGCCTACACCCGCCAATTGGCAAGCTTGCGCCAGGACTGGGCCGAGGGCCTCTGGCAAGCGCTGATGGGGATGATGGGCGGCCCGATCAACCGGGATGGGCTGGAAGAACTGGCCCGGCGTATGCCCTATCGCATACTTCAGGGGTATCTGGACACCCCGGAGCAGACAGAGGCCTTGTTGTTTGGCGCGGCAGGATGGCTGGCGGGGCAAGCACCGGATGATCCTTATATGCAGGCACGCTCGGCGCAGTGGGACTATCTCCGGCACAAACATCAGTTACCTGCCTATCCGCCGCTGCTGCTACACTTTCACCGCATGCGGCCACCGGCCTTTCCCACCCTGCGGATCGCGCAGATGGCCGCCCTGCTGGCTGTATTTCCCCGGCTGACGGACCTTTTGTACCCCGCCAACTGGCCGCGGCTGTTACAGGCTGATATCCGCCCCACCGCGTACTGGGATACCCGATACCGGCCCGGGCCTGCGGGCAACTCCAGTGTCAAGTCCCTGGGAATGAGTCAAAAAGAAATATTGCTCACCAATGTACTGGCCCCCCTCTCGGCGCTGTATCACCAGGCCCACGGACGCGAAGACGCATTTGAAGCCATAGAGGCCGGGCTTACCGCACTCAGTCCGGAAGACAACCGCCATACCCGCCCCTTTGTCCGGCTGGGCTTGCCTAATCCCCATGCCTGGGCCTCACAGGGGATGATTCAGCTCAAAAAGGCCTACTGTGACACCCGCCGATGTCTCGACTGCGGGATCGGGCACCAGCTCCTGCGCGGGAAGTAAAAGAACACAATTGAGGTAATGTTTTCCCATTTGTAAGGTTGTAATTATCATTAAACGGATGCTTATTTGTAACTGAAGGCATTAATAAGGGAAAACCATTTTGCTATCAATTGTGTTACTGTTGTATACGCGATGGAATACCTAAGATCTCATATAATCAGAAGAATTGTTGGGGCATTTCTGGCACTACAGATACTTAATCTTAGTGTTGATACACGGGATATTGAAGCTGCCTATATGCCTGAAGATTTGAGCAAGAATGATGTAGAGTCTATTTTAGAGTGGGTTTTGGAAGATTTACTAGACATAGAAAACGCAGTTGAAGAATATGAAGATGCAGATGATACGGAAGACTCTAAGTCTCCCACTCCCTTTAAGTTATATTGCTCCTATACATTGTCCAGTAGCATGTCTTTTTCGGAGTGGGTTTCACTTTTTTATCTAACAGAGAGTTCTATCCGTACCACCTCCTGGGCTAGCGAGCATTTCCAGCCACCGGAGATATTGTAATTCTGCATCTCGCAGCAATAATAGCTATACGTTAGTCAATTTTGGAATATCCTTCTCATCAGAGAAGGATCATGATCCTATGACTATCAGAGCAGATCAGATTTGATCTGTATGCGCTGGTCATGTCACCGGGATCCTGCCTGCTGCCTTAGGAGCATATCTAATGCTCAAAGGAGGGGCGTTTGGTTTGTCCAATCAATATTACTTCTCATCAAAATCGTCAAAATGATGTCTAAAAATGTCATTTGCCTTGGCATTACTATGTCCGCACTTTTTCTGGCACTAAGTGGTTGCGGATCAGGCGCACCCTCCGTAGAAGAGCAGCCCGTTAGCTATCAGGTGGTCAATCCTATAAGGATAGACACGACCTATTATAGGGCGTATGTGGCAGATATTCAATCTACACAGCATATTGAGCTCCGGGCACGGATCAGTGGCTATCTGGAGCGTTTGCATGTAGATGAAGGACAGACAGTCCGGGAAGGCCAGTTGTTGTTTACGATCAGCAATCGGGAGTATCAAGAGGCTTTCCGGCAAGCACAGGCAGCACTGGGCAGCATAACAGCAGAGGCACGTGTAGCGGCTGTCGAGCTTCAGAATACGCGTATTTTGGCAGAAAAAAACATTATTTCCGCATCAGAAGTAGATATAGCACAGGCCCATCACGAAGCCCTGCTGGCACGGGTAGAAGAGGCAGAGGCGGCTGTCTCACATGCCAAACTCAATCTGGCCTTCACGGAGGTAAGGGCACCTTTTAGTGGCGTGATCAATCGTATCCCTTATAAAGCTGGTAGTCTTCTGAACCAGGGAGATATGCTGACCACACTCTCCGGCAGCCAGGAGGTATTTGCCTATTTCAGTGTCTCAGAGCAGGAGTATTTGCGTATGCAGAGCGAACATCAGTCTGGTGGCCGACAGGTGATGCTGCAACTCGCCAATGGCGAGAACTACCCCTCTTCCGGGCGCGTTGAAACGGCCGAATCTGTGATTGATAAACGTACAGGCAGCCTTGCTTTCAGGGCCCGGTTCCCTAATCCTGACCAACTGCTAAAGCATGGTGCCAGTGGCAAAGTACTAGTGTACGAAACCCTGAAGAACGTACTGATAGTGCCACAAAAGTCCACGTTTGATGTCCAGGACAAGACCTATGTTTTTGTAGTAAATGATAGCAATATCGCCGAGCGTCGGGCTATTGTACCCAGCCTCCGGCTTGGCGACCTGTATGTCGTGGAGTCAGGACTGTCCCTTACAGACCGTATGATCTATGAAGGTATCCAGCAGGTACAAGAAGGTACTAAGGTCGAAAGCCATCTGGTACCGTTCCGGCAGGTCATGCACTCGCTTGCTAGTAAGTAATTATATGAAAACCAGGCATTTGCCTATTTTCTCTTACCTTTTTTTTACTACAAATGATATCCAGATTCATTCACAGACCTGTGTTGTCTATCGTAATTGCCATTTTTATTACCCTAATGGGATTACTGGCACTGACAACATTACCTATGACGCAATTTCCGGCAATTGCCCCACCGGAAGTAAACGTAACGATAGAATATACCGGTGCCAATGCCGAAACCGTGACCAAGGCTGCTATTGTCCCATTAGAGCGTGCCATCAACGGTGTGCCCCGGATGAAGTACATGTCTTCTGATGCAGGCAACGACGGGGTGGGCGTGGTACAGATCATCTTTGAGGTAGGTACCGATCCCGATGTGGCGGCAGTCAATGTGCAGAACCGAGTCGCCTCTGTTATGGGGGAACTCCCCGAGGAAGTGATCCGAAACGGAGTGAAGATTGCCAAAGAAGAGAATGCCATGCTCATGTACCTCAACATCTTCACCCGTGATACGGCTATTGACGAGAAATTTTTGTACAACTTTGCTGATATCAACGTCTTAGCCGAACTCAAGCGGGTGAACGGGGTGGGCTATGCCGACATCCTGGGCGCCAAGGAGTACGCTATGCGCATCTGGCTCAAACCCGACAAGATGCTCGCATACAACCTTTCATCAGACGACGTGCTGGATGCCCTTGAGGCACAAAACATCGAAGCTGCGCCAGGCAAGGTGGGAGAAAGCTCTGATAAAACTGCCCAGGTGCTTCAGTATGTTATCAAGTACACAGGAAAGTACAACTCAGAGGAGCAGTATGCCAATATACCGCTCAAGTCCACGCCTGATGGGCAGATTCTGAGGATAAAGGATGTGGCAGATGTGGAGTTTGGTACTACGTATTTTGACGTGGAGGCCAAGCTGAACGGAAGACCTGCCGCTGCTATCACGCTCAAACAGTTGCCTGGCTCTAATGCCAGTGAGGTTATCGCCAATGTAAAACAACGCATGGAGGAAATCAAGCACAATACCTTCCTGAGCGGGATGGACTATGAAGTAAGCTATGACGTGTCCCGGTTTCTTGAAGCCTCTGTACATGAGGTCATTAAGACACTGATAGAGGCTTTTCTACTGGTTTCGCTGGTAGTGTTTATCTTTTTACAGGACTGGCGCTCGACGCTCATCCCCGCCATTGCAGTACCTGTGTCGCTCATCGGCACCTTTCTTTTTATGCAGCTTTTTGGCTTTTCGCTCAACCTCGTCACCCTGTTCGCACTTGTGCTGGCTATCGGTATTGTGGTGGACAACGCCATTGTGGTGGTGGAGGCAGTTCACGCTAAAATGGAGGGTGATGCTCAAATCACCCCTATGCGTGCAACTGAGGAAGCGATGCATGAAATCAGCGGTGCCATTGTCGCCATTACCCTGGTCATGTCAGCCGTATTCATCCCTGTAGCATTTATGTCAGGTCCTGTCGGTATTTTCTACCGGCAATTTTCAGTCACCATGGCTATCTCGATCGTATTGTCTGGTATCGTGGCACTGACCCTGACACCTGCTCTATGTGCTATCTTGCTGAAAAACCAGCACGGAACCCATACAGGCAAAAAATCATGGGTCCATCGTTTCTTTGCCGGATTCAACCGCTGGTATGATAGACTCTCCAGCCGGTACCAACGGTTACTCAGTACACTCGCCAGCCGACGGTCCATTACCTTTCTTATGTTATTTGCCTTCTGCGCCGGTACAGGATTTTTAGGAAAAATACTGCCTACTGGCTTCATCCCCAACGAGGACCAGGGTACGTTTTATGTCAGCGTGACTACGCCTTCCGGCTCCACGCTGGAGCGCACCAAAGCCATCGTGAACGAAATTCAGCGTATCGGGGCAGATGTCGAGGGAGTTGAATCCATTTCCACCCTTTCAGGCACCAATATCCTCTCTGATGGTACCGGGGCTACTTATGGTACCTGCCTGGTGAACCTGAAACCCTGGGAAGAGCGGAGCTCGACTGTAGATCAGGTAATTGTGGCCTTGGAGAAAAAAATCAGTCATATCAGGGATGCTCAAATTGAGTTGTTCCCGCCGCCCGCCGTACCAGGCTATGGAAACGCCAGCGGATTTGAGCTCCGCCTGCTGGACAAAACAGGGACAGGCGATTTCAAAAAAATGGAAGGCATTGTACAGCAGTTCATTACCGACCTGAAAGCCCGCCCGGAGATTTCCTCAGCCTTCACCATCTTTGACGCCAGCTACCCACAGTACCTGGTGCATATTGACAATGACAAGGCTGCCCAGAAAGGCGTGACCGTAGACAATGCTATGCGCACCCTCCAAACGCTGCTCGGCTCTGAATACGCCACCAACTTTATCCGCTTCGGGCAGATGTACAAAGTTATGGTGCAAGCCTTGCCTGAGTACCGCGCCAAACCAGAGGACATTCTGAAGTTATATGTCAAAAATGACCATGATGAAATGGTACAGCTCTCAGCATTTATGTCCATTGAAAAAGTTTATGGTGTTGACCAGGTGACACGGTACAATATGTACCCTTCTGCTGAGCTAAACGGCGAGGCTGCACCCGGATATAGTTCAGGCTCGGCGATTGCTGCTGTACAGGAGATTGCCGAAACCAAACTGCCGAAAGGATACGATATTGACTGGGCTGGTATCACCCGTGACGAGGTCGCAACAGGCAGTCAGCCGCTCTATATTTTCTTGATTTGCCTTACGTTTGTGTATTTGCTGCTTTCTGCACAATACGAGAGTTTTTTGCTGCCCATACCTGTTATCCTCAGTCTCCCAACAGGGATATTCGGTGCGTTTGTGCTATTGGCCTTGATGGGCCTGGAAAATAATATCTATGCACAGATCGCCATGGTCATGCTCATCGGGTTGCTGGGAAAAAATGCCATCCTGATCATTGAGTTTGCTGCCATGAAGCATAAAGAAGGGATGAGCGCGCTTCAGGCGGCTATCGAAGGGGCGACCCTGCGCCTGCGTCCTATCCTTATGACCTCTTTTGCATTTATTGCAGGACTGATCCCGCTCATTTTTGCATCTGGCGCGGGTGCAGTAGGCAACCGTACCATCGGAGCCGCAGCGGCGGGTGGTATGCTTTTCGGGACCGTATTTGGGGTCATCCTCGTGCCAGGACTTTATTACCTGTTTGCGCGGTTATCAGAGGCTTTTGTGAAAAAAGCGCAGCAAGATCATATTGAGATCAGCGAGGAAATGCCCGTAACTGAGTCATTCTGAGGGTGTTTTCTCTACTCAAAATCATTCCAACAAACCGTATCCGACATGAATAAACTCTGTTTTGTGCTGACAGTCATTGTCCTGACAGCCACGGCCTGTAAACCCATCCAGGTCATCCGCCAGGACAAAGTCCTACCACTGCCCGGCAGTGTCGTGGGGGATTCTTTGTCCCAGACCGACTCACTGGGGTTTGGTGGCAGAAGCTGGCGGCTGTTTTTTACAGACCCCAACCTTCAGCAACTCATTGATACTGCCCTTTATGGAAGTTACGATCTCCAGATCGCCTCACGCCAAATCCAGCAAAACGAAGCATATGTACTGGCAGCCAGGGCACCGTTTCTCCCTGAAGCAGATCTGGTAGCCAGTAGCAGCCTCCGCAGGTTTGGCCTTTATACAATGGATGGCGCCGGTAATGCGACCACCGACATTATATCCGGCAAACTGGTACCTATCAACTTGCCAGACTATTTTGGCGGCATTCAGGCTAGCTGGGAGATTGATTTGTGGGGAAAATTGCGGAGCCAGAAAAAAGCCGCTGTCGCCAGATTCCTGGCCTCGGTAGAGGGAAAAAATCTCGTACAGACCCGGCTGGTGGCGCTGGTAGCGGAGGTGTACTTCAAGCTCCAGGCGCTGGACGCTCAAACCCAGATACTTGATGAGTACATCACCCTTCAGCAAAATGCGCTGACACTTGTGCAGGTACAAAAACAGGCAGGAATGGCCGATGAACTGGCTGTAAAACAGTTTGAGAACCAGCTCATGGACCTTCAGGGTACCCGGATTGACCTTGATCAGCAGATACGGGAGCATGAAAACCTCATTAATGTGCTCCTGGGAAGGTTTCCGCAGCCCGTGAGCCGCTCTCCGCTGTTTTTGCAACAGACGTTGCCTGAGGTGGATATCTCCAGCGTACCACCTCAAATTCTGGAAAATCGTCCCGATATACGTGCAGCTTCTCTTGAACTCTCCGCATCCAAAGCAGACCTTGACGCAGCCAGAGCTATGTTTTACCCCTCCCTCAACCTCGGGGCAGCTCTTGGTACCCAAGCTTTCCGTCCTGATCTGCTTCTTACTCAGCCGCAGTCGCTCGCGTACACCCTCGCCGGAGGACTGGCAGCGCCCATCGTCAACCGCCGGGCATTAAAAGCAAATTTTATGCAGGCTGATGCGTATCAATACGAAGCGCTGGCCAGCTACCACCAAGCTATCGTAGGTGCCTATACAGAGGTGTACAACTACCTCTTTTTTATGAATAACCTCAGACGGCAGTATGAACTAAAAACCAAACAAACCACCGCCATCAACCTTGCCGTGGACATTTCGGGTGATTTGTTTCGCAGTGGCAGGGCAAACTATCTGGATGTGCTCACCGCACAACAGAATGCACTCGAAACCCGTCTTGAACTCGTTGACCTACGCCTTCGACAATGGGCTAACGCCGTAGGATTATATCGTTCGCTCGGCGGCGGCTGGCAGTAAACAGATGATATGCGATGATACTCGCCTTCTTTGCATGTGCATACAGGTAAGGAAGGCGATGGTTGTTTCTTTAAAAGCGTATCACTAATCCCCCGGCAATTCCCTAAGTTTGTATCTCCCACTTTCAAGGGATCTGCATATGAACCGTTCGTTTTTGTTTTTGAGTATCCTGCTCTTGCTGAGTGCTGCCTGTACACCGCCTGCGACCGATGGGTCTCAGGAGGCCCTGGCTGATACTACCTGGATGATGGGTCCCTTTGTCAAACTCGACTCGCTCAATCCCATCCTGAATCCCCTGGATACGACCCGGTTCTGGTGCCCTGTGCGGCAGGATATCGTAGCATGGGAGGCCAAGGATGTTTTTAACCCCGCCGTACTCGTGCGAAACAACCGGGTGATCCTGATCTACCGGGCAGAGGATACTGTCGGAAAACATGCAGGCACCTCCCGCCTGGGCATGGCGTGGAGCCTGGACGGCAAGCAGTTCAACCGGCTGCCGCAGCCCTTCTTTTACCCGGGGCAGGACTCCCTCCAATCCTACGAGTGGGAAGGCGGGTGTGAAGATCCCCGCGTCGTGGAGGACAGCCTGGGCCGGGTCATCATGACCTATACGGCCTACGACGGGCAGACCGCCCGGCTGATGGTGGCCACCTCACGCGACCTGGTGACCTGGGAAAAACATGGTCCCGCCTTTGGACAGACGCCCTACCGGAATACCTGGTCTAAGTCCGGGTCAATCGTCGCACGGCGGGAAGGAAGCCGGCTCATCGCAACCCGTATTCAGGGCAAATACTGGATGTACTGGGGCGATACTGATATATTTGTCGCGACCTCCAGCGACCTCATCCACTGGACTCCTGTCGAGTCCTCCCCCGGCAAAGCGCTGGCAGCCCTCAGGCCCCGCCCCGGCAAGTTTGACAGCCGCCTCGTAGAGCCAGGCCCTCCCGCGATTCTCACCGATCAGGGTATCGTCCTGATATACAACGGTATGAACCTCGCTACCGGCGGTGATCCAGCTCTCGCGCCCGATACCTATGCCGGTGGGCAGGCCTTGTTTGACCCGGCTAAACCTGATCATCTTCTTGACCGGACCGCTGTACCCTTTATCCGGCCAGACAAACCCTACGAGCTGGACGGGCAGGTACATCGGGTATGTTTTTTGGAAGGGCTTGCCTTTTTCAAAAATGAAATCCTGCTGTATTATGGCACCGCAGACTCCCGCATCGCAATGGCGGTAGCCCGCTGATCCAGTATGTACCGCCGCTACCCTGAGTTGTTGTTATGAATCCCTACGCTACCCTCCTGATTCTGGCCTCGTATTTTGCGGCCTTGTTTCTGATCGCCTGGCTGACCGGCCGCAAGGCAGACAACGCAGGTTTTTTTAAGGCCAACCAAAGTGCGCCCTGGTACATCGTAGCCTTTGGACTGATCGGCACCTCGATCTCGGGCGTGACGTTTATTTCTGTGCCGGGCAAGGTCGGATATGACCACTGGGCCTATATGCAGATGGTATTTGGGTACCTGATAGGGTATCTGGTGATCGGGACGGTGCTGATGCCCCTGTATTACCGGATGGGGCTGACCTCCATTTATACCTACCTGGAGAAGCGGTTTGGTACTTATACCTATAAGACAGGAGCCGTTTTTTTTCTTATTTCCCGCCTGATCGGTTCCAGCCTGCGGATGTATCTGGTCGCGATGGTATTGCAGTTGGCTTTGTTTGAGCCGCTGGGTATTCCATTTTGGGTGAATGTGCTGGTGTCACTGGGGTTGATTTTTGCCTATACGTTTAAGGGCGGAGTCAAAACCGTGATCTGGACAGACACCCTCCAGACGGCAGCCTTTCTGGGTGCAGCCGCGGCGGTACTGGTGATCATCGGGCAGGAGCTGGGGCTGAATGGTGGCTCGCTGGTCGCAGCCGTACGCGGGAGTGAACTGTCCTCGATATGGGTATGGGACTGGAAGCCTGGCAATAGTTTTTTTAAACAATTTATCGGGGGGGCTTTTATTGCCATCGCCATGAGCGGCCTGGACCAGGACATCATGCAAAAAAACCTCGCCTGCCGCAATATCCGGGAGGCCCAGCAGAATATGCTGCTGTTTTCCTGCGTCCTGGTGTTCGTCAACCTGCTTTTTGTCTCCCTGGGTACAATGCTCTATCTCTACGGACAGGAAACAGGCCTGGTGGCGATCCTCCAGCAAAAAGGCTGTATGATCCAGATCGCGGATCCTGTCACCCACGAGATGGTGTGCCGGGCCCGGACAGATGAGTTGTTTCCGCTCCTGGCCCTCAACTACCTGGGCCCTGTGGTGGGTATTTGTTTCCTGATCGGCATTGTGGCGGCAGCCTACTCCAGTGCAGACTCCGCCCTGACCTCCCTGACAACCTCCTACTGTGTGGATATGCTGGATTTTGAAAAACAAGCAGAGACCAGCCACCAGCAGGCCGTACGGATACGGGTTCACCTGGTTTTTGCGGGATTAATGGCAGGCATCATTTTGTTTTTTGGCTGGATCAATAACCAGGCCGTGATAGACGTCATTTTTGATGTAGCCACCTACACCTATGGGCCGCTGTTGGGGATGTTTTTTTATGGATTGCTGACCCGGCGGGCTGTCAGGGATACGTGGACCCCGTGGATTTGCCTCCTGGCACCGGCCCTGACCTACCTGATCCAACTGTACAGCCCCCAGTGGTTAGGATACACTTTCAGCTTCGAAAAACTCCCGCTCAACGGATTGCTGACCATGGCCGGGCTTGCGCTGGCTGGCTGGGGACTGCCACGGGTCAGCGCGGCACTGGCATCCGGGCGATCAGCGTAAAAATAAGTTAACTGACAGTCAGGCGAATAAAAAAACAGGGCAAAATTTTTTGGGCAAAATTTGGTAGTCTCATGCACAACCTTCTATATTTGCCACCCGTATAGAGACATACATGGTGCGGTAGCTCAGTTGGTAGAGCAATGGACTGAAAATCCATGTGTCGCCGGTTCGATTCCGGCCCACACCACCCCCAAAAACCCTTTGCCCCCGTGCAAAGGGTTTTTTTATGACTTATCACAGAAAATATATAAATATCCCT
>JANRLQ010000042.1:0-148402 GCA_033762375.1 Bacteroidia bacterium
GTAGTAGTACACCCCTTCCCACTTGGGGTATTGGCTTTCGAGGTTGCGCCAGGGGGCACCGTTACGGGTCATCCACAGGATGGCGTTGAGGATGGTGCGCATAGAATTTAGCCTCGGGCGATGGTGGAGAAAAAATTTTTCGATAATTTCCCACTGGGAATCGCTCAGCTCGGTAAACTTCGTTTGCATAATTTGAAAGATTGGTACCTCCAAATTATCTGGGCGATTCCTCTTTTTCAAATTCCTAACCACAACTACATGAACGTCCCAAACATGCTCTAAGTAATATCTACCCTTTAACTATTCACAAAAAATTTGCCCTAAGATACGTACAAACCGGCCTTTATCCTACAGGTAGCCGGATTTCCACCTCAGTACCCTGGCCTTCCAGGCTCTGGAGTGTGATGGTGCCCTGGTGTTGGGTCACAATCCCGAGGCTGATGGAGAGGCCTAATCCTGTGCCTTCGCCGACATCTTTGGTTGTAAAAAAAGGCTCAAACGCCCGGCTGCGTGTCATTTCATTCATCCCAACGCCAGTGTCCCGTATCCGGATGACAGCTTCCTCACCATCCTGCTGTGTCTGGAGGTAGATAATACCTCCCTGAGGCATGGCCTGGATGGCATTGGTGAGGACATTCATAAACACCTGATTGATTTTGCCGGGAAATCCCGCGATGGGTGGGAGTGTGCCATAGTCCCGGAGCACCTCAATGCCGGTCAGGCGATTTTTGAGCAGGGACAAGGTCGCGTCCAGGCCTGTATGCAGGTCAAAGGTTTTGAGGTCGTCTTCATCCAGCCGGGCAAAAATCCGCAACCCGCTCACGATCTCTGCCGTCCGGTCAGCCCCTTCCTGGAGTCCGTGGAGGAGTTCACTCGTTTCTTGCTGCAGGAGCGGCAGGTCGAGTTGCCGGGCCAGCGCCTCTGCACTAGCTACCTGTTGTGGCGACTGTGCCTGCCGGTACGCATGGAGGAGCTGGATGAGGTCCTCTATATTGCGGCGGAGGGGGAATATATTGGCCGTGATAAAATTGACCGGGTTATTGATTTCATGCGCGATGCCCGCAGTGAGCTGACCTAAGGATGCCATTTTTTCGGCGGCGACGAGCTGGGTCTGTGTCTCGACGAGCTGGGCATGTGTCTGCTCAAGCTGGGTATGTGCCACGGAGAGCTGCTGCAGGGTGCGGCGTATTGAAAAAAACAACCAACCGATGATGACAGCTGCCCCGAGGATAAGCACCAGGACAATGCTCATGATCCAGATGCGCTGGCGCTGGAGTGTCTGCTCCTCCTCCATGAGGGCAATCCGGCTGATATTGGTTTCCAGCAGGGTAGAGTCCCGCTGCCGCTCAGCCTGGAGGGTGATCAGCTCCTGTTGCAGGGTTTTGTACCGCTGAAAGGTGATAAGCGCCTGCTCGTAGTTGCCGGCCCGGGCCAGGGCTTCGGTCTCCCGCAGGATCGCCTCACTGGCAGAGGCAATTTCCAACTCCTGTGCAGAGGGTTTTATTTCTTCAGCAGCAGATTCGCGAAGGTTTTCGATGACCGTTTCGACAGAGGGCGTCCCAGCTTGGGAGGGAATGGCAGCCACGACAGGTTGGCGGGACATTAATGCGTGTTTATCTGCCTCCAGGGTATTGCCCGTCTTTCGGTACAGGGACTCCAGCTTGCGATGGATACGTCGCATCCCGACCGTATCAGCCGATGCTGCATAGAGAGGTAATAGATTTTGGTAGTGCCCAATAGCCTGGGGATAATTGCGGCTGAGTTCAGCCTTGGCGGCCCAGCCCTCCAGGGTGACAATCGCAATATCCCGGGAGAGCGTTTTACCATGCGTAGTATCCCGATCTCCGCTGGGAGGAGCCATGGTCTCTTCCGCCAGCTTGATGAGCTGCCGGGTCAGGGTAGGTTTCTGGCTCATCCGCTGATAGGCAGAGTCCGCCATAACCAGGCGGGAGATATATCCGGCTGCTTCTGCCTGGGTACGGCTTTCCCGGTATTGCCGCTGGGCTTTGCTGTAGCTCCCCCGGCTCTCCAGGGCCTGTCCCAGCAGGTAATGTGCATCTGCCTCACAGCGTATCAGGCCGTTCAGGTCAAAATCAGAATCTCCGGGGTGTTTACCGACCTCGGCCCGGTACACGGGTGCCAGCCGCAGCGTCTGCTCGGCATAGAAGTCCGCCCGCCCGGAAGAGGTCTGGAGTGCCTGTGCTGCCAGTGCATTATAGGCCGTGAGCTGGGTAATACCCGTTGCGCTGTGGATTTGCTGCTCCCACACATCAGGCTGAGCCGTCAACCGTATGACGGCCAACAGGAAGACGCATACCAGCGCAGCATACCGCCATACAGATTTTATCATAACGATCTCCTAATTGACCGATCTTATCAGACATGGTTGCATCCAGTGTACGCAGTGGGAGACGGCACAGATACAAAAATCTACCGGGCAGATACCCGCCCGGCCAGAAAGCGGAACAAGCTGGGAATATATCGTTTCAGATAGACCATTATCAGCTCAGCACCGCCGATATTGGCTTCCGGGCGGTTGTGTTCGACTGCCCGGAGGATCTGACGGGCGCAGACGTCGGCGGGCATCCCCTTTTCCTGCCCCGGATCCATTTCCTGCTGAGGTTTCCCGTCTCCTTGCAGGGCATGCAGAGAGATATCGGTCTTGATCCGGCCGGGATTGATCACGGTCACGCGGATATTCCGGTCCGCAAGTTCCAGAAGCAAGGTCTCGAAAAAACCGTGCAGGGCGTGTTTGGAGGCAGCATAAGCAGACCGGAGCGGAAACCCAAACTTGCCTGTGATGCTGCTGATCGCCACGAGGTGTCCGCCGCCTTGCCGGAGCATATGGGGAAGTACTGCTTTGGTCAGGGCTACCTGCCCAAAATAGTTGACCTCCATGATCCGGCGATCTGTTTCCAGGAGTGTATCGGTGGCCAGTGCCCGCTGGCTGATCCCCCCATTATTCACCAGAATATCTATACGGCCCAGCCTGGCAGTCCAGGTATCGGCGATGGCAGGCAGCGCAGCAGCGTCACTCAAGTCCAGCGGTACTATATGTACCTGACCTTCTGCGCCCCCGATCTTCTGCCTGACCTGCTCCAGTACGTCCACCCGGCGGGCAGACAGGATCACAGTAGCACCCGCCTGTACCCAGGCATGTGCCAGTGCCTCCCCTATACCAGAAGACGCGCCGGTGATCCAGACTATTTTTCCTGTAAAAAACCCCATATCACTTGGTTATTGACGGAGCAATATACAGCTATTCCGTTGACGTACGATGCCTGGTGTGGCTGACAACGAGGCAGAAACCTGGTCTCAGGTCTGACATACTGCCACAATGACGCGCTATTCCCGCCAAAAAGGCACAAATCGCTGGGATGGCACCGGGATTGATGAACCTGCCATGTAGGTAAATACATGCTGTATGAGCAACCGGCACGAAGACGTATTCGACAACCTGCGGGAAGGGTTAAATCAATTCACCAAAAAGGTCACGCACCTGGTGGATGAAGTCCTGCACAGTGACTCAGAAGAGGGCGGCCTGCGCGTGCGCACGGATGCCTACCATACCACGGACCAGTTTGTGGTAGAAATCGAATTGCCGGGCCTGCGAAAAGAAGAGGTCGCCCTGGAAATTGTGGATGGAATTCTCTCCGTCAAAGGAGAAAAAAAGCCCGTCGAGGGTGCTTCCGGCAGTTATTACCTGGTTCAGGAGCGGGCGTATGGCCGTTTTCTGCGCAGTATTCACCTGCCGGACGACATAGACCCCGATCAGGTCAAGGCTAAATACGACCTTGGTGTGCTGACAGTGCGGTTTCCCCGGATTCAGGTGGCCCCTGCGTCCGGCCCCGATACCGGCCTGCCGATTGAATAACCCATTTTGTTTGTTAACCTGATTCAGACTTTACCGATTTTATAATACTGCATTCACATGAGCAAAATCATAGGCATTGACCTTGGCACTACCAACTCATGCGTTGCCATCATGGAGGGCAACGAGCCGGTGGTGATTGTCAACTCTGAGGGGAAACGCACCACGCCCTCCATCCTTGCCTTCACCAAAGATGGCGAGCGGGTAGTCGGCGAGCAGGCCAAGCGTCAGGCCCTGGCTAACCCCACCAAAACCATCCGCTCTATCAAGCGGTTTATGGGACGTACTTTCAGTGAGTCACGCCGCGAGGTGGGAGAGGTATCA
Source organism: Bacteroidia bacterium (assembly GCA_033762375.1). Taxonomy (GTDB): domain Bacteria; phylum Bacteroidota; class Bacteroidia; order J057; family J057; genus RDXT01. The sequence continues at coordinate 4,196 of JANRLQ010000042.1, forward strand.
TATGAAATGACGGCGGGCCGCAATAACCTGGCCGTGGCCAAAATTGACGACCGCACGTACACCCCGCAGGAAATCTCCGCGATGATCCTGCAAAAAATGAAAAAAACAGCTGAAGATTACCTCGGTTACGAAGTAAAAGAAGCTGTAATCACAGTTCCTGCCTACTTTAATGATGCACAGCGTAATGCCACCAAAGAAGCCGGCGAAATTGCAGGCCTGAAGGTGCAGCGTATCATCAACGAGCCTACGGCAGCAGCCCTGGCGTATGGTCTCGACAAGCAGGACCGCAACATCAAAATTGCGGTATTTGACCTGGGCGGGGGTACTTTTGATATTTCAATCCTGGAACTGGGAGACGGTGTATTTGAAGTACTTTCCACCAATGGAGATACCTTCCTCGGTGGGGATGACTTTGACCGGGTGATCATAGACTGGCTGGCCGAGGAGTTTCGCAAGGAACACGGCGTAGATGCCCGCAAAGATCCCAAGTCTCTCCAGCGCCTCAAAGAAGCCGCCGAAAACGCCAAAATTGAGCTCTCCAGCACGGCTCAGACCGAGATCAACCTGCCCTATCTGGCGATGGATCCGACCTCTGGTCCCAAGCACCTGGAGCGTACCCTGACCCGTGCCAAGTTTGAGCAGCTGGCTGAAGGTCTTTTCGACCGGTGTCTGACGCCTTGCCGGGATGCACTCAAGGCTGCCAAGCTGACAGTAGATGAGATAGACGAAGTTATCCTGGTAGGGGGTTCTACCCGTATCCCCAAGGTACAGCAGCTTGTCAAAGACTTTTTCAAGCGTGAACCCAACAAAAGCGTAAACCCGGACGAGGTCGTCGCTGTAGGTGCTGCTATCCAGGGTGGGGTACTGTCTGGTGACGTGACGGGGGTTCTGCTCCTTGACGTAACACCTCTCTCACTGGGTATCGAGACAATGGGGGGCGTATTTACCAAGCTTATCGAAGCCAATACGACCATCCCTACGCAGAAGTCTGAAGTCTTCTCCACTGCGGCTGACAACCAGACCTCTGTCGAGATTCACGTACTCCAGGGCGAGCGCCCGATGGCAGCAGACAACCGCCGCCTCGGCAAGTTTCACCTGGACGGCATCCCGCCGGCACCACGGGGTATCCCGCAGATTGAGGTTACGTTTGATATCGATGCCAACGGTATCCTGAACGTAAGTGCCCGCGACAAAGCGACCGGCAAAGAGCAGCGTATCCGCATCGAGGCTTCTACGGGTCTCAACCAGACCGAGATAGACCGCATGAAACGCGAAGCGCAGGAAAATGAAGCCGCTGACAAGCAGCGCCGCGAAGAAGTGGACAAGCTGAATGCGGCCGATACCACAATTTTCTCCACCGAAAAACAGCTCAAGGAGTATAGTGACAAAATCCCGGATCAATACAAGACCGTGATTGAGTCTTCGCTGGAAGAACTGCGTGAGGCACATAAAAACCGCGACTTCGGCCGCATGGACGCCGCCATGGCCGCTCTTAATGCTGCCTGGCAGCAAGCTTCCACCCAGATGTATCAGCAAGACCCCAATGCCGCCGCTGGTGCCCAGCAGCAGCCCGGCAAGGACCCTGATGTGACGGATGTGGAGTACGAAGAAGTGGACGAAAAATAACCAAGATTCACACCCCTCCCCTGAGAAACTGCCCGCAAGGGCAGTTTTCTCGCTGGAGGCATATCGCTGCGATACGAAGATGAATTTTTTTTCGCCATCGCTGGCATCTATCAGATTCCTTCGTATATTTGCAGCCCTGAATATTAGAAAATCGTATGGCACATCATAAGTCAGCGCTGAAGCGCATTCGTCAGAACAACAAACGCCGTCTGGCAAACCGCTTCAAAAAAGTAGGGATGCGGGTGATTATCAAAAAACTGCGTGGCACCCAGGACAAGGCTGCCGCTGTAGAAATGCTGCCTAAGGTCGTGAGCACCATTGACCGTGTGGCCAAGCATAACATCATCCACCGCAACACTGCGGCCCACCTCAAGAGTAAGCTCACCCGCTACGTAAACGCCCTCGCCTGATTGAGCCAGGGGGCCTGACACCCAAGGGTGCAGGTCTGCTTGTAGCGTTTGTATATACGTCCGCCGGTTTCGGCGGACTTTTTTTGTGGACTCACGGCTGCGTACCGGGTGTGTTACATTTACTTTGCTGGCGATTTGTCCATGTACATTCGCAGCGGAGGGCATAAGTTGCGGTCATAAGGCTGAATAACAGCGATGCTGACACCCGACCGCACATGACGCAGTATTACACCAATATCCCGATCCGGATGTGGGCCGCTGAAGACCGGCCCCGTGAGAAACTCATGCAGCGTGGGATTGAATCCCTGATCGATGCAGAACTCCTGGCTATCCTCTTTGGTACCGGCACCCGCGAGCAGTCGGCCCTGGACCTGGCCCGCAGCGTCCTCGAAGATGCCAGGGGACTGCCAGGGCTGGCCCGCGCTACCTTGCAGGATCTCACCCAAACCAAAGGGATCGGCCCGGCCAAAGCTATTTCTATCCTCGCCGCCTTTGAGCTCGGACGGCGCAAAAGTATGGTGGACCATCAGGTCTTCCGGATCACCCGCTCCGAAGATGCTGCACGGTATCTCATGGCCCGGATGGGAGACCTGGATCAGGAAGTGTTTTATGTCCTGTTTCTCAATCAAAACAACGAAATCAAGGGCGAAAAAGCCGTATTTAAAGGTGGAATAGCCGCTACGGTGGTGGATACCCGCGTGATCTTCAAGGAAGCCCTGTCTTGTCTGGCTGCCGGGGTCATCCTGGCCCATAACCACCCCTCCGGCAATCTTACTCCCAGCGAAGCCGACCGCCAGATCACACGCAAGCTCCATGCAGCCGGTCAGGTGCTGGATATCCGGGTGCTTGATCACCTCATTATTTCGTCACGGGGATTTTATTCTTTTGCAGACGAGGGGGTCATGCCCAAATAATTGCCCGGCCGGGACAAACATCCCTGGAGCAGATCAGGTTGTAGGTGAAAGGGGGCAGAATTGGTATTTTGCGCCCGCAATTCATAAACCTGCTTCCCAATGAAACAATATACAGTCTTGATGATCGTAGGGGGCTTCATGCTGGCCCAGCAAGTGCTGGCCCAGCCATGCCTGCCCGCTGATACAGCCCGGATCGGACGCCTGCAGCGAGATGTGTTTTACCTGGCTGATGATAAGCTTGAAGGGCGTGCACCCGGCACCCAGGGTGAGGCACTGGCCAAGGCATATATAGCCGATCGGTTTGCAGCGCTGGGTCTCAGTCCTGTCGGCGTGAACAATACGTATTTCCAGCCATTCACCGTGCAGGACCCCGTCAGGGTACATGCCGCCACCCGCCTGCAGATCAAGGGTACCACCTTGGTTCAGGGCGTTGATTTTTATCCGCTGGCAGTATCTGCCAATGCCACCCTCAAAAAAGCGCCGATAGTTGATGCAGGATACGGGATCGAAGCACCGGAGCTTGGTTATTCAGACTACAAGGCAGAAGTTTCGTATGCGGGTAAAATATGCCTGATGAACTACTCCTCGCCTGACGGGGTGCATCCACACTCCCGGTACGCAGCCTACCACGACCTGGGCAAGCGTGTCCAGGCCGCAGTAGCCAAAGGTGCCGTGGGGGTGATTGTGTATAATGCAGACCCCAACCTTCCGGACCCTGCTCAGCAATACCGCAGCCTGACACCCAGCCCGATTCCGGTGGTATTTGTGACCAGCAAACATCAGCCGCTGCTGGCTACCCTGCCTGTCGTCCGGCAACTGACTGTCTTGCAGGAAGAAGTCGTCCGGGAGGCACACAATGTCCTGGGGCTAATAGACCGGGGCGCGGCCCGGACGGTCATCATCGGGGCGCATTACGACCACCTGGGCTACGGCGAGGATGGCTCCCGGTATCGGGGGACACCTGCTATTCACAACGGAGCGGATGACAATGCCAGCGGGACGGCAGCGATCCTGGAACTGGCCCGGTATCTGAAGGAACATCCGGAACTGAAGGGGTATAACTACCTGTTGATGGCTTTTTCGGCAGAGGAGCGGGGCCTGCTCGGCTCAAAATATTTCACCAGCCACCCACTGCTGGCCCTGGATCAGGTCAACTACATGATCAACCTCGACATGGTAGGCCGCCTGAGTGATACCAAGCAGCTATTTATCAACGGGGCCGGTACCTCTCCTGTCTGGAAAGACCTGATTGCAGGGTTGGATTGCGTCGGTATTACAGCCAAAACCAGTGAGTCAGGCGTAGGCCCTTCTGACCATACCTCTTTTTACCTCAAAGATATTCCGGTATTGCATTTTTTCACGGGGAGTCATACAGACTATCACACCCCCACAGATGATGCAGACAAGGTCAATTATCCCGGCACGGCAGATGTCGTATCCTACCTGGCGGCCGTGATCACGGCCCTGGACGCTGCCCCCCGCCTGGGATTCACCAAAACCCAGGATGCGGACCAGACGAGCCGTCCCCGCTTCTCCGTTACGATGGGGATTATGCCTGACTATGTATTTGAAGGGCCCGGTGTACGCATAGATGCCGTCACGGACGGTAAGCCTGCATCTATAGCAGGACTACAAGCCGGGGATGTGCTGCTGAGCCTCGGCGATTGGCCCATCGCGGATGTGCAGGGATATATGCAGACCCTTGGGCGATTTAAAAAAGGCGACAAAACAACAGCACGGGTAAAACGAGCCAACGAAGAACTCTCCCTGGAAGTAACCTTCTGACAGGTGTTACCTCAGGAAGTATGATACACAAAAAGCGCTCGGGCATTGCCTGAGCGCTTTTTGTATGGTCTGAGGCGTGAATTATTTCTTCAGAAAATTGCCGAGCATACCGGCAATATCGTCGAGGGGGTTGCCGTCGCGGTCCTGGTCAAGCATATTGGTGATCATGCTCATGGCGGTGCCTGCGATCCCGGTATCCTGCTGTGCAGTGCCACGGGCATTCATCAGGACACTGGCCAGTCCTCCTATATCCATACCACCGCCCTGCTGCTGACGGCCGAGCATGCCCATCACAACTGGTGCGAGGTTCTCAAGGAGTTTACCGGTAACACCGGCATCCAGACCGCTGACCTGGCTGACACCAGCCTCTACATGACCCTGCTTTTGGCCGAAAAGCTGACCCAAAATCGCTGGCCCGAGACCATTGTCAGTAGAAGACAAGAAGCCTGTCAGGTTGTCCATGATGCTGCCATCGTGGTTTTGGGCGATGTCCTGGTGCAGTGCCTCAGCACCCTCCTGGGTAGAAGCCTGCTTGGCCATAGCACCTACGATCATCGGCAGGGCTGCGGAGATGGCACTTTGGGTCTGGCCCGGATCGGTACCAAGCTGCTGGCTGAGGGCGTCAAGCGCCGGACCGCTAAACTGGTCCATGAGTTCGTTGAGGATAGACATGGGAGTATGAGAGTTAGTGAATGAAACAGTCGCAAAACCTGAATTAAGATGTACAATATTACGATAAGTCACCGATTGGGTAAAGATATTAATAAGGTGGCCTCCGGCCTTTTTTCTGCCCGGAACCCGACGTTCCGCAACAGGTTTTTTGCTGTATATTCGCAAGCTATGAACCCATATCCGATTTTTACTGGTGATCAGGCCCTGGCTTCACTCCGGGATACCCTGGCTGCATCCCGCTATACGTCAGTATTTGTTATCACAGACACGCATACCCATGTGCATTGTTATCCAATACTGGCGCTGTACCTGCCCGCCCACCAGGTGATAACCTTACCCGCAGGCGAATCGGCTAAAACCCTGGATACCTGTCAGACGATCTGGCATGAAATGACCCGGATGGGAATGGACCGGCGCGGTGTAGTCCTGAACCTCGGCGGGGGGGTGATCGGGGACATGGGAGGATTTGCGGCAGCGACCTTCAAGCGGGGCATAGACTTCGTACAGGTGCCTACGACTCTGCTCGCGCAGGTGGATGCCAGCGTAGGGGGTAAGCTGGGGATTGACTTTATGGGCTATAAAAATCATATAGGGGTGTTTAGGGAGCCGGTGGCCGTGGCGATGTATCCCGGGTTTCTGAAAACCCTGCCACCCCGAGAACTCCGGTCAGGTTTTGCAGAGGTGATCAAACACTACCTGATCGCCGATGCTCCGGGCTGGGTCGGGCTACAAGCGTTTACCTCGTTTGAAAGCCTTGATTTTGAAGCTGTTGTAGCACATTCGGTCGAAATAAAATCCCGGATTGTGGCAGCCGATCCCTACGAGTCCGGCCTGCGTAAGGCCCTGAACTTTGGGCATACCCTCGGACATGCCATCGAAAGTTACTACCTGGAGACACCGGAACCCCTCCTGCATGGGGAGGCTATCGCCATCGGGATGGTGGCAGAAGCATGGCTGGCCGTCCGGCTGGGATTGCTGGAGCAGGCTGAGGCTGAGGCTATCCGGGCATTTGTCGCCCGGGTGTATGACCCGGTGACAATTCCGGAGTCTGCTTTTTTTAACCTGTATTTCCGAACCTTACAGGACAAAAAAAATCACGGCAGCCATGTGCGTTATGCCCTGATCGGGGGCGTCGGCACCCCGGTTCTGGACCAGGAGGCAGACCGTGACCTGGTGTTTGAGGCCCTGCGTTTTTATGCAGGTACGATGTCCTGAGGGCAAAAAATAAAAATCCCGCTGCCTTTCGCCTGAAAAACAGCGGGAATGATACCTGTCCGGAGACTTACTTCTTCTTGCTGGCGTCAGCCGGCTTATCTGGCAAGCCCATTTTGACCTTGATCAGCGGGAGCAGGTTGCGGGTCGTATCAGCATATAGGAGAGCAGGCGCATCAAATACGAAGGTATATCCATTTTCTTTGGCTACCAGTTTGATGATAGAGTCAGCCTCTGCAAAAATAGGCGCATACAGGCGGTCTTTTTCCTGCTGGAAGTCAGTCTGAGCATTGGCCTGGAGCTGCTGGAGTTGTTGCTCCATGCCCTGGAGCTCGGTGACTTTTTTCTCCTGCTCAGACTTCAGCATAAACTCACCCTCCCGCTGAAGTAGCTCAAGCTGGGACTGATATTTTGTGGCGAGCGACTGGAAGCTGTTTTCTTTGCCCTTGGCATATTGCTGGAGCTTGCGGTCTGCTTCCTGGGCGGCAGGCATCAGGGTCAGGAGCTCAAGGGAATTGACATAGCCAAATTTATCCCCGGCCGGAGCACCTGTGCTGTCAGTGACCACAGGGGCAGGCGCAGGAGTGGCGGGTTGTTGAGGGGTACAAGCCGCCAACAGGGCTAAAGCGGCAGCTGTGAGGATCGTACAGGAGCGAAAAAAAGCCATCGGCGTGAAATTGGATGATCAGACAGCGACAAATATACGGGAAATATGTGCAAAAAAGCTTGCCTCCGGGGCTGAGACAGAATAAAAGCACCCCGATATGCAGAACAGGTTTGGGCTGACGTACATAATTCCTTATTTTTGTGTGCTAACCGACTACCGGACTGCTTAATATGGGAAGAGCATTTGAATTCAGAAAGGCGCGGAAAATGAAGCGCTGGGCCGGTATGGCCAAAACATTTACCAAGATCGGCCGCGAAATTTCAATCGCAGTCAAAGCCGCCGGGCCTGACCCCACGACCAATGCCCGCCTGCGGGTATTGCTCCAAAACGCCAAAAGCGCCAACATGCCCAAGGATAACGTGGAGCGCGCCATCAAAAAGGCGACTTCCCGGGATGAGGCTGACTACGAAGAGCTTGTATACGAAGGCTACGGCCCACACGGCATCGCCATCCTCGTCGAAACTACGACGGATAACCCGATCCGGACGGTCGCCAACGTGCGGAGTTACTTCAACAAATACAACGGGTCTCTCGGCAAGTCCGGTTCGGTCGAGTTCCTGTTCGAGCGCAAGTGTATCTTCCGCATTCCTGCCAATGGGATCAACCTGGAGGAGTTTGAGTTTGAACTCATTGACTACGGCAGCGATGAGGTATTTCAGGAAGATGATGAAATCCTGATCTATGGAGATTTCCCGGCATTCGGGGGGATCCAGCGGTTTTTGGAGGAAAAAGGCATCGAAGTACTCCACGCGCAGTTTGAGCGGATCCCGATGGATACCAAACAGCTTACGCCAGAGCAGGAGGCCGACCTGGAAAAACTGCTGGAGAAACTGGAAGACGATGACGACGTGCAAAACGTCTATCATACCATGGCCTGATGATCCTGGGGGTAATACCAGCCCGATACGCCTCGACCCGGTTTCCGGGTAAGCCGCTGGTGGACATCGGCGGCAAAAGTATGATCCGGCGGGTATATGAGCAGGCTTGTCTGGCCCGGCACCTGGACCGGGTGGTCGTGGCGACGGACGATGACCGGATATGGTCCCATGTGCGGGCATTTGGGGGAGAGGCCGTCATGACGGCTGAGACCCATCTCTCCGGCACAGAGCGGGCCGCCGAGGTGGCAGCCGGATTTCCGGACTATCCCTTTGTACTCAATATCCAGGGAGATGAGCCATTTCTCGACCCCGCCCAGCTTGACCTGCTGTGTGATACCCTCGTCACCGGTACTGCCCCCGTAGCGACGCTGATCGGTCCGCTTGAAGACTCAGCCCGTATCCAGTCGCCACATGTGGTCAAGGTGGTTTGTAATGCCCGGGGAGAAGCCTTGTATTTTTCCCGGTCTCCGATTCCGTTTGTACGAGACCTGACGCCAGAGACGTGGGGGCGTAGCGGGTTGTATTTCAGGCATATAGGATTGTATGGATTTCGCCGGGAGGCATTACTGACGGTGAACCAGCTGACTCCCAGTCCCCTGGAGCAGGCAGAGTCGCTGGAGCAGCTCCGGTGGCTTGCAGCCGGGTGGTGTATCCAGACCGCCATCAGCCACCACCACTCACCTGCTGTGGACACGCCGGAGGACTTGCGTCAATTGCCGGGGTATGAACCCGGCACCCCCCTGAATTTTTACCTTTGACCCAGCGATGACCCTCCACGAGTACCCCGACCACCTTTCCCTGAGCCAGGAGGCCTGCGACCATATCCTGCGCGCCCTGGATACAAAGCCAGACCTCCTGCTTTGTGTGGCTACCGGCCATTCGCCGCTGGAGACTTACCGGCTCCTGGGCGAGGCTTATCAGGCAAATCCCTCCCGGTTCGGGCGGATGCGGATTATCAAACTTGATGAGTGGGGTGGTGTCCCGATGGAAGACCCCCAGACCTGCGAATCATTTGTCCAGCGATACCTCCTCCACCCGCTGCACATCACCCCGGACCGCTATATCACCTTTGAAAGTGACCCGGAAGACCCTGCTGCTGAATGTGCCCGCGTACAGGCGCTGCTTGACCAGGCAGGTCCGGTTGACCTCTGCATACTCGGCCTGGGCCGTAACGGCCATATCGGGTTTAATGAACCCGCAGACACCCTGCAACCACATTGTCATGTGGCACATTTGAGTGAGGCCTCCATGCAACACGCAATGGCAGCCCACATGGACCGGAAGCCCCGGTACGGCCTTTGCCTGGGCATGGCCGATATCCTGCGGGCGCAGGAGATACTGCTCCTGGTGACAGGCTCCGGCAAAGAAGTTCCGTACCAGTTTTTGCGTACGGGCCGCCTCTCAACCCAGGTTCCAGCGTCATTTTTATGGTTACATCTGGGTGCCTCAGCCCTTATAGATACTGCCAGCGTCAGGAACTAAGGCCGGCGGCGGCCAGCTCCGCCGTATGATACCCCAGCCCGATTCCATTGGACACCTGCCGGTCACTGGGATAAATCTGGGCCATCGTACACAGCCAGAGATTAGGCCAGGGGGTTGTATGTGCAGGCACGCGCTTGCGGTATCCGCAGGTGACCACAGGCTGCGCAGCAGCGGATTTCCACACCCAGGCATCCAGAACCGTCGCCGGATCAAACCCCTCAAACAACCGTTTCAGCCAGGGCATGTATGCTGCCAGCAGCGTCTGCGCATCCCAGCCCATGCGCGGGTCGTCAGGTGGCGTATAGGCAGAGATATAAACCAGCCGCCGTTGGTTGAATGCTGCCGGATCAGCCCAGTTGGTTTGTTCGATTACCCCGACAAAGGGTGCTTCCGGGTCGGTGATATTGGTCCAGTAAAATCGGGACAGTGAGTCTGAAAGCGACAAAACGAGGCATACATTGCCCAAAAAACCGATTTCCCGCAGCTGCTCCGCATAATCCGGGCGGTCCGGGGGCAGCATGGGAATCAGGTCGGGGAGCTGGCAGGTGGCGATCACGCCGTCTGTAGGGATCAGCCCTGTGTCGGTCTCCAGGGCCATGATCCGGCCCCCGTCAGCATGAAGCCGCCGCACGGACGTCCCCAGGTGGAGGTGATGTCCCGCTGCCCGGAGCCTGTCCGCCACTTCCTCAAACAGCCGCCCCATACCGCCCTGAAGGTATCCCAGGTACTCAGCACCCTGGTTGTTGCGGCTGCCTCCCCGCTCCACCAGCTTGCGCCAGAGCCAGGCCGCCGACACGGTGTCGGCATATGGCCCAAATTTACCCCGAAGCAATGGTTCCCAGACCACCTCGTACACCCGCTGTCCGGCTACCCGGACGATGTACGCCCGCACGCTGAGGTCGTCCAGCCGCTCCCAGTCGCGTACCGTGCGGGCATGCAGGGCCAGCCACCCGAGCCGAAACCGATCTACCAGCCCCAATGGGCTGAACCGCAATACATCCAGCGGGGTCGAGAGGCGGTAGGGCTGGCGGAGGTAATAACTGCCAGTAGCAGCAGCCCGCCACTGCAACGCATCCTGAAGCCCCATCTCCGCGATCAGGGCCTGAATAGCCGTATCCCGCCGGAAAATATGGTGGTAAAATTTTTCGACCCGAAAATCTGCCGTTTCAAAACTCCCGGCCAGGCCACCCGGAGACGTATCCCGGTCCCATACGTGGAGTTCGAGGTCCGGGCGGAGCTGTGAGAGCCGCCAGGCGGCTGCCAGGCCCCCTGGACCGGCACCGATGATGTCTGCGCGTGATTTCATGGCTGATAGTGGTACAGTACCCATTTACAAGCTGGAAAAGCGGCCCTAAAAACGGTATCAGCCTGATAATGTGCATGAATAAAACTATCCAGTGCCGAAAAGGTCGTCAGCGGATACCGCCCGTAATAATTCCAGTCCGCAGGTGCTGTGTCCACGATGTACTTTGGCGGGCGGGTGGTGAGCTCCTGCATGAGGGTGTCCCGCACGCCGGGGGGAATGGCATACCGGGTGTCTGGCTGGTCGAGGTTTTCCCAGGGGATCAGGCCGGTGAGGACATTGGTGTATCCGTACCGGCTGGCGGGGCGCAGGCCTGTCTCCACATACAGTTCCGGACAAAATCCCCAGACAAACAGCCCCTCATCAGGCTGGGTATGGCCCGCCAGGTACTGCGCAACAGGGGAAGGAGCGGCCTCCAGGGCCTCGCGGATATATACGTGGGTCTGTACCCGTGTACCGAGGATCGGTGTCAGGATAGAAGCAGCCGCCAGCAGGACTGTCAGGACCCGCAGGCCGGGGTGGGTGCTGCCCTGGTGCCAAAGCCAGCCCAGCACCCAGGCACCAGCCCAGCACAGCGCGGGCAGCATCTGAATGCCGTAGTGGACAAAACTCCGTCCCCCTGTCAGCGCGCCCAGGGTGCTGCCGGTCAGCCAGCAGATGAGCAGCAGCAGGCCCGGTGCCGGATCGGAGCCGGACCGGGGCCGGAACTGCCAATACAAAAACAGCGCAGCAGCGGGAGCCAGGGGTTTATTGCCCAAAAGCCCGCCGAGCATCGCGACAGAGCCTGCAATCCGCTCTGACAGGTCCACTTCCGGGAGGTAGTACCGGGTATTGTAGGTCCAGACATAAAAAATAGCTTCGTCCAGAAAGTGATGCATCCCGGCATATCCCATAAACAGACCTGGCGGCAGGAGACATCCCAGCGTGAAGGCTGCCATGGTCAGAAGATTGGCCGGAGAAAAATCAGGTTTCCCGGTTCGAAAAAGCAGGAAAATACCCAGCGCGGCAGCGTCCCATACAGCGACTTGTTTGCTCAGGGCAGCCAGCCCCACGGTGATCCCCGCCAGCAAAGCCGGTAAGGGCCTGGCTTTTTCCGGCAGGAGCCATACCCCCAGCAGGGTGCCCGCGATCAGCAGCCACTCCGTATGCGCTGCCCACAGGTCCATCGGGGGGCCCGACCAGGACCAGGCCGCCAGCAACAGCGCGGCAATACCACCCGTGAGGTCATCTGCCCAGCGCCGAACGGCCAGCCAAATCAGCACACAGAGACCTGCAATCAATATGGCATAGGCCCCGTGAATGGCAGGCATCGGCTCAGCATTTTTCATGCCAATTATGGCTGCGTATGCGTAATATGTAAGAGGACCGCGATGATCAATGGAATTGTGGTATGGATGCCCCCCTGAGTGGATGGTTTGGCCCACGACAGCACTCACGGCTTCGTCCACATTGTACAAAAAGATGTCCCGCAGGGGCCAGCGAAGCCCCAGCGTCATCAGGACCGCTATGATCGTGAAAATCAACCCCCTGGACAGATATGTATGCCGATTGTCTTGCATCGTTGATCAAATAACCCATTGACTTGTTGCGAAACCCTGCAACCCGCTCACCAGCAAGTATGTCCGTTTATCCGGAGTCTCACCGGTTCAGGGTGTAATTCTGCCTTTTGACTCATATTGTCGTGGAAAATAGTCAGGCTATGCGTCATATTAGCAGTATCAAATCCAACGCAACATACTGTATTTCTCCCAATTCGTTGACCCATGAAAAATCTCTTCCTTTTCGCCGCCTGCCTCCTGATTGCTCTGTCTGCTGTAGCCCAGCGCACGTTTTATACTTCCGGCAAAGGTACCGGCGAGTGGAGTGATGCCCAGAGCTGGGTGGTCTCCGGTGAAGCCGGGGTGCCTACGGCGGCTGATCATGTGGTCATCAACCATTACCTGACCCACTACGCTACCAGCGGATATACCCACCGGGGCAATATTACAGTCAACACAACCGGATCATACGAAATCGTCAGCGGATTTGAACAACCGGCTGATTATGTATTTGCCGGACAACACTTTGAGGTAGCCGGAACCCTGATCAGCACCGGTGACCTGACGGTACGCCCGGCAGCTAACGGCGAACTGCAACTGCTGGACGGTGCTTTTGTGGTCATCAGCCGCACCCTTCGCCTTTACACGGGTGCTGAAGTTGCGATCGAAAACGGAAGCTGTGGGGCGCTGACGGTAGGCCACCAGGTGGAGCTGTATGCGGGCTCCCGCCTTTGTGGTGCAGGAAAGCTCACTGTCTATCAAGGTGTTAAGGTCTGGACGGATACCGGACGTGAAATTGCTGATGCAGAAGCTGCCCGTACAGAGGCTGCCCGCCGCATGTGCGAAGGCCTGAAGCTTTTTACGGATGAGATCGCCTGTGAGGCAGGCCAACCTCTCGTGACCGGCGGACTCGCACAACTCTCCGGCGTGACGATGTACCCCAACCCCAGCACCGATGGACGGGTTTATGTATTTGCGGAGTCGCTGGTTGCCGGCGAGTCTGTACGCCTCAGCCTCCGGAGCCAGATGGGACAGGAGATAGAAGCCCTGGCAGCCCTGGCTGATGAAAATGGAATTCTTGACGTGACCTTCGACCTGCACGTGTCACCAGGGCTGTACCTGATGGTCATTGAGGGTGAGGACCTGGTCCGTACGTTGCCGCTGGTGATCAAATAAACATTGGCGGCTGCCGATTTACAGACATCATGAAATACAGGGCTCTCCTGCATGGCAGGAGGGCATTTTTTTGGGGGGGTATCAGGCATACATGAGGCTGCATCCCCGTGCCTCAGCCTGGTCCAGCCGGCCCAGCACCTCAAACGACCCGTCAGGATACATACGGGCCAGGTCGTCCGTGGCAATAAAGGCACAGGTATGGATATTGGCGAGGTCCACGAGGTGGAGGCGGCCGGTGACACCGTGCGGGACTTCAAGCCGGTCCAGGTGAATGTCTGATACCCAGGCCCGTAGGCTGGTGGTGGGATAAAACCGGCCCTGTGCCGTGGCATAAGCCTGGCTCAGGAGTTCGGTCATGCCGTACTCGGAGGCTACGGTGCTGATCCCCAGCCCGTCACAGAGTCTGGCGTGAAGTTTGTCGCGGATCAGCTCTTCGCGCCGTCCTTTCATCCCGCCGGTTTCCATCACGATGGTGCCGGGTGGCAGGTGCATCGGCATTGCCTCCGCAAAATCCAGCAGGGCATACGAAACCCCGATCAGCAGAATGGGTTCTCCGGCATCACCTGCCTCCGAGATCGCCTGCGCCAGGGCCTGGTGATTGTACAGGTAAAAACCGCTGCCCGGCAACCCAATCTGATCCATCCAGCCCCGCACCATATACACCAGGGAGGACTGTCCCCGCTCCAGGTAAGAAGGTAGCAAGGCCAGGATGCGGTAGGATTGGCGGGGAAAAAACTGAAAAAATCCTTTCAGGCTTTGCTGAATATACGTTTCTGGTGTCCGTACCAGGTGGCGCGAAGGGGACTGCCCGGTCGTGCCACTGCTCTCAAACCAGGTCTCCGCTTCCCAGTCCCCGGTTTTCAGGGCCATGTGTTTAAAAAAAGAAATGGGTACCGAGACCGGTCCCTGGACCCCGATCCGGTCGGCATAGGTCCGGATCACGGGATTGTATGCGTACTGATAGGCCCAGGCAAGGTTTTCCAGCTCATGCGGATAGGCAGAGGCTTGCGAGAGGGTGGCTTCGTAGCGGGAAAGGTCGGCGGCTGTCATGGAGAATCGTCTGCCCCTGTAGGCTGATTCGCAAATTTACAGTACTTTTCAGGAGTCAACAGGGATAAGCGCGTTCATACGTCAGATATTTATTTCCAACAATCAGGGCGCAACCCGCGTTTAAGGAGAGTCTTTTGATCTACCACTTCTGAATCTGCCGAATGTCACTGTCTGTGCCGCACGCCAATATCCACACCCTGGGCCAGCTCAAAGCGGCCGGGTATGTCTCCCGCTCTGTCAAACAGGAACTGCGCGACAACCTGATCCGCAAGATGCGCCAGCGCGAAACCCTTTTCCCAGGTATTATCGGGTATGAAGAGACCGTCATCCCGGACCTGGAGCGGGCCATTCTCTCCCGGCACAATATGATCCTCCTCGGCCTCCGGGGCCAGGCCAAAACCCGGATCGCCCGGCAGATGGTCAACCTCCTGGATGAATATATGCCGATCGTGGCGGGGTCTGAACTCAACGACGACCCGCTCCATCCGTTGTCACGGTTTGCGCGGGACCTCGTGCAGGAGCACGGCGACGATACGCCTATTGCCTGGGTACACCGCTCTTCCCGCTATGTCGAAAAACTCGCCACCCCGGATGTGACGGTCGCTGACCTCATCGGGGACGTGGACCCGATCAAGGCCGCCACCCTCAAACTTCCGTACTCCGACGAACGGGTGATTCACTTTGGTCTGATCCCCCGTGCCAACCGCAGCCTGTTTGTCATCAATGAGTTGCCTGACCTCCAGCCCCGGATTCAGGTTTCGTTGTTTAATATGCTCCAGGAGGGCGACATTCAGATCCGCGGATTCCAGCTTCGCCTTCCGCTGGACGTACAGTTTGTATTCACCGCCAACCCGGAGGACTATACCAACCGTGGCAGCATCGTGACCCCGCTCAAAGACCGGATCGAAAGCCAAATCCTGACGCACTATCCCCGTTCGCTCCAGCTCTCCCAGCAGATCACCCGGCAGGAAGCCCGGACCCTGCCTGAGCAGCGCGACACCGTGACCATAGACCCACTCTGCGCCGAGCTGGTAGAGCAGATCGCCATCGAGGCCCGCGCCAGCGAGTACGTGGACGCCAAAAGTGGGGTATCAGCCCGCCTTACGATCTCGGCCTATGAGAGCCTGACAGCCGCAGCCGAGCGCCGCGCCATCCTCAACGGCGAACCCAAAGCCTACAGCCGCATCGGTGACCTTGTGGCCGTGATACCGGCCATTACCGGCAAGGTGGAGCTGGTCTATGAAGGGGAGCAGGAAGGACCGGCCATTGTAGCCCAAAAACTCATCAGCAAAGCCGTCCGCACGGCCTTTGCCACCCGGTTTCCCAATCCGGAAAAACTCAAACGTTCGGCCACTGACAATCCCTACAAGGAGATCACCACCTGGTTTGGGCAGGGCAATACCCTGGACCTGCTCTCCGACCTGACGGAGCGGGAGTATATCACCCGGCTCTCCGCCGTACCCGGTCTGGCCCGCCTCGTTACTACCCAGGTGCCCGACGCCTCCGAATCCGCCCGGCATCTCCTCATGGAGTTTGTGCTGCATGGGTTGTCAGAGTTTTCGCTCCTCGGCAAAAGCAGCCTGGAGGCCGGCGCCCAGTTTCGGGACCTCCTCAGCGGCATGCTCAACCTGCCCACCGATGACGACGACGAGGAAGACGACTCCGACTACGGCGGCTATTACGAAGGCCGGGGGAAGAAGGGGCGGTAAGGGATCAAACTACATATACCCGCAGGTTTGAATATGATACGTTCAACCTGCGGGTTGTTTTTTTACTTAGGTAGTTTTTCAGACAAACTCATTCGCTGCCATACCCCCTTTACAAGTACTGCAATCCCCAGCGCAGCCAGTATGGGGAGCAGAAACAGGATAAAGGTAAGGACAATCGCCAGCCTGAGGGAAAAATGGCCGGTATCGTCTGTGATGGTATCTATGACCCAGGTGGCAGGAGGTTGCTGGGTGAGGGTCAGTACACAGGCGAGTGCCAGCGGGATACCCAGGGTCAGGATCAGTACCAGTCTGAACCAGGTAGGCAGGGGAGTTTGAGGCTGCATGGCGGGATAGTTTTCAAGATGATTTCTTCGAATGGGGCCGCTTCCGGTAGAGCCATAAGGCATACACGACCAGGTAAATGCTCCACGGAAGGGTGACCATCATCAGGATATGGGTGAGAAATGCCATGAGTACAGGGATAATAAAGGGGCGAGTTTATTCACCATAGACCTCGGCTATCTGGGCAGCGAGGCAGGGTCTGGCCTGGATCATCTGGGCGGGCTGGTCCCAGCGCCCTTCGATCCCGATCATACGGCGGTACCTGAGCTGGCGGAGGACGGTCAGATAGGGACTAAAATCTGTGCCGCTGACACAGGGCAGGGTACGCCCATCGGGTTCGGCCAGCTCTACGTGTACCAGGTAGGGTCCGGCTTGCCGGAGTATGGCTGGGCCTTCATGTTCGCGGAGCATATGGTAGAGGTCGGCATTGAGGCGGAAGTACGGATGGTCCACCTGGCGGACGATGGCCAGGGCTTCGGCGGCGGTGGTGATGAAGTTACACTCAGCCGTATTGAGGTTTTCGAGGGCGAGGGTAATCCCGTATGGGCGGGCAATGTCAGCAATCTGTCGGGCAATCCGCACAAACTGTGCCCGGGCACTGTCAGGGTGATACCCCTCGGGTATGCGCCTGGAGCCTCCGCTGCCCCAGATGACCAGCCGGGCCGGGGTCGCGTGTACCCGCGCGAGTACCTGCCGTGCATAGGCCAGGACGGCTGCCGTATCCACATCAGGGCCGGTCACCTTGAGGTCGCCGGGGAGAAACAGGTTAAAGGCGTACACGGGTGTGCGCAAAGCCCGCAGGGTCACCAGATGGGCCTGAAACAGGGAGTCACTTACCGTGCGCGGCGAAACCCACTGGCCTGTGGAGAGCGTCAGGCCACAATAACCGGCATCAGCGGCCAGGCTGTCATCGGCCACCGGGGCAGCGATACCGATACAGGGCATACGTTGGGCCTGGAGTGCCGTGACGCCCAACCATACGAGCAGAAAGGTGAACCATTTCATACGGATAACTTAGCAGGGAAGATATGAAAAAAAGTAACTGTGTAATCATAAGGTCAAAACAGACCGTTATCGCATACGTCTCTTAACACCGGCTTAACCTGGCTGAAGCCATATTACCGCAATCGTTGTGGCATACCTTAAAAACTACGGGGGTTCAAGCATCAGGCGCACAAGTCGCCTCACAGAAAGTTAACCGTAACTTATCTGATCCTTTACGCGGATGGGCGGGATTGTGGTCAACTTTGTATGTCAGAAACAAACGGAATGACGCGGGTTTTAAGGTCAAGCAACAGTTGAAAATAAAAACAGCCTGAATTGTTGCAGCAATTCAGGCTATACGCGTCAGACCGCTTCAGTTTTTGCCGCATGAAGGTCTCATTGGCAACAATGGGCTAGTTCTTTCGCCTCACGTTACTGAATAGGTCCACAACAAGATTCAAGTTATGCAACAATTTGTACAGAACCAAGGCCTGAAGCGCAGCATGCTGCGTGCAGCAGGTCTGCTGGCTGTGCTGGCCTGCTTCCTGCAGCCAGTCATGGCGCAGCGTACCGTAAGCGGCAAGATCACAGACGCCGCTACTGGTGAGGCACTCAATGGTGCCAGTGTTATCGTAAAAGGTACAACTGCTGGTGCTATTGCAGATGCACAGGGCATGTACCGGGTATCTGTACCCGGCCAGGCTGATTCGCTTGTGTTTTCATTCCTGGGATATGCCCGCACTACGGTAGCCATCGGCAACCGTACCACGATAGATCTGGCTATGACCGAAGAAGTCAAGCAGGCTGAGGAGGTCGTGATCACGGCACTGGGGGTAGCCCGTGCTGAGAAGGCACTGGGATACGCCGTACAGGAAGTGGACGGCGAAGGCCTGACCAAAGCCCGTGAAACCAACCTGGCCACCGCACTGGCTGGTAAAGTAGCCGGGGTGACGGTAGTAGGTACGCCTTCTGGGGTTGGTAGCTCTGCCCGTATCACCATCCGGGGCGAAAAATCACTCGATATCAACAAAAACCAGCCCCTGTACGTCATTGACGGGGTGCCGATCCTCAATGAGTTTATCGGTTCCTCTGGCCGCAGCCGCCAGGAAGCTGACTATGGCAACCCTGCTCAGGCGATCAACCCTGACGACATTGAGAGCATCACTGTCCTCAAAGGTGCCAACGCTTCTGCATTGTATGGTTCACGCGCTGCCAACGGGGTTATCCTCATCACCACCAAAAGTGGCAAAAACACCAAAGGTATCGGGGTGACCATCAACTCTACGACTTCATTTGAGACGCCCCTGGTACTGCCTGAGTATCAGAACGTGTATGGCCAGGGCCTGAACGGCGAGTTTGGATTTGTTGACGGTGGTGGTGGTGGTACCCGTGACGGGGTGGACGAAAGCTGGGGTCCCAAAATGGAAGGCCAGCTTATCGCCCAGCACAACTCACCTCGCCTCCTCAACGGCCAGCCTACGGACCTGCGCGGTGCAGACGTACTGTCTCCCGGGGTAGCAGGTACGACGATCCAGCCTACGGCTTTCCTCCCGCAGCCTAACAACGTCCGGGACTTCTTCGAAGTAGGTCAGACCCGCACCAACAATATTGCCCTGACCGGTTCCAATGAGCGTGGCAACTTCCGCCTGTCTTATACCAACCTCGACCAGATCGGGATGGTACCTAATACAGACCTGCGCCGTAACTCACTGGCCCTCAATACTTCTTACAACCTGACGAATAAGTTTTCTGTCAGCGCTGTTGTCAACTACATCAAGACTGACTCTGACAACCGCCCGAACAACAGCTACGGTACTGAAAACATCATGTACCTCTTCAACTGCTGGCTGGGTCGTCACGTCAACCTCGAAGAGCTGCAAGACTACTGGCAGACTGGCCTGGATGGTCGCCAGCAGTACAACTTCAACTACAACTATCACGACAACCCCTACTTCAACCTTTTCGAAAACACCAATGGCCAGAATGCCAGCCGGGTATTCGGAAACCTGGTACTGAAGTATGAGTTTACGGATTGGCTTTCGCTGCAACTGCGCTCTGCCACAGACTTTAACAGCGAACTTCGCACCCGCCGCCGGGCATTCAGCACCCAGCGTTTCCCATTTGGTTCGTATGGCGAAGAGACCATCTACTCTGAAGAAAGCAATACGGACGCGTTGCTGACTTTCAACAAAACCTTCGGTGACTTTGGGGTAAACGTATCACTCGGTGCCAACCGCATGAACCGCGCCCTGCAGGTAGTCGAGGTGGTAGCTCCCCAGCTCCTGATCCCAGGTATCTACAGCCTCGCCAACACCCGCGTAGAGCTCCAGAGCTCTCAGTACGGCAGCCGCGAGAGCATCAAGCGTATCCTGAGCGCATATGGCTTTGCCGGCATTTCTTACCGCAATGCGATTTTCCTCGATGTGACCGCCCGTAATGACTGGTCCAGCGCACTGCCTACAGGTTCCAATGCTTATTTCTACCCATCAGCCTCGCTGAGCGTAGTCCTGAGCGACCTGGTGACCCTGCCAGATGCTATCAACTTTGTGAAACTCCGCGGGGGCGTAGCTCAGGTAGGTAATGACACCGATCCTTATCAGCTCCTCCAGGCTTATGGCGCTGCTGGCAACTTCGGTACCTTCCGGATCCAGTCTGAGGCTTCACGCCTCGCCAATCCTGACCTCAAGCCTGAGATCAGCACTTCACTGGAAGTAGGGGCAGATGTACGTCTGCTCAACAACCGCCTCGGGGTTGACTTCACCTTCTACAACATCAACAGCCGCAACCAGATCCTGCTGGACTTCCCGCTTTCTATCACCACGGGCTACGGCTCACGTGTGGTCAATGCCGGTAACATCCGCAACTGGGGGTATGAGGCTATGCTGAACATCGTTCCGGTGAAGATGGAAAACGGCCTGCGCTGGGACCTCGACCTGAACTTCTCTGCTAACCGCAGCCGCGTCATCGAGCTGACTGACGAGATCCAGAACTACGTACTGGCCAGCCGCTACGTCACCGTAGAGGCCCGGGTAGGTGAGCGTATGGGCGAAATGTACGGCCTCGGATACGAGCGTGTACAAAACACCGATCCGGATGCCAAGTATTATGACCCGACAGGCAACTTCGTAGGTGAGATCGTCCTCGACTCCCGTGGCCGTCCGGTACGTACCACCACCCGGATCCCACTCGGCAACTACAATCCAGACTGGCTCCTCGGCATCCAGAACTCCTTTGAGTTCAAAGGAGTATCCTTCGGCTTCCTCTTTGACATGCGCCAGGGTGGCCGTGTGTACTCACACACCCAGACCGTAGGTCGCGAAGGCGGTCAGATCATCGAGACCCTCGAAGGCCGTGCTGACGGGTATGACCTGACCAAAGAAGGCAACGGGGTGTATTTTGACGGGGTATTTGTCTCTACCGGTGCCAATGGCGAGAACGTATTCACTGCCAACGATCCTGCTGCCAACCAGGCTGCTATTAAGTTGTCTGCCCGTGAGTACCACTCTGCCTTCACCCAGGGCCGCAGCCTCATCGAAGGGGTAATGTATGATGCTTCCTTCACCAAACTCCGTGAAGTACGCCTCGGATACACCCTGCCAAACTCGATCTTTGGCAAAACTTCTATCCGCAACGTTCAGATCTCTGCCGTAGGCCGTAACCTCTTCGTATGGTCAAAGGTACCCCATATTGATCCGGAGACCTCCTCTATCAGCGGAGGTACGATCATCCCGGGGGTAGAGTCTGTCGCGATCCCGTCTGCCCGCAGCTTTGGTTTTAACCTGAGCCTGAACCTCTGATCCCATCTGCCCGGGCCGGTCATCCGGTCGGCCCGGGACTTCCTTTGAGGTATTTATCTTCATCTTATATTCCTATGAAGTCACTGCTGAAAATATCTGTGCTCGCTGCTGCGCTGCTGGTCGCTACCGGTTGTGAAGAAGAGTTTGAGCGCATCAATACCAATCCCAACGTATTCGTAACGACTACCCCTGAGCTGCTGCTCCCTGGTGTGATCAACAACGTCTGCGGCGAAGTCCTCGGTACCGGCTGGAGCTATGGCAACATCGTCATCCAGCACACGGCCAAAATCCAGTTTGTGAACGAAGACCGTTACGCCTGGGGCGAAGTAAACGGTATCTGGAATACGGTGTACAGCAACATGCGCAACGTCAAGGCTATCATTGACATCGCCGAGTCCAATACCCAGAACAACTATAAGGCAGTAGGCCTGATTATGAAGTCCTGGATGTTCTCCCTCGTGACGGATACCTACGGTGATGCACCTTATTCACAGGCGACCCAGGCCAAAAGTGATGTAAACTTCCCGGTGTATGATACCCAGGAGGCTATCTACAATGGCATCCTCAATGACCTCCAGGAGGCCAACGAGCTGCTGGGTACCTCTAATGAAAAAATCGGCGGTGACATCCTCTTCGGTGGTGACGTAGCCAAGTGGAAAAAACTGGCTAACTCACTCCGCCTGCGTGCCCTGATGCGTATCTCCGGCAAGCGCAGCGTAGGTGCTGAGATGCAGGCCATTGTGAGCAATCCAGCTGAGTTCCCGATCTTCACCAGCAATGCCGACAATGCTGCCCTGAAGTATCTTGCTGCTTCTCCTAACCAGTTCCCGCTCCACACGACCCGTGTAGGTTCTTTTGATGAGTTTCGTCTCAGCAAAACCCTCGGTGATACCCTCAAGAGCCTGGGCGATCCACGTCTGACGGTATTTGCCCGTCCTACGGCTGCTGATGCTACGGTATATGCCGGTATTCCTAACGGTCTGAACGACGTAGATGCCCTCACCTACAATGGCGGTGCCCAGTTTATCTCCCGCGTAGGCCCTCTCTACTTCGAAAACGCTATCACCGACGAAGGCCGCGAAATCGCCCGTGGGGTGATCATGACCTATCCAGAGCTCCAGTTTATCCTGGCTGAAGCGGCTGAAAAAGGCCTGATCTCTACCGGTACAGCAAAAGGGTACTACGAAGCAGGTATTGAAGCTTCCTTCGGATACTTCCGCCAGACCATGCCAGCCGGGTACCTTGCCCTGCCACAGGTTTCTTATGATGCCGCACTGAGCCAGCAGGACCGCCTGAACCTGATCGGGTTCCAGAAGTGGATCTCACTGTTTTTCCATGGCATGGAAGCCTGGTACGACTGGCGCCGCACCAATATCCCGGCCCTCAAGCCTGGCCGCGATAACCTGAACAACAACCTGATCCCCGTTCGGTTTATCTATCCGGTCATCGAGCAGTCTCTGAATGGCGACAGCCGCGCTGCTGCTGTAACCCGCCAGGGAGAAGACGTGATCAACACCAAAGTATGGTGGGATCAATAAGTCACTGACGATCAATATAACAACCAGGAGGGCTGTCCGCAAGGGCAGCCCTCTTGGTTTGGGTCAGACAAAGATCACCCCGGCAGATGACCTGAGACCGGGCGCAGGATTTAGCGGGGGTGTAGGTTTGGGGCATAATTACCCAAGCCAGTATGATTGAGTCCTTATTTTTGCCTTCAGACACCCCAGGTGTGCTTCAGTCCCTGATGGTGATTCTGACCGCAATTGGGGTAGGGGTATTTGCCGGGCGGCTCCGGGTGTACAAGGTGTCACTGGGTGTCTCCGGGGTGATGTTTGCCGGGCTGATCATGGGGCATTATGGGTACCGGATTCAGCCGGATATCCTGGATTTTGTCAGGGATCTGGGATTAATTTTGTTTGTATACGGGATTGGCATACAGGTCGGCCCTTCGTTTTTTTCATCCTTCCGGCGGGATGGGCTACGGTTCAACCTCCTCGCAGTGGGTACCGTAGGGGCTGGGATCCTGATCGCGTGGCTGCTGTATATCCTGACAGATACCCAGCTTGAATATGTTGCCGGTATTATGTCCGGGGCTGTCACCAATACACCTGGCCTGGGGGCGGCCCGGGCGGTCCTGCTGGAGCTCCGGCAGCAACCATCCCTGGCCGCTGACCCGGCAGTCGCCTACGCGATTACGTATCCGTTGGGGGTGGTAGGAGTGATCATCGTGATTGTGGCCGCAAGGCAGGTGTTTCGGATAGATCTGGCTGCAGAAGCAGCAGCCTACGAGGCCAACCGACAGCAGGAGGCTGCATCATTGGTCCGTGCCAAGTGCCGGGTGCATAATTCTGAGGTTATCGGTAAAACCCTTTTTCACCTGCTGCGCGAGCACCAGCTCACCGATGTGATCATCTCACGGCTCAAGCATACAGGCTCACAGGCCGTGATCACGCCAGGTCTGGACATCACGCTGCAAGACCGGGACGTCATGGTGATCGTGGGGCAACCGCAGCGGGTCGCGGCTTTTGTCAGCCTGGTAGGCAGCCCCTCGACCGATCCCCAGATAGATGCCGCTCCTGACATTGTGTCTCGCAGTGTATTTGTCACCCGGCGGTCTGCGGTCCACAAATCCCTCGCTGAGCTCAATCTCGTCAATAGTTACGGCCTCAAGGTCACCCGTGTATTCCGCTCCGGGATGGAACTGCTGGCTCGCCCTGACCTGGAGTTGTATTATGGGGACAAACTTCAGGTGGTAGGCAATCAGGAAGATATTGAGAGTGTGTGTCGTCTCATCGGCAATGCCGAGTCCCGGCTGCTGGAGCCGGATTTTTTGTCCCTGTTTGGGGGACTGATCATCGGGATTGTCCTGGGTTCTGTGCCGATTGTAGTGCCGGGACTGCCTGTTCCGGTGCGGCTGGGGTTTGCGGCAGGCCCGCTGCTGGCAGCCTTGCTCATCAGCCGGTACGGTGGGGTGGGGGTGATTCACTCCTATCTGAATGCCGGGGCTACGCATTTTATGAAAGACCTGGGCATATGCCTGTTTTTTGCGGCTGTGGGGGTACACGCTGGCGAAACTTTCTATGCCAGTTTTGTCGAGCACCACGGCTGGACCTGGCTGGCCTACGGAAGCCTGATTACCTTTATTCCGCTGGCCCTGATGGTGGCAGTAGGGCGTATATGGTTGAAAATAAACTTCTTACAACTAGCGGGCATTATCAGCGGGGCCTATACCGATCCTGCCGCGCTGGCTTTTAGCACGGGATACCTCCGCTCAGATGTTCCTACCCAGGCCTACGCTGCGGTGTATCCGCTGGTGACCCTGTGCAGGATTTTCGGGATACAGGTGATGTTATTGGTATTGGGGTGAGAAACAGGTTTCGCTCAGGTAATAGGAATACAGCTCAAGCGGAGGTCATACAACGTGCAGTATAATGTAATAAAAAGTAGCTATAGGTTTGGTTGTTCAAAATATTTTTCTGAACTTTCAGATATATTTGAAATATATGTTATCCCTTCGGCTCCCATCTATTCCCGCACTTCGAGACTACCTCGCCCGGCAGGCGGGTGCTCCGTTGAGTTATCCATTTGCAGGTGGTACCCAGGTGTCTGTGCGCAGGGCCGGGTATGACCATGATTGTGCCCGTATCAGGCTGGGGAATGGCCCGGAAGTATTTGAGGCGGCATCTAAGGCCCTGCAAGCCTGGGAAATGTTTCCGGCGGGCTGGACCCGGATTTTGCCGGCAGATACGCAGCCAGTGCCCGGCGTGATCGTTGCAATGTATGCGCACTTTCTGGGGGTATGGTGGCGAAACAGCTGTCAGGTCGTATATGTGATCCGGAAGCCTGATCAGGTGGGATTTGCCTACGGTACTTTACCGGATCATATGGAGCGGGGGGAGGAGTTGTTTTGTGTCCAGATGGATGCTCAGGGCGATGTCTGGTACGAAATACAGGCTATCTCCACCCCGCAGCGTATCATCGCCCGGCTGGCGTATCCGCTGCTGCGGCTGTTACAGGCAAGATTCCGGCGTGAATCCTGCGACCAGATGCTGCTTCGCACCCGCTGGTACCTCCGTCAGGCTGTTATGGAGGTGTCCCATGTCTGATCACACGCCATCTGCCCGTATTTGGCTGGCACAGATCCTCATCGGGAGTGCAATCTGGGTACTTTGTGCCCTGGGGATGTGGCATGCGGCTCCGGCAGATGCCTGGCCGCGCCTGGTCCTGCTACTGGCGGCGTTGGTATTGGTACCAGGTTATGTATTTGTGGTGCTGCGCCGGGCCTCTGCCCCCTGGCCAGCCCTGTCTGTCTGGCAGGTGCCGGCATGCGGCGCAGCACTGCTGCTGATTCCCGCTCAACTCCTGCCTGCGGGTTACCTGGCAGGCCTGCTGACCTTCCCCTGGCTGATCGTTACACTGGGGTTGGCTCGTGCCGGATGGCTGCGGTTTTGGCAGCACAGGACGCCGGAGCCCGGGTGGCTCGCGCTGTATGCCGGGCTGATCTATGTGTCAGTCGGTGGGAGCTGGATGCTGGGAGACCGGCTGGGGCTGTCTGTCTTTGGATTTTCTACCCAGATTATTCAGCTCACGGCCATTCATTTTCACTATGCAGGGTTATTTTTTCCGGTGCTGGCAGGGTTGGGGTGGCTGGCAGCTCCTTCCCGCACAGGGGCAGCCGCCTGTTATCTGGCCATAGCTGCCATTCCCATGACAGCTATTGGGATCACGCTCGTACAGATTTGGCAGTGGTACCTGTGGGAAGGTATATCAGGGGCTGGCGTCGCCATCGCAGGGGGGATGACGGCTTTTGCCTATCTGCGGCTTGCAGTCACAGGCCCTTGGCCCAGGGGGACCCGTATGGCGTGGGGGGTGATGTCCCTGAGCCTGATATTCAGCATGTGTCTGGCCAGTCTGTATGCAGTCCGGTTTTGGGTCACGGTGCCGATCCTGTCTATCCCCTTTATGCGCACCTGGCACGGTGCCGCCAATGTCCTGGGGGTGACCCTGATGGGGCTGGTCGGATGGATAGTGGCAGAGATCCGGGCGGCACGTGTGTGATTATTGCCTATCTTGCTGCCTGAGTCCTGACGCCGATGAAATCTTACCGGTTTACGCTGTTGATTGTCCTGGCTGCCTGTCTGGCGCTGGTGTTCCCGCAGTATTTTATCCAGGTGAATGGTTTTTCCCTGAAAAAACTCATCATCCCTCTGCTGCAGGTGATCATGTTTGGAATGGGGACTACCATGAGCTGGCGTGATTTTGCGGCCATCATCCGCACACCGCGGCCGGTACTGATCGGGCTTATGTGTCAGTTTATGATTATGCCGCTTCTGGGCACGGGATTGGCCTGGGGGATGGGTTTTTCACCAGAGATTGCTGCCGGGATTATCCTTATCGGCTGCTCTCCCAGCGGACTGGCTTCCAATGTCATGGCGTATATTGCCGGTGCCAATGTACCATTGTCTATCACGATTACTTCGTTTGCCACCCTGTTGGCGCCGGTTATGACCCCGCTGCTGATGAAACTCTTCGCAGGGCAGTTGATCGCCATCAGTGTACCCGCCATGATGGGGGATATTCTGATGATGATTATTATGCCGATCCTGTTGGGGCTGCTGATCAATCAGTTTTTTAAGCCTTGGGTTGCCCGGCTGTCAACAATCCTGCCGGCTGTTTCTATGTTGGCCATTGCCTTGATTGTCTGTATTATCACAGCCTCAGGACGTGAAGCCCTGCTGCAGATAGGCGGGTGGCTGATCCTGGCTGTGAGCCTGCACAATGGACTGGGGTATCTGCTGGGATATTGGGGTGGCCGGCTGACAGGTCTGAGCGAGCAGGACTGTCGTACCATCGCGATAGAAGTAGGTCTGCAAAATGCCGGCCTTGCCTCCGGGTTGGCCCTTCAGATGGGCAAGGAAGCCACTGTCGGACTCGCCCCGGCCTTGTTTGGACCGGTGATGAATACGAGTGGCTCCCTGCTGGCAAGCTGGTGGGGGCAGCGACCGCCTCAGCCAGTTATTACCAAACCACTTTGACTTTTTGGCCAGCGGTTTCGGGCATTGCCATGCCGATACCTGCATTGATATACGTAGGATCGCAGATGATCCAGGTCCGGCCCTGCCAGCGGATATAGTCCCCCCGGGCGCCGCCTGGGATTGAGACGGCAGTGGCTACATGGCCCGGATAGACCAGTGCGATCACCTCGTGCCCCAGTACTTCCCGCACAAGCCACGCAAACAATACGGCCCGGTCTTCGCAGTCTGTGTAGGGATAAATCAGAGATTCGTCGGCAAACAGATACCGCTCCTGCCCAAACTGGGTATGGTCCCGCTGGTACGGAAAAGCCGTCTGCACCATATGGAGCAGAAAAGCCACTTGTTCGGCTTCCAGGCTCCTGCCTTCCCGGGGAGACAACGTGCGCACGATCTGGCGCAGGGTATCCGCCAGCCGGTGCAGGCCCTGCGAGGCAGGGGCATTCAGATAGACATCCAGGTCTGTGAAGGGATAGGCTTTATAATATTGTCCCAGTGAAGGGCTGACGCGGACCGGAATAGCATACGGACGCCGCCCCCAAGTCCAGGTCAGGGTTCGTACCTGGGTACGGCTGTCAAGTTGTGGGGGGACGTTCAGGGTCATGTCCACCGCCTTGGCAGCGGGCGAAAGCTGAGCTTCGTATATATACGCCTGATCCAGCGATACCGGAGCACCACCCAGATCGGTGATATAATATTTCTGGTCCTGAATCCGCATGAAACTCCGCCCGTAGAGGGTCTGGTTGACGGCGAGTAGCAGGTGCAGGTTTTGGGCATTGTACCCGACTGTACACCGGATATCGGCTTTCGAAAGGCAAAACCAGGTAAAAAGGGTACGGGCATTGGCATCTGTGCCGAAGGTCTGTCGAGCAAAAGCATGTACCAATTGACAGAATCCCCAGTCATTCAACCGCAGGGCTTCGGCCTGGCGGGTGAACTGGTAGATAAGCAGTTCGTGCTGTGTGTTTTCGAGTTGTTCCCAGCGGGTGGCAATGGTTGTGCTGGTGATCGGGCCACTCATCCGGAAGATCATGGCCGGATCATATCGGAAGGGGACGGATTTGCCGAAAAAAATGGTCTGAGACTGACCCTGTAATTGCTGTATGCCCCTGGCCAGGGCAGCGGGCACGGGTGCTGTGGGACCACTGGTGACAGGAGCCGCCAACCGCGCAGTACTGGCAGGGGCCGCAGAGGCCACTTCCACTTCGGTTGGCTCAAGGCTGACGCGGGCTGTTGCCGGATCGTAGTTTGTGGGCGTGACGGGTTCAATCCGGTCTGGGATCATCTGGGCCGTCTCGGCCTGATACAGAGACCAGCTCTGGCGGATCTGGGCTGCGGTCACCCGGTTTTGCTGATTCTGGGTGCGGAGTTCTATACGCCGCTGCATTTCAGCGGTTTTTTCCTGCCAGGTCTGCGCAGAGAGGATAGCCGGGCACAGGGCCAGCAAGATAAGGATACGCTGCATACGGGTACGGTTTGATGTTGTAGGGCTAGCAGGGGCTGGGCTAATGACCTCGAAAAACAGGACAAAGATGCATATAACCGCTATGACGGAGGTACAGGTTCATAACGAATACACCTGCTCTGGCATTATACCCTCCGAAATCAAGGCAGGGAAAAATTAACAGGTATCGTCAACGCGGAGTGACAAGGAGGTCGAGGCGTTTGACGTACAGATCGGACTGGTATTGCCGCTGCCGGGCCAGCCACTGCTGGAAGTCAGCCAGCGAAAGGCTGAGCGGTAACGCGCCACCTGCATCACTGCGGTAAAGCAAGGGTTTGGTGAGGGGTTTTTCTGAAAAAACGACATACATCCGGTGCAGGGGCTGATCGGGATGGGCGACCATCTCATACTCATCTACATACGGTCCCAGCTTGAAGGGGTCTGTCCGCATAGAAAACAGCACATACGCCCGGTCTGCTTCAATGGGGATCGCCTCCTGCATACGTCCGGGCATCTGCCGGTAGGGGAGCAGGCGCTGGGCGGTGTCACCGTCGGCCAGATATACCGTGAGGTAGCCACTTTTAGGACTTTTGACATAGAGGTACAGAGGGTCCCCATCCACAAAGCGGTCCGTACCGCAGTGCACAGCTTCGCAGTTCAGGGCCTGGGTCCGGAGGTCCAGGACGGGCTGTGTCCATTCACGGACCTTGCCACGGGCCGTGCATCGCACCCAAAACTCCCCACCCTCCGTAAACCGGTCACAGGACTCGTCCAGGGTCTCAATCCACTCACCATTCACATAGGTCTCTGCCAGCAGGTTAAACACCTCACCGGTGCTGACGGTCTCGCCAGTCGTGACATTCTGGATGACAGTGGTATTACCCTGGACAATCACCCGCCCAAAAGCCTGCTCGATGGCGTCAATCATCGCCATGCTGCGGCAGTATTCGCAGGCCTCTGCTTCTGTATAGGTCGAGCGTGAGAGATTAAGCTGATAGCTGCCCTCGGCAGTACGGGTTTTCTGCCCCTGGAGCGGATGGAGCATCCCGATCAGCAAGAAAAAGTACAGGATATACGTTTTCATGTGGAAAAAATAATGCAGGCCCGACCGGATATGGCCGGACCTGCGGCCAGAAGATTATTTTTTAAAGAGGCGGTTGATTTCGTCCACCAGCCCTTCAGCTTCTTCTTCAAGGTCTTCCCGCACCTTCTGCTCAAATGCTTTCTGGGCAGCGGCCATGGCTTCGTCCACGCTGTAGTACATTTTGACCACTACCTCCATGTCCTGACGGCCTACATTGCGATAAACCTTAAAGGCAGGCTTGACATAGGAGAGGTTTTGGACAATGTAGTTTTTGCTGCCGGAAACAACCTTGGTCAGGGAGATGCCTGTCTCGCGGTCAATCTGGTCGTTGGCAATTTTAGCCTCGATGATTTGGTTGATTTCATTAGAAATCTGACCGGCAAGCTGGAGTTTGGCGGCTTCCATGGCCTGCATTTCAGCGGAGGTTTGGGTTTTGCCTACGCCATTACCATCGGCGAAGAGATACTTGGCAGAGCCATCGGGGTTTTCCTGGTATTGACGCATCCACACACTCTGGAGTTGTTTGTCCAGGGGGAGGCTGCCGGGAAATACCACAAACCCTTCCTTGGCGAGGCGGCGGGCTTCATCGCGGGCTTCTTTTTCGGATTTTTCCTTGATTTTGTCCACGAGTTCTTTTTCCTCCTTGTCCCACTCCTTGCGGAGTTTTTCAGGTTTTTCTTGTTTTTTGCCCAGCTGAGCCTGAGCGGGCAGTGTCAGTACAGCAGCGAGTGCTACAAATCCGATACGGGCAAAAAGTGACATCTTTTTCATACAATTGGTTGATTAGCAAGTGATAAAGGGGAATAAAAAAGGTAAAAGGTAATCAGGAATGTGGTCAGGGGCGGGCCACCACAGCCCGTACAGGGTCTCCATACACTTCAGGGGTCTGGGTTCTGTTGTGAATGCGACGGGCAGCCGCTGGCACCTGGGTTTGCAGCCAGGTCCGGAGTTCGTCCACGGAGACGTCCCGGTCGCGGTCGGTATCGGCTGCTCCCTGTAATCCCTTGAGCAGGTAGTAGGTAAACAAGCCGTGGGTCTGGTCAGGGTACCAGGAGGCGATCTCGCTGCCGCCAGCTGCTGTCAGTACGGCAGCGCGGGGGTCTCGCAGGAGGCGGCCACTGGTCTTGATCCGCACGGGAGATGCCTGGGCCACGAGGGTCCCCTGGTCGGACATCCCACTGAAACACGCGTCCAGCACGACCGTAGCTGTCCGGTAGGGGATTTGGCTCAGGTTATTGTACAGGGTTTGGATGCTGTATCCATTAAACCTGACCAATGTAGGGTCGCAGTCCACCGGAACGATATATGCTTCGCCTGTCTGTAT
Organism: Bacteroidia bacterium; assembly: GCA_033762375.1. GTDB lineage: Bacteria > Bacteroidota > Bacteroidia > J057 > J057 > RDXT01. The sequence continues at coordinate 35,625 of JANRLQ010000042.1, forward strand.
GTCAGGAGCTCCGTGGCCGCTATAGAAGACAAATATATCTGTCACCCCAGAGTCCACCAGGTTAAAAAGCCGTGCGCGGTAGTCTTCTGCGGTACCAAATACCCCGTTCAGGTCGGCCTGGGTCGCATTGGGGAGAAACAGAATCCGGTCCTCCTGAAATCCAAACGAGGTCACAAGGTACTTGCGCATGCTGGCGGCATCATGCAGGGCGTAGGCAACGGCAGGCACATCAGGGTGCTGGTAGTCCCGGTTGCCGATGATCACGGCTACAGCATCAGGATGTGGCTGCAGGGCCCTGGGCAGATCCCGGTCCACATCCGAGAGCAACTGGAGTGAGCGGTAGTCTGTCACGGCAGACGGCGTAGCTTTGATCACCACCCGGGAGCTTACTTCCAGGGGTTGGTTGAGGGTGACGGTACATGTCTGGCGTGCCGTAAACTTGCCCGTAGCTTCTGTGACCGTAACCGTAAGGGGCACATCCGTGGCGGCATACCGGCGATTGGTAAAAAACTCTACCTCTGCCACCTGGCTGGCACCTGGAGCCAGGGTCCCCAGGTGAAAGGTGTCCGGTCCTGCCATAAATACATTTTCCGGAACCGAGATACGCACAACCACATCCAAGGCAGGGCCGGTTCCTGTATTTTGTACCCCGAGTTTGAGTATCAGGGGGACACCGGTTCGCATATATCCTCCTGTCTCTGAGGCAAAATGATGGTCCGGAATCTCCAGCCGGGGCGGCATGAATGCCTGCGTCGGGATCTGGATATATGCCGGGAGTGCATCAAATCCATAGGACTCCAGGATTTGGATCTCAAATACTGCCTCACCGGTAGCGAGCCGCTGATGGCCGGAGACAGGCAGCGACAGGGTACGGGACGTGCCTGCGGTCAGTGCGCCGAGGGTGAAGGTCGTGTCATATACCAGTCCTGATAGGCCCGTGGTCTCGCGGAGGCGTACCCATACACGGCTGGCTGCGCCGGGACCCGCATTGGAGACAGAGAGGGTGATATGGGCTGTTTCGCCCGCATCGAGACGGTTGTTGCCATCAGTGTCTGCAAATCCCAACTCGCTGGCCACCAGGCTCAGGGGAGCCGCAGGCCGGTTAGCCGGGTCCACAGGGGGCTGACGGTAGGTCTGGCGGGTGCTGAGCGGGGCAGGCAGGGGCTCCAGGGTCAGGGTGCGCTGCGAAAGCCGGTACGTAAGCCGGTATGAATCCAGCAGGGCCAGAAAGTCCCGATCCAGGGCTACCGGCTGAAAATTAGGATCCCGCACCAGCCAGGCATAATCCCGGTATCCTGCTTCCAGGGCCTTGCGCAGGTGGGCAGCGCAGGTGTATCCGTTGCCGATCAGGCCCTGAAGGCCGGCCAGGTTGTAATAAAACTGGGCGTATGCCGCAGGCTGATCTGCCTGTACTTGTTTTTCAAGGGTGCGTAGCTCGTCAGCAGCAGCAGCTATGTCACCGAGCAGGTATCGGGCAAATACTGTCTGGATGGAGGGGGTAGTATTCAGGCGGAGGACTGCTTCCAGGTCTTCCCGCGCCAGGCTGCGCTGGTTCCACATGATATGGCGGATCTTACCCCTGAAGTAGTAGGAGTCAGATATGTCCGGCCGAAAGACAATCGCCTGGCCAAAGTCATCCAGGGCCTCAGCGTATTGGCCCAGGATATAATAACACAAGCCCCTTTTGTAATGGACCCGTGCCATGCGGTCCCGGTCCGCACGCGGGTACCGGGCCAGGGCTGCGGTATAGTCGTCCAGGGCTTGCTGATACTCACCCTTCTCAAAGTAGGCTGTAGCACGGTTGTTGTAGGATGCAGCGTTTTGAGGGTCATAATACAGCACCTGTGTACTCTCCTCGATGATTTCCAGCAGGCGGCGACTCCCGGCGGACAAAGTCTGGCCGAGTTCATTCAGGACGCGGTCGGGGGTTTGGGCTGAGGCGGTGCAGGTCAAGAGTAGCCATACTCCGGACAAGCACAGCCGGTGGTAAACGGTGTGCATAGGCGGTAGGGGATTGGGGGATGTACGCCTGACAGCAGATCCTGCGTTATCTGCTGCTGATAGTCTTCCTACGGGCCTCCGGCGATCAGGTGCCGCTGCAATGTACAGGCGTGTATGCCCGCCGGACAACCGTGCCGGATAGACTTTCTGGTGTAAGTGACCCGCTTCGGAGGAGGGGGTTGCACGGGGTTTCGCAGGTTTTTTGAAGGTGGATAAGGGGGCGGGCAGGTGGATAACATTAGCCCGGATATCGCTTATCGCAGGCCTAAGATGGGGGTAGCCTACGCTTCAGTAGATGGTGTTTTATCCGTAGAAAAGTGTAAGTTTGGATCAGCTTGAGTTGTGAGTAGAGATTGCTATGAATAAAACCGATTCACTTCCTTTAAGCACGGAACTAAAAATAGCTTTACACAGGTACTGATAAGAATAAGTATGAGTGCTTTAAATTGGTCGAAAGATTTGATAATGAGCCCTAGAACTATTATAGAGCATCTGCTGAAGTCAGTGTATTCTCCCTGTTGAGTTTAGCCTAACATGATATATGTCTGATCGTATGGAGTTGGACCTACAATATCCTGAACTTTTTCAGAAAGCTGTAACTGAAATTAGAGCAGCTCGAAGTGTTATTGCCCGACAGGTAAACACGGCAGCCATGGGGGTATATTGGAATCTGGGTAAATTACTCTCAGAAAAACAGATTGAAAAAGGACATGGAGCTGGGGTCGTAAACCGGCTTTCGGCGGATTTGAAAACAGCGTTTCCTGATATGGGATTTTCACCTCGGAATCTATGGAATATGAAGCGTTTCTATGAAAGGTACAGCCATGCAGATGCAAAACTGCAACGCTGCGTTGCAGTTTTGCCGTGGAGACATAATTTGCTGTTGCTCGAAAAGGTTAATCAAGATGATGAAGCCCTGTTTTATGCTGAAAAAAGCATTACGCTCGGCTGGTCGAGGGATATACTACTCAATTATGTAAAGGCGGATGCTTATCATACCGAAAAAAAATTACCGAAATCACATAATTTCCATACAGCATTGCCAGAGGTATTGGCTGAGCAGGCAGATGACATGCTCAAAAGCAGTTATAACTTGGGCTTTTTAGGGCTAACTCAGTCTGTGAGAGAAACAGAGCTAGAGCAGCGTCTAGTAGAAAAAATCAAGCGATTCGTACTAGAGCTAGGTAAAGGCTTTACATTCATTGGCAATCAGCACCGATTAGAATATAACGAAAAAGAGTATTTTATTGATATTTTGTTGTATCACAGGCTTTTACGCTGCCTGATAGCTGTAGAACTCAAAATAGGCGCTTTTAAGCCCGAATACGCAGGCAAAATGAATTTTTATCTGGGTCTTCTGGACAAGTTTGAAAAGCAACCAGAAGAAAATCCCTCGATTGGCATCATTCTTTGTGCTGATAAAGATCACTTGGATGTGGAAATTGCTCTTCAAGACATACAAAAACCTATTGGTGTAGCCGAATATCAACTTCTGTTGCCCACTAAAGAGCTGGAAATCGTGCTTTTACAGGAATTGAATCAGTATAATACAGAAAAAAAGGAAGAAGATTATTAGGAGTGATAGGGTCATAAAACAGGACAAGCTTGACATGTATATAAGTCAATGGTTGCCCCTCAATGTTGATAAGGGGCATAAGACTAGTATTGGCTGGAAACCCATGTTCACCTTCATCCAAACCAATACCAGGAAAAAAATACTACATTAGGCAGCTAACACATGCCACATGCATACACGTCCGCACCTGCTATCGGTCCTGCTGGGGGCAGCCTTTCTGATGGCTACCTCAGCTATCGGGCCTGGTTTTTTGACCCAGACGACCTTGTTTACGGGGCAGTTGGGGGCTAGCTTTGGGTTTGCGATTTTGCTGTCCATCCTGCTGGACCTGGGTGCCCAGCTCAACCTGTGGCGGATCGTGGCCCTGTATCAGGCTTCTGCCCCGGAGATAGCAGACCGGGTATGGGCCGGAGGCGGGACTGTGCTGGCGTTGCTGGTTGCTTTTGGGGGGCTGGCGTTTAACATCGGCAATGTAGCCGGAGCTGGCCTGGGGCTGCAAGTGCTGACCGGACTTGAACCCCGCCTGGGGGCAGTGATCAGTGCGGCGGTGGCAGTAGGGGTCCTGGGGGCGCCTAAGGCAGGCAATGGGCTTGATCGTTTTACGCAGGTGCTCGGTATCCTGATGATCGTGTTTACGGCATGGATTGCCATAGATGCCCGGCCTCCGATAGGCGATGCGCTGCGGTTTAGTATTTGGCCAGAAAAAATAAACCTGCTTGCCGTCGTGACCCTCGTCGGTGGTACGGTCGGGGGATATATCAGTTTTGCCGGTGCACATCGCCTGCTGGACGCCGGACTTGCACGGCCTGACCGCTTGGCGGCGGTCAACCGCAGTGCAGGTACAGCCATCGGGCTGGCATCGCTCATGCGGATCCTGCTGTTTCTGGCAGCGCTGGGGGTGGTGACGCAAGGACATATCCCTGACCCCGGTAATCCTGCTGCCAGTGTATTTTCCTTTGCCGCTGGTGAGGTCGGGTATCGTCTTTTTGGTTTGGTGCTGTGGTCGGCGGCGATTACCTCGGTCACAGGATCGGCCTACACCTCGTTATCGTTTTTGAAGCGGGCTTTTCCGGTGCTGAATGATTGGGAAAACCCCGCCTTGCTGGGGTTTATTGCGGTCTCTGTGGGCATATTTGTGCTGGCAGGCAAGCCCGTGACCCTGCTGGTGGTGGCCGGTGCCCTGAATGGTATGATTCTGCCGGTGGCGCTGGGTATGATGTTGCATGCCGTGCGTCCATCGGTACAGCCAGCGTATCCACCCCTGCTCCGGGTGGCAGGGTGGGGGGTAGCTGTTGTCATGGCGGTCTTCAGTGGCGTGACCTGGTGGGAGTGGATCACGGGCCTGTGAAAAATTCGTCATCAAAACACCCGCCAGCTCATTGTAAAACGCCGCTACTTCCCTTAATTTAGCGCGCCTGTCACCCCCTGACTGTATAGGTTATTCCTTTGGTTTTCTCACGAATTAATCTCTCAACACATGTCAAAAGTTACTGTAGTAGGCGCCGGCAATGTGGGTGCTACCTGTGCCGAGGTGGTAGCCCGCCTGGAGGTCTGCAATGAAGTAGTCATGGTAGATATTAAGGAAAACTTTGCTGAAGGCAAAGCCCTCGATACCTGGCAGACGGCCCCGATCAATTTTTTTGATACCCGTGTCACGGGTTCTACGAATGACTATACCAAGACAGCCGGGTCTGACGTGGTCGTGATCACTTCTGGTATCCCCCGCAAGCCGGGCATGAGCCGCGATGATCTCATCACCACCAATGCGGCTATCGTCAAGTCTGTCACTGAAAACGTCGTGAAGTACTCACCAGATGCGGTGATCATCGTCGTCTCCAATCCCCTGGACGTCATGACCTATCAGGCCTACCTCACGGCTCAGTTCCCCTCCCAGCGGGTGATGGGGATGGCCGGTATCCTGGACACAGCCCGGTATCGTGCTTTCCTCGCCAGCGAACTCAATGTGTCTCCTAAAGACATCCAGGCCGTCCTGATGGGCGGTCATGGTGATACGATGGTACCCCTGCCACGCTACACGACTGTCGCAGGTATCCCGGTGACAGAGCTGCTGGCTGAGGATAAACTGAATGCCATCATTGAGCGTACCCAAAACGGCGGCGGCGAAATCGTCAAACTGCTGGGCACCTCTGCCTGGTATGCACCCGGCTCTGCGGCAGCCCAGATGGTAGAGGCTGTCCTTCGTGACTCCAAGCGGATCTTCCCTTGCTGCGCCATGCTCACCGGCCAGTACGGCATCCAGGACCTGTACCTCGGAGTGCCCGTGAAGCTGGGCCGGGGTGGGGTGGAGGAGATCATTGAGCTCAAACTCAATGATGCCGAGATGGCCCTCCTGCACAACTCAGCCGCTGCCGTACGTGAGGTGTGTAATGTGCTGAATACCATTAGCTAAGGTATTGTTTACCTGCCATACAGGTAACCTCCCCCGGCATGCGAGCCGGGGGATTTTTTTGTGTGCTGATGTGCAGGCCGGGGAGACGGCGGCCGGGCTGATTCTTAATACTGAGGTCATCCGGCTTAATGTCTGCCTAATATAAAACGGGTATGTTTGTAACGTACAACCTTTCCATTTTTCGTTATTCGGAAGCATCTGCGACTTGTATATGCCTGAAAAGCCAGGCGAAAGCCTTGTACACACACTATGAGCAAAAGACCCGTTGACATTGTTGTCATTTCTGATGTCCACCTGGGCACCTACGGCTGCCATGCCCATGAGTTGGTGCAGTACCTGAAAAGCATACAGCCGGGCATGCTGGTCCTCAACGGCGACATTATAGATATTTGGCAGTTCAGCAAGCGGTACTGGCCCAAATCCCATATGCAGGTGCTCAAGGAGATCGTCAAGATCGTAGCCCGCGAGATCCCTGTTTATTACCTCACCGGAAACCACGACGAGCTCCTGCGGAAGTTTACGCCTTTTTCACTGGGCAATTTTCACCTTCTCGACCAACTGGTGCTGGAAACGGGCGGGAGCAAAACCTGGCTTTTTCATGGAGACGTATTTGATGCCAGCATGCAGCAGCATACCAAGTGGCTGGCACATATTGGCTCCTGGAGTTATGACCTGCTGATCCTGCTCAACCGGGGCATCAACCGCCTCCTGGAAGCACTGGGCCGGGGCAAAATGTCATTCTCCAAAACCATCAAAAACAGCGTCAAGTCTGCCGTAAGTTATATCAGCGATTTTGAACAGGCGGCCGCGACCTACGCCGTCGAGCACGGATATGATCATGTCATCTGCGGTCATATCCACCAGCCCCAGATCAAAACCCTCGTCACCCCACACGGTCAGATCACGTACCTCAACTCCGGTGACTGGGTCGAAAACCTCACCGCCCTGGAGTATCACGAGGGGCAGTGGTCGGTGTTTACGTGGGAGATGACCCGTAGAGACCCGCTCCAGACGCCTGCGGATGTATCGGAAGAAACGGAAATACCACATATGTCTGCGCCAGTCGGTGTAGCTTCTATGGCCTGACCGCGAGGCGTTATTCGCGAGGTTTCACACCCACACCGCCCATAGTTGCTTGCCAGCGTGTGTGATCGGGTCCTGCCGCCAGGTTGTTCCCTTTGGGCCCTCAAAGATCGCCAGCAGCGTGGTTGTTTTTTCATATTGCCGGGGACGGTTGATGGTGAAGTACTTACCCCGGTCAATTATCTCCATTACGCCCCTGAGCCTGGCTCCATGATCCATCATGTAGTCGCCGCAAACCGGATTGTGTGCCTGAAAAAGCGTCTCTATTGTTGCCAAAAAGGAGCTACCCGAAAGGGTAACTCCTCCGTCAGGCTGGCTGGTTGCTTGAGCCTGGTTAGAATGAAGCCCGCAGCGTGAGTCCGTACGTCCTCGGGTCGCCCAGCACACCGGCATAGTGGCCTGCATTGCCTGCACCAGGCAGGAGCTGCTCAAAGTATTGGGTATCCAGCAGGTTGCGTGACCAGATGAATACGGTGACACCTTCGGTGGCACGGAAGCCTGCCCTGGCATTAAGCAGGGTATATCCCTCAATATTCAGATACTGCGAAGGGGAAGGGCTGGAAGAAAAGCGGGAGCGGTAGAATCCATCTAGGGCTACAAAGAGGCTGCCGTCCTGTCCCAATAAGCGCTGCTGGTGGGTGAACTCAGCTCCGGCAGAGGCCGCCCAGCGGGAGATGCCAGGCAACTGGCCACCCGAGATGTCCTTAAAGGTAGGGCCACCTGTTTCTTCGAGTGGGGGAGGGGCATTGGTAAATTTCACGTAGATCGCATCGGTATAGGTCAGCGAGCCGGTAAGGGAAAGGACTTTGCGTACCTTGTACGTGGCGTCTGCCTCAATGCCGCGTACGCGTACCTCCTCTGCATTCGCCAGATACCCCCGGTTGACAGAGAGATCAGGAGCCTGTACCAGCGTCTGATAATCCTTGATTTCTGTATGGAAAAGCGTCAGATTTAGGGTGCTGCGATAAGTCGGCTTGGTTTTCATCCCCCATTCGTAGTGCAGCACCCGCTCGGGTTTTACTACAGCCAGATCAATCAACACCTCACCGTTGGCTGTGGGGAGGCCGCCGAGGTTCAGGCCTACGGGTTTGAAGCCAGTAGAAACGGTCGCAAATGTATTGAAGCGCTCGTTGGCTGCATACCTCAGCGTAGCTTGTCCGGAAAAGTTGGTGTCCTCGATATCGGCCTGAAAAGACTGTGCATTGTACACGCTGCGCTGGAGGGCCAGCAAGGCCGGATCGGTCGTTTGCAGGCCACCGTAGGTCTCACGGCGGAAGTCCACCTCCTTGTGGTCATAGTTGACCCGGAGGCCGGAGAGCAGGTGGAGTCGCTGAGAGATAGCCCAGTCGAGCTGACCGAATGCCGCTCCGCTGAAGGTATTGAGGAGAGGATAGGTGCGTAGGCCATAGCCCTCCAGCAGGCCAGGTGTCTGCCAAAGTGCGCTCGTAGAGTTCTGGGAGAATCTCCACTGGTCTTTTCCTGCTTCCTCTACATGTGCACTGTCCGGGCGGAGTGACTGACCAAAGGCAAAAACCCCTACCACACCACTCAACCGGGATGACCAGCTACCTGCGTACCGGATTTCCTGTGACCACTGTTCATGGCGGGAGGGAGCTTGTGACAGACGCAGACCTTCCAGCCCCGTGAAATCCCGGTCATTGGAGGGGTTCCAGTTCCAGAAACGCCAGGCACTGGTTGCTGTCAGTACACCAGGGCCGATCTCTGCACTCAGGTTTACAGACGCGCCGCCCATTTCCTGGTGGGAGCGCCAGGGCGTGTCATGGTCTATCTTCCTGTCAAAGGGGTTGGTGCTTGGCAGGCTGTAGCCCAGATCGTCTATGATCTGCTGAAACTGGCGATACGGTGCCCTCAAAGTAGGTACTACTCCCGCTACGACCTGTGCATACCCATCCGGACGCTGACGGGAGACATCAGCAGCCAGGGTGATGTCTATTTTTTTAGTAGGCTGATATAATAACTGCCCCCTGACCCCTATGTTGTTCAGCTCGTTGACGTCAGTCTGGCGTACTACATGATACAGCGTACCATCCCGCTGGGTGCCCGAAAACGAAACGCGTAACGCCGCTTTCTTACTCAAAGGACCCGTGACAGAACTTTTGGCCTGGATATATCCGTAGTTGCCATAGCTGAGTTCTACATCTGTACCCTGTGTGAATGAAGGCTTGCGGGTGGTGATATTAAAGGTACCGGCAGTTGTATTTTTACCAAAAAGGGTGCCCTGGGGGCCGCGGAGTACTTCTATCTGCTCTACGTCTATGAAGTCAAGTGTGCCCGCAGCAGGACGTGCAAAATATACGCCGTCCACATAAAACCCGACACCAGGGTCAATACCGTCGTTAGTAAGGCCAAAGGTCGAGCCCATACCCCTGATGTTGAGGGTCGTGTTCCGGGGGTTAGAGGAGTAAAACTGGACAGATGGAACGAGCTCTTTCAGACGGTTTACGTTAAAGGCACCTGCATCCTGTACAGCAGCCCCGCTCACCACCGAGATCGGTATGGGTACATCTTCAACGGATTCATTCCGACGGCGGGCGGTAATGATGACTTCCGGTTCCAGGGCATCACCCTCCCGTGTCAGGGTCACAGTCAAAGGCTGCTCGCTGGAGGCATATACGATCACCTCCTGCGGATGGTATCCTACCAGACTCACCCGCAGGGTTACGGGCAGTTGTTTTTTTACTTCGAAAGTAAACTGCCCCTTTTCATCAGAAATGGCAAATCCATTGTATCCTAAGGCCATGATCGTCACGCCGGGTAGCGGAAGGCTGTCGGTATCATAGGTAGTCCCTGTGATGACCTGCTGCGAGAATACTGCTACAGATAAGCATACCAGAAGGGTGAGGAGGAAGACACGTTTCATTTGGCAGAATTTTTTGTAATGATTAAGTAGAGTAGTGCTGTTTGTCTATATACTCTACTTATTTGATAGACAAAATAAGCTATTTAATCTGAGACCACCAAACATATTTTCAAAAATGATCCTGAACGGTCTTATTTCCGTACAATATCTGCCTGATCGCCTGCACCAACTGAGCGTACCTCTATATGCAACCCCTTCCCCCTGTCAAGACCGCAGCCGCTATGTCCCGGCTGGATGATCTGCTCCTGGATCTGCTCCGCTCTCTCAGCCCCGATGACTGGCAAAAACCCACCCTGGCTCCACAATGGCAGGTCCGGGATATCGTTGCGCACCTGCTTGACGGGAGTATCCGCGGGCTCTCACTCGCACGGGACGGGTATAGTGGCATACAGCCACCTCCTATCAGCAGCTATCAGGACCTGGTCTCCTGGCTCAACCAACTTAATGCTGACTGGGTACATGCCATGCGCCGGGTGAGTCCTCCCGTGCTGACGGAGTGGCTGGCGCAGGTCACACCCTCATACACCCGATACCTCCAGGCACTTGATCCGGCGGCCCAGGCGATTTTTTCAGTAGCCTGGGCGGGTGAGGAGACATCTCCTAACTGGTTTCATGTCGCACGTGAGTATACCGAAAAATGGCACCACCAGCAGCAGATCAGGCAGGCCACCGGGCAGGAAGGGCCGCTTTTTGCTCATGAATTGTACTTTCCCTACCTGGATACCTCCATGCGGGCGTTGCCTCATCACTATCGGGGCGTACCGGGTGTGTCCGGTGAGCTGATCCGGGTGCATGTCACGGGCGAAGGCGGAGGTACCTGGGACTTACTTCACAACGGGCAGGCCTGGGAGTTGGTCGCGGGCTGTCTGTTTACCCCAGTAGCTGAAGTATGGCTTGAGGGTGCTGTCACCTGGCGGATTTTTACCAAGGGCATCAGCCGGTCCGAAGCCGCTGCTCATGCCCGCATCTCGGGCCGACAGGAGCTGGGCGCGCATATCCTGGGCCTGATCGCGGTGATGGGCTAATGTTGTCGTGACACCCCAAAGCAGGTGTACCGGGGGCTGCTCCGGCACACCTGCTGATCTGGCCGGAGGCCGTGTTATGGTTTCTCCTGTTGCTGCTGCACAAACGTCGTAAAACTCCGGGCTGCATTCGTAAACTCAGACGGGATGAGCATGATGGTCGTGGTGTTATTATCTATCCCGATCTCAGAGAGCATCTGCATCCGCCTCAGTTCGAGGGCAATGGGGCTGTCTTCCATTTGTTTGGCTCCCTGGGTGAGTTTGATAGAGGCTTCCAGTTCTGCCTCGGCTTTGATGATGCGTGCACGTTTCTCACGGATGGCTTCTGCTTCCCGTGCCATGGCCCGCTGCATGCCCTCTGGTATTTCGACATCTTTCATTTCGACCATTTCGATCTTGATACCCCAGGGTTCTGTCGCCTCATCCACAATTTTCTGGAGGGTGGCATTGATCCGCTCGCGCTCGCGCAGCACCTCATCGAGCTGGTGCTGGCCGATGATGTTGCGCAGAGCTGTCACAGAAAACTGATACACAGCATTGTAGTAGTTGGCTACTTTGATAATGGCCTTTTCTGGGTCCACGACCCGAAACCACAGCACCGCATTCACCTTGATGGTGACACTGTCCCGGGTGATGGTCTCTTGTTGCTCCAGGTCAACGGTCCGGGTACGGATGTCAATCAGCTGCTGCTGGTCTATGACCGGGATGATCCAGAACAGGCCGGGCCCTTTGATCTCCTCAAACCGGCCTAACCTGAACACAATCGAGCGTTGGTACTCTTGGGCGATCCGGAGACCAGCCAGCAGGAAGAGTACGACTAAGATAAACACAATAACGGCTATCATACCGATAAAATGATAATCGTCTGGCACGTGCGATATTGCTCGCCAGGCGCACAGAGGTACAAACCCTGTATGAGGATGTCAAGTGTCAGCGTATAATAACGATTCCGCACTTGCTGCTGCCTAAAACACAGCCTGTGTGTACATTTTTTTGCCTTGAAACAATAAAAGCCGGATATGATATTGGCGGCATACATCATGCATATATGCAACATATTCTCATCTCGGGCCTGCTGTTGCTAAGCCTGTCCGTCAGCGGGCAGGACAGCCTCAACGTGCGATATGTCAAAGCCGGATTGGCGATTCCGACGGTAGCTACACCGATCCGCGTAGTGCCCTCGGTGCTCGTGCAGCGGGTTTTTTCGGCCCGGAACTGGCTTTCGTATGGCGTGAGTGATTTTATCTTTCAGCGGACGCAGGGGGCTAATCAGGATATTTCAATGGTCCAGGTACTATCACTTCGGCTCCAGTACGACCGGTATCTCTGGTCAGGCGGACCGGTCGGGGTGTACGTGCTGGGCGGGGCTGACGCACGTGAGTTAGTAGCCGACTTCCGGCCAGGTACACCTACCCGATTCAGGTCACGCTTTGTGGAGGTGGGTACCCGGATTTATACCGGAGCCGGGATCAGGTGGTGCCGGGGCCGGTGGTTGGTAGAAGCAGAGGTGCCAGTGTTGTGGCTCTCGACAGATATGAACATCATCCGCACCGACAATCCTGCGATTCCTGTCCGCCAGCAGCAGACGATCGCCTGGGATCGGGAAGCACACTACAACCTGACCCCCCGGATAGGGGTGGGATTCAGGCTGGCGTCGTAATCCGGCTTACCAGCTCGCGGATGATCCGGGTGAGGGTGTCATGGTGCGCTGCGACCGCCGCGACACTGTCCATGTACACCAGTCGGCGGTCAGGATAGGTGCCTTCGAGCAGGTCTGAGGAGATGGTGACAATGGCCGGATGGTGAAAGACCAGCAATACCCGGCGCGGGTCCCGCAGATTAAACGTAAACAGGTAGTGGGTCAAACAAGTTGAAGCAATCCTTTAATAACTTGATTTTCAATATCTTAAAAGTAGATATCACCCACTTTGACCCACTATCCGTAAACAAATCCTGTCCCTGCACATGGTAGCTGGGAGCTGCCCACTTGATCCGCTCCGAAAGCGCCGGATGTGCTGCCTGGATCAAGGCACGCAGGGCCTCCAAAACATCCCGCAAGGGATGGTCCAGGTGTGCCAGGTAGCCGGCGACACGATCAGCATCAGTACGGGCAGATGGAGCAGGCATGCTTTTTTGTTTATTTGAGCAATTATATAAAAAAATTAGTATTTAAATTTCTTTTTCCCGATAAAAAGCGAATTTTACGCAACCTCCGCATAAATACACTTCGATGCACACGACAAATTATGTTAACACCTTCATCCAGGTTGCCGACGATTGCCCCACCGCAACAGCTGAGATCCCCCCGCAAAAAGGGGCTGAAAAAACAGCCGCTAACCTCCAATTTGAGATATTGATGGAGTCGCCCTATGTCTATACCTCAGACGATGTGCTGTTTGGGGTATATGCGCAGCGGCAGGGCGTCAGCGGTCAGGCATTGGAGGCAGCCCGGGAGCAGTTTTTTGCCAAAGGTCAGCCTTGTTTCCGGTCATCTCCCCTCACCAAACGGTATGGATGGGGCGTGCACAGCGATGCCGAGGGCAAAATCGCGCTATACCCGATGGAGTCTGAGGCGTATGAGCGCCTGTCCCGGGATCCTGCCATCAAGCAGGTCAAAGCCATGCGGAGCAAACGGGCCTGAGCATAATTTTTTCACAATTCGCAGTTGCTCCTTGTGGAAATATACCCTGCCAGGTCTCTGTAAGGTAGAAAAAAATCAATCATCTTCACCCGACTACGGGTGTATCTTTTGGAGCGTCCCGGATTATTCTGATGGACGTGAAAATCTGTTATACACTACCACTAACCCAACTTATCTCAGTTAGTATGGCAAGAACAATGGTATGGGCCATCTGCTGGCTGGTAGTAACCGCCAGTGGAAACCTCGCTGCACAGCGGCTGCACACGGTGCCCGATATGCTGATGATTCTGGACTCCTCCCGGGTGAGTTATGAGCTCTTTGTCCGGGACAAACCGGAGCCTGACGATGATTTTTCGGATCATTTGCTCTTCCACGATATGTATCGGGTCAAAAACGGTGACCAGTATGGTGCAAGTGCTTATGCACCTACGGAAGAAGCAGAGCAGCTGATGGCCAGGGCCGAGGATTACTACGGCAAACGTGACTGGTCTGAGGCCCGCCGGTATTACCTCAAAACCCTCCAGGCGGACAGTACCTATTATAAGGCCCTCACCTATGTAGGACAAACTTATGAGGCAGAGGGCGATATAGACGAGGCCATGATCTGGTATGAAAAAGCCGTCCGGGCCAATTATATAGACTATATGGCACACTGGTTTCTGGCAGATGCCTGGCGCGCCATCGGAGACCCTGCACGGGCCCTGGATGAGATTGTCATCGCCAAAATTCTCAACCGCAACAATCCCCGGATAGACATTTCCCTCCAGTCAATCCTCAAGCTCAACAAACGGCCTGCTCCGCTATGGGGCTTTTATCCCCAGTTCAAAGCAGACAGCCTGGGACCGGATCGCATCAAAATTGACTTTCACGTGGACTGGATGCCCTATGCCTTTTCCAAGACTCTCTGGTACTACGAGCCGGGGTATGCGGAGAGCCTCAATAACAACCTTGTCCTGAGCGAACGGGAGGCACTCATAGGGATGTTTGCATCGGCCGACAAAAAATTTCTGAAAAAACATCCTGAAATTCAGGCCTTTGGTAAGGCAGTATCGCTGGGTTTGCAGGATGGATACATCCTGTATGAGGTATTGTTACCCAGGTTCCCGCAGTTGGTCTACCAGCTCAATGACGAGGATATCAAACATATCCAATCCTACGCCCTTCAGGTACGGTATCAAAAATAGGCATCAGGGTATGGGTGGGCCGAGGAGTTCGGCCAGTTTGCGCTCCAGCTCAGCACCCCGGAGGTTTTTGGCGATGATCCGTCCCTCTTTGTCCAGCAGGATGGTTGCCGGGATCGAGCTTACGCCAAATCGTTGGGCCGGTGCGCTGCGCCACTGCTTGAGGTCGCTGACATGGGGCCAGGTGAGCCGATCCTGTGCGATGGCCGCAGTCCAGCGGCTTGCGTCACTGTCCAGGCTGACCCCCAGTATCTCAAACCCTTTTGTGTGGTAACCCTGGTACATCCGGACGACATTGGGGTTTTCTTTTCGGCACGGGCCACACCAGCTCGCCCAGAAGTCTATGAGGACATACTGTCCCCGCAGGCTGTGGAGGCTGAGGGTATCACCTTTGGGAGAGGGTAGGCGGATATCCGGCGCGATACTGCCGATAAGCCGATGCTGGACTGCGGCGACTTCCCGTGTGAGCTGGTCGGCAATTTGTGGGTTGTCCCCCGGCCAGGCCTGCTGATATCGCGTGGCATAGGTAGCAAAGGCATCTTCATTTGCTCCCCTAAACCCGCCTATCAATCCGAGTATGGCAGATTTTTGGGCACGACTGCCCTGGGGCAGGGTCTGCAGCAGTGCCTCTGCATACGCTACCTGTGTCTCATGAGGCAGGCCCAGCCGGGGCAGGGTCGAGGCCCAGTTGCGGACTGCATCCTGGAGCTGGGGGATACGGTCATAAGCAGGATCCCGGAGATCCGCAAACCGGAAATAACCACCGGCAAAATACTGGGCTTCATCCGCCCACTCACCGCCAGCATTAGGGTAGCTGAGATAGGTGCGGAGGGCTGCTACTTTTGCGACAAAGGGGGCAGCCTGCCTGAGCGAATCCAACAAAAACATCCGGGCCTGATCCAGCCGGGCCATATCAGCCTCTACGTTTTCTATGCCTTGCTGGCGCTGGAGGCTGACCCGGTACTGATTCATCAGGGCATTAAAGGAGTTGGCGTGTGCATCTGTTTTTCGCAGCATCAGATCTACCGCCGCATTGGTACCGGAGTAGACCATGGACTGAGGCAACTGGCGACAATGTGCGCCCGTGATTTGGATTTGGGGTTCATTGCCCAGGACCAGCATCCGGGTTTCCTCCTGTTTGCCCGTGCCGATCAGGTAAAACCCTTCCGGTACTCCTTGTACCTGGATATCAAATCCCCGCCCAGCGGCAGTAGGTTGTAGGGCGAGGGCAGCAGCGGGGCGCAGAGTCGCTCCATCCAGCTCAAATAAAAAGAGGGTATCCCGGTCGCAGGCCGTCCACTCGGCCATAATACGCACTGTCTGGCCCCGGAGGCCACCGATCTGGGCGACCAGGAGACAGCTCAGAAGGAAGGATGGATGGAGAAAGGAAATGCGCATACGATGTATATTGGCCTGAAGTAAAAAATATCCTCAGTCTTTTTAGTTAAGCTGCGGATCTACCGGGTAATTAGAGATCACCTGAAACTTGCCCCCCAGGTTTTTGAGTACCTGCCGCCAGAGTTGTCCGTGGTCTGTCTGGAAGATGGCCGCTGTATTTTCAGGGGCGACAATCCAGGCTTTGTCCTCCAGCTCTTGGCGGAGCTGGCCCTGGCCCCAGCCTGCATAACCCACAAAAAAGCGGATATCCTCACCTTGTAACGCACCCTCCTTTGCCAACTCCTTGATGGCCTTAAAACTTCCTCCCCAATACAGCCCCTCATAGATCATTTCACACCCAGGCAGGCTGTCCAGCCGGTGCACAAAGTGCAGGCTGTTTTGAGATACGGGTCCCCCCAGAAATACCGGCACATCCAGTGACCGCATATCACTGACAATATCCCCGATATTCACCTTGAGGCGGCGGTTGAGGACAAACCCTACGCTGCTGGTCTCGGTATGCTCCGTCAGCAGCACGACCGTCCGCTGGAAGTTGACATCCCGCATAAAGGGTTCAGATACCAAAAACCGACCTGCGTATGGCTTGTAGGCACTTGTGACCATTCAAATGTCCTGTTATAAGAGGCCAGACATACCTGTTGTACGGAAAAACAGGTCAACAATATACAAACCCCTCCAACTTTTTTCGTCAATTATGGCTTTTATCTTTTTCATACAAAAGCCGGAGCAGGACGCCATTGGTCCAGCCAAATCCATCCTGAAGGGGATACTCGCCTCCACCTGCTGTGAGGCTCAGGTCTTCGACATTGTATTTTTCGACCAGGCGGCCCGTCCGTTTGTACACCTGGGTATTAAGCCTTACCCATCGGGTGGTGATATCGTCAGCCAGGATATGATACCCATACTGGCGCAGGCCCTGGATTGTCATCCACTGTAGCGGGGCCCAGCCGTTAGGGGCGTCCCATTGCTGTCTTGTATGGCTGAGCGTAGAGATAAGGCCACCGGGTTTGAGAAATTTACGTTTGATCAGATCGGCCATTGAGGCGGCCTGTGCGCTATCAGCCAGGCCCATTGCCAGCGGAAACATCCCGGCGAGCGAATACACCCCCGCAGATTGATTTTTGACCCAGTCATAATCTGTAAAAGCCTGTGCTTCTGAGTCCCAGCTATACTGGCGGATCGCCAGCCGGCGGCTGTCTGCTGCCTGGCGGTATCGGGCGGCTGCATCTGGCTGCTGCTGTCGCTGGGCCACCGTAGCGAGGGTCATTTCAAGGGTGTACAGCAGGCAGTTGAGGTCAGCGGGGATAAGTTCGGTGGTGCGGATGGTCGCCAGCGAGTGCCCGTCCCGGAGCCAGCGGCTGCTGAAGTCCCAGCCCGACTCACAGGCTGCGCGTAGGTCGCGGTATAGGGCTTCCGGCGGGCGGCCAGATGTGCGGGCGAGCTCCACATCCTCCCGGTACGACTCAGGACGGGGGGTAGGATGGTCATCCCAGTAGCGGTTCAGCAGGGTGCCGTCAGGCAGGCGTACAACCCGGCGATGGGCCTGGCCCGGTGCCAGAGAGGCCGCTCCATCCATCCAGAAAGCATACTCACGCTGAAGCTGGGGATAATACCGGTCCAGCAGTGCTGAATCTTGCCGGGTATGGGCCCAAAGCTGGACCATCAATGCAAAAAAAGGCGGCTGCGAACGGCTCAGATAATACACCCGGTTGCCGTTGGGGATATGACCGGCAGTATCTATCAGAAAAGCAAAATTGTCCAGCATATGCCCGATCATCTGCCGGGTACTCGTATCGGATACTGCCAGGCCCAGCATAGTAAAATAACTGTCCCAGTAGTACACCTCACCAAACCGCCCCCCCGGCACGATATAGGGCTGTGGCAAGGGCAGCAGGGTCCCCGTCTGGCGGGTATCAGGCTGTCGGGTCAGCACCGGCCAGAGCGCCTGTATATGCGCCTGGACCGTGCGGGAGGTATCTGCTTTGAAGGAAGCGCCCGGCGCGACGGGCCTGGCAAAATATTGCTGCACAAAAGCCTCCAGGCTAAAGTCTGGTTGAGCAGACTGGACCTGCCAGGCAGCCAGGATGGTGGCCGGATCCTGCAGGGGGGTACAGTCTGCAAAGGTCTTGGAGTCAGGGAAAATACGTGCCATCTGTACTGCCTCGTACAGGCCCGGGTACACCTCATCCGGACCTGCGAGCGGGTGTGGGGCCACCGATGCGGCAGGTGAGCCAGGGGCAGGACGGCAACTGCTTAGCGCAAGGCTTGCACTCAGGGCAATCTGTATCACGATCAGGGGACGAAACATAAAAAGGGAAGTTATACCAGATACAGCCCGTAACATACACAATTTACTCATGTTGCCAAACACGGCGTTTATTCCGTCATATCAGGCGTTTAGGCAAGGAGCCTGTCACCCCGGCGAGGGACCTGCGTACCCGTGAACAAGTAAATCAACCAATACCATGAGCCTCGCCCCAGCTTCTCCCGCATTGATGACGCAGGCCCGTAACCGGGCCATCTCTGACCCGGTACACCTGATAGAGCGTGCCCTGCGCAGTGACCGCTCCGCACAAGAGCAGTTGTACCGGCAGTATAGCCGGGCCATGCTCCGGGTGGCCCTTCGTATCACCGGCTCCGAGGCAGAGGCCGAGGATGTCCTGCAGGAAGCCTTTGTGCGTGCTTTCCGGAGCCTGCACCGGTTTCGGGGAGACGCTACCTTCGGAGCCTGGCTCAAGCGGATAGTCGTCAATACGGCTATTAACTACACCAAACGCCGCCGGCTGGATTGTATAACCCTGGACCAAGCCCGGACAGACATTGCGGAGGAAGAACCTGCGCCTGCCTGCCACCCGGATGCGATACGGAAGGTCCGCGCAGCGATGGAGCGTCTCCCGGACGGATACCGGCAGGTTCTGCACCTCTATCTCGTGGAGGGGTATGATCATCAAGAGATTGGTACTATCTTACACATCAGTGAGGCTACCTCCAAGTCACAGTTCTGCCGGGCGCGCCGTAAGCTCCGGGAGATGCTGGAGCATGAAACCCCGATCGGGTATCCGGGTGGGATGGGGTGGAGCTGAGTGAGAGGGCAGGTTGGTAGTATGTGATTTATCAGGCAGTGCGAATTGTACAAAAAATGATTTTCAGACACACATTGGTGCTCACTTTTTCCCTGCTCACAGCAGCAGCCGGATGGGCCCAGCACAAAACAGACCGGATCATTAAGGCGGAGTACCCCATCGGTCCGGAGGATTTGATAGAGTTACGTATGCAGCAGGCCGATGTCAGGATCCATACCGGGTCTTCGGCAGAGGCCCGCCTGGAAATGACCCTGGAGGCCGAAGGCAGCACCCCTGAGCGGGCGGCTGACCGTCTGGCCATGATAGACGTGCGGGAGCGGCATTTTGGCGGCAAACTCCAGATCGAGACCCATCTGGTCGGGCAGCGCTTGCTGGGCCTGCCGCTTCAGTCCGGCATCCGTATCACGGTGGACCTCTACGTGCCGGCTGCCTGCCCTGTTGAGCTGACACTCTCAGGTGGCAGTGCGGAGATCGGACACCGGAGCGGCAACGTCAACCTCACCCTGGCATACGCCGATCTCAAGGCAGGTCATCTGGCAGGCATGGGCAACCGGATCAGCCTGGACTGGGGCAAAGCGATCATTGATACCCTGGGAGGGGGCGACGTCTCGATCCGGGGCGGAAGCCTGGAGGTACAACAGGCGGAGATGTTGTATATCTATCAGGTATCAGCACGGGTCAAGGCCGGTACGGTCGGAGACCTGACCCTCAACAGCCAACTCGGGAGCCTCAAGGTAACCGACGTGAGCCGGATCACGGGTACCTACCTCTCATCGGACGTGTATATCGGCAGACTGGGTCAGACGGCAGTGTTACAGGGGCGGTATGCGCCTGCGCTGGAAATAGCCACCATCGCACCCGGGTTTGACACACTCGACCTCAGGGGCAATGCCGCTGCGATACATCTCGGGATGGAACCAGATGCCCGGTTTGAGCTGGATGCGACCCTGGAGCGCGGCACGCTGACCGTGAGTGGTCTCTCGGGCGAAATGACAGAAGAAACCGATGCAGCCTCTCCGCAGGTCCACCGGTACCGGATCACGCCGCCAGCCCATGCGCGTATGGCTTCGCCTCCGGGTTATGTCCGTATCCAGGGCAATAACAGCCCCGTCACCATCGAAAAAAGCGAGCCCGTAAGACCGTGACATTACAGGTGCTGGCGCATCATCATGGTCTGAATGCATTCTTCTTTCAGCAATTTGGGTCTTTGCACTTCTGGAACCCTGTACCATTTGTTCTTGTCGGGTGATTCTCTCAGAAGGAGTTTCACGCAAAGGGCGCAATGTGTTTCGCAGAGCACGCAAAGGTATAGATCCGTTTTTTGCTGCGATCGCTGCGTGAAAAAAGGAAGGTTATGTTGTGCTCAATCCTGATCTGATCTGTATATGTTTGGGAGAAAGGTTATGTCAGGTAATGGATAAGTTATTTTCGCCCCAGCGATAGGCTTTCGGGTCAAGCCCCATCAGGTCTAGGACGCGGTGGGTGACCGTATCTGCGAGGTCGTCAAAAGTCTGGGGACGTGAATAAAACGATGGTGCCGCCGGGAGGATGATGCCCCCTGCAAGCGTAACGGTGCGCATGTTTTCGATATGGATCAGGTTGAGGGGGGTGTCCCGGATCACACAGATCAGTTGCCTGCGCTCCTTGAGGATGACATCCGCAGCGCGGGTGATCAGGTCCTCTGAGAGTCCCGAGGCGATGCGGCCCAGGGTGCCCATAGAGCAGGGGATGATGACCATGTGCTGATACTTGGCTGATCCTGAGGCAAATGGCGCAAAATAATTGTTCAACTCATATACTGGAAAAGGAATGTCAGGCTGCTCTCCGAGTTCTTGCTGCCAGACATCCCGTGCATTGCGGGAGAGGACTACGCCCACCTCGACCTCCGGAAAGGCCGTAAGCTGGTACAACAGGCGGCGGGCATACAGGCTCCCACTGGCACCGGTGATGGCTACAACAATTTTTTTCATAGATAACAATGTGTCCGCTGGAAGGTACAGAAACAGGCGGGCAGAAGAGAGACTTATACGAGGCCAGGTTGTTTGATTGGGGCCAATATTTTGTGCTGCCTGACACCTGCTTGCAAAATGGGATATTCCCCGTAATTTCACATCAAAACCTGAGGGAACTCCCAAACCTGTGCTGATCCGAAAAAGCCGCCTGCTCGCAGCCACCCTGACCCCCCGCAAGCTCCTCAACCTGGCGCAGGTATATCGCTCATTTTATCGGTCTCGCCGCCTGGGACGCGCACAGCATGAGGGGATGCCCGTCAAGCTGGGATTTGAGCCCACGACGTCCTGTAACCTGCGCTGCCCGGAGTGCCCCTCCGGCCTGCGGTCCTTCACCCGGCCTACCGGTATGCTCAGCGAAACGGTGTACCGGCAGGCACTCGACGAGCTGAGTCCTGACCTGCTGTATCTTCTCCTGTATTTTCAAGGTGAGCCATATCTGCATCCGGGATTTTTGGATATGGCAGCCTATGCCCGCGAAAAAGGCGTCTATACCGCCACCAGTACCAACGGACATTACCTGACGCCCGCCAAGGCCCGCCTGACCGTAGAGAGTGGTATCTCAGAGGTGATCGTATCCCTGGATGGCACGACCCAGGAGACGTATCAGGCCTATCGGGTAGGCGGCAGGTTGGACAAGGTCCTGGAGGGAATCCGCAACCTGGTCGCAGCCCGCACAGCGCTGCGCTCGCTTTCACCCCTGATCCTGATCCAGTTTTTGGTCGTGCGCCACAATGAGCATCAGATCGCCGACGTACAGGCCCTGGGCCGGTCGCTGGGGGTGGACGGCGTGCTGCTCAAGACGGCTCAGATATATGACTATGCAGGCGGCAGTGACCTGATCCCTGTCCAGGCCCGATACAGCCGTTATTCGCAGCAGGAAGATGGATCCTGGCAGATCAAAAATCCGCTCGAAAACCAGTGCTGGAAACTCTGGCAAGGGGCAGAGATCACCTGGGATGGGCGGGTGCTGCCTTGTTGTTTTGACAAGGACGCTGCTTACGAAATGGGCCGCCTGGGTGAGCGACCCTTCCGGGACATCTGGCGCAGTGAAGCCTATGATACATTCCGCAACCAACTGCTGACCTCCCGTGCCTCAATTGACATGTGCCGCAACTGCTCTGAGGGGACGCAGATTTTTGCATAAAAATTTGAATATGAGGCACATAGCATTCTATTCTTTTTGGAACGGTATATACTGTCTGGTGTCGCCTATGCTACAGGCGATGAAATAATATCCTGACGTAAGGAGCGGCGGTAACCTGAGCGACAGGGTGTGCAGGCCGGGTGCCTGCCAGTGTGCCGGTTCAAGGTCAGCTACTTTCCGGCCATCATACCCTACCAGCCAGACGGCCACAGCCTCAGCTGTATGCAGGGTATATTGAAGGGTTACGTCTGAGGTTGCCGGGTTTGGAAATAACTGTAATCCACTGAACGATGAAGGATCGTCTAGTGCTACACTTGCACCGCCATTAAACCGGGCTACTATTATATCATCATCGTGCCCGTTCCACTGGATCCCGCCTACAAGGATTTTTTCTTCGGCTGTAATCAGGACCTTACCGGGGCGAAAATAGGGGCCCAAATTATGTATGACTTCTCCATTATTGCCAAATACAGTATCCTGTGCTCCGTCTGGCTGCGTTCGGGTGAGCCTGAGCTGGCCTCCCGTGATACTGGCACCTGTAAATACCAGATCAGGCTGTATGTCTGCCTCAAAATAGTACCATCCGATAAATGAAGCAGAGACAGCTGTGATCCCGTTGTACCCAAAGCTGATGTCAGGCAGGCCGTTTGAGGTAAAACGTAGCAGGCTGGAAAAATATACAGTCTTGATGTCGTTCCAATAGCTGGTATAACCTACGGCCGTAATGCTGCCGTCAGGCTGGACGATAATATCATAGATATTGTCATGCTGATCTGGAAGAGGACGGCCAGGACTGGGCTGGTTACCAATAAGATACGCATGAAATGTGCTGTCGAGCAAACCAGATGGCAGGTATCGGAGCAGACAGAAGTAACCATTCAAACTACCTCCAACCAAAATATAACCATCAGGCTGCCGGGTCATGGTGTTGAGTTGGAGGGAATAGAGTGTGGAGGGCAATTCTCCCACACCGTTGATCCCAAATGCAGTATTTCGGGTGCCGTTGGCATCAAACTGTATGAGTTGGTTGCGGTTCAACACTACAATAGGACCCTCAGGTTGTACGATCATATCAACTTGTTCGGCCATAACAACCCCTGAGGCTGCGGGGGGACCTAAGTCCAGGATGATAATACCGCCTGTCCCAAAATCAGTATCCAGGCTGCCTGAAGGTAGCAGTTTTAAGAGGAGCAGGTCTGTGTCTGGAGATTGCCCTGATACAGATTGCGTTATGGTGCCTGAGATCAGAATTGAGCCATCAGGCAGGGAATGGATTTTTCGGCATGTTTGCCCCCAGGCACTTAGGGATAAGATACGGGTGCTATTTTGCGCAAAGCTTATATCAGGTGTTCCGTCAGACAATAGCCTGGTAATGAATATTTTACTGGATGAATCGGTGCCCCTTGTGCCAGCTACGAGGATACGTCCGTCATCCATGAGCACCATGTCAGTCAGAGACTCTTGGGTCTGCGGAACAGCGGCAAGGATTACATGTCCATTAGTACCAAAAGAAAAGTCTGGTGAACCTGGCTGCGCCACAAGGCTGGGCGCTGAGATGCAGGTATATATGAGGCATATCAGCACATTTTTCATGATCAGTCGCTATCAGGGTGTTTGATGTATAAATCTAGGCCTTGAAATCAACAATTTTTATCCCTAAAATACTGCATTTCATTTTTGGGCAAAAATACAGTATGTTTCATTGTTCAATGAATAGCTGCCCCGTCAGCCCCCAGCCCCATGAGCTGCTCATAGGTGCGTCGCTGCTGCCAGGTTTCCCACATATGGAGGAGGCTTACGGTGATATGTTGTTTGAGTGCATCTGTCAGAGGATATAATCCGCAGGCGGCACCTTCCAGCTGGAGTTGATAACATGCCACTTCTTCCAGCGCCAGGTTGGAAGGGGCATATAGCAGGAACTGGTACTGTGGCATCATGAGCTGGTACCGGAGCCGGTACTGCATCAGCATCCGGTCCCGGTCCCGGAGACCAGTTGTCTGGTAGCTGCCGAGTACAGCCATATAACTGTCTCTGACAGTGGTCCAGTGGGGCGTATGCAGATATGGGTATGGGGTCATCCACTGGAGGGGTTGGCCCAGTGAGTCAGTAGCCACCGGATACCAGTCATCCTGGACCAGCAGGGCATGTCCATACTCGTGCACGATCAGGCTGGCTACTGCCGCAGGTGTATGGTAGGGTGGGAGCAGGGGCCCCAGGCGAATCGTATCATCCTGCCACCGGGCATATACCGGGAGGGATGGGTCATAACGTACCGGTGGCAACGGCCGCGTACCTGCACAGGCACAGCCGGGGAGGTTGGTACTGATATGTGCTACCACGGAGTCCAGCCAGGATGGTACGCCGGTGGGCTGCGCCAGGGTCGGCCACGGGGCCATTGCCCAGAGGAAAAACAGGCCCCGGATGGTCCCGGAAAATATTCTGAAGGCACTCGGAAACAAACCTGGACAATTATATCTTTACTAAGGTAATACTTGTTTTTCTACTCTACTTACTACCCGTATGAAAACGCTGCCGATAATCTCTGCCTTCTTGCTGATTCTCTGTGCCTGCAAGGAACCTGAAGAAGTGACGCCACGTCTTCCAGCCATCCGGATTGATGATGCCTTTGTCCAGGAGGGCAATGGCGGAGCTAACCTCAGTTTTTCAGTCACGCTGGATACCATATCGGCAGTAGCCATAACGGTTGAGTATTATACCCGGGAATATACAGCCCAGCAAGGCGCAGATTATTCCCGTGTTTCAGGTACCCTGACCTTCGCCCCCGGGAATCAGAGTCAGACGATTACTGTACCCATCATCGGAGATGAGGTCAAGGAGGCCCGCGAGCTGATGGAGGTATATATTACCAATCCGGTGCAGGCAACGATAGCCCGATCCAGGGCTATCGGCGAGATTATCAATGACGACAACAGCCAGCCGCTGGCGGCAGATGGGTATATTACCCCGGAGACGTATCCTGACTATGCGCTTGTATGGCATGATGAGTTTGACGGGACGACAATGGATCCGGCTGTATATACGTTTGAGCAGGGCAATAACAATGGCTGGGGGAATAACGAGCGGCAAAATTATACCAGTAACAACCACACCCTTGCCAACGGGAAACTGATCATCGAGGCCCGTAATGAAGGCACGACATCGGCTCCGCAGTACACTTCTTCCCGCATCATCACAAAAGGCAAGCAGGAATTTAAGTACGGGCGAATAGACATCCGCGCCAAGGTCCCCGTGACCCAGGGCGTATGGCCTGCACTCTGGATGCTGGGGGGGAATATAGATGCGGTGAGCTGGCCTGCCTGTGGCGAGATAGACATCATGGAGCTGATAGGCCGCGAGCCTAAAACGGTACATGGTACTGCACATTATGGGAACAATGGTTCAGACCGGCAGTATAAGGGTGGCTCCTACCTCCTGACAGGATCGGAGACCTTTGCCGATGCTTTTCATGTGTTTTCGATTCTCTGGCGCCAGGACCTGATCGCCTGGTACCTGGACGATCAGTTGTATTTTCAGCTTTCAGCCAAAGACGCTGCCCCTTATTCGTTTCCCTTCAACCAGTCGTTTTTCTTTCTGTTTAATGTAGCAGTGGGTGGCAACTGGCCCGGATATCCCGATGCGACCAGTGTATTTCCCCAGCAGATGGAGATAGACTATGTGCGGGTGTTTCAGCCTAATCCCTGATTGTGTTCCTTTTCATATAGGCGGTTTTCCGCAGTGCCCTTTGATACGATGAGATGAATGATTCTTCTTATGACATTGTGCTGGCGGGTGGAGGTATGGCCGGCCTGAGCCTCGCCTACCGGGCCCTCAAAGCAGGTATCTGGGCTGATAAGCGCATATTAATCGTGGACGCTGCCGCCAAGACCCATAATGACCGCACATGGTGTTTTTGGGAGGCGGCACCAGGTCCGTTTGAGGAAATTGTATATCGTACATGGACCGACCTCCGGGTATTTGCGCAGGCGGGACGCGAGATACCGCTTCAGGCGCATCCCTATGTATATAAGATGATCCGGGGGATTGATTTTTACCAGCATACCCTGGCGTATCTCCGGTCCTGCCCGCAAGTGAAGTGGGTGCAGGCTACCATTACGAAGGTATGGCAGGACGATACATACTGTTATGTGGAGACCCATGCAGGTACCTTTTCCGGGACTTATCTGTTCAGCAGCTTATTTGAAAAACCTGCACAGGGACCTCACCATCAGTATTTTCTTCAGCACTTCAAAGGGCTGGTAGTCCGGCCCACGGTTATGCCGCTGGCGCCCGGCACGATGCATCTGATGGACTTTCGGACGGGTCAGGAGGCTGGCACGACTTTTTTTTACACCCTGCCCCTGGACCAGGAGCGGCTGTTTGTCGAGTACACCTTGTTTTCTAAGGCACTATTGGCGCAGGATGCGTATGATGCGGCGATTGCGGCTTACCTGTACGATGTCTTGCAGGTAGGTGAATATGAGGTCATCGAGACAGAGTTTGGGGTGATTCCCATGACAGATATTCCTTTCCGGCGCTCACAGGGGCGTATTATCTACCTGGGGAGTGCGGGAGGGGATACCCGTGCGTCTACCGGTTATACCTTCACCAATGTCCAGCAGACAATCTCCCGGGTACTGGCAGCCATGCAGGCAGGCCGCTCACCCGGTGATATACAGGAACATATCCATCCCCGGTACAAAGTATTCGACAGCACCATTCTGCAGGTACTGGACCGTGGCGGGTATGCCGGTCATGATATTTTTACAGACTTGTTCACGCATACGGATGCCCGGACCCTGTTTCGGTTTTTAGATGCGGATAGTACCCTGCTGGAAGACCTCCGGGTGATGAATAGTGTCCGGTATAGCCATTTTATCCAGCCATTTATAGCAGCCTTGTTGCGGAGTGGCCGCTAACCCGATGCGCCATGACCTTATATACCGCCTGAACCGCTGGCTCAGCTACCTGTTCCCGATCCGGCTGGCGCAGTACGACTCTGCCCTGAGCGGACCCGTAGAGGTCAATCTGGTCGAAGGACGACAGGTACTGGATACGGCCACGAGCAATTATTCCTATGGCCCCCTCCAGCAAGTGCTGGCACGAGGCCTTCGTGAGGTGCCAGTCGCATCCAGGCAGTCGGTGCTGGTGCTGGGGATGGGAGGAGGGTCCGTGATCGAGACCCTGCGGGAAGCGTTTTTGTGTACGGCCTATATTGAAGCCGTAGAGGTAGATCCGATCATGGTGCGCCTGGCGCAGGAGGTATTCAAGCTGGATCGTTTTGAGGGTGTACATATAATAGAAGCGGATGCTGCGGCGCATATTCATGCAGGTACATCGCGGTTTGACCTGATATTGGTTGATATTTTTGTGATAGACCGCATCCCGGAGGTTTTTACTGCGCCTGATTTTCTACAGGGTCTTGTCCGGCGACTGAACCCCGGAGGGTATATCCTGTACAACACCATCCGGAGTACCCTGGACCGCAAGGTCTTTAGGGCGATACAAGCTGTCTGGACGGAGGCCGGACTCTCTGTACAGGTGCTGGAAAACGTATCCGGAACCAATGACCTCCTCATTGCGACGGCCCCGCATGTATCAGCCTGAGGCGGTCGGTTTCTGCTACTTTTTTCCTTATATTTACGGCTCAATCCTGCAAAACATGGCATCGGAAAAACAACTAGTCCGGTTTGATTGGTTCGTCAAGTATATGCTCCGGGACAAGTCCAATTTTGAAGTCCTGGAGGGCTTTTTGTTTGAATTACTGAAGCGCGATATTGTTATTATTGAGATTCTGGATAGCGAAAGCAATAAATCCCGGAAGGAAGATAAATTCAACCGGGTAGACATATTGGCCAAAGACGCTGACGATGAACGTATTATCATCGAAATTCAAAATAATAAGGAATACGATTACCTCCATCGTATCTTGTATGGGACGGCCAAAGCGCTTGTAGAGACCATCACGGCGGGTGAACCGTATTCTACCGTCAAAAAAATTATTTCTGTCAGTGTGGTATATTTTGAGGTGGGACAAGGGCTGGATTATATTTATCATGGACAAACTTCTTTTACGGGGATTCATCAGCAGGATGTACTGACCTTGTCTGCAGAACAGGAGGCCCTGTACGGCAAAAAACTTCCTCAGGAGCTGTATCCGGAATATTACCTGATCAAGGCCGCAGACTTTGACGGGCGGGTGAAAGACACCCTGGATGAGTGGGTCTATTTTTTCAAAAGAGGCGAGATCAAACCTGATTTTAATGCCAAGGGTATCCTGAAGGCCAAAAAGAAACTTGACGTGGCGCGTCTGAGTCCGGCACAGCGCAAACGGTATGATCGTTTTCTGGAGGCCCAGCACGACCTTGCCAGCTACAATGAGGTTGTGCAGTATGACCTTCAGGCAGCCTGGAACAAAGGTATTACTGAAGGCTTCGAAAAAGGTATCGAACAAGGTATCGAAAAGGGCATCGAAAAGGGCATCGAACAAGGCATCGAAAAGGGCGTTGAAAAGGGTATCGAGCAGGGGATTGAAAAAGGGCGGATTATTGCCTTGCAGGAAACAGCCATAAACCTCCTTCGGGCAGGTGTGGCGATACCCCTGATCTCGCAGGTGACAGGACTTGCTGAGGCTGAGCTTCTTGAGATAGCAAAAACTTTATGAGCCCGGTTTTTCAGGCTCGTCCAGGTGCATCTGGATGGCTTTCGCCATACGCTATACGGATGTCATGATAGGTATCAGCGGGCTGGTAATCCTTGCGGAGGGGATGGCCCTCCCAGTCCTCAGGCAGCAGGATACGCCGCAGGTCAGGATGACCCTCAAACCGCACACCCAGGAGGTCCCAAATTTCACGCTCATGCCAGTCTGCCGTGCGCCATATCGCCGCCACCGAAGGCAGGCTGGGTATATAGCCAGGGGTATCCGGACGTGTACGATGCATTCCGCACCGCAATACAAGCTGATGGCCATGCACCACAGAAGCAAGGTGATACACCACCTCCAGCCGGTTGGCTGCAGGCCCCCGGTCTACACCTGACACGCAGGCCAGCATCTCCATATACAATGCCGGATCATCCCGCAAGCGCTGACACACAGGCGTCAGACAGGCTGGAGCTACCTCAATCCAGGGTTGGCGCACTGAGAGGTCCTGCGCCAGGATCGCCCCGGGACCGATTTGCGTCCGGATGAGATCGGTTATTTCAGCAGCACTAAGCGCAGGCATATCAGGATGGAGTAAAAAGAGATTCTTGCCGGATTTTTTCCTGGAGTTTCAGGATGCCGCCGATCAGCGCTTCCGGGCGCGGGGGACAGCCAGGTACATACACATCCACCGGAATGATCCGGTCCACTCCCTTCACGACATGGTATCCGTGCTCCCAGTAAGGGCCGCCACAGTTGGAGCAAGAACCCATTGAGATTACGTAGCGGGGCTCAGCCATCTGCTCGTAGAGGCGGCGTACGCGGTCTGCCATCTTAAAGGTGACGGTACCGGCCACGATCATGACGTCAGATTGCCGGGGCGAAGGACGTGGAAATACCCCCAGCCGGTCCAGGTCATAGTGGCTGGCATTGGCTGCCATCATCTCAATGGCACAACAAGCCAGCCCAAAACTCATCGGCCAGAGGGAGGAGAGTCTTGCCCAGTTGAGCAGGTCATCCAGGCCTGTAACCAGCACCCGCCCCTGACCGGTTTTTGTATCGAGCAGTCCCATATGTGTATCAGCTTTGGGGAGAAGGTGACGGCTTCAGGTGTTGCCGGTTGAATGCCTCGTACAGCGCAGCAGGCACCGGTGCTCCGGTAGCGGGCACCTGAGGGGTCGGACGTACCCAGGACAGGTCACCCCTGCGCCATACATAGGCCAGCCCCACTGCCAGCAGCCCCACAAACACTACCATCTCCACCAGCGCCAGGATACCCCAGGCAGGTATGGCACGCAGGAGAGCTGGCTCAGCAAACACCGTAGCCCAGGGAAACAAAAACAGTACTTCGACTTCAAAAATCAAAAAAATCAACCCCACGATATAAAACCGGAGGTTCATCTGCACGCCGGGGATACCCATCACCTCTTCCCCGCACTCATACGGCATGAGCTTTTCCGGGGTAGGGCGGTAAGGGGCCAGCACATGTGACAGAAAGGTCAGCAGCCCCACAAACAACACCCCAAAAATAATGTACAGCAAAGCTCTGCCGGCCTCTGTCAGCTCGGGTACAATCAGCTCCTGGGCAGATGATATATCCATAAGATTAGGTGACCAATATTTTCAGGCTGCGTCTGAACAACAACTGAAACACAAATCTCCGGAAAAAACCGATACCAGCCGCAATTTTTTCCTGAGATGCCTTACGAGGCTTCCCGTATCTTTGTGCATTCAGATCATTCACCTGTTAATATTTTTTGTAAGCATGAAATCTATCTTTGCCTCATTGACGGTCCTTGTTGTATTGTTTCTGGCATCCGCCATCAGCCTCACGGCACAGGAGGGAGACACGACCTACTGGAAAAAAGGCGGTGTGGCTAATCTGGGTTTTACCAATGCCGGTTACAGTACCTACTGGCAGGCGGGTGGTATCCCCTCTCAGTCGGCCTCACTGCGCCTGAATCTGTATGCCAACTATGAGCAGGCAAAAACTTCCTGGCAGAATGACCTTGCTCTCGTCTATGGCCTCCTGCGTCAGGGTTCATCAGAAAATCCTTTTATCAAGAACGAAGACCGTATTGAACTTAACTCCAAATACGGTTACAAAGTTTCAGATAAAGCGCACCTGACAGGGCTGCTGAATTTCCGTACGCAGTTTGCCCCCGGATTTTCATTTGATCCCAAACAGCCTACGACAATCCCGACGGATACGATCTCTGACTTCCTGGCACCTGCCTACCTCAACTTTGGACTGGGACTGGATTATCGTCCCTCCGAAGACCTGAACATCAACTACTCTCCCGTCAACTCCAAGATGACCATTGTCACGGTAGCGGAGTATCAGGCCCTCTACAATCCGGAGGCCGACGCATTCCGGTATGAGCTGGGCTCAAATCTTGCGATCAAATACCGCAAGGCCCTGGCCGAGAACCTCCTCTTGCAGAGTAATGCAGTGTTTTTTGCTAATTATCTCCAGAACTTCGGCAACATTGACGTCAACTGGGAGACCCTGACCACCCTCAAAGTCAAAAAATGGCTGGCCGTGACCTTCGCGACTAACCTGGTGTACGACGACGACATCAAGTTTGTGATTGAGCGTGACACAGATGGAAATGCTACCAAAACCGGCCCCCGTACCCAGTTTCAGCACGTGCTGAGTGTGGGCCTGACGTATCAGTTTTTGAAATAAGCCCTGCACGTTGAAGGGTTATGAGAAGGCCAGCCGGTTATACGGCTGGTCTTCTGTTATATAGGAGCGTATAGGCCGGGAAGTATCTCTGTGAGAAAAATCTATCCAGCAGTAAATGAAGTCCCCACAGCAGGCCGCTCCGGGTAATCATGAGTAGCCCCACCTGCACGGTTATCCCCCCATATTGCACGGTTGATAATGAAAGCCAGTAAATTGTATCAAAGTGGCAGCCTGCGGCGTATAGTAGGAGTAAACTTTGAATCAGCAGAATATGAAAAAGACAACAAACAAACCTTGGATTGTAGTGGGCCTGATACTGGTATTAGCAGGGTGTGCGATACTCGCCCAACTGCTCTCAGCACCAGCCCCGGCTGCGACTCCTGTCCCTGACATGACACGTGCGATTTCTGCACGGCCATAAGGACCCTGGTCCGTATCCACGCCGCATGGTGCGGCTTTGTATATACACTTCTCTGTACGTTTGCACAGGGCCTCCTTTGGGGGCCCTGATGTTTTTTACCAGGTCAGCATCGCCTTGATCACCCCGGTCTCCGGTCGGGCCCATGCCGCAAATTGTTCCGGGGCAGCTGTATAGGGGACCGTATGGGTAATGAAGGAGTCACTGGGGAAAAGTCCGGTTTTCAGCACATCAAGTACTGTCTCAAAATCTTCCCGCGTCGCATTGCGGCTGCAGAGGAGGGTGGTTTCCTTGGCGTGGATAGCCGGGTGGCTGAAGCTGAGGGTTTCACGGGTGAGGCCAGCCAGTACATACCGGCCGCCATGAGCCATATAGTCTATCCCATGCTCCATCGAGCCCTGGTGGCCTGTAGCATCCAGCACGACCGTACACAGGTCTCCCCCTGTTCGGTCCGCAATCTCTGCCTGAGCGGCAGGACCCGCCAGGATACCGCCATCCGCGCCCATCACGGCCTGTGCATACAGCAGCCGATCAGGGTTCAGGTCCATCGCCCATACACGTGCGCCCCGCATCCGGGCCATGCAGATGATTCCCAGCCCGATAGGCCCGCACCCGATCACAAGTACGGTATCCTCGGGGCCTACCGCCGCCCGCCGCACCGCGTGTGCACCGATAGCCAGCGGCTCTGCAAGTGCCATTTTTTCAAAAGAAAGTCCCTGCACCGGCATCAGGGCCCGTACAGGTACGGAGATATGTGACTGCATGCCTCCGTCTGTATGTACCCCAAGCACCTGGAGACGGACACAGCAGTTGGGACTGCCTCGGCGGCAGGCGATACAGCCCCCACAAGCCAGATACGGTATCACGATCGTCCTGTCGCCGGGAGACAATCCCGAGCCCGCAGGTGCGGATATGACCTCTGCACCCAGTTCATGGCCCAGGATGCGGGGATAGGTAAAATAAGGCTGCCTGCCAGCCCAGGCGTGCAGGTCAGTGCCACAGATGCCGACGGTGCGGATCGCAATGAGCGCTTCATCCGGAGCAGGTACGGGATATTGTTTTTCACGCAGCAGGATGCTGCCGGGTTGGTCACAGACCAGATAGGGGATCAGGGACATGACAAAAAGGTAGGGTGGAAAGGTACGTTTTTTTTGCCAGATGGCCACAGTCGGAACCCTCTCAGGCAGTATCCGGTATTTGGTTGGGCTGCAGGCATTGTCTATATTGCGCCCGCAACTACCTGAAGCAGGATTTTCCTACTTTCCTCATTGACTGCCGCTAACACCACACTGTATGATTATCGAGCCAAGAATCAGGGGTTTTATTTGCCTGACAGCCCACCCCACCGGCTGTGCGCAGAATGTGCAGAATCAGATTCAATATATTCAGTCCCAGGGTACCGTGGCCGGGCCTAAAAAAGTGCTGGTGATCGGCGCTTCAACCGGGTTTGGGCTGGCCTCCCGCATCACGGCAGCCTTTGGTGCAGGAGCCGCAACAGTCGGTGTGTTTTTTGAGAAACCTCCTCAGGAAGGCAAAACAGCTACGCCCGGCTGGTACAACAGCGTGGCATTTCAGCAGCAGGCTGAAGCCGCTGGCCTATATGCCCGCAGCATCAACGGGGATGCTTTTTCGCATGAGGTCAAGCAAAAAACAATAGACCTGATCAAGGCAGATCTGGGACAGGTGGACCTGGTCATTTACAGTCTTGCCTCTCCGGTGCGCCTCCATCCTGAGACAGGGGTGTTGCATCGGTCTGTTCTAAAGCCGATTGGGCAGACATTCAGCAATAAAACCGTAGACTTTCATACGGGGGTGGTCTCGCAGGTGACCATAGAACCCTGTACAGATGAAGACATCCACAATACAGTAGCCGTCATGGGCGGCGAGGACTGGAAGATGTGGATGGATGCCATGCAAACCGCAGGGGTGCTGAGCCCCGGAGCCGTCACGGTCGCCTATTCATATATCGGGCCGGAGGTCACGGCTGCTGTATATCGCCGGGGTACTATCGGCAAAGCCAAAGAAGACCTGGAACAAACTGCCTTCGCCATCACGGAATCCCTGGGCAGTATCGGAGGAAAAGCATATGTATCTGTCAATAAGGCCCTGGTGACCCAGGCCAGCTCTGCGATCCCGGTGATCCCGCTGTACATGGCCCTGCTGTTTAAGGACATGAAGGCTAAAGGTATTCACGAAGGCTGTATTGAGCAGATACAGCGGCTGTTTTATGACCGCCTATACAGCGGCGCGTCCGTACCTACGGATGAGGAAGGCCGTATCCGGATAGATGACTGGGAGATGCGCGAGGACGTACAAGCCTATGTCGCTACCCACTGGCCGCAGGCTACTACTGAAAACCTGTCTGAGATCGGCGATCTCAAAGGATACAAAGATGATTTTCTGACCCTGTTTGGGTTTGGCTTGGCGGGTGTGGACTATACCGCCGACGTAAACGAGCAAGTGGACATGCCGGGCCTGGTCTGAACCGGCATGCACCTGGTCTTACACGCTGGCAGCCTGCGGGTTTGTCGGCGTATTTTTTTTGAACCAGCAGCGACAGGACTTTTTTGTATATTATCCATATGTATATGCAGCGGTGCGGCGGCTCTGTACGTCAACGTACTGTAAACTCTGATGGTCAGGCATGTCAAAGCCCTATAAGGCATTAATCCAGGCGTGTGCCGCCCAGAAGCCCCAGGCGCAGCGAGAGCTGTATCAGCTTTTTGCGCCCCGGCTTTTTGCGGTATGCTGTCGGTACGCTGCTTCAGAAGCTGAGGCGGAGGACATCCTGCAGGAGAGTTTTATCAAAATTTTTCAAAAAATATCCTCCTACGAGGAGTCAGGATCCCTGGAAGGTTGGCTGCGGCGGATTGTGGTGAACACCGCCATTGACC
This sequence comes from Bacteroidia bacterium, assembly GCA_033762375.1. Lineage (GTDB taxonomy): Bacteria > Bacteroidota > Bacteroidia > J057 > J057 > RDXT01. The sequence goes on from JANRLQ010000042.1 coordinate 70,695, forward strand.
ACCTGCGACGACAAAAACAGCAAAAAAACCGGGCATCAGAGCGTGAAGCAGTTGAGATCCCCGCAGCAGATGATGTCATCGCTGATCTGGAGGCTGAGCAGCTCATCCTCCTCATCCAGCAATTACCAGACGGGTACCGTATGGTATTTAACTTGTATGCTGTAGAAGGGTACTCGCATGCCGAAATCGGGAAACAACTCGGCATCACCGAGAGCACTTCCCGTTCACAATATACCCGGGCGCGGGCATTGCTCCGGGAAAATCTCAACCAGATATACCACCAGTCTTACGTTTACAAAGATGTCTGATTCGTTTGAGCGAAAATTACAATCCAGGCTCGAAAACGCCACCCGCACCCCCCGCCCGGAGGTGTGGGCGGCCATAGAATCGCAGATGGCAGCCAGCCGACCCAAACGCAGGTTGTTTGGGTGGTGGCTGATACCCGAAGCCATGCTCGTACTGGTATGCGTGAGCCTGGCTTGGGGGAGTTTTACCCAGATGGGCACCCCGGTCTCCACGGGCCCACTGACAGCTCTCGCCACCACGCCTGAGCAGGGTACCACACTGTCGGCTATCCCTGGTATTGAGAGATCGGCATCATCTGATGCTGAGACGAGCCCTGTCCTGGTTGCCGAGGCACCTGTAGCAGCCCCGGCAGCACCCCCGACAGCACCCCGCCTGCGTGCGACCACAACGAAGACGACTCCGCAGACGCAGGCTGAGGCACCCGTCAATGCCAGCACATTGCCCGTGCTTACAACGGCTGCATACAGCATGCTGCCGGATACGCTTTCTTTCAAGCCTGTGCTGATCCCTCCGGTACCGATAGTGGTACCGGCAATCGGCTTGCAGCTACCTGAGCCACATCAGCCAGACCCGATACATATGTCCATCTCGGCCCCGGCGCTGGACCGCTGGTCATATTGGGCATCGATGCGCCTGACCCAGGGTATGACCACACTGGCCAGCCTGGATCACTCGCAGTATTACCGGTATGAGCCGGTGGCAATTGCCAACTCAATTACCCAGACAAGCTTGTACGTGTTGAGCCTGCCCAGGTCCGAAGCCAGCCTGGCCGTAGGGGCCGAACGTATCCTGCATACCCGGTGGCGGGTGCAGGCCGGTCTCATGGGTGCAGTATCCTCGGTAGGTGCCTACCAGCAAGGTGTGTTGCCCTCCAGCCTGCAGGATACGGACAATGAAGGGTTTGAGCCTGTATCGTCAGTGCTTGATTCCGTGCAGTATGGTTCTCAGGCTCCTTTTCGGGTGGTGCAGTTGCAGGTACCCCTGCGGATCGGGTACAACTGGTCACGGGGCCGGCATTCATTCACCCCATATGCTGGTGTCATGCTGAGCAGAACCTTTGTGTGGCGGGATCGCAGCATCTATCAGCAGGAGTTTAGCCCCGATCCCAATATTAACAGAGGATTTGTGTCCAGTAGCGAGTACAAGATCGCCTCTTTTAACAACGCAGAGCTGATCCGGTTCAGGCCCTACCATGTACGGGCAGAGCTGCGGCTGATGTATGAGTATCGGTTCCGGTCCAGTGGTATCTATGCCGGTCCTACGTTGTCCTACAGCCTGCTCCCGGCCTATACGGGGCTGGCTGCAGGGATACAGCCCCGGTACTTCACCGGTGTGGAGATCGGATTACGGTGGGGAGCCGGGCGGTAATTGTCTTGCCGCAGCAGGAAGAAACATCAGGGCTGGCAACTTCCGGGAGGGGTTGCCAGACTTTTTTTAGGTGAAAAGCAGATGAAATCGTGTACGGTGCTGTGATCATTTTCCTCTTTGCTAAGTTATCCATAACTTAACCCCGATTTTCAGACAAGGCAGCTGAGCCACACTGAACTCACGCATATTAACATACGACATACGCACATGGCAAAGATTATCGAGATGCCTCGCCTGAGCGACACGATGACCGAAGGAGTGATTGCAGCCTGGCACAAGAAAGTTGGCGACAAGGTATCAGCAGGTGACCTGCTGGCCGAGATTGAGACCGACAAGGCAACGATGGACCTGGAGTCTTTTTTTGATGGAGTACTGCTCTATGCCGGTGCCGAGGCTGGCAAGGGTATTGCCGTAGGAGGTTTGCTGGCCGTGATCGGTCAGGCTGGAGAGGACATTTCTGCCTTGCTGGGCGGCGCCAAAACACCCGCCTCTGCTCCGGTAGCTCCTGTGCCACAAGCAGAGGCTCCGGTAGTCACTGCCCCGGTAGCAGTACCGGCAGCCGTGCCCGCGCCGGTAGCAGCACCTGTGGCCGCTGAGGAGCATGAAGACGGTCGCGTCAAGGCATCTCCCCTGGCCAAAGCCATTGCCCGCGAAAAAGGTATAGACCTCACCCAGGTTGCAGGCTCAGGTGACAACGGCCGTATCGTCAAGCGCGATATTGAAAACTACCAGCCCCAGGCTCAACCCGTAGCGCAGGCTCCTGCGGCTATGTCAGCTGCCGGTGGTGAAAGTTATGAAGAGGTCGTCGTATCACAGATGCGCAAGACCATTGCACGTCGTCTCAGCGAAAGTCTCTTTACGGCTCCGCACTTCTACCTCACCATGGAGATCAGCATGGACAAAGCAAAGGTCGCCCGCGAGGCACTCAATGCGGTGTCCCCAGTCAAGATCTCCTATAATGATATGGTGATCAAGGCGGTAGCCCTCTCCCTGCGACAGCACCCCAAGGTCAATTCTGCCTGGCTGGGTGATAAGATCCGCTACAACAAGCATATTCATATCGGGATGGCAGTGGCCGTCGAGGAGGGCCTGCTGGTACCTGTCATCCGCCACGCGGATACCAAGGGCCTGTCAGAGATATCACAGGAAGCTAAAACCCTCGCCGGCAAAGCCCGTGACCGCAAACTTCAACCTGCCGAGTGGGAAGGCAATACCTTCACCGTATCCAACCTCGGTATGTTTGGCATAGATACCTTCACGGCAATTATTAACCCACCGGATGCCTGCATTCTTGCCATTGGGGGGATCAGTGAGCAGCCTGTCGTCAGAAACGGGGAGATCGTCGTGGGCAATGTCATGAAAGTAACCCTCTCCTGTGACCACCGGGTAGTGGACGGGGCTATTGGGTCTGCTTTTCTTGTGACGTTCAAGCAATTGCTCGAAGATCCGATGCGAATGCTGCTCTGATCAGTTGTCACGCAAAAAAAATACGCATATGCACATACCGTTGCTTTGGGCAGCGGTATGTGTTTTTTGTTATACGGATACCGGATTTTTTTTCATGTCAACAACATTTTTTTGCTTATATTGAGTGATGTTAAGACTTGGACAAGGTAAAAGGTACATTTTTCGCAATACCCGCAAGGTTAGGTATTCACACAGGCTGGTTACACTTTTTGTCTAGTTTAATGTCGCTATCAGAAAAGGCAGATTCTGCGCCTAAGCAGGAATATCCGGCAGATAATCATAACGGGTGGGACGACCAGGGTGTCTGGCGTTATGTCTCTTTGTCTGGCAAAGACATTGAGTCATATGTACTGCCGGTGATACATATTGCTGTTGACGGAGAGATTCTCCAGATGAATGCTGCTATGCAGTCGCTGCTGGAGTCCGGCGAGCCGATGGCACCATCTCTGACCCAATACCTGACGGCAGGTGACTGGGCTGGGATTAGCAGGATCATCAACACCTTCAGCGAAAAAGGCGAAAATACCGGATTGATTACCAATCTTCAGACATCAGCCCGGCACAGGGTCAGATGGCTGGTAGAAAAGGTAACAGAGACGACCAGCACGGTAGTGGTACTATCCTGTACCCGGCTCCCTGCCTATCATGAACCTACACCCCGCAACCATGTCCGGCTTCAGACAACGATATTCTGGTCACCGGAGCAGCGTGTATGGAAATTTGATGATCAGTTCGAAAAGCTCATGGGCGTTTATCCGGATAATATCGGGACAGTAGAACGCTTTTTCAACCGGATAGAACCTAAGGATATTCCAGCGGTTCAGACTTATTTTTCAGGATTGCTCTCTGATAGTGCGCCGGCAGACATTCAGTTTGGGTACCGGCATCCGGATGGACAAGTGTATATGATTGCCCCCCATGCACGCAGGACGCCGGATGGTTTTGTTATCACCCTCAGTGATACGACTCCACATGATCAGTTTTCGCCGGAAGAGCTCCTCGACAAACTCCGGCTGGCCCTGAGCATATCTGGTCTGGGGGTATGGGAGTATGACCCTGTGAGCAGGCGGGCAAGCTGGGATGACCGGATGTTTGACCTGTATGGGATGCATCCTACACATTATGTTGCCCTGGAGACCTGGTTTCAGTGGCTGGATCCCAGGGATGCTGCCTTCCTGGCCGGACAGTTTGCGGAGGCGCAGCCTGGCCCTGTATGGACACGGGAGATACGGCTGTTGCGCCCTGACGGACAGGAGCGGGTCGTATCGTGCATCGGTTACAGCATGCAGGACGCGGCCGGCAGGACCCGCCTGATCGGCACCCACCAGGATATATCTGTACAACAAAAAGCGCTTTGGCAAAACAAACGCCTTTCAGATAAACTCTCCATCGCCACGCAGTCAGCCAGGCTGGGAGTATGGGAGGCCGATTTTAGCGGAGCCTCGTATTGGGATGGTCAGATGTATGAAATTTATGGATTAAAGCCCCGGCCCTCATCCGTGAATGCATATGGGTTTTGGATCGTAGCCGTCCATCCCGATGACTACTATAAGATCACAGAGGTTACCCGGAAATTTTTGCAGGGGGTAATTCCTTATTATGACGTAGCCTTCAGGATCGTACGGCCCAGTGGAGAGATACGGTATATCAAAGCCTATGCAGGCCGCATTTATCACAACGATTCAGACTGGCGGGTGGCGGGTGTCAACTGGGACATCACCGAGCAGACCTTGCTGGAGCAGGAAAAAGACACATACTCCGAGCGCCTGAAGCTGGCTACGCAGGGTGCCCAACTCGGGATTCTGGACATTAATATCAAAACAGGTGTCATCCTATGGGATGAACAGATGTACCATCTTTTCGGGGAAGATCCGGCGACGGCGGAGAATCCTATGGTAATCTGGGGCAAGCGAATCCACCGTGATGATATGGTCATGATTACCGAGATCATGAGTCAGCTCTATCAGCAGCAGGTACCCTTTAATATTCAGTATCGAATCCTGCTACCCGGGGGAGAGCTGCGTTATCTGCGTGCATTCGGGCAGATGATCCGGGATGTCCAGGGGATGCCGGTCAGGCTGGTCGGGGTCACCTGGGACGAGACCCAGGTAAGGGTGGCGGAGCAGGAGCGGATTATTTTTTCCAACCGCCTCATGCTGGCGACACAGGGGGCCCGTATCGGGGTATGGGAGTTTGAGGTAAAAACAGGCACGATCATTTGGGATGATATTACCTATGAGGTGATGGGGGTGCCTCTTGGCTTGTTTGAAGGGACGCAGGAGGCCTGGCAGCGGCTGCTGCATCCGGATGATGTGGCCTCAACACTAGAAAAAGTCTCTAATGCCCTCGAAGGTAAAGCGCCCTACGATACAGAAATCCGGCTAGTGCCAGGGTCAGGGATCAAGTATGTACATACCTGCGCACAAGTGATCAGGGACGCTCAAGGTCATCCGGAGCGAATGGTGGGGATCGTGTGGGATATTACCAACCTGCGGTCGGAGGAGATCAAACACCAGGCGCTGCTGGATGCAGTACCGGATATGATGCTGCGGTTATCGCGTACCGGTAATATACTGGCGTTTAAGCCAGGATTTTTGCCCGTTATTCAGCATGAAGGTCACACCTATCACCTCGATCAACTCATCCGGGAGCACCTTATGACCGGGGTGGAAGAGGTGCTGTGTACCCGCCAGCTCTGCCTGATCACGTTTCAAATAGCAGGCATCCAGGACAAACCTATCCATGCCGAGGCCCGCATTGTACCGGCAGGTGAGCACGAGGTGGTATGTATCATCCGGGACATCACCCAGGACGTAGCAGCTCGTGAGAGCCTCTTGCATAAAAATAAACAGTTGGAGGCCTTTGCAGAGTTGGCGTCGCATGTCCTTCGGAAGCCTACCGCCAACGTAGCCGGGCTGCTGGAGATTCTGGACAATGCAGCCTCTCGTGAGCAGCACGAGGCTATTGCATTACTTCGCAGTTCTTTTCACGAGTTTGATCAGGCGCTGCGTTCGATGGCCTTGTCGCTGGAGGAGCTGGAGCGGGCAGCCGAAGACTGATGTACCTGTACCATGTTTCCTCATATATACCCGATCGCATCTGGTGCTATTACGGTCTGCCTGGGAGACCAGATACAGGAGACCATCCATGAGCAGGTACTGGACCTGGCGGCGATGATGATTTCTTTTCCTTTTCAGGGGTATCGGGAATCTGTGCCTGCCTATGCCTCCCTGGCCGTATATTTTGATCCGGTGAAGGTGCAGAAGTCTTATAACTGTGCCAGTCCTACGCAGTGGGTGGCTGCCTATGTACAAGCTCAGTATGAGCAGCTGCAAGCGGTTGGCCAGGGGACTCGTCCTGCCGGGGCGTGTCATACCATCCCGGTTTGTTATCAAGCGGAGATGGCACCTGACATGGCAGAGGTGACAGAGCGCCTGCAATGCAGTGCAGAAGAGGTGATCCGTTGGCACACCAGCTGTTGGTACAGGGTATATATGATCGGATTTCAACCCGGGTTTCCCTATATGGGTATTTTGCCCTCAGCGTTACACTTGTCCCGTAAAGATCGGCCTGTGCGCAGGGTGCCGCCCGGTTCCGTAGCCATCGCCCGCGACCAGACGGGTATCTACCCGGGAGCTTCACCTGGCGGGTGGTATGTGATCGGCCGGACACCGGTATTATTGTTTGACGTGAATCGCCAGCCTCCCGCCCTTCTCCGGCCCGGTGACAGGGTACAGATGCAGCCCGTCAGTCCCGAAACATTTGAAGCCCTCACAGCAGGCCGATGGAACTCAACGTAATCCAGGCGGGCCTGCTGTCTTCTGTCCAGGATGGAGGCAGATGGGGCTATCAGGCACAAGGTGTCAGCCTCAGTGGGTATGCAGACACAGACGCCGCTACCGTCGCATCGCTGCTTGTCCGGCAGCCACCCGGTGGCCCGGTGCTGGAAGCAGGTATGGGCCTGACCCGGCTCCAGCTTCCAGCGCCTGTCACCCTGGCAGTTACAGGAGCCGGTACAACGTGCAGTATCGGGGGAGAAGAGGTGCCCTGCTATCGTCCGGTCCGGGTATGGCAGCCCTGTGAGCTGCAAGTCAGGGTTTCGCGGCGACAGGGGTATCTGGCCCTGGCACCCGGGATCAACGCTCCGGTCGTGCTGGGCAGTGCCAGTTGGCAGGCAGGGACGCCCCTGGGCCTGGAGCCGGTCCAGGCCGGGCAGCGGATACCGCTCGGTCCTGGAACCGATACCTGGCAATCCGTCAAGACCTGGCAGGCGGCCACCTGGGGCGTCAGACCGCCCGCATGGACCGTCGGGCCTGTGCCTGTCCGGATCGTACCTGGACCCGCCTACCCGCTGTGCAGCCTGGCTGCACAGACCCGCCTGGCCGGAGGAACCTTTACGCTGTCTCCCATGATGTCCCGTATGGGATTACAACTGGCCGAAAAACTTCCGGATGCTGCGACACTGCCCGGAATGTTATCTTCGCCCGCTACCCGGGGCCATATCCAGGCGACACCAGACGGTACCCTGATTGTGCTTCAGGCTGATGCCCAGCCTACAGGCGGGTATCCGCTCATCGGATGGGTATGTGAAGCAGATCAGGCTTTGCTGGCCCGGCTGGTACCTGGAGATCAGGTCCGATTTGTGTTACTTACAGCTGAAGCTGCCGAGGCCTTGTACCTGGCACGCGCAGCCTTTGTCCGACAATTAACTGCTGCTATCCGTGTCCGCTACCATTTTGATCAATTGCGATATGGGCGAGAGTTTTGGGGCCTGGACCCTGGGACATGATGAAAGCCTGATGCCTTATATACACGCGGCAAATATTGCCTGCGGTTTTCATGCCGGAGATCCCGGAGGTATACGCCGTACCGTACAGTCAGCGCTCCGGCATGGCATCAAACTCGGAGCACACCCGGGGCTGCCTGATCTTCAGGGATTTGGACGGCGGGAAATGTCACTGAGCCCGACCGAGGCCTACGACCTGACCCTGTATCAGGTATCGGCACTCCGGGGCATCGTGTCAGCATGTGGAGGCCGCCTCTACCATGTCAAACCGCACGGTGCGCTGTACAACATGGCGGCCCGCCAGCCGGAGTTAGCCCAGGCCATCGCCCGGGCGGTGGCAGACCTGGACCCCTCGCTGGTCATGATGGGATTGTCCGGGAGTGCATTGGTAGCAGCGGGTGAGGCCGCAGGTCTTCGAGTGTTACATGAGGTGTTTGCGGATCGTACGTACCAGCCAGATGGGTCATTGACCCCCCGGAGCCATCCTCATGCGTTGATTGAAGATACAACGACCCTCCTCACCCAGGCCGAAGACCTGGTGCTGCGGCAGCAGGTGCGCACCCTTACGGGGGCGGTCATTCCGCTGCGGGCCGATACGCTCTGTATTCACGGCGACGGGGTGCATGCACAGGTTTTTGCAGAAGGGTTATTCCGAAGATTTGGTTCAATGTTTTCGGAGTGATAACCAGTTATTGACAACATACAAATCTCTCTTATATTGTGACGGTATTACAAGCACTTTTTATCACCACAAACAATACAAATGTTCTGCATGCGCTACCTTCTGGTCTCTCTCCTGCCCCTGGCGCTGGGATGTATGGTTCTGCTGACATCCTGCACAACACCGCCGCCTGCTGAGCCTGCTGCGACGCCCCGTGAAGATCAGGCCAGTCTGATCGAGCGTGGTCAATACCTGGTCACCATTGCGGGTTGTAATGACTGTCATTCTCCTAAACAAATGGGTCCCAACGGTCCCGAACTGGTGCCCGGCCGTATGCTTTCCGGCTATCCGGGCGACCAGCCTGTGCCAGTATTTGATAGCAAAATGCTCAATCAGGGTTTTGCCATGTTTACACCGGACCTGACAGCCGGGGCTGGTCCCTGGGGGATTTCGTTTGCCGGCAATCTCACCCCGGATGAAACCGGCATCGGTAACTGGACCCTGGAGCAGTTTAAGGTGGCCCTCACGCAGGGTAAGTTCAAGGGACAACCCGGCGGACGCACCCTCCTGCCCCCCATGCCCTGGGTCAACTATGTGACGATGGCAGACAAGGACGTGGAGGCTATGTTTGCCTACCTCAAAAGTATCCCGCCTGTACACAATATCGTTCCGGCCCCGGTACCACCGGCATTATAACAGCGTCGTGAACCAGCTTTGGGTAAAAATCAGGGCGGTCACCTCCTAAAATTGCCTCAGAAGTTCCTTGCGCCCGACAGGGGCGTACCTTATCTTGCTGGTCCGGTCCTGTTGGCCGGACCTTATCCTTAACCTTTGTTCGTATGAAGGCATTTATTACCGCCCTGATTACCTGTGTCGCCCTGCTGCCGCTGGGCGCACAGCCCCGAGAGAAACAACCACCGGCTCCAGCGGTGGATGCTAAGTACTTCAGCGGCCTCACATGGCGAAATATCGGTCCATTCAGGGGCGGACGCTCCTGTACGGTGACGGGTGTACCCGGCAAGCCGCATTTGTTTTATTTTGGCTCGACCGGGGGGGGCGTATGGCGCACAACAGATGCGGGCAATACCTGGGAAAATATTTCAGACGGTTTTTTCGGGGGGAGTATCGGGGCAGTGGCCGTCAGTGAGTCAGACCCCAACGTCATCTATGCTGGCCAGGGAGAGGAAACGGTCCGGGGCAACGTCAGTGGCGGACAAGGTATATGGCGATCCCTGGATGCGGGCAAAACCTGGACCCCTGCAGGATTGCCAGACTCCCGGCATATAGGCCGGATACGGATTCATCCGGCGGACCCGCACACGGTGTGGGTAGCCGTGATGGGTGATCTGTTTCGGGATACGGAAGACCGCGGGGTGTATAAGACAACAGACGGGGGCAACACCTGGCGCCGGGTGCTGTTTGCTGATGCAGGCAGTGGTGCAGTGGACCTGATAGCAGAGCCCGGCAATCCCCGTATCTTGTATGCCAGTACCTGGACCTTCCGGCGTACGCCTTACTCGTTTAGCAGTGGAGGGCCGGGCAGCAAACTCTGGAAAAGCACAGACAGCGGCGAGACCTGGCAGGAGATCAGTACTAACCCCGGATTCCCTAAGGGGCTCCTCGGCATTATCGGGGTGGCGGTCTCGCCTGTCAATCCCAACCGGGTCTGGGCGATGGTCGAAAACGAGCCCGAGGGCGGTATGTACCGGAGTGATGACGGGGGTGCTACCTGGCAAAAACTCAGCCAGGACCGCAATCTCCGGCAGCGTGCCTGGTATTATACCCGTATCTACGCCGATCCGCATCAGGCAGACAAGGTATATGTACTGAATGTCTCTTACCATGTGAGCATAGACGGTGGGCGGACATTCCGGAGCCGCAATGCCCCGCACGGTGACCACCACGACCTCTGGATAGATCCCCAGGATCCGGAACGTATGATCATGGGTGACGATGGCGGTGCCCAGATTACGTTTGACGGGGGGCAAAACTGGACCTCGTACTATAACCAGCCTACAGCACAGTTTTATCGCGTCACGACGGACAATCACTTTCCGTTCCGTATCTACGGTGCGCAGCAGGACAACTCCTCTATCCGCATCCTGCACCGCAGCGACGGGGCCTATATCACAGACCGAGACTGGGAAGAAACGGCCGGAGGCGAAGCCGGGCATCATGCGATCTATCCAAAAGATGAAGATGTGGTATTTGGTGGAGAATATGGGGGGTTCATGCAGCGGATCAACCACCGCACACACCAGACCCAGGCCACCAATGTCTGGCCCAATAACCCCCTCGGGCATGGGGCAGAAGACATGAAATACCGCTTCCAGTGGAATTATCCTATCTTTTTCAGCCGCCACAACCCCGATAAACTCTACGCATTCAGCAACCACGTCCACGTCAGCACGGACCTGGGAGTCGCCTGGACTACGATCAGCCCCGATCTGACGACAGATGACAGCACCAAACAAGGCCCGAGCGGCGGCCCGATCACCCATGACAATACCTCGGTGGAGTATTATTGCACCATTTTTGCGGCGGCTGAGGCAGTCGGCAATGGTGATGTACTCTGGACAGGCAGTGATGACGGCCTGATCCATGTGACCCGCGACGGGGGTAAAACCTGGACCCAGGTGACACCCAAGCTGTTACCTGCTTTTGCGCAGATTAACAGCCTGGAGGCTGATCCCTTTGCCGAAGGAGGATTGTACGTGGCTGCAACCCGGTACAAATCAGGTGACTATGAGCCATACCTCCTCCATACCCGCGACTATGGCAAAACCTGGAAACGGATTGATCAGGGTATCAACCGGACACATTTTACGCGGGTGATACGGGCTGAGCCCACTTGTGAGGGTTTGTTGTTTGCCGGTACCGAAAACGGCCTGTATATCTCCTTTAACAACGGCGGGAGCTGGCAGCCTTTTCAAAACAACCTGCCCCTGGTTCCGATTACAGACCTTACCATCAAAGACCGCCACCTCATCGCAGCCACCCAGGGACGTGCTTTCTGGATACTGGACGACCTCAGCCCGCTGTATGAACTCCAGAAGGGTCCGGCCCGGCCTGTACACCTCTTTGCCCCCAAACCAACGTATATCATAGACGCTGGTCACCGGCCCCCCAGCAAAACCCAGGGTGAAAATCACCCCAATGGTGCGCTGATTCATTATTACCTCGACAAACTCGATACCACCCTCACGTATCAGCTGATTGTCCGCTCCCAGGCAGGAGATACTGTCCGGACTTTCAGCAGCAAAGCTACCGATCCCGCCCATAAGTGGACACCTAAAGCCGGTTCCAACCGCTTTGTCTGGGACCTGCGTACAGATGGTGTGGACGAGATACAAGGCATGATTTTGTGGTTTGCGATTTCGGAGGGACCTTTTGTACTGCCAGGTACCTATACGGTGAGCCTCGTGGCAGGAACCGAGCGCGTGGAGGTGCCCCTCACCCTGCTCCAGGACCCCCGCAATCCAGTTACGGCCGAGGACTTGCAGGCGCAATATGCATTTGTCACCAGTGGGCGGGACAAAATGAATGAGATCAATACCACGATCCGCGAAATCCGCCGGGTAAATGCCCAGCTCACCGAGCTCAAACCCAAGATCACCTCCGAAAGCCTGCGGGCTGAGCTGGACAGCCTCATGGCGAGGGGCAGTAACATCGAAAAAGCCCTGTATCAGACCCGTAACCGCAGTTCGCAGGATCCGCTCAACTACCCCATCCGCCTCAACAACAAGTATGGCCACGTGATCGTCCTGGCGACCCTGGGCTTCAACCGCCCTACGGCCTCTATGTATGCTGTGCGGCAGGAACTTGAGGCCCTGATAGATGCCGAGTTGCAACAGTGGGCTGCTACCAAAACCGCCATTCAGGCGCTTGATGCCCGTATTCGCGAGGCTGCCGTCCCGTATGTGAAGTGGTAAGAGATGGATATACCTGCAGCTGTATCAACAGTTGATTTTGGGGAAATAAGGCTTGATTCTGAGCATTAAACAAAGAGAAAAAGTGAAGAGGCTGTCTCAAAATGACAGCCTCTTTTGGGTACAGGAAGAGGGGCATGTGAAGGATAGGGTTTGTACTTTAGGTGAGACTCAAATAAGATCAGTAATTGCCAGCATGTATTTATCTGCTCAACGAACAGATTATCTCCCTGGTCGCACTATGCTTATGACACCTATTTTTGTGTATCTTTCATCTCGTCCGGCTGCCTGCAAGGTAGGGCAATGATGGAGGCAGGCTTACCTGGATGATGCATGAGAAAATAAAGGCCAGAAGATGTACAACTTAGATAAAATCAACAATGATGCCGCCAGTTACGAGCGACTCTCTCGCCTGCACGAGATGTATAGGGATATTAATTTTCAGATAATCGAAATTCGCATGGATTGGTTTGCAGCTAATAGACATATTGCGCAGGTGAATTAAATTCGTAAATTCGCGTATGAAGCTGAAAGTAAGCGAGTTAACAACTGATCGCAAGTGGCGTGCAGCGACAGGCTACCCGGAGGTGCAATTTAAGAAATTGAGTGCCTTATTTTCGGAATGGTATCGGGCATACTTCCATCAAAGTATGCATGAACGCCACGCGGGGCTGGAGGTGAAGCCCGCCTTTGACACGGAAGAGGAGCTGCTGTTGTTCACGCTCTTCAGCCTCAAGAGTGGCCTGACCTACGACTTGCTGGGTTTGGTCACGGGGATGGACGGGTCAAATGCGAAGCGCAACCAAGAGCTGGGGGTCAGTATCCTGAAGGCAGGGCTTTCGGCAGCAGGCCATGCGCCGAAGCGGAGCTTCGAGGACGTAGGGGCGTTTTCGGAATACCTGAAGTCGGAAACAACGCTGATTCTGGATGCCACAGAGCAGCGCACCCAGCGTCCGGGCGATCCGGAGGATCAACGGGTGAATTATTCGGGCAAAAAAAGCCCATACGGTCAAAGAAATGGTGATTTCCAACCCGAAGCGCAGGATTTTGATGATCAGCCCGCCGTGGGAAGGCTGTATTCACGATTATGCCCTGATGAAAGAGCTGTTTCCGCCGGATCAGGATTGGTTTTCGGGCTTCCGGCTAATGGCAGACTCAGGCTATCAGGGGCTGCAGAAGGACTATCGCTGTAAGGAAGTGCTGCTGCCCCACAAGAAGAAAAGGGGGGGGAAACTGGAAGAAGAGAAAAAAACGGAGAATCAGGATCTGGCACGGGAACGAATCCGGGTTGAACACAGCATCGGGGGTATGAAGCGCTACCGAATCCTGGCTGACAGGCTACGGATGCATGATTTCTCTTTTTATGACGAGGTGCTTGAGGTTTGTGCTGGATTATGGAATATGAAACTAACTGCTTGACTTACAGTGCGCAACTTGTCTAATATGTCCGCTGCACTAGGCGCTGTACTAGATTTGCTGATAGAAAAACTACACACTATCCGTTTTACCCACATTCCGGACAGTACAAGGAAAATCCTTCAAAGAAATGGTTTTCTGAGCTATTTTGGTTTTTTAGGCTATGCTGATCATTTGCATACTACTATTCCTTACCAGAAACTCCGGCCTTCAGATGGGCGATTTTTCAGCGAGTACGTAATCGGACCTTTATTAAATCGGCCCGAATTACCATCTATGTCAGAGGCGCTCAAGCAGAAGATGACAGAGTCTATCTACGAGATATTTGTCAATGCCCAGATTCATAGCGAAACAGAATATATCTATACATGTGGGCAGTTTTATCCCAATAAACAAAGAATCGAGTTTACAATTACAGATATAGGTGTCGGCTTCCGCGAAAAGTTCAGGCGCAGGTTCAGTAGGGAGATTAGCGCAGAGCTTGCCATCCGTTGGGCGGTTCAGGACCGTCATACGACCAAAGAAGACATTAGTGGCGGCATTGGGTTAGCACTGATGCGCGAATTCATCCACCTCAATAATGGCAAACTCCAGATCGTAAGCGGCAACGGTTTTTACCAGTTCGACGTATCAGGTGAACAATCTGCAACACTTGATGCGGAATTTCCAGGTACAGTTGTTAATTTACAGTTCTGTACGGATGATGCCCGTTCGTATGCTCTTGAGCTGGAAGATGGGACTGATGACATTTTCTAACTTTTTGTCACATGGAAAAACTTAGTATTCAAGTATATAATATCGTCGGATCGCCTTACTGCGTAGAGGCCGAGGATGGGTATAAAGTGTATGCTATGATCAAAGCTGCACTAGCGGGAAACAGACAAGTAGAGCTCTCCTTCCTGAATGTTGAGATTCTGACTACGGCCTTTCTGAATACTGCTGTAGGCCAGCTCTACCGTGATTTTTCAGAGGAGCAGGTAAAAGCTGCGGTATCAGTAGCGCATATTACCCCGACAGGTCGAGTGGCGCTCAGGCGGGTGGTGGAGACCGCCAAACTATACTACAAAGATCCAGAAGCAATGGAACGCAGCGTCCGCGAGGTGCTGGGCGAATAAATACTGTGTTATGGCTAAGACCTACCGCATTCATGAAATTCCTCAATTGGCTGACAGATCTGTACTCTTTGATGCTAATGTACTGATCTACAACTTTTGGCCCTCGGGAAATCAAGCTTGGGAAGCAGTTTACTCCAGGGCATTTGGTCAATTATTACACCAAGGCAATCCGTTATACGTGAGCCTGACTATCCTGTCAGAAGTCATCAACAGGGCTCTCCGGCTGGAATACAACAATTATCTTCAGCGGACGAGCAGAGGACAGCATACTTTTCCATTTAAAAAATATCGTGATAGCTCGGATGGTCAGCAGATGCTCTCAGACATCTACGACATCGTGCGGGATACTATTCTTTTGCACTTTACAATGGTTGACCAGTGCCTCAGCAATGCCGAGACAATTTCACTGCTAACACCAGGCACACTAGATTTCAACGATGCCTACATCGTAAAACTTTGTCAGGATCATAGTTTGGTTTTGCTGACGAATGATTCAGATTTCAAAAACGCAGGATTAGACTTGCTGAGTTCGAATCATGGGCTGTAATACTTCCCGCTCCACAGCCATCTGCACCTCCTGGAGGATTATGTATGTCAGGCGATTTTCCCATTTCCACCGTATCTTTGCCCCATGAAGATCACCACGGAGACACCAGACCTGCTGGTTTTGCAGGAGGAGCGTTTTTTGTATCGCACCTGGGTGCTGGCACTGACCATGTCCGGGGTCGCCCTGATCCTGGGGTCAGTGCGGGAGTACGGGATTCAGGCTGTGTACCGGCCGCTCTACGGGCTGGGGCTGATGCTGGCCCTGGGGAGTTTTGGCTGGTTTGCGCTGGGCCTGCCCCGGCGGCGGGTGGTCGTAGATCGCCAGGCAGGACTGTTGATCCTGCAGGGGTGGCGCGGCTTCCGGTGTGCCCGGCAGGTGTCATTCCCCCTCGCCCAGGTGACAGACCTGCGCATTGAGCAGCGTACCCGTACCGCGCCCAACGGCCTGCCCCGTGCGACGTATCGGGTCGCCATCTGGCAGGGCGATACCTGGATACCCCTCACCGGACGATTTGACGAGGATGAGCCAGAGGCCCGGCGTTTGGCCCATCTCCTCCGGCACCGATTGAGCTGACACGCAGGGGCAGATCACGCTCCTGTCCGGCAGGAGACATTTGGGTACCGGGCTGAGGCAGATATTTACCTGTAAAAAGCGCTTATATGAAAATCAACCTCATTGCCCTGATGCTGGCGGCCTTGTTGGGCCTGGCGGGCTGTATTGGCGTGGACATCCGGCAGGACACCATTGTCTCTGTCGTCATCAGTGCACCGGCCGGTTCCGTCAAAAAAGGCGAAACCCTGACGTTTTCTGCTTTGCTGATGAATACCTTTGGGGATTTGTTTTCGGGTGCCATTACGTGGACGACCGCTGACCCCACCATTGCGACCATCACCCCGGATGGTGTCCTGACGGCCCTGAAACAAGGCCAGACAGCAGTATTGGCGACCCATGCCGGTATCACCAGCGACCCTTTTCTGGTGACAGTTGTGGTCAATGAAGATGACCTGGCACGGATCGTGATCCTGGGCAGTGTCAATACCCTGGCTATCGGTGACAGCCTCCAGCTGATGGCGCGGGCTGAGGATGCTGCCGGCAATGTCCTGGAGGGGCTTACCTATACGTGGAGCAGCCAGGTACCAGCCGTCGCATCCGTCTCTCAGACAGGCTGGGTGCGGGGACTTGGCCCCGGCAATGCCGGGATCGTCGCGACTGCCAACGGGATTTCCAGCGACCCATATGCCGTTACGGTCGGAGCACCTGCCCGTCAGGGTACTTTTGTCGGATCCAATGGTTACACGGTACGCGGCGGAGTAGAGGTGTTTGTAGAAAACAATACCCTCAAAATCAGCCTGGGGAGTGATTTTCTTGCCAGCAATGGTCCCGGTGTGTATGTATATCTGACCAATAGCCAGTCCACAGCCAATGGCGGGCTGGAAGTATCTGCCCTGCGCAAAAACACAGGCGCTGACACCTATGAGGTCGCCGGATCTGTAGGTCTGTATGACTATACGTATGTCATGATCCTCTGCAAGCCTTTTAACGTGCCCTTCGGTTACGCCAAACTCAACTGATATTCCCCATGAAAAAGATCATAACCTTAAGCCTTGCGGCATTTCTGATGCTGGCAGGTGGTACCGTCCGGGCAGGGGGCCCCTGGGCTTCCGGCAAAAACCACGGATATGCCAAGCTGGGCCAGCGTGCGATTGTAGGCCGGAATTTTTTTAACCTGTCCGGCGAGATTATTCCCATCACAACCACGGGGGTATATATTACAAGTTTTTATGGCGAATACGGCCTGACGAACCGACTGACGGCAAGGGCCTATCTGCCTTTTTACTTTCGCTCGACCCTGAACGAAGTCCGGTACGAACCCAGCGGACGGGTGGTGCCAGGAGATGTCCTCAACAGTGTTTCGGATGTGGACGTGAGCCTTTCCTATGCATTGATTCAGGGTAAGCCGTTTGCGCTGGGGGCTTCCCTCCAGCTCGGGCTCCCGGTTGGCAATCCCGGCGGCGGGGCTACCGGCCTGCTTCAGTCCGGTGATGGTGAGTTTAACCAGCTCCTGCGGCTGGAGGCCGGGTATTCGTTTCATCCGGCACCGGTGTTTGTGCATGGCAGCGCCGGGTTTAATAACCGTACACGGGGCTTCTCGGACGACCTGCATTTCACCCTGGAAGGTGGTATCACCCTACGGGAGCGGGTCACGCTGATCCTGAAAAGTTATGCAGTGATCCCCCTTCGCAATGGGGACGCCAACCTCTCCACAACAGGCCTGTTTTCAAACAATATCCAGTACATATCCTTCGGACCTGAAGTGAATGTACGGCTGGCAGGTGAGTGGGGGATCAGTGCCGCTATATTTGGGGCAGGCGCAGGGCGTAATGTCCTGGCAGCCCCCAGCCTGGAGAGCGGGGTGTACGTCAAGTTTTAAGGAAGGCATGGGGGCAGTTGATTAACAATGATTTAACGCATTCTTAATCAGTTGCATTACCCGGAAGCGGGAGAGTGAGGCTAATTTTAGTCCATCAGATAGGTTCATCATCTTCTCCTAACTCCTCTACCCATGATCCAGCAAGTGGTCAATGCCCTGCGCGAGCAGCATAACCTGACGGAAGAAAAAGCCCGTGCCATTTTTGATACCGTGATCAACTCTATCCAGGATGGACTTTTTGATGACGGCGAGATCCGCCTCCGGGGTTTCGGTCGGTTTCATATCGTAGAGCGTGCCGAGCGCAAAGGCCGCAACTTCAAGACCGGCGAGACCATCCTGATCCCATCCTACAAGGAGATCGAGTTTGAAGCCTATGAAGAGCTCACCGATCGCCTGAATGCTATGGGTTGAGGCGCAAGACTATCTTCTGTTTTCGTTTGCCCGTCTCCTGTCAGTGGAGGCGGGTTTTTTTGTGGGAGTAGTTCGGGATAATGAAAAAAACTTTTGTACGAAATACCTGATTTTTTCACCAAACACGTACCTTCGCCCCGCTGAAGTGTCATGCATTCCAGGAGTTACAGGCACCTGCATCAGGAAAACAAAAGACCGGGCCAGGGACCAGCTTCTGTGACCTGGAGGCTAATTCCCGTCTTTAGATGAGATTCACCCAGCGAGATTTTCTGTTTATTACCCCAACCCACTATGGACATCACCACTTCCCTCCAACAACTCTCGACCCTGGCCGTAGCCTATGCCCCCAAGCTGGCACTGGCGATTCTGACCCTGATCGCAGGATTTTGGCTGGCTGGCCGCCTCGGCAGGCTGGTCGCTACCCTGCTGGAACGCCGCAGCCTGGATGCAGCTGTGCGTACGTTTCTCTCTGACCTGACCGGGATGCTGATCAAAGTCATGGTGGTCGTGACCGCTGCTGACATGATCGGCATCGAGACGACTTCTTTTGTCGCGATCCTGGGTGCTGCCGGCCTGGCGGTGGGCCTGGCCCTGCAGGGCAGCCTCGCCAATTTTGCCGGCGGTGTGATGATCCTGCTATTCAAGCCTTTCCGGGTGGACGACCTGATCCAGGCCCAGGGGTATACAGGCCACGTGCGGGCGATCAACCTTTTTGTGACAACGCTGGAGACCCCGGACAGCAAGACCGTGGTCATCCCCAATGGCCCTCTGTCCAATGGTATCATCACCAACCTCTCCACCATCGGCTCACTCCTGGTCGAGATCAAGGTGCTGGTGGGATACGACGCTGACCTGGCAAAGGTACGTGAGGTGACGCTGCAAGCCTGCCGCGCCAATCCCAAAGTCCTGCAAACTCCCGCTCCGACCCTGAATGTCCTCGAAATGGGTGCCGGGAGCGTGACCCTGAGCATCCGGCCGTATGCCACGACGGCTGATTACTGGGATGTGTACTTCGGCCTTCAGGAGCAACTGATCAAGGCATTTAATGAAAACGGCATCGCTAACCCAATCCCTCACCAGGTGGTGATCGAGGCGTAAGCCGGTGTACCCGTATCAATCCCCGGCATTCTTTATCGGATGCCGGGGATCGTTATGTCAGGGATTTCGCTATATTTGGCCTTGCAATGGCAGTTACTACCACGCTCCGGGATCGTTTTTTTCTGCGCCGTCGTTCTCGTACGGCAGCAGTAGCTACGACCGTAATCATCTCCCTGGTGATGACCCTGATGGGAGGATTTGCGGGGGGCGTGATACTCTTGCAGGGATACCTGGAGCGGCTGGAGTCCAGCCTGGAGATGCAGATATTTCTCCATGATGGTCTGCGCCAGGAGGCACGGGAAGCCCTGGCCTCTCAGCTCCGGGAGGCACCATATACTGATGGACTGCGGTTTATCTCGCGGGAAGAGGCTGCCCGTATCCTGCTGGACAAAACCGGAGAGGATGTCACCGTGCTGCTGGGGGGGCTGAACCCCCTGCCTGACGCGTACGCGATTCAGCTCAAACCTGCCTACCGTCACCCTGACAGTGCGGCCCTGATCCAGGCGAGGCTGAGTGAAGATCTGGCGGTGGCGGAAGTACGGTTTCCGGCAGCCCAACTGGAGCGGGTACGTAAAAACACGGGGTTGCTGACCCTCATCGCGGGCGTACTGGGCCTGGTGCTGGGGTTGATCGCCTTTCTCCTGATCGGGTCTGCGGTGCGGCTTGCCTTGTATGCACAGCGTCTTTCGATCCGGAGCATGCAGTTGATCGGAGCGACGGAGGGGTTTATTATGCGGCCCTTTTTGCTGGCCGGTCTGGTGCAGGGGGGCGTCGGCAGTGTGATAGCCACAGGGTTGCTGGCAGGGCTGTATGCCGTTTTGCGGACAGTGTTTGCCGACGAACTCACACCGGCTCCCGGACAGTTGACCATGCTGATTGGATTATTGGGGGGAATTGTGTTATTTGGACTTGTGATTGGCCTGACAGCCAGCTACGCAGCGGTACGACGTTTTTTGCACCGCAGCCTTGATGAATTGATGTGAACCTATGAGCAAGCAAAAAGGACAGCCCGTAAATCAGCCGAAAAAAACACCTGCCCCTGTGCAGCAGCCTGTACGCCCTCCACAGCCGGAGCCCAAGCGCCAGCCTGAAGCCCGCAAGGCGGCAACGCCTGTGGTCTTGCCTTTCGGTCAGATGAATTATATCCTGCTGTTGGCTTGTATAGGCGTCATTGCACTGGGATTTATCCTCATGGCCCAGGATGGTTTTGTGGACGCGACCCAGTTTTCGGTCTCGCTGCACATCGCACCGCCTGTCGTAGTGGCTGGATTTGTGGGGGTGATTTTTGCGATCATGTACCGCCCCAAGTCTGCTGCTGACGATTCCAACGGCTGATCTTTCCGTTAAGCCTTCTATTTTCGCCTTAGCTGCCGTCCGGATACACTTATCCGGATGGGTTTGTTTTGATTTGTGCCCGACAAATCATTTATTCTCCTTACTAACTGTCTCCATAATATGTCGCTTATTGAAGCCATTATCCTGGGAATTGTACAAGGTATCACGGAGTTTCTGCCGATCAGCAGCGACGGCCACCTGATGATTGCCTCTGTGCTGATGGGGATTACGCTGGAGAAAAAACTGCTGTTTGATGCAGTGCTGCACCTGGCTACGACCCTGAGCATTGTGGTGGTATTCTGGAAGGATATTGTGACCATCGTCCGGGACTTGTTCAAGTTTCAGTGGAATCCCAATACCCGTCTCTCGCTGATGATCCTGGTGTCGATGATTCCGGCAGGTTTTGCGGGTATTCTGCTCAAGCATCAGATCGAAGGCCTCCAGCAGGCTACCCTTCCCAATCTGGTACTGACTGGATTTATGCTGATTCTCTCCGGGATATTCCTCTGGTTCAGCACCCGGATCCAGGCAGGTGACGGCAATCTGACGACAGGCAAGGCCTTTATTATCGGGATTTTTCAGGCTGCTGCCATGCTGCCGGGATTGTCCCGCTCCGGCTCGACGATTTCATCGTCCCTTGCCCTGGGCGTGGACAAGGTGCAGGCTACCCGGTTTGTATTTCTGATGGTCATCCCGGTCATCCTGGGAGGCACCCTGCTGGAATTAAAAGATTTTTTTGAAGCACCCGAAGCGCATGGAGGGCTGGGCGTTGATGTCCTGATAGGCGGATTTATTACCAGTTTTATTTTTGGCCTCATCGCTTGCCGCTGGATGATCGCCCTGGTGCGCCGGAGCAAGCTTGACTATTTTGCTATCTACTGCTTTATCGTAGGGGTTGCGGCTATTGTTTTTGGACTGCTCCAGATGAATGCCTGAGCCGATAAGGGCCTAATGGTCCTGCAGACGCCCGGCCAGGAAAAGTATCCTGGCCGGGTGTTTGTGTATACGTCCCAGCGTACCAGCATAAATCCGGGTCACAACTCGTGAAAATACCCGCCGGAAAGCCGGTATTTCTGACCCCGTATCGTGATCGTTTCACCCTCAGCTACCCGCGCCAGGTCTTCAATATCTGACTCGATCGTGTGGATGGATCCGCCCGTGACCCGCGCCAGGGTCAGGTAGTCCTCATGGACCGGATGTATATCGTCCACCCCGCAGAGGATGATCCTGACAGGGCGGTTGATCTTATGAGCGAGTGAGAGGTCCCGTACGCTGCTGCGGTTGTCTGCGATCAGGATGACCTCCTCAAAATGTTTGATCCGCGTAATTCCCGTCAGGATCGCCTCAACATCGTTTTCCGGGCCATCGCCCCCGTGACCATTGCGCATGACTTGCTCCATCTTGAGCAGAACCGTATCTATGTCCCGTGTCCGGGCCTTGTAGATACCGCCCGTCTGGCCTTTTACTTTTTTGTCAGTGGGTTTGGAATCTCCGTCATTAAAAAAAACAAAGTGCAGGATCCCGTCCTGCCGTAGGTTGAGGCTGTGCCAGAGTACGACGGAGGCACCATAGGCATACATGCTGCCTGTCCAGTCCATGACCACCAACATGTTTTTCCACTTTTTTTTGTTGCGCTCCAGGACCGAGAAGGCAGTCGAGTCCTCCAGTGACTCACGTCCGCGCACGATGGCCTCAACCTGGTGCAGGGTGGGGGAGGCCTCTGGTGAAAAAGTAGCAGGTATCTCTTCTGTATAAATCACAAATCCATGAAAAAGCTGCCGGGCCTCAGCCTCCGACCGGCATTGGGTCTGGAGGACGTAGTTCCAGGTGATATCACTGCGGCCAAACAGGTTGGAGTCGGCGGCGGCCAGGGCATCCAGCCGGGTCTGAAGCAACTGCTGGTACCGGGAGCGCCAGGCATTCAGGTCATGCGGATACCGGGTGAATACCAGGTCCACGCGGGTGACCCGGCGGGTCTTCCAGGCATAGGTCTGTGACTCAGGGATAGGTCGCGCCTGGGCGTAGCCCTGCTCAATCATCACAAAGTCCCGCGTAGTGTCGGCCGTATATACCGGCATCTCGATGACCACGGGAACCGGAACGGGACTTTTTTGCGCAGGAAGGCACAGGGGGGCAAAACTCAGGAGGAAGAATAACTTACGCATGCGTATGGTTTGGGCTGATAATGTGTTTTTGTACGAAAAATTACAGTATAAGATGGGCAAAAACAGAATTCATTGGAAAATATCGGAAATAGGGTTTATTTGCACCTTATTTAGAATGAGTCTAATTCGAAAAACAATGAAAGTATTCCGTTCTATATATCTGTGCTCAGTCGGTTGGCTGATGAGCTTGCTGGCGGGATGCACCGGCGGCACGTCCGCTCCGGCACCGGTAGCGGATGCCGTACCTGCTTATGTTCCGCACCTGGGGGAGATGATGAATGGGGTACAGGTACACCACGCCAAACTCTACTGGGCAGGCGCGGCAGGCAACTGGGAACTGGCGGACTTTTGTCTGGAAGAGTTGACCGAAGACCTCGAAAAAATCCCCGCCTATCATCCCACCCACGGCGGGGCTGACCTGGACCGCTACTTACAGGCACTGATGACTCCTGCCCTGGATACTGTCAGCGTAGCCCTCAAGACCACCTCAATCCCCCGGTTTGAGGCTGCGTACGGAGTCCTGACCCAGGCCTGCAACAATTGCCACCGGGCCACCGGTCACCCATATCTTGTGATGCAAAAACCGGCCGTTAATAATTTTCCGAATCAGACATTCACGCCCTGAGGACTTGCGGCCCCGATTTATTTTTTTTGCCCGGGGCAGCCTGTTCCGGGTTTTTTGCGTCATAAAGGAGATACTACACTTGGCGGGATGATTTTCCACGCGCAGACGTGGCGCAGCGTAAGGATACAAGCAAGTGAATTTTTTGATCAAGCAGGTTTTTTCCGCCGGTTTCCGGTCGGACCGTATGTTGTCTGTGGCTGTTACGGCCTTATTGACAGGAGCAGTTATCTCATTGCCGTGGTCGCGTGCGGGGCTGAGTCTGGCTACAGCCGGGCTGGTACTGGTGGCTTTGTGGGTGCTTATCACACGGCAGGTGCGCTCCATACAATGGGCGCATATCTGGCCGGCATTGATATTTGGGATGTTTCTGGCAGGTGCAGACGGCAGCCAGCCTGCCCGGGCAGACCTTCTCGTAAAACTTCCCTTGCTGGTCATTCCGCTGGCGATGGGGCTATTGCCACCGCTGGCACAAAAATCCTGGTACCGGATCGTCGGTCTGTACATTTTGGCCTGCATCAGTGCGATGGGATACTGCCTGCTGCGGGCGGGCTGGGCTATATGGCAGGGCGCAGGCTGGGACGCCTGCACCTATGTACAACTGGCCAGCAGCCTGGATGCACACCCCACTTATCTCTCCCTCCTGCTCAACCTGGCTCTGCTGGGGCTGGGCTGGAGATGGCACCGTGGAGCGCATAGGGGGCAGACATTGCTGGGACTCATCATCCTCGCCGGCAGTGTGATCCTCCTGGCTTCCCGCACGCAGATGCTCATAACACTTCTGCTGACATGCGGGGCTATCATCGGATACGCATGGTACCACCGGTTACTGCTCCGGGGTGCTGTGGTGCTGGCTGGGGTTTTGGTGGCGGGTTTGCTCCTGGCATTTGCCCTGCCTGAAAACCGGCAGCGCCTCATGGACGTAGCAGATACCACCCGCCCCCGGCCCGTGCGCGAGGTTACCTGGAATGGTGCTGCCGTGCGGGTATTTATCTGGCAACGGGCCAGCGAGATCCTTCAGGCATATCCTGGCGGCGTCGGGACCGGACATACACAAGCCGCCCTGACAACTGCCTATCACCAGCATGGCCTGGATCGCAGCGACCTCAATGCTCATAACCAGCTCCTGGAGACCGGCATCGCCCTTGGTTGGGCGGGAATGGCGGGTATCACGCTGTTCTGGCTGGGGGTGATGGGATGGGCTGTCTATACCCGTCAATGGGCTCTCCTGCTCCTGATGAGCATCCTGCTGGTGTCCGGCCTGACGGAGTCCTGGATGTGCCGGCAGATCGGCGTTGGTGCGTTTGTGCTGGGTTATGCCGCCTGCCTAGGTGCGGGCTACAAACACCGCGAGGCAGGGATATCAGCTTAGTCCGGGCTCTAACATTGTCTGCTGGGAACGGATCAGCAGGTTACACATAAAGTCCAGGAAAAGGGTTGGATTTTCACCATAAGCCTGAATATCAGCCAGGTAGCGGCTATAAGCCTCACAATCTTCATCTTTTACATAAACCGGCGGATACCCGTAGGCGATCAGGATCAGGTTGGTTAATATCCGGGCAGTGCGGCCATTGCCATCATAAAAGGGGTGAATGCTGACATACTGTAGCTGAAAACGAAAGGCGAGTATGGCTGGGTGGAGGGCATCGCGGGTCTTACGCTGGATTTTTTCGCGCTCAGCACTCAGCCAGTTGATCAGCTTGTGCATGGCATCGGGTACTTCTTCCGGCGGAGTAAAGTCAAATCTTTCGCCCCGGTAATTGTACAGATAATTGGGGGCCTTTTTCCAGGTGCCTACCTCACGTCGTTTGGCTGGGTCTTCCTCATGGATAATGGCCCGGTGGATGTCCTTGATGCGTTTTTCGGAGATATTCAATTCACCTCGTCCCATACTGAGTGCCTGCACAACCACCTCATCATGTCCCCGCATCTCTGCGACCTCTCTGAAAGATTTATTTTTAATATTGAGGTTATTGACCATGACGGCACGGGTCTCGTCAAGGGTGAGGGTATTGCCTTCAATCCGGTTGGAATAGTAGTTCCACTCCAGCCGAAACTTATAGGTGATTTTTTTCAGTACATCAGCTGAAAGTTTGCCATGTGTTTCTATGGCCTGTTGCAGGCCGTTGATTTGCTGAAGTCTCGTCAGAGGTGTATCAGTCATGGTGCAGAAAGACAGGTGAAAATCTCAGGGGAGGTTATATCAGGCGAATATACAAAAAAAACCGCCGTATCGGGTGATACAGCGGGGAGCGGTTCGGGCTGATGTCAGGGCCGTTATTTTTCCCAGATGACGGTTTGGCGTCCGGCGGCGTACCAGGTTTCGTAGTGGCGGGTAAAGCGGTCGTCCACCACGCCCCGTTTGATTTTGAGAGATGGGGTCAGTACGCCGTTTTCGACGGTCCATTCGTCCTGGATGACGATGATATTCTGGAGTTTTTCGTGATCTTCCAGGGTCGGATTGACTTCGGTGAGGGTGGTTTTGAGGCTGGCAGCGACTTCTTCACGGGAGCGCTTGCGGGCATCAGGGGACAGTACGACCAGTGCCAGCGGCTGTGGCAGCCCGGAGCCTACCACACATACCTGCTCGATGATTTCGTTTTTGGCCAGTTTCAGTTCGATAGGGTTAGGGGCTACGTATTTAGCCTTGGAGGTCTTGAACATGTCTTTGACCCGCCCGGTAATGGTCAGGAAACCATCCGCATCCATTACACCCTTGTCACCGGTATGCAACCACCCATCCCGCAGGGCTTCGGCTGTTTTTTCGGGCTCGCGGTAATATTCTTTCATGGTGGCGAGGCTCTTGACGCATATTTCGCCTTCTGATGTGATTTTGACCTCAGCCTGCGAGAGTGCCCGGCCTACGGTACCTACCCTGGCTGCTCCCGGCAGGTTGCTGTGTGAGTAGGCGGAGTTTTCGGTCATGCCATACACCTCATAGATGTCAATACCGATGCGTTTGAACCAGGTGAGGAGGTTGGCCGAGATCGGGGCTGCACCGGTCAGGCATACACGGGCCTGATCGAGGCCCAGGGCTTCCTTGATTTTTTTGCGGATGACGCCTCCTATGACCGGGATAGAGAGCAGAAGAGAAAGCCGGGAGGGTGAAAATTTGGCCAGCACACCGGACTGAAATTTGGTCCAGATGCGGGGTACGCCCAGGAAAACAGTAGGTTTACAATCCCGGAGATTCTCCGCAAAGGTATCCAGGCTCCGCGCAAAGTGAATAGAGCCGCCGCAGCGCATCGTCCCGACCAGTACCAGCATCCGCTCGGCAATATGAGAGAGCGGGAGATAGGAAAAAAAGCGGTCGTTTTCGTTGAGCTTAAACAGCAGCGATACCAGCTCCTCGGCAGCAAAGGCTGTATTAAGAAACGTCAGTACTACTCCTTTGGGGACACCCGTGGTACCAGAGGTGTAGATAATGGTCATGGTCTCGTCGAGGTGTCGGCTGGGGTTTTCTGCCATCGGGGCGACGGATGCAGTAGCTTCAGCCCAGGTCGGAAAACGGGTTTCGGCCAGGTCATAGATACCATAGCTGACACAGGTCACCGTGGCCGGGATGCCTTTTTTCATCTCAGTCCAGTCATGGGCCTCCAGTTTGCCCACAAACAACACCTTTACATCACTGTGATCGAGGATATAGGCGATGGTCTCTGCATTAACGTTAGGGTAGATAGGTACAGAGATATGGCCGCTCATCATGATCGCCAGGTCGGACATGATCCAGTGAGCACAGTTGCGGGAGAGAATACCGATCCGGCTTCCGGGCTCCAGGCCCTGCGCCTTCAGCCATGCGGCCATTTTTCGTACTTCCTGCCCAAATTCCTGCCAGGTCCAGGTAAGGGTCTGGCCTTCAATGGGTTGGGTGAGATATGTTTTACCAGGTGAATGCTTTTCCCAGTGGTACATCATGTCCAGCGTGGGCTTAAGCTGGGTTTGGGAGGCGGTGGCAGTTACAGCAGGCATATACGGTTTGCGTTGAAGTAGTAGGGTAGTCAGAAGAACTTGCGTAAGTAAGGTACAAAAAAGGAGTTGACCAGCCAAACATCCTGTTTTTTTTGCTCAGGAGAGCTGTTGATGTCAGTGCGTCCGATTATTGGGTAATGACGTATTCAGGGTTGATTTTGTTTTTGCCACAGTGTTGCAAATGCCAAAAACCTTGATTAATTTTAACCTGTGAAATTATTGCATCGTCATATTCACAGCCTCGGGTGGATCGTAATCAGTGCCTTGCTGCTGGTGCAGCCGCTGATATGGGCCCACCCGTGCCATACAGATCTGGCGGATGCCTCCCATGCATCGGCGCCCGATGTGGAGGAGGACTGTGCCTTGTGTGATGTGACCCTGGCCGCAGGCGAGCTTATGCCTGCCCTGGTCTGGCTAACACCGGTGCCCGTCGGTGGTTTTGCGCCTGTATCAGGCTGCCCGGTTTCTCCGGTAGTGATCCGGGGTATCCCCAGCCTGCGCGCTCCTCCATTTGCCTGATTTTCAGGCCATCTTTTCCCTCTGAGACCTGCTATGGGCAGGACGCTTACGTTTATTCCTACTTTTATGTACAGATGGATATTGCTGGGCACCATGCTTGCGGGCGGGTTGTCTGGCTATACGCAGTCCCCCTGCCACATGACCCTGTCAGGGGTTGTGACAGATGCGCTGACAGGAGAGGCCCTGGCATTTGCCCAGGTTTTCCTCCATGAGCGTTCGCAGGGGTATGTAACTGACTCAGCAGGACGCTACCGGATCTCCGGTATTTGTCCGGGTCATATTACCCTGACCTGTCATCACCTGGGAGGGGCGGAGCAGGTGGTGGAGCTGGATCTGTACCGCGATACGGCCCTGGCGATCATGCTGGCACACCGGGAGTCCCAGCTGGCAGATGTGACGATCCGGCAGGTGCGGGGGCCCTCTTTTACGCAGGCCGCTGCCCGGCTGGAGGGGCATGAGCTGACCCGCCACCAGGGCGAGTCGCTGGGCAATATGCTGGAGGCTGTGCCGGGTGTCACAGCCTTGCGGACAGGAAGCTCTATCGTGAAGCCGGTGATTCATGGCCTGCACAGCAACCGGCTGGTGATCCTCAACAATGGTATCCGGCAGGAGGGCCAGCAGTGGGGGTCTGAGCATGCACCGGAGATAGATCCTTTTATTGCGACCCGGCTTACGGTGCTCAAAGGTGCCTCGGCTGTACGTTATGGCGCAGGTGCCATGGCCGGGGTGATCCTGGTCGAGCCCGCTCCCCTGCCGGACAGCACCGGGCTGGGAGGAGAGTGGACGGTTGCCGGTGCCTCTAATGGTCGTATGGGCATCAGTTCAGGACGATTGGAAGGACGGCTGGCGGCCCTGCCCCTGGCCTGGCGTGTACAAGGTACTTTTAAGCAAGGGGGGAACCTGCAAGCACCTGGGTACTACCTTGAAAATACAGGCATCCGCGAAAACAACTATTCCCTGACCCTCGGGTATCATACGGCCCGCCGGGGTATGGAGGTATATTACAGCCAGTTCCGCACCCGGCTGGGTATTTTGTCTCCGGCACACACGGGCAGTATCCGGGACCTGGAAGCCGCGATAGCCCGTACGATCCCGCTGGGGGCTGATACCGTGGACTTTACCTATGCCCTCCGCCGCCCTTACCAGGAGGTCTCACACCACCTCCTGAAGTGGAGCGGCTACCTGCGGTCGGATCGCCTGGGCAGCCTGCGGACTACCTATGCTTTTCAGCAAAACCTGCGGCTGGAGTATGATAAACACCGCCCGCGGGGTACCGATGCGACTGGGGCCGACTTGCCTGAGCTGAATTTCCTGCTCTTTACGCATACCCTTGAAACCACCTGGGACAAAACCTACCGGGGCTGGTCCCTCACAGCCGGTGCAGCCGGTCTGTATCAGAACAACCAGCTCGACGGGCGGCCTTTTATTCCCAATTTTGTAGTGATCGGAGGGGAGTCCTTTGTTATTGCCTACGGGGTGCGGGAAAAATGGTCCTGGGAGGCTGGTATCCGGTATGATTACCGATGGCTCAACAGTGCCCGGGAAGAGCGGGGCGTGGACATCTATCAGGTCAGAACTTACCAGAGTTTATCTGGTACCCTGGGCCTGCACCGGCATCTGTCCCGTGACCTGCGTATCACCCTTAATGCCGGGACGGCCTGGCGTCCCCCGCATGTCAATGAATTGTTCAGTGACGGGGTCCATCACGGGGCCGCCGCGTATGAGCGGGGAGACAGTACCCTGCTGCCCGAGCAAGCCCTGATGATCCAGGCTGCTCTGCTCTGGCAGCGTCCCCGGTTTAGTGCAGAGCTTACGCCGTACCTCAATGTATTCAGCAATTTTATCTACCTCCAGCCTGACGGATTAGAGGTGACGATCCGGGGTACGTTTCCGGCATTCCAATATAGCCAGACCCCGGCCCTGCTGACGGGGGCTGACCTGTCGCTCGGCTGGCAGATACTGCCCTCTCTGCGCTACAAAACCAAAGCTTCCTGGTTGTATGCCCAAAACCTGGGTACCCAAACCCCGCTGGCCCTGATGCCCGCCAACCGCATGAGCCATAACCTTACCTGGACGTGGCCTGGCGTCGGCAGCATGACCGATACCTACCTGGGGCTGGGGATGACAGCGGTCGCTGCACAGCGGAGGTTTCCGGCGGATCAGGACCTGCTGAACCCGCCTGACGGATATACCCTCCTGGATGCTGAGGCCGGGACCTCCCTCCACTGGCGTGCGTACTGCCTGAGGATTGCCCTGACCGGCCAAAACCTCCTGAATACGACCTATCGCGACTACCTCAACCGCTTCCGGTACTTTGCAGATGAGCCGGGCCGCAACCTTTCGCTCCGGCTGACCCTGATGTTGTAAGTTGTTTTTATCCAATATGTATGTACCCTAAACCCTGTAGTATGATGAACCTGACCCGTAAGTCATCTTTCGTATCTCGTCTGCGCCCAGTCTGGGTGCCTGTATTGGCTGCTGCCCTCATCATGACGGGGTGCGACCCCGAAAATCCCGACGGTGGAGAGGAGGAAATCACGACAGTAAAAGTAGCCCTTACCGCGGCTGGTACCACCACGACCTACACCTGGAAGGATGGTGCTACTCCTGACAAGATCAGCCTGAGCCCCAATACCACCTACACGGCAGCTGTGACGTTCCTTAATGAGAATGAAACACCTGCCGAAGACATTACCCTCGAAGTCAAAGAAGAAGGCGACGAGCATCTGGTGTGTTATACCGTGTCCGGGGCCAACCTGACCATCACCCGTACAGACGATGACGGAACCGGTAAGCCTATCGGGCTGGCTGCCCAATGGGTCACCCTGGCGGCTTCTACCGGCTCACTGATCCTGGAGCTCCGTCACCAGCCAGGCGTCAAGGACGGCTCCTGCACACCCGGCGATACAGATGTCGAGGTAACGTTTGATGTCGAAGTAAAGTAAAATTCGCTGACTTACTCTTCTGTACGTTTGTATGCGCGCATCCTGGTCAGCAGGGATGCGCGTTTTTTTAGGTACATCAGCGGACATTTGCAGCAATCTGAGACAGGTGACGATTTCGGACGTATTAATTTACCGGGCAATCTTTTTGAATTATGGGGCTTCTCTGTAATTTACCGCGCCCATTCGGGCTTTGATCTGAACCATTCTTTACCCTCATTTTCCCCCGGGCCTATGGCATCTTCTGATACAGTTGAAATAAAGATAGGCGACAAGGTATTCTTGTTGCCGGTGCTGACGGGCACCTATGACGAAAAAGGCATGGACATCTCCAAGCTGCTGGCGGAGGCAGGCCATGTGACGTATGATGTCGGGATGAAAAACACCGGTGTCACCCGGAGCAGCATTACCTTCATAGACGGAGATCAGGGTATCCTGGAGCATCGGGGGTATCCGATTGAGGAGCTGGCAGATCAGGCTTCTTTTGAAGAGGTGATGTTTCTGCTCCTGCATGGCGAGTTGCCGACCCGTGACCAGCTTACGGCATTTGAAAAAAACCTGCAGGCAGCCACCGGTCTTCCGGCTGGTATCCGCCAGGTGCTGGATGCCCTGCCGGATGAGACCCACCCGATGGGGATGCTGGCAGTTGTCATGAATACCCTCTCCGGCTATCACCCGGAGGCACTGGACTCCTGGAGTGATGAAGGGGTGCGCTGGAAGGTTATTCACAGCCTGCTAGCCAATATGCCGGTGATTGTTGCTTCCATTTACCGCCGTACCCAGGGCTTGCCTTATCTGGATCCCCGGCCAGAGTTGGGATATGTCGCCAATTTCCTCTACATGATGACCGGTGCCGTAGACCCCGTCGCCGTGGAGGCGCTGGATACCCTGCTCATCCTGCATGCAGACCATGAGCAGAACTGCTCTACCTCAGCCGTACGGTTTGTGGGATCCTCTCATGTCAACCTTTTTGCGGCGATAGCTGCCGGGACCAATGCGCTTTGGGGACCGCTGCATGGAGGGGCTAACCAGGAAGTACTCGAAATGCTGGAAGCCATCCAGCAGGACGGTGGTGATACGGAGAAGTACGTAGCCAAAGCCAAAGACAAAAATGATCCCTTCCGCCTGATGGGATTTGGGCACCGCGTCTATAAAAATTATGACCCCCGCGCCCGCGTGATCAAAAAATACGTGGACAAGGTGCTGGACGAGCTGCACATCTCAGACCCCCTCGTGGGCATCGCCCGCGGACTGGAGGCTGCTGCCCTGGCAGATGAGTACTTTGTGCAGCGCAAGCTCTTCCCGAATGTAGACTTTTACTCCGGCATTATCTATCGGGCACTCGGGATCCCAGTCAATCTTTTTACGGTGATGTTTGCCTTCGGACGCCTGCCCGGATGGATATCACAGTGGAAGGAAATGCGGGAACACGGGGAGCCGATCGGACGTCCGCGCCAGATCTACGTCGGGACGAGCCGCCGTACCTATATGCCGGTGGATGCCAGGTAAGCGGCTGACGAGACCCTTTGCTCGATAAAAAATCCAGCAAAAGACACGTATATAATCAATTGATAATCAAATATTTTTTCGGGCCTGACACCCTCAGGCCCGATTTTATTTGTACCTTAGGCTTTACCCGTATAGGGTTATTTTCGTACCTTCATCGCTGATAACAGGAATCGCTCTATGGCTACCCATATTTTCGACTTCGAAAAACCTATTGTAGAGCTTGAGAGCCGACTGGAAGCGATGCGTCAGATCGCCCAGGAGAATGGCGTTGAAATGGCGGCTGCCAACTCAGAGTTGGAGCGCAAGATCCAGGAGCTCAAGGTTAATATCTATCAGAATCTCAGTCCCTGGCAGCGGGTACAAGTATCCCGCCACCCGGAGCGTCCCTACACGCTTGATTATATCAGCCATATTACTGAGGAGTTTGTGGAGCTGTTTGGCGACCGCAATTTTAAGGATGACAAAGCCATGGTCGGCGGACTGGCCCGCATTGAGGGGCGTCCGGTGATGATCATAGGCCAGCAAAAAGGCCGCACGACCAAGGAACGGCAGTACCGGAACTTTGGCATGCCTAACCCGGAGGGATACCGCAAAGCGCTGCGGCTGATGCGGATGGCTGAAAAATTTGGGCTCCCCGTTGTGACCCTGATTGATACACCTGGCGCGTATCCAGGGCTTGAGGCAGAGGAGCGCGGCCAGGGCGAAGCCATCGCCCGCAACCTCATCGAGATGGCCGCCCTGCGTACCCCGATAGTCTGTATTGTGATCGGTGAAGGGGCATCCGGGGGCGCACTTGGTATCGGTGTTGGGGACCGGGTGTACATGATGGAGAATACCTGGTACTCGGTGATCTCACCAGAGTCCTGCTCCAGCATCCTCTGGCGAAGCTGGGACAATAAAGAACAGGCGGCAGAAGCCCTGCGACTTACCGCACGCGATAATCTTGAGCTGGGCATTATAGACGGCATCATTGAGGAACCGCTGGGGGGGGCACACCGCGATTGGCAGCAGGCGTTTGCCGCAGTCAAAAAACAGATCGTCCGGGACCTGGAGGAGCTGCAACACCAACCTGTGGCGTCTCTCCTCGAAGACCGTATTCAGAAGTTTACCCGGATGGGGGTATATACTGAAGTTACGGGAGAGGAGCTGGAAGAAGATCCACAGTTGGTCAGCGACGCCGGAGGCTGAGTCTGTCCAGACACGTGCGCGTCATGTGACAGCCCTGCTGATACTTTTTTCTGCCTGCATATAAGAATTTGCCCCCCTCCCATATTTGATTTGTGAGGGTAAATGTTAATTTTGTGGGCTGATTCAGTCTTCCAGCTTCATGAGGGTATTCCAACGGGTTTCGGCAATTGTCTTGTCGGTTGTAGGTATGCATATAGTTGCCTGCGGTGATATCACGCCTTTTTGGAAGGGCGTGTCCAGACCTCAGAACTATACCCTTCACTATTCCGAACCCTGTGAATATACGTTCGAAATACAGGACGACCGCCCGGACCAGCTGGCGCGTATGGAGCTGCGTCTCACCTACTATCAGGGAATTGCACGGGATGAGTTACCGCTTTTTATCGTGATAGAAGACGAAAACAGCAATATTCAGGAGTTTGCCACGACGATCGTACTGAAAAAAAATGAACAGTGGCAGGGTGAGCAGGAAAAAAATGAAATAGATTATACCATTACCCACGAGGCTATACCCGGATTTGCCCTTAAAAAAGGCCAATACTCCATGAAGATTTACTCTAATGACGAGACAAACGAAAAAATCCTGGGTGTGGTAGCTATCGAGGCCCGTCTGTTTGTGCTTGAAGCTTCCTGATACGGTAAAATCATCCGTCTGCCGTCCATACAAAGCGGGATACAGGGAGATCGTGTAACAGAATAAACACCCCAAGC
Organism: Bacteroidia bacterium; assembly: GCA_033762375.1. Classification (GTDB taxonomy): domain Bacteria; phylum Bacteroidota; class Bacteroidia; order J057; family J057; genus RDXT01. The sequence continues at coordinate 105,190 of JANRLQ010000042.1, forward strand.
TGATCGTATTCCTATCCCTGAGGTTTTCACGCGTTGGGTACAAGTCTGACCTGACATGATTATCCTGTCGTGTCACATCTTTGGTAAGTAGGGTTTGGAGCGTATCACCGGAGAAATATCACCCTGCAAGGGCCCTTTTTTTCAGGCATAAAGCCAGGTCTCAAGACCATCACCCCGGAATACCCCCGGATTGGTATACCTCCCCCTCAGCCCCCGAGGCAGGGCGGGCCACACGGTTATACAGGCGGCTGTTGGCCATAACCGAAACAATCCCAGGTAAAGCAGGCAGTGTCATTCCACCTGATCACATAAAAAAAATCCCCGCTCACCAGGAGCGGGGATGATTAGGGCATCAGCAGTACCTTACTCTACCGTGATCCGCAGGAAGGTGCGGCCCTGGGCAGTAGCCACCTCAAGGAGGTAAACCCCTGCTGCCAGTTGGGTCAGGTCAAGCTGGGTATCCAGTGTCTGCAGGACCTCTGTGGCGCGGCTGACTACCTGGCGACCCTGAAGGTCTGTCAGGTTCAGGGTCACACGACCGGGCTGGAGCAGCTCTGCCTGGACCGTGATCTGGCCGGATGTGGGGTTAGGGAAGGCCGCCAGGGTAGCAATACCTGCTTCACGCAGGTCGTCAATCCCGACATTAGAACCCACTTCTACCCGGATAGTAGCGCTACAGCCATTGGCATCGGTGACCGTCACATCATAGGGACCTGCGGCCAGGCCGGTGATGGTTTGGGTCGTACCGCCATTGCTCCATGCATAGGTATAAGGAGCGGTACCACCTGTAGCGACAGTGGCAGTGGCTGTTCCGTTGTTGGTGCCATTGCTAGGCGTAGAGCTGCCCGCCACGCTGAGGGTAGCGACCGTCACCACTACCTGGTCTGTCCGGGTCGTGCCGCAGTCGTCCACGATGGTAAGGGTGTAGGTGGTCGTAGCAGCAGCCGTAACCGTAGGATTAGGCTCAAATGGGCTGCTCAGGCCGGTAGCAGGTGCCCAGGAGTACTGGTAGGGCTCAATGTTGCTCTCTACAAAGCTCAGCATGGTCACCTGTCCCAGGCCGGTAAAGCCGTTGACGCGTACGCTGGAACCCGTGTTGACATCTGCAATCCGGAGTTCTGCTGCATTGGTGGTTACGTTGAAGGCAGCCAGGTACAGGCGGTTGGTCTGCGGGTCAAAGTCTGCATCCTGCGCAAATCCGGCATTATATCCGATATTGCCGATCAGGGTGGCAGCACCAGTGGCTTTATCAACGCTGTAGAGGTTGTCATCTCCGATACCGAGCGAGTAGAGATTACCAGCTGTATCAGCGGCCAGCCATATCGCTACGGGTATATTGGCGATACCTACAGAAGTAGCAGCACCCGTGTTGATATCAATGGTATAAAGCCGGGAGATAGCACCGGTCGTACCCATGGCATACATGGTGTTGGACGTTTCGTCAAATGCAAGACCGGTCCAGATCTCATCCACTACATCTACAGGGGTAGCATCACCGATGACAGTTTCATTGCCATTGGTGAGGTCCACAGCCACGAGTTTATTGAGGTCGCCATCCAGCGCAAACAAAGTACCGAAGGCAATATCATCGGCATAAAAGGTGCCCTGGAGTGCAGGATCTATCACCGTGCGGGTGCCTGGGGTGCGGGGTTTGTGTTTGAAGAAAGCACCGGTGCCCAGGTCATATCCATATACACGCTCGCTGGAGAAAGGCAGGCCACCTTCACCACCTTCCAGGCTTCCGAGGGTGATAACGGTACCCGCGCAGGTGGAGATATCATCACCTGCATCAGCTGTCAGGGCTGGGGTAGCATTGATGGTAGAGGAGATCACAATAGTGGTATCACACTGGTCCTTGATCGTCACAGTGTAGGTGCCAGGTGCGCGGTTAAACAGGTCCTGGGTGGTGACACCATTGTTCCAGAGATAGGTATAGGTACCGCCGCCACCTTTTACACTGATGTCCACAAAGCCGGTATTGGTACCAGGGCAGATCTGATCACCCACAAAGGCGCTGGCCGTCATCGGCGGATAAGGTACTTCTGTCAGGGTAATCCCGAAGGTACCTGCATCACCCTGCCATCCGTCTACCATGATATAGTAGGTGTCACCAGGTACCAGACAGGCTACATTGAGGATAGAAGCATAAGGATCGCCAGGGCCGGCGCAGTCACCCGTGATATCGTCATTGGCGCCCTTCAGCACAAATGAAGAAAAGGGTGCGCAGCTATCGGCTTCATAAACAGCTACTTGTGAGTCGAAGTCAGTGGTGGCACCACCATTACACATGTCAATGATCAGCGAGCCGCTGGGCGGTGCTACAAACTTGAGCCATACAGAGTTGGTGACGGTATTTTCATACCAGGCCTGGTTGCCGGCACCGTTGCCTACAGGAGGGGCGATAGCAGCTTCGCCTGGTGCGGCAGTAGCTCCTATGTTATTGAAGGTCAGGGTAGTACCATCTACAGGTACCAGAACCGCATCACAGACATTGTCTATGCTGCTGGCCTGCTCTTCGTTTACCTCAATACAGAAGGCACCCTGGGCGTCCTCGTCTGTGTTGTTAAAGCCCGTCACCTGGATGAGGTAGGTCTGGCCCGGTGTCACGGCAGCATAAGCGATTACAGCATTAAAATCAATAAAGGTACCACCGTCAGCATCACAAGCAATCTCTACCAGCGAGTCGAGGCTGGTGCAGAGGCCGTTTTGCTCATAGAGGGCGATCTCCGTATCAGTATTGGTCACAAAGCTGCTGTCAATATCGGTCGTGATGCTCACGGCGCCGCTTGCGGGTGCCACAAAGCTAAACCATACCGTAGAGCTGCCGGTAAAGCAGGAGCCGAGTGGCTCGCCTGTTTGTACCCCGGCATAGGTATTATTGCCATTGGGGGTCGTGCAGCCTGCATTGACGGTCAGGAGTTGTGGGTTACAGACATTGTCATTGGCAGGGGGCGTCAGGCCGGTCACCTCATCCACCTCCAGGCAGAAGGATCCTCCATTGCTGCCGCCGATGACAGCGACATAGTAGGTCTCGCCAGGGTTGACAGCGACGGAGTCCAGGGTAGAACCTACGCCGGTAAAGCCGTTTTCGCAGGCGATCTGATAGAGATCGCTCACAGAGTCACAGTTGGTACCATTCAGACCAAAAAGCACAACGTCTGTCGCAGTATTGGTGCCACTTACAGCTACATCCGTGGTCAGGGTTACGTATCCAGAAGCTGGCGCTACGAAGCTGAACCATACAGAGTTGGTGAAGGGTGAGCAGGAAGCAGGCGTTTCACCGGCCTGAGCGGTGGCATTGGTATTGTCCCCGATGGTCAGGCCGTTGCAGGAAGCGCCGACTGTGAGCGCGGTAGCATTGCAGAGCGAGTCATTAGGAGGGAGCACGATAGCGCCAGCCTCGCTGACGGTGATACAAAATGTTCCTTCCAGGCCGCCATATCCGGATGCAGATATATAATAGGTCTGGCCGGGTGTTACTGCCTGGCCGGTAATGGTGGCGTAGTAGTTACTGCTTCCCGGGTCATTGTCCTGTGCGCAGGCGACCTGGGTGAGGTTAGCCAGGGAGCAGGTGCCAGCGAGTGAGAAGAGGGCGATCTGCGGGTCATCATTGGTGCCGATCGCATACTCGGTGTCTATCGTGACAGAGCCGGAGGCAGGTGCTACGAAGGAGTACCATATAGAAGGGCCTGCTGTGGAGGCAGGGAAATAACAACTTCCGGCCGGCTCACCTGCCTGCGTAGTGGCATTGGTATTGTCACCATTCGGAAGGCCACTGCAGGTAGCGCCTACGGTCAGGGCAGTCGCATTGCAGAGATCATCATTAGGCGGAAGTACAGGCGCTGCAACCTCCGTTACCGTGATACAGAAGGTACCCTGGGTACCGTTCCAGCCGGATACAGACACATAATAGGTCTGACCGGGTGTCACGAGCTGGTTGTCTATGGTCGCATAATAGTTACTTGTGCTGATGTCCTGGGCACAAGCGATCTCAGACAGGCCGGAGAGGCTGGTGCAGGCACCGGAGAGGGAATAGAGGGCGATCTGCGGGTCATCATTGGTCCCGATCGGATAGTCGGTGTCAATTGTCACTGCGCCGGAGGCAGGGGCTACGAAGCTATACCATATAGACGGGCCTGCCGTGCTGCTGGGAAAATAGCAGGAGGCTACGGGCTCGCCGGTCTGGGCAGTGGCAGCAGTATTGTTGCCGTTAGACACGCCGTTGCAGGAGGCACCTACGGTCAGGTTGACGGCATTGCAGAGGTCATCATTGGCGGGTTGTGCATAAGCACTCAGCCCTGTCAGCAGGGCCGCTCCCACCAGCAATCCCCGCAGGGAGGTGTATATCTGGTTCATGTAGTAGGTTGGTTAGGGGAGTTAGGGTTGGGCCACTTCGACCGGAAGCCCCAGTGCCTGGAGTTTACGGTTATTGATCCACTGCTGCTCAGCGGCTTTGGCGGCCTGCTTGTCAGCATGCACGTCTCCGGTACGGATGACGATGGGGTAGAGCGGGTCAAAGGTATCCAGGGGATAGATGACCATAGGGTTGTTTTTCAGCCGTGCCAGGGAGAGGTTCATGTCATAGGCCGGGTTTTGGACATTGGCACGCATCTCGGCAGCCAGGGCCCAGACATCAGCTTTGGTCGTGGCGCAGGTCGCGCAAGATTTGGTGGCTGGAGCCTGCGCCTGCTTATGGGCCATTTTTTGCTGGTTGACAGCTTCAGCCTCGATGCGGGCCGCTTCGGCAGGGTCTGCGGGCGCGGGCCCCCAGAGTTTGCCGCTAGCTTGTGCCCATACACCGCTGCTCAGCATCAGGGCCAGTCCCATCAGGGCAGCACGTTTGAGCGGGGGAAGGAAAAGCATACACGAGTTAATTAGGAGTGAATGTTATAATACGAGCAGTAAAGTACAAAAAAACCTGATCCTTTTCGGGTAAAAATCCATTTTAGGGTTGAAGGTTGTGTTTTTGGGGGGAATAGATTTTAAGTTAATGTGCTGATAATGAAATTGTTATTTATCCAAAAAATGTATATGCAAAGGTTAGCTGCCAATAAATTCTTACCTTTACATTTGCCAAGTAGTAGCTCGTAAGGTTAATTTATTTCCCGTAATGCTAGCTGTCTCGTATACAGGCCAGCCCGGTGAGGCCGGTGTGGACGAAGCCGGACGCGGATGTCTGGCAGGACCCGTAGTGGCTGCGGCTGTGATCTTACCGCCGGATGCATCACTGCCGGGGCTTACCGATTCTAAACAGCTCTCCCATGCACAACGGATGACCCTGCGCCCGATGATTCAGGAGATGGCCATTGCCTGGAATATTGGTATGGCCAGCGCCGGCCGGATAGACGAGGTGAATATCCTTCAGGCTACCTATGATGCGATGCATGAGGCCGTGGCCGGGCTGGCCGTGACACCTGTTTTTCTGAGTATAGACGGCAACCGTTTCAGGCCCTATCCGGGCATCGCACATGCATGCCTGGTGAAGGGGGATAGCCGCTTGTTATCGATTGCTGCTGCCTCAGTTTTGGCCAAAACCTACCGGGACGACTTGATGGACCTGCTTCATGCGGAGTATCCGCAATATGGATGGAACCAAAACCGGGGGTATCCTACCCAGGCCCACCGGGAGGCATTGCTTGCCTGGGGCCCCAGTCCCTGCCACCGGCGCAGCTTCCGGTGGCAAGCGCCACTGACCTTGTTTTAGTAGTTGGCGGGAGATACACTATTTTGCAAAAAAAGTAGCCTTAATGCCAAAAAATATGCAATTTTAACCATTGCATCAAGTCCTTTCCCCCGACACGATCTTTTGTGCCCTGAAGATTATCTGACGGTATCCTCAGGACAATGGTTGTACCCTGGCATCTGAACTATATGCGGCATGTGTATTTGATATTCATAGGGTTATGGTTGGGGGGGGCGTCTCTGACGAGCCTGCACGCCCAGACCTGGCTCCGTCTGACGGGCGCTCCCGGATATGTAGCCATCGGAGACCTTGATGTCACCGGCAACCAGATCACGGTGGAGGCGCTGATGCGCCAGACCTCTTCTTCCAGTGCGGACGTGGTTTCTAAACACCATGACCCCAACTCAGTCAATTATCTGCTACGGCCCAACGTCGCCCAGATCACAACGGACGTCACCGGATTTGTAGCCACCCCGGTCAACTGTGCCGTAGGCCTGAATGAAACGGCCCATGTCGCGATGGTGTATGATGGGGCTGCTTTGTACCATTACATCAACGGCCAGCTCAACTCCCAGGTAGCTGTCTCCGGCAATATGGTGCAAAATAACCACCAGACCCGGATCGGATTTATTGGCTCACTGGGTGGTTTTTGGCCCTGGGAGCAGTTTTATGGGTACATCAATGAGGTCAGAATCTGGAATGTAGCCCGCACAGCTACAGAACTCCAGACCTATATGAATGTCCAGCTCCCTAATCCGACAACCCAGCCCGGTCTGCTGGCCTACTATCGGTTTGATAACGTCCTCAACAAACAAGGCAATACCGCCTGGAATGGTACCCTCTCCGGATCCGCCCTGATCGCCCAGACCAATAACCAGGCCCTGAGCCCTGACTGTGGGGTATTGGCACTGGATACGGCCGCTGTTGAGGTGGCCACCCCGGAGCCTGTCACCGGCCTGATGCCTGTACAGGTAGATGCCGATCAGATAACGGTCACCTACGTCGCTGACCGCAACACACATCTTTCAGTTCGCCTCTACAACTTGTCCGGCCAGCTGGTCCATGCGGAGACCCGGGACCTGGATGCCGGTTCACAAGCTACCTATACAACAAATGTGCAGGTACCGGGGCTGTATTATCTCAGGATCAGCGCCAACGGACAACAATGGGTAGAAAAACTCAGGATATGAATACCTGTCCGTAACTCATATCAAAAAACCCCGGACACAGTGCCGGGGTTTTTGCCAGGAAGGCGGATGAAGGGGAGCCGTTACGCAGCAGGCTTGAGGCGCACGATCATGCCTGGTCCCTCGATAGCCAGGTAGATATACCCGTCCGGGCCCTGACGTACGGCACGGATACGTCCGATGTTTTCGATCAGGATCTCCTGATGGGTGACTTTTTCGCCGGTCAGTTCGAGGCGCTTCAGGTACCGGAACTTCATAGAGCCTACCAGAAGATTTCCTTTCCAGTCGCCATATTTGTCACTCATCACAAAGTCCATTCCGCAGGGTGCGATAGAGGGTCGCCAGAAAATGACGGGCTGATCCATGCCTTCCCTGACGGTGTCTTTGGTGATAATGGTGCCGTTGTAGTTGATTCCGTAGGTGATGACTGGCCATCCATAGTTATGGGCACGCTGTACGATATTTAACTCGTCACCTCCCTGCGGGCCGTGCTCATGTTCCCAGATAGTACCGGTCTCCGGATGCATGATGAGGCCTTGTGGGTTGCGGTGTCCATAGCTGTAGATTTCAGGGCGGGCATCAGCCTGACCTACATAAGGATTGTCCTCCGGTACAGTTCCGTCATCTTTGAGGCGGAGTACCTTGCCCCTGTGCGTGGAGAGCAGTTGTGCCTCATCCTGCTCACCGCGGTCACCCACTGTAAGGAACATAAAACCCGCCTTGTCAAATACGAGACGGCCTCCATAGTGATGGTTGGTGGTGTAGTTGGGGCTGGCCTTAAAGATGACCTCCTGGTCCTTGAGGCTGTAGCCGTCGAGCCGCGCCCGCATTACGGTGGTATTGGAGCCTTCACCTGACTCGCCGGGTTTGGCAGCAGAGGCATAGGTGAGGTAGATCCAGCCGTTTTCGGCGTAGTTTGGGTGCAGGACCACTTCAAACAGGCCGCCCTGGCCCTTGGCGTGAACCTCCGGCATACCGGCGATGGGGGTCGGGTGGAGCTGGCCACCCTGCATGATACGCAGGTTGCCGTTGCGCTCTGTGAAGAGCATATCGCCATTGGGCAGGAAGGCGATCCCCCAGGGCACCTCCAGGTCAGCGGCCAGGGTGTCTATCGTGAAGCTCAGCTTCTCAGACGCAATCACGCCTGTAGGGCCGGCCACCTGCTCATTACATTTGCTCATCTGGGCGGTGGACAGAAGGCCCGCAGCGAGGAGTACAAGGGAAATTTTGGGTGTCATAAGATAAGGTGATGTATCGGATGGATCAGACGCAGAAGACATGCCAGACAGATGGGCAAATATCCCGACTGTCAGACAAATAAACACAAACTCCCGCTGTACCTCAACACACGGAGGACGTTTGCGCTAAAAAAGGTATGGAGGCTGAATATGCGGGTCGCTGAATCCACTGGTTATTTTCCCAGCAAAAATACCAGCGGGATATGCAGCCGGGCCTGCCAGGAGGATTCCTGATGGGCTGCTCCTTCAAATTTGTGCGTGATCCATTTGGTGGCCGGATAGTCTGCGCGCAGCAGGCTGTCTATCAACAGCTGGTGAGGTTCGTACCACGCGTCAAGGGTAGTGGTACCGTAGTCAAAGTAGAGTCTTGGCACCCGTCGCTGCGGCAGGTGTACCTTCAGATACTGGACCATAGCCTGGGTGAAATCTCCGCGGTTTTCCTTAAGGGACAATGGCCAGTGTGTCGAGATACAAGCCGCTCCGCCAAACACCTCCGGATACTCCATCTGGGCATATAGCGATATCAGGCCCCCCATGCTGGAGCCCATAATAAACGTATGCGCCCGGCCCGGCCGGGTCCGGTAGTGCTGATCTACGTAGGGTTTCAGCTCCTGTACCAAAAACTTGAGATAGGCATCAGACAAGGGCGACGCCTGCATACGCTCAGCCCGGACAGCCGCCTGCCACTCGGGCGACATCAGCCCAAATGGTGCCGCAGGCGCATACTCCACAAACCGCAGGGCGGTATTCCAGATTCCCACGACAATACATGGCCGCACACTGTCCGCTGCCAGCAACCGGCACATAACCTCATCAACCTCCCAGGCCTTGCCGCCAAAGGCCGCGCCCGGGAAAAACAAGTTTTGACCATCGTGCATATACAACACAGGATAATGCTGGCGGGTATCTGTGTCATACCCGGGCGGGAGCCAGATGTCTATATGGCGGGGTGCCACATACTGGGACGGGAGGCTGTCCAGCCGTACGACGCGGCCCTGGGACCAGAGGAGGGGGGGCCACCCCAGCAGCCCCAGTAAGAGACAGGTAACATTCCGGTTCATGTCATGAAGATATAAAAAGCCCGGAACAGTCTGGTTGTCAGACTCTTCCGGGCAGTGAGCTGTAGATTAATATCCAGGGTTCTGGACCAGGTTAGGATTGGCTACGAGGTCTGAAGAGGGAATCGGGTACAGGCGGAAATGGCTGGAGACAGCCTGGCCTTCTTTGACACTGCCTTTCCAGGGCCAGATATAGGCATCACCAGTGTATCTGCCGAAACGGATCAGGTCAGTACGGCGATGCCCCTCCCAATACAACTCCCGGGAGCGCTCATCCAGTATAAAATCCAGGGTCAGTTCGGTCACATTCCCATCAGCATTGCCATAAGCACGCTGGCGCAGGGCATTGACATACCCCAGGGCTGTACCCAGGTCGCCCCCCGTACCACCCCGCAGGACCGCCTCCGCATACATCAGATAGACATCGGCGAGCCGGAACAGGGGGAAATCCGTATCCGGAAAGTTGCCGACGGCATCAGAGCCTTTTTCGCCGGTAGAGGTGATGTTTTTATACTTGGTGATGGCATATCCATTGGTAAAGGAAAAGATGTTGTCTATTTCCTTTTTTTGGCCGGTGGTGTAAAACATCGCCCTGGTATCCGTTTCACCTGTGATGTCCGCAAACTTATCCACAAAAGCAGCCGTGGTGCGGATGCCTCCCCAGCCTCCATTGATCCCAAACTCAGCAGGGCTCATGGATCCCCCGACAGGCGCATGAACCAGGAAGGTCATGCCTCCCCAGGTGCGGGTATTGATCCCGTCAAAGGCGATGGGCATGATGATCTCAGGTGAGGTATGGTTGTCAGCCAGGAAGAGGTGGCGGTAGTTGGGGCTCAGGCTGTAGCCAGCGGCGATGACCTTGTTGCACTCCGCCAGTGCCTCTGTGTACCTAGGCTGACCGATATAGGTCTCGGCATTCAGATACAGCTTGGCGAGGATCATCCAGGCCGCAGCCTGGTCGGCGCGTCCATACTCACCCTGGCGGGCTGGTACCAGTTCAGGCTCAATGGCTTTAAGCTCGGATTCTATATAGGCAAATAACTCAGCAGGTGCTGCCTGCCGGGGCAAAAAAGCACCGGGTGCATCTTCCTCGGTCACAAAAGGGACATTGGCAAACATGTCCAGGGCGTGCCAATAACTCATGGCCCGCAGCAGCCGTGCTTCAGCCCGATATACACGTATCGCCTCTGCATCCGCACCTGCGATCCCGCGGGCAGCCAGTTTTTCGTCGGTGGACTCGCGGATAAACTCATTGCAGAGACTGATCTGGTAGTAGATCCGGCTGTAGATCCCCAGTACAAACTCATTGCTGGAGGTCCAGTCCATGTCGTGGTAGTCCCGCAGGTTACCGTCGTTCCAGCCGATAATGGCCTCATCTGTAGGGAGTTGCTGGGCTTTCCAGTACTGGCGCAGATAGGAGGAAAAACCCTCATCTATGCCGCTGATGTCAGGTTTGCCTGCAGGGCCTTGTTGTCCGCTCACGGCCAGGCCTGCATACAGTTTGGCCAGCACGAGTTTATAGTTGGCGGGATCTTCGTAGATGGTGGCGGAGGTGATCTCCACAAATGGGACACGGTCCAGTGCGTCAATACAGCCACTGGTGCTCAGGAGGACCAGGAGGATACCGGTCAGGCTTGCCTGGCGGAGGGATATCAGGGATTTCATAGTCCTTACAGGAAATTAAGGTTGATACTCAGGGAAAGGGTGCGCGGTCTCGGATAAAAATTGTTGTCTATCCCCCCTGCGATCTCCGGATCGAGGCCGCTGTATGAGGTGAGGACAAACACATTCTGGGCAATGGCAGATACCTGTACCCGGATTTTGTCGCTGCGCAGGCCAGGCAGGGCGTATCCCAGCACGAGGTTGTCCATCCGCAGAAACGACGCATTCTCTATATAATAGTCCGTGAAGTACTGGTTGTTTTGGAAGTTGGTCTCCAGTACGCTCGGTACCAGGTTAGAGAGGAAGTTGTTTCCGGCAGAAAAATTGCGGTAAGCACCGTTGTTTGAGCTAAGGTTGTTGTACATATAATTGCCGAGGCTGGCACGGAGTACCGTGCTGAGGGTCAGCTTCTTATAGGTAAGTTGGGTGTTGATGCCCATAAATACCCGGGGTTCGGGCGTCTTGTACCGGTACCGGTCATCAGCATTGATGAGGCCATCGGCGTTGAGGTCTTCGTAGTCTCCTTCTTTAGGGGCGCCGGTCTCGTCATAGACTTGTTTATAGACAAAAAAAGAATAGGTCGGATACCCTACCGTATGGATCTGAATGGTATTGCCTACTCCACCTGCGATACCCCCGGTCTCAATCCCCACAAAGTCCGGATCGGGCACCCGGGTCAGGTTGGTGATGGTATTCTGGTTATAGGTCACGTTCACCCCGAAGTCCCAGTTGAGGGACTGGGTGCGCACCGGATTGAGGTTGAGAAGAAACTCAACACCCCGGTTTTCGATATTGCCGACATTGGTGAGGATACGGTTGGTGAGATTGGAGCCGGCCGGGACCGGTATCACACTCAGGAGGTCCTCAGTCTGCTTGACGTAATAATCCACGCTGCCGGAGATCCGGCCATTGGCCAGCCCAAAGTCCAGGCCTGCGTTGAGGGTCGTAGTCTGTTCCCAGCGAATATTGGCATCATATCCCTCCGGGCGCAGGGTGCTGTAAAAAATATTGCCAAAGGGGTACTGAGCCGTCACTTCGCTCAGGGTATATCGGGCCAGGTAGGGGTAGTCACTCAGGACATCCTGCTGGCCCGTGATGCCGTACCCGGCCCGTAGCTTGAGGTCGGAGATAAAAGAGACATCTTTCAGGAAAGCCTCGTCTTTGATCTGCCAGGCCAGGCCCACAGAGGGGAAGGTACCCCAGCGGTTGCCGGGGCCGAACCGCGATGAACCATCTTCCCGCAGGGTGGCCGTGAGGAGATATTTGCCCCGGAAGGCATAATTCAGGCGTCCGTAGAAGGAAACCAGGGTATTCTGCGTCTTGTAGTAGATATTGTTGAGGGAGTCAACGTAGTCAGTAAAGCTGTTTTCGCGGATAAAATCCTGGAAAGAGTATCCCCCCATCAGGTCTATGCGATGTTCATCGTTCAGCTCTTTGACGTAGTTGAGGTAAAAGTCCAGGGTTTTGTTGAGTTTGTTTTGGGTGTAAGCTTCGTCGTTGCCACCCCGGTTGAAGGAAATGGCGGAGGCTGCGGGGATGGTGACCGTGCCATTGCTCTCGGAAATATCATAGCCGAGGTTAAGGTTGGCCCGCAGTTCCGGCAGAAAGTGAAACCGGTAGTCAAACTGCACATTGCCGATGCTGCGGAGGACCGTGCTTTCGTCTGACTTATTGTCGAGGAGGCCTACGGGGTTGCGGGGGGCCAGGGTATTGGGTTTGCCGGTAGCAGGATCCAGCCACTCATAGTAACCAAGATAAGCGGTGTCCGGGCTGAATACAGGCTGCGTCGGGTCAAATACTACCGCCGAGCCGATGGCTCCCTGATCTGCAAAATGGTTGCGGATAGAGGAACCTTTGAGGTTGATGTCCACGCGGAGTTTGTCGTCAAGCAAGCTGGGGGCCAGGCCCACAGCCGCAGAGATGCGCTCCAGGTTAGAGGTCTTGAGGATACCATTTTGATTGAGATAACCCACTGAGACCCGATAGGGCAGGTTAGGTACAGAACCGGTAATGCTCAGGTTATGGTCCTGGCTATAGGCTGTGCGGTAGATTTCCTCCTGCCAGTCGGTGGTCGCCTGGCCGAGGCGGGCTACCTGCGCGGGTGTGCCTTTTTCATTCACCACTTCCCTGAACTCCTCAGCTGAAAGCACGGCGACGGTACCTGTTTTTTGGGCTGACGAAAGCACCGTACTGAAGTTTACCTGAAAGGCGTCTCCTTGTTTGCCTTTTTTGGTCGTGACAATGATCACCCCATTGGCAGCGCGGGAGCCGTAGATAGCTGTAGCAGAAGCATCTTTGAGCACCACAAACGACTCAATATCATTGGGGTTGATGAGGCTTAGGGGGTTGGCGGCACCCGAAATGCCGTTGTTGTCCACCGGCACACCGTCTATGACGATCAGCGGGTCATTGCTGGCATTGAGTGAGGAGCCGCCCCGGATGCGGATACGGCTTCCCGAGCCAGGGGCACCACCATTGGAGGTGATCTGGACCCCTGCGACCTTGCCGGCAATCAGCTGCTCCGGGGTGGCAATATTACCCTGCACAAAGTCCTTGGCAGATACAGAGGTGATAGCACCCGTCAGGTCTTTTTTGCGCTGGGTACCATATCCCACCACTACCACCTCTCCTACGGTCTGGACCTCCGGCTGGAGGGTGATGTTGAGTACCGCCTGGCCTGCTACCGGTACTTCCTGCGAGAGAAACCCATAATAGCGGAATATCAGCACAGCATCAGCCGGAGCAGCTATTGAAAACCGACCGCTGTCATCTGTAAGGGCACCTTGCTGGGCACCTTTGACAAAAATAGTAACCCCCGGAAGGGCAGTACCATCCTCTCCGGAGGTGACAGTACCGGTGACCTGACCGCTGACACTCCCGACCCAGCAACACCAGCTCATCAGGAGCAGGCACAAGGATCGAACTGCACGGCCGGCGGGGGAAACACCACCTGAAATTCGTGAGTAGTTCATATGAGACGCATAAAAGTTTAAAACAAAGTTGTGTAAATATGAACGTTTCCGGCAACGTTTGCAATACCCTGTACTTCTCATTCTAAAAAAATAGGTATTGATAAAATTTTGATATTCAGCATTTTATGAAAGCTGCCATACAACGCTACATCATCCGGTACCCTACCGCCGGACATTTTTTCATCAGGCAGTACCGGCGGACCCCAGCATGGGTGCATGCCTGCATGCCGTCATCGCCGGAGCCATACTGGACAGGGCCAGACGCCGGGCTGCCGCAGACACAGCATGCGCCTGCCCTGCACGTTTGTACAGCCTGGCTGCACGCTGGCTCATTCGCGCGAATATTAAGGCCGGGGGATGCAGTCAAATCACCCGATATTCCGTCTATGTAACTGTAAAAGGTACTCAAGCCTATGAAACATATGCGCTGAGTCGTGTTATTAATCCCTCTAATCCTGATTGTCTTATGCGTTATGTACTGTTATTTACCGCAATTCTGATGTTGATGCTGACAGGCACCCGTGTGTATGCTGCCGCCGCGCCTGCTGCCGCTCATCCTGTCCTGACAGAACAAACCCTGTCTGTCGCTGCCACCCCTGACCAACAAGCCCGCCCCCGCCGGCACCATGACAATGACCGCAACTGGGTGGTAGCCTTGCTGCTGTGTATTTTTCTGGGCGTATTTGGTATTCACCGGTTTTATCTCGGGTATCCCGTCTGGGGGATTATTTTCCTGCTTACCGGTGGACTTTTTGGGATCGGGTACGTGATAGACCTGGTCCGGATCATCCTGCATTGGCTCAAGCCGAAGCGTGGCTCTTATACACACTGATATTGTCACCAACAGGACCGGGGAGAGGTATCCCTTTCCCCGGTATTTTTTTTGAAACGGGTTATGTATGCGCCTGGCTGTCTATGATTTGCCGTACTTTATCTGTGGAGATGCCTAATGCCCGGGAGATGATTTCGATAGATATACCTTGCTCTGACATACCGATAACGGCTTGCTTCTCTTTTTTATCTTCTCCCCGGGCTTCTCCAGCTTTTTCGGCTGACGTTACGGCTTTGATGAGTCTGCCGCGCTCATCTGCCTCGCGCATAAAGGCATAGTCGTAGGCATCCAGTTCTTCCTGGGTCCAGGTCTGCATATTGGCATCTTCGTAGGCAGATAACAGGCCTTCGTCATGGGTGTTTTCGGGAATCACTTCCAGATTTTCAGCATTTTTGATAAAAAAAACCCACTTTTCAGTCAGAGATTCCAGCTCGGATACCCCCTTGGTAAATTTAGGCAGCTCTATAAAGGTAAATTCCATGTCCTTGAGCGTCTGCTCGCCCGTCTCCACATCCCGGATCTGGTTCCGGCTGATAAAATGCGGGTTTTGGGTGCAGACAAAATCTAGCACCCCTATAAATATAACCGGACGCAACTTGTGATAAAAGTCTGCCCGCTTGATCTGGTCTGCGTAACTCTTGGAAGAGTAGTACAACACCCGCTTGTCAAATCCCTCCACATCACCTACCTGCATCTCCACAATATAACTACGCCCCGCCTGGTCGGTCGCTTTCACGTCCACAATCGTCACTTTACCCCGGCTAAGCTTAGGCAACTGGTAGGGATTCAGGATGTTGACACTCACAATCTGCTGATCGTCCCTGAAGTCCAGGATGGCATTCAGAAAAGAGATCAGAGACTCCTTACGGTTTTCGTTCCCAAAAATCTTGCGGAAGGCCACATCGTTTTTGACATCTACAAACCTCATGGCAGGTACTTTAGCGTAAAGATAGGGTATCCGGGCCATTTGTTCAAGGGGGGAGCATGTAATACCAGGCATCTGCGTCTTGGGCAGCGCGTCTTTTTTGTGAAAAAAACGGTACGCACACAAGTGACTTGTCAGCGACGCAGGGGATGTCAGGCAACTATCGTGACCTCAACTGGACAGCAGATGGGACGAAGTGAGAATCAAAACTATGCAGCATTTTCGCCGCCTGCTCGCCGGTGATACAACCCCCAATACACCCCCGCAAACAACGCCATCAGCCCCGTGCCGATCCCGGCGGCGGCTGGATTCTGGATGACAACGGCGATGGCTACAACGGCATAGGCACAGACAAAAATCCCCGCCAGCAAGGGCGTGAACCGGGTCCAGGCACCCTGTACCTGATCCTGGCCTACCTGCTGGCGGCGCAGGATAAACAAGGTTGCGGCGGAGGCACCCATCCCAATGCTGTCCAGAAACATCACAAATCCCAGCACATTGTCCACGCCTTTGCCGAGAAAAATAATCACTACAGTCACGGCTGCATACACGGTCAGTGCCGATACCAGTACCCCCTGGCGGTTGGTCAGCTTAAAGAGTGCCGGAAAAACCTGATCCTCGGCCATGGCATACATCACCCGTGGATTGCTCATCAGGATGATATTCACATAGGCCAGTACGGAGAGAAACATGGCCACATCAAACACCTTAGCGCCTACCGGCCCAAACCAGGCCTCAAACAGCAGGGCCCCAATGGCGGAGGCGTTTTTGATCTCTTCAAATCCGATGACCTTTACGTACGCAAAACTGATCGAAAGATACAACCCCAGCACAACGAGGATTCCCACAATAATGCCCTGGGGCAGGGTACGGCCCGATTTGACCTCACTCCCAAAGTTGATGGTCTGCTGGTAGCCGCCATAGGTAAACGAAACCGGGATCAGGCTCAGCATGAGCAGCAGCCAGCCATTGGAGCCCGTATATTCCAGTACCCGGCCAGGATTATATCCGTGTGGGGCTACCTGCACCCCCGTGAAGACAGACGAAATGAGCAGGATGACCAGTCCAATCTTGATCAGGGTCAGGATGTTTTGGGTACGGCTGCTGGTTTTGAGACCGAGGAGGTTGACTCCATAAAACAGCGTCACAGCCAGGATCGCCACCAGTACATTAAAGGCTGTTCCGGAGGGCTGTCCGAAGAGCAGATCGCTCACATAGTCCGCACCGATCAGCGCCACGATGGCCAGCGAGGCAGCATTGCTGACCAGGATCAGGGCATTAACCGTAAATCCTACAAGCGGGTGGTAGCAGTAGGCAAAAACCTTGTAATAAGCTCCCATGACCGGGAGCCTCGAACCGATCTCCGCATACGTAAGCGCCCCGCACAGGGCGATCAGGCCGCCGAGGATCCAGGTAGCATAAAAAATCAGGGGCGTGCCGGCGGAGGCTGCGATGGAGGCCGGGGTTTTAAAGATACCCGTGCCGATGACCAGGCTGATCACGATCATGGTGACCGAAAAAAAACCCAGTTTGTGCGGAGACGTTGACATAGATGCGTAAGTAGATACACCCCGTGAGCAGGGCAGGGGTCAAGATAATAAAAAGTCACATACTGCCCTAACGGACGATATGATCTGTCGTGACGACGACTTTCAGGCCGGGGAGAGAATATAGTTTCGGAAGCCCCAGAGGGTTCTGCCTCCGAACAGGTGGTTTTCAAGCCAACTCACAAGCCGGTATTTGGGGAGTTCATGTTTGGCGAGGGGGCGGGTGCGGGGCGGGCCGCCGCCATACCGGAGCTGGTCCTGCCAGTCCATGCGGGCCATCCAGTCGCGCATTACGGCCGGGTGGGTGCCTTTGAAGGCCGGTATCAGCCGCATATCACCGTAATCAAACAGGTCTTGCTGGCCAGCATAGGCTGCGGCCACTGCTGCTGCTCCGTGGTGGATCGTATCCAGCGCCTGCCGCTTTTGTTGCATGAGCCGGGGCGGGCGCACCCAGCCGTAGTGATAGATATGAGCAGCTACCCGTGCCACCCGCAACTTATAGGTACCCGCCTCCTGCCGGTAGTTCATCCCGTCAAAGCCCGGAATCCGCCGGAAGGACTGAGCTGACTGCCAGGAATGAATATCAGGCCGGTTGCGGATGATCCGGATTTCTTCCCGGTACCAGCCATGTGAGCGCAGCTCGTGGTCATAACTCCCCCAGAAGTGATGGTACCCAAACAGCAACCCCTCAATATCCGGGCGATCGCGCAAAGCCTCACACCGGGACCGTATCACCGGCAAGTCGTCTTCGTGCAGGACCTCGTCCGCCTGGAGGTACAACAGCCACTCACCCCGGCAGTGAGACCGGGCAATGTCTGTCTGGTGGGCATTTTCCATGCCCCGGGGATAGGCCTCCAGGTCCCATACCGTATCTATGATCCGCAGCTTGGGCGAGTTCAGGGCGAGCAGTTTCGAGCGGGTCGTGTCATCAGGGTCACCCGCACCCAGCGCTACCACAAACTCGTCCACCAATGGCAGGGCAGAGGCTACCGCCTGCGCCAGCGGGTAATATAACTTGTCAGCATTGCGGGCAAATGAAAATCCGCTGATCAGCATAAGCACAAAATAGGGTGAGTGAGCCAGAGGGTTTGGGGTGCAAAATAAACTATTTTCCTCCGTGTTCGTTGAAATAGCCATACCTTCGGACCACACCTCTCTCCCCTATGAACATCGGTATAGTCTGTTATCCTACCTACGGCGGCAGCGGCGTGATAGCCACTGAGTTAGGCAAGGGCCTGGCCCAACGCGGGCATAAGATACATTTTATTACCTACAGCCGTCCCATACGCCTGGATGTTTTCTCCGAAAATATCTACTACCACGAGGTACGGGCTAAGGATTATCCCCTGTTTGAATACGTCCCTTTTGAGTCTGCGCTCGCCAGTATGATGGTGGACGTAGCCCGCCACCAGGAGATAGATATTTTTCATGTGCACTATGCCCTCCCGCATGCGGCAGTTGCTTATCTGGCCAAGCAGATCCTCAAGGAGTATGGCCGGTATGTACCGGTGGTCACCACCCTGCACGGGACAGATATCACACTCGTCGGCAAAAACCCCGCTTATGAGTCTGTGGTGAGTTTTTCGATAGACCAGAGTGATGGGGTGACAGCCGTTTCTGCGTTTCTGAAGCAGGCTACGTATGAAAACTTTCCGGTGCGGGCCGATATTCGGGTGATCCCGAACTTTGTGGACATACACCGGTTTTATCGCCATGACAAGGATCATTTTCGCCGCATGTTTACCCCCGAAGGCGAAAAAGTCCTGATCCACGCCTCTAACTTCCGCAAGGTCAAGCGGGTGGATGATGTGATGCGGATATTTGCCCAGGTACGGCAGGCCATCAACTGTAAACTCCTGATGGTCGGTGACGGTCCTGAGCGGGCGCAGGCGGAGGAGATGTGCCGTGAGCTTGGTTTTTGTTCGGATGTGATATTTTTGGGCAGCCAGAATGCGGTTGAGGAAATATTTTCCATCGGGGATCTGTTTTTGATGCCCTCTGAGACAGAAAGTTTTGGGCTCTCGGCCCTCGAAGCCATGGCCTGTGGCGTGCCGGTGATTTCTACCCACGCAGGAGGGCTCCCGGAGGTCGTCATAGATGACTACAACGGATATACCAGCGCAGTGCGGGACGTCAACAGCATGGCAGCAAACGCCATTTCACTCCTTCAGGACCCCGAGCGCTGGCAGCGATTCTCCGCCAATGCCGTAACCCACGCCCGTAAGTACTCCCTGGAGGCTGTTGTCCCGGAGTATGAGCAGTATTATGAAGAAGTCATTCAGGCTACTGCTACCGCTGTACCGCAAGTATAAACGGATCATCCGTACATGCGCCCCAACAGGCCTGTCCAGATTTGGGCCTGTCATATTTTCCTGCTATATTTCCGTGCATGGATACCCTCCCGGGTACTTATGATGCCAGCTTATGACCGCTATACTCTGGACACTCGGCTTTTTTGTAGTGATATACTGGACCCTGCGCATGTTTGGGCCCACGTTGTTTAGCCTGGCTGTCAAAGGCCTGATCCGGCGGCTCAACCGCGACATGGAGCAGCAAAGCCAGCAATACGCCCGGCACTATGACCCGGACACTGCCTCTACACACGTGTTTGTGGACAAGGATGTGAAGGTCACCACCCCCCGGTATCAGGCCAAAAAGAAAGTCAAATCTGACGAAATCGCCGAGGACGTGGCGTATGAGGAGGTAGATTGATCAGTCAAATGATCCTGCAGACCCGGTACAAACCGGGTGTACGGCCATATCTGTGTGGCCTGCAATAGGTACGCATAATACACGCAGACACCTGCTGCGCAAAAAAATCCCCCTAAAAACAGGATATAAAAATCACCCTTAAGGGTTATTTTTTTCTGCAATAGCTTGCTCAATTTTACCCTGCATTCTGCTAACGGCGGTTAGTTTCCCATGCTTTTCCCTGTTGTTGCGTCATGTGATTGTTAGAACAAGCTCATCCCATACAATGAAAAAAGTATTGCGTATTATCAGCATGATTCTCGGCATCCTGGTGCTGGCATTGCTCGCCGGGGGGTTATTTATTCAGCTCAGGGGTATTCCTACATATGATCCGCCTGCATACACCCTCAAGGTCGCGGTCACACCTGAGCGGGTCGAAAGGGGGTATACCATAGCCTCCATGATGTGTATCCAGTGCCATAGCGGCGCATCGGGCCGGCTCACCGGCAAGCGGGTAGAAGACCTGCCAGCTTCTTTCGGGGAAATTTACTCCATGAACCTCACCCATGACCCTGTGTATGGTATCGGAAACTGGACCGACGGAGAGTTGTATGCCTTCCTGCGGACAGGGGTGCGCCCGGACGGAACCTTTGCGCCGACCTATATGCCTAAGTACCCCCTCATGGCGGAGTACGACATTGAGAGCCTGATCGCCTGGCTGCGCTCCGATCGTCCGGAAGTACAAGCGACACAGGAGGAAGCGCCTCCTTCCAAACCTTCTTTTTTTACTAAATTTCTGACTAACGTTGCGATCAAGCCCCTCCCTATGCCTGCTGCCCCCATACAGGTACCGGATACCCAGGAGACAGTGGCGTTCGGCAGATATGTGGCTGATGGCGTATATGCTTGCTGGGCCTGCCACTCTGCAGATTTTGCCCGTCAGAATTCTCTCCAGCCGTCACTTTCTTTCCACTTTTATGGCGGTGGCAATCCCATGCTGAACCTCAGCGGGGAGGTCGTGCCTTCCTCCAATCTCACCCCGGATGCCCAGGGCCTGCCAGGAGGATACGATGCAGCGGGTTTTCTGGACGCACTCAAGTACGGCAAAAAAAAGAATGGAGAACTCACCCGTTACCCGATGATACCGCACACGATACTGTCTGATACAGAGGTACATGCTGTATATGCCTATCTGAAAACTGTACCGCCGCTGCCGGACCTGGTCTCCGCAGGAAAGTAACCCTCTATCGGTATAAAATGGACGATCAAAACCCGGCTTTTGCCGGGTTTTAGGCATTATAAGAGGCCGTAGCCCAGTACACGGCACCTGGCAGGCGGTGCCTGAAAAACTTTTTACGAATTATTTCGTAGATGATTTGCATATACGAAATCGTTCGTATATACTTGCATTTACGAAGCGCTTCGTAGTAATTAATTCCTATGAATTCACCCTCCCTGAAACCCACAGACGCAGAGCTGGAAATCCTGCAGGTGTTATGGCGACACGGTCCCTCGACCGTCCGGTTTGTCAATGACCAGATGAGTCAGCAGCGGGAAATCGGATACACCACCACCCTCAAACTCATGCAGATCATGGCAGAGAAGGGGCTGTTGTACCGGGATACCCGCGACAAGACCCATGTATACCATGCGCAGGTGAGCCAGGCTGATACCCAGCAGCAGTTGTTGGACCGTTTGCTGGACAGTGCATTTCAGGGTTCGGCGATGAACCTGGTGATGCAGGCCCTGGGCAGTCACAAGACCAGCCCTGCTGAGTTGGAAGAGATACGTCGTTTTCTGGATTCGTTGGAAACCCCTGATACCGATACGCCATGAATCTCTCCGGAGCACTGATGCACACCGCAGCTGCCGAGGCCCTGGGCTGGAGCCTGCTGCATTCCCTCTGGCAGGGCGCTGCTGTAGCCGTCCTGCTGGGACTGGCCTTCTGGCAGATCCGCCGAGACAATCCGCGTCTGCGGTACTGGCTGGCAGTAGGTGGATTGGGGTTGTTATTGGCAGGATTTGGGGTGACCTATGTCCGGGAGTATGCCGCAGCCGATCGCCAGGTGGTGCTGCGACTCACGGATACCTCCGGAGCATATGCAGGGCGGACGCGCGCTGCCAGTGTTTCCAGGCAGGCTACCGTGCAGCAACAGCTACAGGCGATGGCGCGACAGGGGATCCCCTGGCTCTCATTGGCGTGGCTGATCGGGGTAGGGGCGCTCTCCGTGCGCTGGGCAGGCGGGCTTTGGTGGCTTCAGGAGACCCGATACCGCCACAGCCGGGTGATGGGCTATGAAGCCCAGAACCTGCTGAACCGCCTGGCCCGCCGGATGGGCATACGCCAGACGCTGCTGATCCTGGAGACAATGCGTATCCAGGCACCGATGGTCATGGGGCATTTCAGGCCGGTCGTCCTGATTCCGGTCGGGATGCTGGCCGGACTGACACCGGCGCAGGTCGAGGCGATCCTGGCGCATGAACTGGCGCATATCTCCCGGCATGATTACCTGATCAATCTCCTGCTGACCCTTGTAGAAACCTTGTTTTTTTATCACCCGGCAGTATGGTGGCTTTCAGCCCGGATACGGGATGAGCGCGAGCAGTGTTGTGATGATGTGGCCGTAGCCGTTTGTGGCAATCCGCTGGGATATGCCCGGGCATTGGCCAGCCTGGAACAACTCCGGCAGACTTCACCTCAGCTTGCGCCGGGCCTCCTGGGACGGAAACATCACCTTCTGTACCGGATCAAACGATTATTAACCCCAGAAATGGTTGTCATGGAATCTCCCCGCAAACCCCTCCTCGCCGGCCTGCTCGTCGCAGCCCTGGTCGGCGCCGCCTGGATGGCACCTGAGGCGCCTGCCGTACAGGCAGCTGTTGCGGCCCGTATGTCTGCTACAGTAGCCGACCGGGCACCGCTGCGCATGCCACAGACATCTTCGGATGCCGCTGAGCCTGCCGATAACACACCTGCTGCGGACCCTGCCCGGACCCTCAGCCCGGTTCAGGCGCTGAAGGAAATGGTTATTTCCTGGTTATATACCGTCCAGGATACCCCTCCTCCGCCTCCACCGGCACCCGTGGCCCCTGCACCTCCCGTACCGCCGATGCCACCCATGCCACCGATGCCAGGCATGCCAGCACCCCCGGCCCCACCGGCGCTCCCGGCACCTCCCGCCCCTCCCGTATTTTGGTTTAAGTCAGGCGACTCACTCAGCACGAAGGCCTATGAAGACCAGATGCGCGCATGGGAAAAAAGCCAGGAAGCCTGGGCTGAAGCCTACGAAAAACAATGGGAAGCCTATGGCCAAGCCATGGAAGCCTGGGGTGAGTCATTCGCTGAGTCCTGGAATGACAGCTCATTCGTACAAAATTTCGAAAAAAACTTCCAGTTTGAGTGGGATGTCGAAGTTCCTGAACTCCACCTGGAATACCGGATTGACGAGGACCGGGACCTGCACCGCCAGCGTGCAGAAGAGATGCGCGAGCGTGCCGGACAAATGCGTCAGCAGCAGGAAGAAATGCGGCACCAAGTCGAAACGCGTGTACGCGAGCAGCAATATCGCATCGAGGAGCTGCGCCGCGCTGAGCAGGAACGCAACGAAGACATGCGCCGCCACACAGAGGATATGCGTCGTCACGCTGAAGACATGCGTCGCCATGCTGAAGAAATGGCAAGGGCTGAGATGTATATGCGGCGTGATGATGCCCGCAGGCTGGAAAATCACCTGACAGATGCCCTGCTGGAGGATGGCTTGATCGAGGATCCGGATGACCATATTTCCATCCAGTACAAAGGAGAACGCCTGGAAATCAATGGAAAAAAAATCGAAGGCCCCGACCGCGAAAAATACATCCGCATCCTGCGGGAGGCTGGTATCCAACTGGAAGGCAAAACCAGTCTTGATATTAAAATGGACTGAGCGCCAGTCTTGTGTTTGAGTTGGAAAGCCGCCCATCAACGGGCGGCTTTTGTTGTTGGGTAAAAAAGGAACACTTTTGAGGGATTTTCTTACATAGCAATATCACACCCTTGCGGCGGCTGTTGCCTGGTGTCTGTATCTGCATTCGGGACAGGTATGGTAAAAGCGGTAAACTATTTTATATTTAATAATTTGATAGTCAATAGGTTGTATAAAAAAATCATATTGATTCGAAGCGAAAAAAAATTCCATCGCGCAAAGTATCATCTTTTGTCCCAGTCCAATGGTATGTCTTTTGCCCCCTAATCTGACACGACCCTTAGTCAATAGATAACGCGATTTCGGGACACGCAAATTATGACGCGGATGAACCCTCTTTCCAATCTTGTAGATACCTTGCTCTGGATGTATGATGCGGACCGGCGGCTGACACGCCGGGTGGCCATGCTGCTGATGGCGGGGGTATGGATCACTCAGGATACCCTCGCACAGAATACCTGTAGCCCCAATACGTGTAAAGGTCCCAATCTGATCGTCAATGGCCACTTTGAAAATCCGGTGACCAATCCCAGCGAGCCGATTCCCAACTTTACGACGGAGTTTGGGGTGAGCCTCTGCCCACCTTCTGCGGCACAAGACCTGTGGGGACGGCTTTCGATCCAGCAGGACCCCAATGTGTGTTATTTTAACTGGATCGGCCAGGATCACACCTACGGTGACAGCCTGGGGCATATGCTGATTGTGGATTTTCCGGAAGAAAACCCCAATGGTTCTGCTAATTTTATGAATATCCTGTCCACCCAGGTGAACGTTACACCGGGCGTGACTTATTGTTTCGGGGCCTGGTACCGCAACCTCAATGTTGGCGTCAATGTATCACGGCCAAACTTTCGCTACGTGGTGAACTCGACCCTGATCGGGGTTTCGCCCCTGCTCCCTGTCAACGGCAACTGGCAGTATTATGGATTTACCTACACGGTGCCTGCTGGTGTGACGGTGCTGGAGTTGAAGATTCAGAATGGAAAATTTGGGGGGATCGGCAATGACCTGGCGATAGACGATCTGGAGTTTCGGGAGATCGGCAGTGCTGGTAATCAGCCCGTCCTGACCAATGACCAGCTCCTGGCCCTTGGCATCAACGGCACGGCCGTCCTCGATGTCCTCGCCAATGACGACCCCAACGAAGCCGGCGCGGCACTTGTCACCTCTTCGGTGACGCTGCTCACCCATCCCGATCCGTCAGAAGGCACTGCCACC
The DNA here is from genome assembly GCA_033762375.1 of Bacteroidia bacterium. Lineage (GTDB taxonomy): Bacteria > Bacteroidota > Bacteroidia > J057 > J057 > RDXT01. The sequence goes on from JANRLQ010000042.1 coordinate 130,168, forward strand.
GTGGACAGCCTGGGCATGGTACACTTTACGCCGGCACCGGGATTTACGGGCAGTGTGAATTTTGTCTATGAAGCCTGCCACTCCTGGGGTTGCTGCAACCAGGCCAATATCTCCATCACCGTAGACCAGGTTCTGCCGACAGAGATACTGGACCTTACGGCCCAGGCCGGAGACAAGGGCGTACAGCTCCGCTGGATGACCCTGCGCGAGAGTGGCAATGATCACTTTGTGATCGAGCGCCGCACGGGCCGTCGCTACGAGGCTGCTGGTCAGGTAAAAAGCCAGGGTGATACAGAAGCGGTGACAGAATACACATTTCTGGATGCCGAGGCCCCCACAGCAGACGTCGTGAGTTATCGCCTGCGGCAGGTCAACCGCGACGGATCGTTTTCGTACTCGCCAGCCGTAGAGGTACAGGGTGTACGGCAGGCGCTCGCAGGATTTGAGGTCTGGCCCAATCCGGCTGCCCAGACCCTGCACCTGCGCTGGGGCGAAAGCCGCTCACCCGTCAGGGTGGCTCTCCTGAGCCTGGACGGACGGGTCCTGCACCTGCACACGGCCGGTGCGGATGAGATCACCACCAGCCTGGATATCGCTGACATAGCTCCTGGAGTGTATCTCCTCCGCCTCAGTGGAGATCATACAGCCGAGCAGCGGGTCGTGATCATGCCCTGACAACGGGATGAAAGGGTCGTGAAAATACCATCTTGGACGTTATTCGTTCTTTGTGTTGGCCGTCTGCGAAAGCAGGCGGCTTTTTTTGTGGGGGAGGATGTCCGGTAGATGCCGGCAAGCTGACGGTACTCAATCCGCCATCTCCTCCGGCACCAGCTGGATCCGGGTCGGTTTCCCATCGCGTATGATCTCGACGGTAACTGGTACGCCGATCCGCTCCGGGGTGAGGAGCCGGTGGAGGGCATCTATGCCTGCCAGGGGGCTGCCGTCAAACCGGATCAGGACATCTCCTTCCCGCATGTGGGCCTTGATCGCGGGTCCTGCGGATTCGATACCCCGCACGAGGATGCCGCCTGCTGCCTCCAGTTGCAGGAGGCGTACGGTGCGCTCCGGCAGGTGGATATTTTGTCCGGAAATCCCCAGCCAGGCCCGCCGGATCCGCCCGTCGGTGATCAGGCGGCTGACGACGTAGGTCGCGGTGTCGGCAGAGATGGCAAAACAGATGCCTTGGGCAGGCAGGATCATGGCTGTATTGACCCCGATCACCTGCCCCTGGCTGTTGACAAGGGGACCTCCGGAGTTGCCGGGATTGAGGGCGGCATCGGTCTGGATCACGTCGTCTATCAGCCGCCCGGTCTGTGCCCGCAGTGAACGGCCCAGGGCGCTGACGACCCCGGCGGTCACGCTGTAGGCAAATCCATACGGATTGCCGATAGCAATCGCCAACTGCCCCACCCGGAGGTCGTGAGCCGTCCCAAAGGCAGCGACCGGAAATCCGCTCCCGCTGATCCGGATCACGGCCAGGTCGGTATTGGGGTCGTCTCCGACCAGGTCGGCACTCCAGCCGCTCCCATCAGGCAGGGTGACCCGGATGCGGTGGGCCTGGCTCACAACGTGGCTGTTGGTGACAATAAATCCGTCCGGGGTCAGGATAAAACCCGAGCCGTTGCCGCCACGGGAAGCCCGCGGCCCGCCTGTCCGGGCCTCGATGCTGATGCTGACGACGGCCGGGCTGACGGCACCGGATGCCTGGATCACGGCCTGCGAATAGGCATCCAGCAGAGCCAGATCGGCTGTGTTACGCTCCGGGGCAACACCTGCGGCAGGCTGGCGGTTATCTTGCAGTGAAATGAGTTGCATGGTTTTTCAGATATGTCCCGGTACGACACATCAGGCCCCGCCAGCGTGACACATCCCGGTTGTGGATATACCGGATTCCCGTGTATATTTGTCACGATTCATTTCCCCCGGATTCTTCAAGCCATTGCCCTATGTACACCGGATTGTTGCATACCCACCGCCTCGTTGTCATCCTGTTTTTGCTCCTCTATGTGGTCAAACTGATCCTGCTGCTGATCGGGCGTACAGAAGCCCTGAAGTCAGTTACCGGGCGGTTCCGTATCCCGGAGATGGTGATCAGTGCCTTGTTCCTGCTGACGGGTATCGGGCTTCTGACTCAGACGGCTCAGATCAGTACGATGCTGATTATCAAGATTGTGCTTGTACTCGCGAGTATTCCGGTGGCTGTCATCGGATTCAGAAATTACAATAAAATCCTGGCGACACTCTCTGTCCTCCTGATCGTGGCTGCGTATGGCCTGGCAGAAATGGATAAAACAGGGGTGTCTGCTGCGCCCATTGCCACAGAAGTTGTGACGGATCCTGCTGCCCCCGAATACCTGGCGGTCGCACATGGCAAGGCACTCTATGTACGCAATTGTATCGTCTGCCATGGAGAAGATGGTGCGCTCGGAGGCTCCGGCGCCAAAAATCTCCAGATCACCCAACTCACGGATGAGCAAATCCGCACCCTGCTGATCAATGGCAAAAATGCCATGCCTGCCTACGGCAGCATATATACGCCTGATGAGATCACCGCTGTCATGGCGTATGTCAAGACCCTGAAAAAATAACCTGGTTGCTGAAAAGACATCTCTTATGCCCGGCCCGTAGCGGCCGGGTATTTTTTTTGGGCAGTACGCGTGTAGGGTTGTGTGCCGACGCGTCATTATCTCGCCCTGCAACACAACCATCTATCATACTTCGCAGAGAACCTTGTCCACCTGTGCCGGAGCGCCACTGAAGGCCTCCGGCATTTTTGTGAAGGGAGGTGCGTATCGGTAAAAAAAAAACAGCCTTTTGCCGAGGGCAAAAGGCTGCATGATATACATACGACTGCCAAGAGACGTCAGAATGCGTAGGCGTTTTTGTCGAGGAGAGCGGCGGCGATTTCGCGGCGGAGGGCTGTCGTGTTGACGACCGGAGGCTGGGCAAATCGCTTGAGGCCACTCATCAGACCACGTACGCTGTCGGGTTTGGCAAAGGCGGCAATGGCTTCTTTACCAGCGAGATACACCTTGTCGGCGGCCTCGTAGAGATATACCTGCGCGATCTGGCCGGGCAGGTGTGCGGCAGCCTCTCCCTGGGTCAGGGCCAGCTTGTGGGCACGGAGCAGGACAGACTCGGCAGCATAGGTCTCGATGATCATATCGGCGAGGAGCATGAGGAGTTCCTGCTCATCGTTGAGTTTGGCGCCGAGGTCCTGGGCAGCCTTGCCGGCGACCATGAGAATGGCTTTTTTGAGGTTGCGGACGGCCAGGTGCTCGGCAGCAAAAAGACCCTCTTCTGCCGGTGTTTCAGCCGGGGGGGCCATGAGTTCTTTGGCTACGGCCATCGCGGGCCCGAAGAGGTCGAGCTGGCCGGACATGGCCCGCTTGAAGATCATACCGACCAGCAGCATGCGGTTGATTTCGTTGGTGCCTTCGTAGATGCGGGTAATGCGGGCGTCACGGTAGGCGCGCTCCATGGGAGCGTCTGCTGAGAAACCCATTCCCCCGTACACCTGTACCCCTTCATCCACGACGTAGTCGAGGATTTCGGAGCCGTGTACCTTCATAATGGCACATTCTACGGCAAATTGTTCCACCCCTTTGAGGATCGCCTGCTCCTTGGAGAGTCCTTCGGCCACGAGGCGGTTGATATTGTCCTCAATGTTCTGACCGGCGCGGTAGGCGGCAGACTCGGTGACATAGGTACGGATGGCCATCTCAGCCAGCTTGTGCTGGATCGCACCAAACCGGGCGATGGGCTGTCCAAACTGTCGCCGCTCACTGGCATATTGTACGGCCTGGGTAATGACCTCCTTGGCCCCGCCGATGACCCCGGCACCCAGTTTGATCCGGCCGATGTTGAGGATGTTGACGGCAATTTTGAATCCATTGCCACGGTCGGAGAGCATGTTTTCGACCGGAACAGGGGTATCGTTAAAAAACACCTGCCGGGTAGAGGAACCCTTGATCCCGAGTTTTTTCTCTTCTTCGCCCAGGGTGATTCCACCGAAGTCTTTTTCGACGATAAACGCGGTGAGGTTTTTGTCGTCGTCAATTTTGGCAAATACGATCATCACGTCAGCAAATCCCGCATTGGAGATCCACATTTTCTGGCCTGTGATCAGGTAGTGTGTACCGGCTTCATTGAGGCGGGCGCGGGTTTTGCCGGAATTGGCGTCAGAGCCGGCATCCGGCTCGGTGAGGCAATAACAAGCCTTCCACTCGCCGGTGGCGAGGCGGGTGAGGTACCGTTCTTTCTGGGTATCGTTGCCATAGTACTGGATCGGCAGGGTACCGATGCCGGTATGGGCGCCAAAGGCTGTAGAAAACGACCCTGTGGCCCCGATAATGTCGGCCATCAGCATGGACGTATTAAAACTCATGCCCAGGCCACCGTACTCCTCGGGAGCCGTGACACCCAGCAGCCCCAGTTCGCCAGCTTTGGTCAGCAACTCTGCAATAAGACCTGGCTCCAGGGACTCAATACGCTCCGTGACGGGGTTGATTTCTTTTTCGATAAAATCCCGGCACGCCTGGGCCATCATTTGCTGCTCTTCAGAAAACTCCTCGGGGATAAACACGTCGAGGGGCTGGGTGTCCTGTACCAAAAACTCGGCGCCTTTGAGAGCCTGGGGTTTGAGTGAAGTGTTCATATCGGTCAGTATGTTGGTTTTCAGCGAATTAGCAGGCAGGTCTGTTTAAATAAATAGTATGCATGCATACTATTTGAACGCAATATAAGAGAATTTGTTATGCATGCATACATTATTTCAAAAAAAAATTGCGTCCGTAAGAAAGGCGGCTATTTTCACCGATGGCCGTAAAAACCCAAAAGGAATGTTACTTTTGTAGCCGGGAGCTTCAGGGGTAGTGTGTACTTTCGCACGCTGTTTTATTACCTGGAATTTTGTACCATATGGCCCAGTCTCGTAGTTTGCTGGCAAGTATTCTCGGCATGCGATGCCCCCGGTGCCGTCAGAGCCGGTTGTTTCTCAACCCCAATCCCTATGCGCTCCGGGATATGCAGAAGATGCACACAGCCTGTCCGGTGTGCAAACAAGACTTTATTATTGAGCCTGGTTTTTATTTTGGGGCTTCTTATGTGAGTTATGCGCTGAATATTGCCTGGATCATCCCTACTTTTTTGTTGTTGTACGGGGTGTTTCATGTTGACTATACGCAGTACATGATTTTTATGCTGGTGACGTTGCCGCTGCTGGTGCCGTTTATATTCCGGCTGTCGCGTACGATCTGGCTGCACTCCTACGTAAAACACGACCCGCAAGCAGCAGCTCAGGCGCCAGAGCAGCCATAGTATAATATCCTCCTTATCAACTCCCTGTCGTGGATTTTCGAGCCGGTCAGACGTTGTTATTCGACAAACCCCGCCAGTGGACCTCTTTTGACCTGGTGCGGAAGGTGCGCAACCTGACCCGAGAGAAAAAAACGGGCCACGCGGGTACCCTTGACCCCCTGGCTACCGGCCTGCTGATCATCTGTACGGGGGCGCATACCAAGCGGATTGAGTCTATCCAGGGCCAGCCCAAAACCTATGAAGCGGTGCTGAAACTGGGTGCCGTGACCGCTTCGTATGATGCAGAGATGCCGGAAGAAGCCCTTATGGATGCATCCGGGATCACGGCTGAGCAGGTAGGGGCCGCTCTGGGGGCGTTTCGGGGGGAGATCAGCCAGGTGCCACCGGTTTTTTCGGCGATCAAGGTTAATGGCAAACGTGCGTATGAGTCTGCCCGCAAAGGCGAGGCACTGGAACTCAAGCCCCGCCCGGTCACTATTTATTCCCTGGAACTGATGCCCCTCGACCTGGCGCCCGGCGAGTATGCCCTGGAGATTGTATGCAGCAAGGGCACCTATATCCGATCCCTGGCACATGATATCGGGCAAGCCCTGGGGGTAGGGGCGTATCTGCGTGACCTCCGCCGCACCCATATAGGTGATCACCATGTACAGGATGCCTGGACCCTTGCGGGGTTTGAGGAGATGATCAAAAACAGCTGATCCCGGATCACATTTCCTGGGCAGCCTGTCTGCATAAAAGACCTGTAAATATCTTTTGGGGTAATATAAACAAGGTTGGCAGGACTTCAGCCGGATATCAAGCAGTCAATAGCAATAATCAGATAAGGGTTAGGGCGATTATTTTATTCTCACCGCATGTATTGCTGATACACACCGCGTCTATCCTCCAAGATGAGGCTGATCTTCATTAGAAGCCTTCCGTAAACACTAACCCTTTAATTGACATGAAACGTTTTGAATGGACGATGCTGGCAGGGATCACCCTGCTGCTCGGTGCCTGCTGTGAGCCCGCTCTGGTAGGCTCCACTGCTGTAAACCTGCGACCGCAAGAGACCAACAACTGGTGCTGGGCGGCCACGACAGAGATGATTGCTGATTTTCTGGGCACCCCTACCAACCAGTGTGACCTTGCCAATACACGGTTTGGTATGACCACCTGCTGCACCGCAGAAGAGCAGGACGGATGCCCTAAAAACGCTGACTGCAACAGCCCCGGATGGACTATGTTTGGTGAACTGGGTTTTACCTTCCAGGACAGTGTGGCACCCCTCTCATGGGGACGGCTCAAGCGTGCGATAGGCTGTGGTCAGAAGCCGATATCCTACGCATATGGCCCTAAATCAGGTGGGGTAGGCCATGTAGTAGTGATCTATGGGTACGCTGAGGCCGGGGGGCAGAAGTTTGTCTTCATCAAAGATCCCTGGGCGCCTTGTACGGGACAGGACCGCGTGATCACCTATGAGGAGTATAGTAACTCTGGCACTACTGACCACTGGGTCTCGCAGTTTGGATTTTATCGTGCATCTTGACCTTTTTACCTACCCTAATCATGAAAAATCAGCTTTTGATCCTCGCCATATTGCTGTCAGCCACAGGTCTGAGTGCCTGCAAGTGGGTCAGCTCTGAAAATAACCCGTTTATTCAGCCCGAAAAATACATGAACACCAATGTATTTCCTACCCCGGAGGCAACTGCGCAGGCAGGTCTGGAGGCCTTGAGCCTGTTGATTACGGCAGAGAATGCAGCCTCTTTTGGGTTTGATACGCCTGATCAGGCCCGGACTGCCGCCCTGACATCACCTGCTGCAGTATATGAGATCGGATTTGAAAAACTGACCAGTGCCCAGACCGGAGATCGCCTGGAAAAACTGGCGTCCCCGTCGTCTGAGCAGATATTCCCGCTGGCGATATCAGACACCTACCGGAGTGCTGTCCGTATATCCGGCCGCACCAATGAGTATCACCTGGCAGGTGTAGGAGAAGCAGGTTATGCCGAAATGCTGGAAAAAGCCCGTGAACAGGCGCGTATTCAGTTTGGGGATTCTGTCAAGGTTTCGCCCGAAACTGCTACCTTCTACAGCGTACCCGGTATTGGTGCAACCTTCATTGGCATCCGGGTACAGGAGACCTTGTGGTTACTCCCTTCACGTGATACGCGGCTGAGCCGGACCGAGGAACGCCTGTTTTTGCCCGCTGACCGGCTCCTGCCCATCCTGGCAGAGGAAGCCCGCCGGATGGCAGAGCTTATCAAAGGAGAGCGCCGCCTCCGCTGATACAGTTGATACTTTTGTGGCAGTACTGCTGGTGTCTCCCTGTCAGATATGGCTGGGAGACACCAGATTTGACAGGTACGGGTGGGTTTTGCCGCAAATATCAAGGGATAAGCCTGTCGCAGCTTGCGCGTTGGGTGGGGAATCGTAACTTGCAGCGCAAAATCGGAGTCTGGCTATGGAGGTATTTCGTTCACCGGAAGCATACCGTCGCGGTACCTACACCGTTGCCACCATTGGCACCTTTGACGGGGTACATCTGGGGCATCAGGCGATATTCGGGCGTATGCAGGCACATGCGGCTGCACACGGAGGCGAGACCCTGCTGATCAGCTTTGAGCCACATCCCCGGCTGGTACTTTTTCCTGAGAACAACCCACTCCGGCTCCTGCACACCCTGGATGAAAAAATTGAACGATTGGCCGCTTCTGGCCTCGACAAACTCCTGCTGATCCCCTTCACGCGGGAGTTCTCACGGGTGACTTCACAGGCATTTATCTGCGACCTGCTGGCAGGACAGCTCGGCATCCGGCACATTGTCATCGGCTACGACCATCATTTCGGCAAAAACCGCACGGGCGGGATCGAAGAACTGGAGCAGTACGCGCCTGCCTATGGATACACGGTAGAGGCTGTCGGCCCTCAAGCCCTGGAGGGAGATAATATCAGCAGCACCAAAGTCCGCCGGGCCCTCCAGACCGGTGATGTGCCTACGGCCAGCCGTTATCTGGGGTATGATTACGGATTTACCGGGACTGTCGTCCATGGCGAAAAACAAGGCCGTCTCCTCGGGTATCCTACCGCCAACCTGGCACCGGAGGACCCGCTCAAGCTGATTCCCCTCGATGGGGTTTATCTGGTCCGGGTATTGATCGGAGCGGGACGCTGGTATGGCCTGATGAATATCGGCAAAAAACCTACGATGGGCGAGTTTGAGCGCTCACATGAGGTGTATATCCTGGATTTTGCCGGGGACCTCTACGGCCAGCGGGTGCGGGTAGAGTTTTTGCACTACCTCCGGGGCGAGAAAAAATTTGGGTCGCTCCCGGAGCTGATCGCTGCCATGGACGCCGACCAGGCCCTGGGGCGACAGTTGATCGCGGAGCGGGAGGGTGCCTGAGGGATTGTGTGGGTCTGCTCAGGCCAGGGGTTGCCGGGCGATGAGCCGGATGACGGCCCCTTCTCCCCGGTGAAAATCCCCTTCATTCAGGGTCACGACCGTTTCTTGCAGGTCTATGATGTCCAGCCCCGCAAACTCAGCCCGTAACTCATCTGCCGAAAAAAGCATAGAAGCCTCACCGGGACCACCGACACCGGGATTGGCGGCGCGGTAGGTGACATGTTCCTTGCGAAAGGCCTCCAGGATCAGTACGCCCCCGGGTCGCAGCATCGGGACCAGCCAGCGGTGGTAGCGGGCCCGGACATCAGCCGGGAAGTGGGCATAGATCAGTCCGATCACGTCAAACTGTTGCCCGTCTAACGCCAGTTCATCTGGGGTACCGGTGAGATACGTCAGCGAGACGCCCCGGCTGGCCGCCAGCTTCAGGGCCTTGTCACGGCCCGCTTCACTCTGGTCAAAGGCCGTCACCCGCAGGCCCTGCTGCGCCGCAAAAACCGCATTGCGTCCCTCGCCCTCCGCAGGCAACAGGATGTCACCTACCAGCCTGAGCTGTAACAAGGTATCCCGAAAAAAAACATTAGGCTCCGTGCCATACACATATGCAGGCTGGCCATAGCGTTCGTTCCAAAAATCGCGTGTCATGGGGTGAAGATAGGGAAATATCCGGCGGATATGAAAAATAAGGTATCAGCACTAATAATCCCCCTTACAAACCTCCACAAACAGCCATCCGCTGGCCGGGTCATAGAGGCGCAGGGTTTCGGTACTGTCGGACCGGGTGAATGCATACCGGCCTTTCCGGAGGGAAAGGACCAGGGTCGTATCTGTGCCATATTCGCGGGCACTCAGGCGGATGTCGGCCTGGAGGTGTTTTTCAGCAGACCCGTCCAATACAGCGGCATTCTGGTACTTTTGGCTATTAAGCATGGAAAACCGCTCTAATACCTGCGGTGAGATGGGCAGGGTATTGGACAGGTCGGGTGCGGAGGCAGGTTTTAGGACGAGGATCAGGTGTTGTACCACATCTGTGAAACCATAGGTTTCATACCATTGATAGACAATCTCGCCCTGCTCCCTTATACCCAAGGTTGCTGCAAGGGCCGTATCCGGTGCCGGTAAGTGGCGTACCTCGTCCTGGCTGGGGGGCAAACAAGCGCTGAGCAGGCTGAGGCTAAGCAGGAAGTAAGCAGCAATATACTTCATGTCACAAGGTAGTACTTTTGCGGGTGAAAATTCACCCTCCGGGGTGATGTGTGATATTGAAATTAAAGGGATGTTGCTGTACATTTTGGTGCCTGATAACCCATCTCAACTCCTCTGCTTATGAAGAAGTGGCTTCTGGCCTTGACAGGCTGTTTGTTGTTGCCAGTATTCATGCTGGCACAAGCGCCCAACCCACGCGGGCGCACCCCTAATGGATCTGTGTACGACTATGCAGCACTGGGGGATACCTTGTATTCAGTCGGTTTTTTTACCCGGGTAGGGTACCGTACAGGTGGCGCTGGCTGGCTGGCGGATACCGTACCACAGCTCCAGTTTCCGATCACGTCGGGCGAAGTATGGGCCATTGAACCTGATGGAGTTGGAGGGTGGTACATCGGAGGGCTTTTTTCGATGGTGGACACCCTGCCCCGTACCAACCTTGCCCACATTTTCTCCAATGGAGTCGTCAGTCCGGTTTTTAATCCGGCTCCCAACGGAGAAGTACGATCCCTGGCCCGGATAGGTAACTATCTGTACGTAGGAGGGAAGTTTAATCAGATAGCAGGGCAATCCCGCACGTACCTGGCCCGGCTCAATGTATCCAATCCTGCGCCGGTCCTGGATACCTGGGCACCCAACCCCAACGACTATGTGTATTCGCTGGCGCATACCACGACAGACCTGTACGTAGGCGGGGCCTTTGACCTGATTCAGGGCATCAATCAGCCGGCTTTTGCGAAGTTTTCCCTCGCGACGGGCGTGCTGCAGCAGTCCCTGACGCCCGGCACCGGACAGGTTAATGCACTGGCACTCAGTGGAACCAGGCTGTATGGTGGTGGTACCTTTCTCGGCAGCACCGGCTACTTTACGGGCGGGGGGGCCTTGCTGACGGGGGCCCAGGAAACACCCAGTTTCAGTTTCCCCCGGTTTGGGGGGGCGGTCCACAGCCTTATCTCCGACGGTGCCGGCGGGTGGTATGCCGGTGGTGCCTTTACGTTTGTAAACGGGCAGACCTCCGGACGACTGGTGCATATCCTGTCCAATGGTTCCCTGGATCCGGCATTTAATCCCCTGCCTTCCGGCACCATCTATGCACTCCATCTGCGGGGGGATACCCTGTATGCCGGGGGCACCTTCTCCACGATCATGGGGCAATCCCGCGCCAACCTGGCCGCTATCAAAACCAGCGCCAATACCCTCCTGGCCTGGCAGCCTGATCCGAACGGCAAGGTGAGTGTCATTTCTTCGTTTAATAATCAGTTGTACATCGGCGGCACCTTCGTACGCGTGGGCGGGAAACTGCACCCCCGGTTTGCTGTCCTGAACCGTACCACTGCCGCAGCCCTGCGGGTGCCGGTGCCTGACGCTGGGGAGGTCCTGACCATCCAGCAAACGAGTACCAGCGGCGGACATCTGTATGCGGGCGGGAACTTCAACGGCGATGTAGGGTATCCGGCAGTCAAAGCCACCCTGCTCACGGCTGCTGCTGATATTCCCCCGTCTAAATTTCCGGATTTTAACCTGGAAGTACAGGCTGCTGTCCCTGACGGGTCGGGTGGCTGGTATGTAGCTGGCGCTTTTACCCTGGTGAATGGAAATACAATCCAGCGCCTGGCGCATATTGCTTCAGATACGACCCTGGACCTGGCTTTTTCTTTTTCGATTAATAATGCCGTCAGTACCCTGGCCCGCAGCGGCAATACCCTGTATATCGGTGGATTGTTTACGACCATAGACGGTCAGACCCGCAACCGGTTAGCAGCTATTGACCTGACTACCAAGACCCTGCTCACCTGGAATCCTGATGCCGACGGGCAGGTCAATTCCCTTCAGGTCAGCGGCACCACGGTATATGCTGGTGGCAGCTTTTTCACCCTCGGTGGCCAGCCCCGCAACCGGATCGGTGCCCTGAATGCAACCACCGGAGCCGTACTTGCCTGGAATCCTGATGCCAATAACACCGTCAATGTACTCCTGGTCAGCGGGAGCACGGTGTATGCCGGTGGCCTGTTCACCACCATCGGCGGTCAGACCCGCAACCGCCTGGCCGCCCTGGACGCTGCCACCGGTACCGCCTCAACCTGGAATCCTGATGTCAACAGCGCTGTAACGACCCTGGCGCTGAATGGGGCTACCAGCCTCTACCTGGGCGGCAGCTTCACCCAGGTCGGCGGCCAGACCCGCAACCGCCTCGCAGAGGTAAACCTCAGCACAGGGGCAGTCCAGCCTTTTAACCCCAATATGAACAACACCGTCGAGACCCTCCTGCTCACCGGTGGTTCGCTGTATGTCGGCGGGATATTTACACAGGTGGGCGGACAGTCTTACGTACGGCTGGTCGCGCTGAACCCCGCCACAGGCCTGCCCTCGACCTGGCTGCCCTCGCCTAACGGTACCGTCAGCTGCCTGGCGGTCAATGGAAGCCAGCTTTTTGTCGGAGGTAATTTTGACGTCCTCAAGTCCATCAGCCGCTCCCGTATCTACGACCTCAATCCGGCGACCCTGGCAGTCCAGTCTTTTGCCCCGGTACTCAACAACGCCGTTAATACCCTCACCGTCTATCAGGGAGACCTTTTTGTGGGCGGGACGTTTACGATCGCAGATGGGCAAAACCGGAACCGCCTGGCGCGGTGGAATATATCCAACGGTTCCCTGGCCGCCTGGAATCCCAATGCAGATGATGCCATAAACACCCTGCTGATCAGAAGTGATACGGTTTTTGCCGGAGGCGAATTTTTGAATATCGGCGGCGCATCCCGCAGCCGGCTTGCGGCCCTGGGCATAGCCGGCGGGCTGGCCCTGACCTGGCAGCCCGAGCCGGACAATGCCGTATATACCCTCGCCGGGGCGGGTACTACGCTGGTGGCAGGCGGATTGTTTGAAAAACTTGATGCCAATACCCGCAACCGCCTTTTCTGCCTGGATGTCACGACAGGCACCCTGACAGACTGGGCACCAGATTTGCCGGGCATCTTTTTTGGACCGAGGGTAAATGCCCTGGCAGTATCGGGTGACTCCGTATGGGTGGGGGGACAGTTTGGTGCCCTCAGCGGTGAGCCCCGCCAAAATCTCGCCCTGACCGACGGCCTGACCGGACAGGTCCTGGCACCCCTGGCGGACACAGAAGGCGAAGTCATGGCCCTGCTCACCGAAGGTGATCACCTCTGGGTCGGCGGACATTACCTGGACTCGGTCAATCACCAGCACCGGGAAAATGCCGCCCTGCTCAACCGCCACACCGGGGCGGTCCTGAGTTTTGATCCCGGAGCGGACGACTATGTACATACCTTTGCCAGTCTGGGGAACCTCGTAGCCATCGGGGGCAATATAGACCATCTGGTTTCCCGCAAGCGAAACGGCGGTTTTGCGGTTAAGGTGTCCGAGGACAAACTGCTGCCCTGGAATCCGGACCTGGGGATCAATTCCCAGATCACGTCCATTGCGCTGGACCCGCGCCAGCAACAGGCTTATGTAGGTGGATACTTCAGCACCCTCCACGGGGTGTCCCGCCAAAACCTCGCACGGGTCAGCCTGGATACCGGCGAGCCAGATGCCTGGCAGGCAGATGTCAACCTGCCGGTATATATGCTGGCCTGGAGTCCGGAGCTGAAACAAGTATTTGTCGGGGGCAATTTTTCCAGCATCGGAGGCCAGCCCCGATCGTACCTCGGGGCCGTGGACATAAATGGCCAGGTATTGCCCTTTAATCCGAGTCCTGACCAGGAGCCCCATGCTATTGCCTGGCACGATACCGCCTTTTTTGTCTCGGGTTCCTTCACGACCATCGGCGGGCAGCCACGGCAGCGACTGGCTGCGCTCAACGCCAATGGACAGGTACTGGACTGGGCACCAGTCGTACAGACCGCCTCCGGCGCACCTGGTACCATCTATGAAATCACCGTCGGGGCCGAACGCCTGTATATCGGGGGCTTTTTTGCACAGGTGAATTCAGAGACCCGGTACCGTATCGCCGCATTTGACCTCAAAACTCTGGAACTCTTGCCCTTTGCACCGCCTGTTTCTCCTAACTCCGGCACCAATGCTAACCGGGTCCTGGTCATCCATGAGGCTAATAATCAGCTTTTTCTCGCCGGCACCATGCAGGAAATCGGGGGTACATTTGTCAATGGATTTGCGTGGATGGATCCGATCTCAGGGCTGGTCAAGGGTATGCTGATCTCGGCCAATGGATTTATTGAAGACGTGATCTCCGTGGACAGCCTGCTGTTTGTCGGCGGCAATTTCACCCGTATAGATCAGGAAGACGCGTTTTCCCATGCCTCCTACTCATTTCCGGACGGGTATTTTTCGCCGGGATTGACTGGTATTTCACCACAGTCGGGCGGTAATACCGGCGATGTGACGGTCTCCATCTACGGTGGCGGGTTTCGGGACGGCCTCCGGGTGATCCTACGGGCACCGGGTTTGCCAGACATCGTGGGCATAGACAGCCTGACAGCCGTTTTTGGAGGCGTACAGGCCAAAACGACCTTCAACCTGCGCAACCAGGTCGCCGGTATGCGGGATGTCCTGATTATCTCGGCCGCTGATACCCAGTTCATTGCAGGGGGATTTGAAGTGCTGGAAGGCGGTAGAGCAGGTGTGTGGGCAGAAATACTGGTTCCCCCTGCGATGCGGGTGCCACGCAGCGCTGACAAACCCACGTACTATAACCTGGTTGTTAATTTTGGCAACAGTGGTTCGGTTGATGCCGAGGGCGTGCCGATCTGGGTTGCGATTGATACGTCCATCATCGTCCATCAGTTAGGATTTAAGTGGGTGCCGCAGCAGCCTGGGATGGGCAGTCCTGCTGATACAGCGTTGCAGTTTGTGCAGGTGGATACGGTGTTTGGGACAGCATTTGGAGCCAATATCTACGTCATGATTGTGCCCCGGATTCCTGCCGGCACCCAGGCCTACCTGACCATGCAGGTAATCGCCAAAAAAGTGGGCCCGGTGTATTTTTCTGCCTGGGCGACAGATCCCTGGTATGGCTCTCCGCTGAAGTATGCCGTGGGCGAATGTTATGACCTGCTGATCGGCAAAGTTGCGGGCCTGGTTCCAATAGCTGGCTGTATCTACGGGGGCCTGGATGCCCTGCTCAGCCCCATGTTTGATGCCGGGTACGATCCGGAAAACTTTGCCAGCCCGCAGTGGTTTGCCAACTACAGCCTGACCCTGGCTAATGCCATTGTAGAGTGTGGGCTGGTAGCCAGCGGCGGCGGAATGGTGCTTGACATCATGAAGGACATCCTCTCCTATGCCAACCTCGTCAGCGACATCAATACCGTTCTCCAGAACTGTATCCCGCAGTTTCCACAGCCCAAACCGCCTGGTCCGGGCGGTGCCAATGTCCTCGGTGCCATAGACCCCAACCAAAAAGGGGGGCCTCAGGGTGCTGGCAGCCAGCGCTGGGTGTCTGAGGTCAGGCCTATGCCATATCTGGTCGAGTTTGAAAACGTGGATACCGCCACGGCCCCTGCCCAGTTGGTGGAGATACGGGACACCCTGGATGCCAGTGTGTATGACCTGAACTCACTGGAACTAAACTACTTCAGCATCGCAGATAGTGTGTATGCCATCCCTCGGGGACGCCAGGCCTGGAATGCCTGGGTGGACCTCCGCCCCCGTGTCAACAGCCTTGTGGAGGTGGAGGCTGCCCTGGAAGGTAATGTCCTGCGCTGGACCTTTGAGTCCCTGGACCCGGCCACACTGGTACCCCAGACCGGCGTGCTGGATGGGTTTCTCCCCCCTAATACCAATGACCCCGAGGGCCGGGGCAGCGTCTCGTACACCATACGCCGTCCTGACAATCTGCCGACCTTCACCACCGTCAGCAACCGGGCCGCGATTTATTTTGATGCGAATGCACCCATTCTCACCAATACCTGGACCAACACGATAGACGTGGACGCCCCGCAAAGCCAAATGGCCCCGCTGGATACCCTCCAGTTGTCCCGTTCCATTCCCCTGCACTGGCAGGGCAGTGATATCGGCTCCGGGATCTGGTACTATACGCTGATGGTCTCGGAGAACGGAGGTCCCTTTCAGCGCCGGGCTGACTACATCCTGGACACGGCCTTTATCTTCCCTGGCCAATGGGGCTACCGGTACCAGTTCTACACCCTGGCGGTGGACACGGCCGGCAATATCGAATCTGCCCCCCTGGTCGCTGATGCTTTCACCCATGTCTTGGGAGGCTTGAGTGTATCTGAGCCGGAGCGCCCCGTCATCGCCCTGTATCCTAACCCCAACAACGGGAGTTTTACCCTCGATATCTACAGCCCTATCGCGCAGACGGCCCAGGTGAATATCCTGGACCTGGCGGGCCGCCGGTTAGTCACCGAGCAGGTGCAGCTTCAGGTCGGCCAGACGGTTCTCCAGCGCAGACCCGGCTTGGCTGCGGGGTCGTACTTCGTAGCCGTGGAGACGGCGCAGGGACGGGAGGTAATGCGACTTACGATTTACTAAGGTATATGTGTTTGCCCTTTTCGGAGGGGAATCTCAGCTGGTTAGTTGGCAAAGGGGTGGGTTTCCGGGTCAATACTGGCCCATCCCATGTTAGTATCCTTCACTTGCAATTCCATTATCCTGATGAAAATTTACTTATTCCTTCTGCTGACCCTGACAGGGTCTCTTTTGACAGCCCAGACGGGCGTGTTGGATGTTACCTTTGGCCAAAATGGGTACACCCGCAGTACGTTTACCCCTTCCCGGGACAGCTACGGGCGTCTGATCACCGGGACGGACGGCAGCCTGTGGGTAGCTGGCAGTACAGGGTTCACGTATGATTACCTGCTGGCCAAATACACCCCTGCCGGTCGCCTGGATTCGACCTTTTCTGACAATGGATGGGTCGCCTTTGACTACAACGGCAATACAGACCAGGGATATGCCCTGGCCCGGCAGGCAGATGGCAACATCCTCCTCTGTGGCGGGGTGGTACGGGCCGACCGCGACTGGGGCATACTCCGCGTGGACAGCACCGGCACCCCTGACCCGACTTTTGGAGACAATGGCTGGGCCCTTTTTGATTGGGGGGGATACGACGAAGCCTATGACCTCCTCGTTCAGCCCGATGGGTACATCCTCGTGTGTGGTACCGGCAATTTTGACTTTGCCCTGGCCCGGCTCAAACCTAACGGGACCCTGGACAGCACCTTTGCCACCAACGGGCGTCTGACCCTGGCCAATGGCGGTGCCCCCCGGCTTGCCCTCGGCAGCGATGGCAGCATTTACTGTGCCGATGCGTTTGGCTCGGCCTCAGTCCAGTTTGGTGTCCTGAAAGTCTCCAGCCAGGGCCAGGTCGTTACCAGTTTTGGGACAGGGGGGATCTATACCGCCAACCTCACCAATTTCCCCGTCAGGCCCGTGATCCTGATAGACGGAGCCGGGAAAATTGTATTTGGCGGGACCGCAGGCTCCAGCGGCGGGTCCGGGGCAGGGTTTGTGCTGGCGCGTATCTCCGCTACCGGCAGCCCGGATATGACCTTTGACGGAGACGGCAAGGTCTCCATCACCGCTGGTAATGCACGGGAAGGCAACGGCCTCCACCTCCTGCCCAATGGCCACCTCCTCGTCGCAGGAGCCGCCGCCCCCAACGGTAATGCCGACATGGCCCTGTATTGCCTCCGGCCTGACGGGAGCCTTGATACCGGATTTGGGACGGGAGGGTATGCCCACCTCAACATTGGTGGTCTGGGTGAGTGGGCCTACAGCGTAGCATCCCAGCCCGACGGCAAACTTATCATCGCTGGTAACCACTCCGACGGCCTGCCCTATATCGCCCTGGCCCGGTTTAGTGGAGGTGCCCTCACAAGCCTCAGCGACGAAACCCTGATGACCGGACTGCGGCTTTATCCCAATCCCACCCGCACCCAGGTCAACATCCAGCTCACCCTGCCCGCTCCGGCGACCGTCACCCTTCGCCTGACAGACCTTCAGGGGCGCCTCCTCCGGCAACTCCATTCCGGTCCCCAGCCCGCAGGAGATCAGACCTTCGTGATGCCCTTGCCCGCCGACCTGCCCTCGGGCCTGTATTACGTTCAGGTTCAGGCAGGTACAGCCACCCGCTGGGAGCGGATATCTGTGCAATAAAGATCCCCTTCATCTTAGAGGCCCCGGACAGCGTCACCCGCGCAGTTCGGGGTTTCTGTAGGGGCGGCCTGCCGGATCGCCCTACCAACCCCGGAGTTATACCGTTAGATTCCAAAAGAATGGTAAACATTTTATATGTTTACGGGACGGGTGCTCGGACAAGATCCCGTTCATTTCCGGCATTGCTGGATTGGGACGTTTCGAGCGCCTTTCTTTTTCTTGCAG
>JANRLQ010000043.1:0-19005 GCA_033762375.1 Bacteroidia bacterium
CCCACGGCTCACCCGGATCACCGGTACTTTCTCGGTCGTGAAGGACTCCGCCAGGATATACACCGGATAGATCGGCAGGGGGGACCCGGACGGGTCCAGGTTCTGCGGGTTCTGATATTGCTTGCCCAGATAACTCCGGAACCGCATCAACTGGTGATGGTACTTCGCCTTCTGAAGCTCGATCAGCACCAGCCGCAACTGACCGTCTGCCTGGCGGATACGGGCGCTGAAGTCCATCCGCGTCACCGTGATACCGGCCTCGCCCCCGAGCTTGCGGCTGTACTCCGTGGGGCTAAACACCAGGTCCTCCACCTCCTCTCCCAGCACGGCGCTCAAAAACAGACGCGCCACCCGGTTGTCCTCCATCATGTACCGGAAGACTACGTCGTAGAGCGGGTTGGCGATATGGGTGAGGGTGGTCATGGGGTGAAGATAGCCATTTTGCGGAAAATGGACAAGGATTGTGGGTGGTACTTACCAGACAGCCTCGTGTCTGGTGGCACACGAGGCTGTCTGCGGAGTGCTCAGTGTGCAGGCTGCTCTCAGCGGCGGCGCTTCATCACGAGGCTGTCAGCGGGATAGGTGGCCCGCAGGGTGTCCATCATCTGCTGGGCCCACTCCATGAGGGCTTTTTTCTGGAGATCGCCCAGGGCGGCATCGCGGTGGATCAGGGTGTAGGCCTGCATGGGCATCTCGTTTTCTTTGATAACCTCGATCACCTCCTCAAACTTATGGTTCTGGACGGCGATGGGGAGCTGGGTAAAGGAGGAGAAGTCGAGGTGGTGTTTGCCTTCTTCTACGTGGTCGGCAATCCACCAGGCGACGGGCTGTATCTCGGCGTACCAGGGATATACGGTATGGTTGCTGTGACAATCGTTGCAGGCGACCTTGAGGATGGCCTGAACATCGTCAGGGACTGCATACCGGGTGGAAATGTCGTAGGGGCCTGTGTCCTGGGCCTGGTTTTTGGTGGGGCGAAAAAACTGAATGACGACCAGTATCGCCAGCAGGCCAAGGAGTATGGGGCGGATCAACTTTTTCATCTGGGGGGAACGTGGTAATGGGTAATACTAAGGTTTGATGATACAAACCTACAAAAATTTAGCGATGGGCGTATGCGCTGTGGTCGAACAACCCCGCTCAGGGGTCGAAAAACCGGGTAGCGACAGGTGGGCCACCGGTAGTCACAGGCTGCCTGCATGGTGGCACATCCGGCCCGCAGGGCCGTGTGTGCGTGAGGGACAGCAGCGGTAGCCCGCAGGAACGAGGACTACAAGCGGATGGCCCGACCGCGAGCTGCCGGCGACGGCAGCGAAGCGGGCACGCCCTGCTGATCTCCTGAGCCGGGCGCAGCCTCAGAGGGAAATGCCCCGCTTCCAGGGGATAAAATCGTCCTGCCCGTGGCGGACGGCGGCTACGGTGGTCTCGCCACTGGCTACGCTGATGACGTAGTCGAGGATGCGGGCGCCGGCCTCCTCCAGGCTCTCTTGTCCCTCGATGATGGCACCGGTGTCGAGGTCTATGATGTCGGGCATACGCCGGGCAAGGGCGGTATGGGTGGCGATCTTGATGACGGGGGCAATGGGATTGCCGGTGGGGGTGCCGAGGCCGGTGGTGAACAGGACCACATTGGCTCCGGAGGCTACCTCGGCGGTGGTGGACTCGACGTCGTTGCCGGGGGTGCAGAGGAGGTTGAGGCCGGGCCTGCGGACGGGCTCGGGGTAGTCGAGGACGTCGGTGATGGGGGAGGTTCCGCCTTTTTTGGCTGCGCCGGCGGACTTGATGGCGTCGGTGATGAGGCCGTCGCGGATATTGCCGGGGGAGGGATTCATGTCAAATCCGGACCCGTCGGCGGTGGCGCGGGCATTGTAGGCGGTCATAAGTGTGGCAAACCGGTCTGCGGTCTCCCGGGTCTCGCAGCGGTCACACAACTCCTGCTCTACGCCGCACAACTCCGGAAACTCGGAGAGGATGACGGTCCCCCCCAGGGCAACGAGGAGGTCGGAGGTATGGCCAATGGCGGGATTGGCGGAGATGCCGGAAAACCCATCGGAGCCGCCACACTCCAGCCCGATGCAGAGCTGACTAAGGGGGGCCGGGGTCCGGCGGCAGGTATTGGCGATCATCAGGCCGGCAAAGGTCTGCCTGAGGGCGGCGGCGATGAGGGAGGTCTCGGTGCCGGTCTGCTGCTGGTCGAGGATGTAGAGGGGCTTCTGAAAGCCGGGGTCGCGGCGCTGTATCTCCTCCCGGAGCATGCTGACCTGGGCATGCTGGCAACCAAGGCTGAGTACGGTGGCACCGGCGACATTGGGATGGGTGATGTACCCGGCGAGCAGGCCACAAAGGGCCTGGGCGTCCTGGCGGGTGCCACCACAACCGCCGTCGTGGGTGAGAAACTTGATCCCGTCCACATGGGGAAATACGCGGGCAGGCACTTCTCCTGCGGGATCGGGGTCCAACTCGGCGGAGAGGATGGCCTCGACGCTGTGGCCGGCCTGGTAGAGGGTGATAAGGTCGCGGGTCTGGCGCTGCCAGGTGCGGCGGCGGGCGTAGCCGAGGTCGTGGACCAGGGCCTCGCGGAGGACGTCGAGGTTGCGGTTTTCGCAGAAGACGAGGGGGATAACGAGCCAATAGTTGGCGGTGCCTACCCGTCCGTCGGCGCGGTGGTACCCCATGAAGGTGCGGCCGGCCCAGGGGGTGATATCGGGGGGTGTCCAGGGGCGGGGGGCGGCGTCACGTACGTGATAGGTGCTGGCCTCGTGGCTGAGGTTGCGGGTGCTGACCCAGCCGCCGCGGGGGATGGCCTGGGTAGCGCGTCCCACGAGGACGCCGTACATGTACACGGGGTCGCCGGGCGCGAGGTCGGTGGTGGCGAGTTTGTGTTTGGCGGGGATGGATTCGGGCAAGGTATAGGCCTGCCCCCCTTCGTGGACGGTGGTACCTGCTGGGAGGGTCGTCAGGGCAACCAGGACATTGTCGTCCGGGTGGATGCGGAGGATGGGTTGTTTCATAGACGGGAACTAAGCAGCGGAGGCAATATAGGGATAATCTGATTGGGATGGATATGGGTGAAGAAAGGAGGGCAGATGTGTCACCAGATCAGGAAATGGCCGCTGCTAAGCGCGCTAGCAGGCTACAGTATTTACCTAAAATGGTATTTTATTATGTACTTGACACTACTTTTCAATGCCATCTACGTATACCCACCTGTTGAGCGGCTTATGCCAATCAGCCGACCTGAGGAGCCGCAAGGCTCCTCTTGTTTTTATGGCGGGCAATCGTACAGGGGGGGGCCAGCATGGGTCGTCCCGCCACCTACCTGTTCCTTATCCCCAAACCCATAACCCCAAAACCCAAAACTCCAAACTCATAATCCCAAACCCAAAACTCAAAACTCAAATCCCATAACTCAAAACCCAAAACTCCAAACCCCAAACTCTCACTCCACCTTCTTCACCAGCACCTTATCTATCCGGCTCAGGTCCATGTCCACGATTTCGATCTCGTAGCCGTTCCAGGTAAATTTATCGCCGGTCTTAGGGATACGTTTCAGGGTATGAATGGCAAATCCGCCCAGGGTATGAAAGTCCTGGTGGTCCTCAGGAGTAGCGTCGGTGATCTCCAGGTATTGCAGGAAGTCATCAAAGGGCAACTGCCCGTCCATGAGGTAACTGTTGTCTTCGCGGACGGTGATTTCGTACTCAAACTCGTTTTCCTGGGAGATATCTCCCACCAGGGCATCAAAGATGTCGTTGATGGTGACGATCCCCAGCACAGCGCCGTACTCGTCCACGACGATCCCGTGGTGGATTTTGGTTTCTTTGAACCGCTCCAGGGCATTGTAGGCCTTGCTGTTTTCGGGCAGGAAAAGGGCCGAACGTTTGATCGTATCCAGTTTGCTGAGCCGCGGGAGGAGTTCTTCCTCGGCGAGCAGGTCCTTGAGGTACACAAAACCCAGTACATTGTCTATCTGGTCATCACAGAGGGGATAGACGGAGTGTCTATTTTCGAGGATTTTGCGGCGGTTTTCTTCCGGGGGGTCATTGATATCCATCCAGATAATGTCCTGTCGGCTGGTCATAAGGGAAGCCACGCGGCGGTCGCCGAGGTGGAGGACGTTTTCGACGATTTCCTGTTCGATTTCCTGGATCGCGCCGCTGCTGGTACCCTCTTCGATCATGGCCTTAATCTCGTCCTCGGTGACGGCATTGAGGTTGACCGGCAGGCGAAACAGCTTGACAATCAGCCCACTGGAGCGGGTCAGGAGCCAGATAAAGGGGGTAGCGGCTACGGACAATACCTGCATAGGCCCTACGACAGCGCGGGCGATTCCTTCTGGATTGGAGAGGCCGATCCGTTTGGGGACCAGCTCGCCGATGACGAGGGAAAAATAGGTAATCAGGACAACCACAATGAGGACAGCGAGGGACCGGCTATAAGGTGCCAGTGGTTCGATATTAGCCAGAAATCCCTGGATGTCTGTGGTGATATTTTCGCCGGAAAACACCCCCGTCAGAATGCCGATCAGGGTAATGCCGACCTGTACCGTGGAGAGAAACCGGTCAGGTGACTGGGTCAGGGCCAGGACTTGCTGGGCCTGGTGGTCGCCGCGTTTGGCTGCGGCATCCAGGCGGGACTTGCGGCTGGAGATCACTGCGATCTCCGACATAGAGAATATCCCGTTGAGGATAATCAGCAGAAAAATAACCAGAATTTCACCTCCCATGATGTATTGGTTCAGATACAGGCCCTGCGTACGGGCGTTTATTCCCACTCAATGGTAGCGGGTGGTTTAGAACTTATGTCATATACCACGCGGTTGATGCCGCGTACTTCGTTGATAATACGGCTGGAGACCTTGCCCAGAAACTCGTAGGGCAGGTGCGCCCAGTCGGCGGTCATGCCATCGGTGCTGGTGACGGCGCGGAGCGCGAGGACTGCCTCATAGGTGCGTTCATCGCCCATGACCCCTACGGTGGCGACTGGCAGCAGGACAGCAAATGCCTGCCATACCTGATCATAGAGGCCGTCTTCGCGGAGGCTGCGGATGAAAATATCGTCTGCTGCCTGGAGCAGGCGGATTTTTTCGGGGGTGATCTCTCCTGGGATACGGATGGCCAGGCCAGGGCCCGGGAAGGGGTGCCTACCCAGGAAGGACGGTGCCAGTCCCAGGTCATGCCCTACGCGGCGTACTTCATCCTTAAAGAGAAACCGGAGCGGCTCCACCACTTTCATCTTCATCTGGGCCGGCAGGCCGCCGACATTGTGGTGAGACTTGATGGTGGCGGAGGGACCTTTGACGGAGACACTTTCGATCACATCCGGATAAATGGTGCCCTGGGCCAGCCATTGGATGCCCTCCAGTTTATGGGCCTCGTCCTGAAACACCTCAATAAATACCCGTCCGATGGTTTTGCGTTTTTGTTCGGGGTCACTGATCCCGGCCAGGGCCGAGAGGAACCGCTCGGAGGCATCCACGCCGATGACATTGAGGCCGAGTTGCTGGTAGTGTTCCATCACCTGCTCGTACTCGCCTAGTCGCAGGAGGCCATTGTTGACAAACACACAGTAGAGCCGGTCGCCGATGGCGCGGTGGATCAGGGTAGCTGCCACGGTAGAGTCCACGCCTCCGGAGAGGCCGCAGATGACGCGGTCCTGTCCGAGCTGGGCCCGGAGGTCTGCTACGGTCGCCTCCACAAAGGCAGCAGGGGTCCAGTCAGGCCGGATGCCGGCGATATTGACCAGGAAGTTGTGCAGCAGGGTGGTACCCTCGGTGGTATGATAGACCTCCGGGTGAAACTGTACTGCATACACCGGAAGAGAAGTGTGCTCAAAGGCAGCAATAGCGACCGTATCCGTATATCCGGTGACGGTATATCCCTCCGGTACCTGTGTGATGGTATCCCCGTGGCTCATCCAGACCTGGGTCGCCTGGGGGATCCCGCTCAGCATAGCATGGCCGGGGATATGGGAGAAATGGGCACGGCCATACTCGCGGTGACCGGACCGGGCTACTGTCCCTCCAAAATCCCGTGCGATGAGTTGGGCACCGTAACAAACCCCCAGCACGGGTACCTGTCCGATCCATCGGCTGAGGTTGATGCCGGGCGCTTCGGGATCGTTGACAGAGCAGGGGCTGCCGGAGAGAATGAGTGCTTGCACCTCCGTGTCCAGACTATCTGCTGCGTAAAATGGCACAATCTCACAGTACATGTTCAACTCCCGGATACGCCTGGCGATGAGTTGGGTGAATTGTGAGCCAAAGTCAACGATGAGTACTTTCTGATTCATACAGCAAAATTAGCATATTCCGCTGGAATCTGATATACTTCAGGGGATTTTTCAGCAAAGAGCGGCCATCGGGTTTGGAGGGTAATTTGAGACAAGCTATATTTTGGGCCTGTATTATATTCCGAATGCTGAATCACCAGCCCCGCAATTGCTGACCCACCCATGCTGCGTATCCAACGGCCTTACCTGTCCAATAATGCAGAGTTTAGCCTGGCCACTGGCAGGATTGTCCTGGGCCTAAGTCCGTTTGTGGTGCTGATCGCCCGGATGACAGACCTGCATGCAGATCAGCTAACCCTGTTTAACGACATCCTGGTATTTGTCATTGTCACATTCAGCCTGCTGGTGCTGGCCCTGAGTTATACCCAGAAGCAGGTGGTTTCCCATTTGTATTTTTACATCCTGGGCGTACTGGCCCTGCACGGGCTGGACTCTTATTATAACCTTCACCTGTTTCATTTTGCTGAGCCGGTAAAGCATTCGACCCTTGTTTTTTGTTTTATCTCTGTATGGTTTATCCGGAGCCGGCCCCACCTGATTGTTCACCTGATTCTCCTGCTGCTGGCATTGCTGGTCACCTATGCGCTCACCCCGAGCCGGGAGCCGGGTGCCGAGGGGTATCTGATCCAGTTTGTTTTGGTCGAAGTCATGCTGTATATCCTGGTAGGAACCCGGGTGTACACCATCAACCGGCTTTTGTCCACGGACCTACAGTATCGTCAGCTCATCGAGGGGCTAAACGAAGGCATCCTGCAGACCAACCAGGACGGCGTCATACAGGTAGTCAATGAGCGGTTTTGTGAGATGACCGGTTACAACCGGGAGGTACTGCTGGAGGACATGCGGATCGGGACCCTGATCGCACGGGAGGACAAGGATATCTTTCAGCAAAAACAGGTCGAGCGCCTCCGGGGTACGGCGGACCGCTACGAGATACGCCTAATCCGCCGGGATGGGAGCCTGATCTGGGTACAGGTGAGTTCTACACCGATTATCGGCAGAGACGGGGTCGTCACCGGGGCAACTTCTATCCTCATAGACATCACCGCCAGCAAACTCACGATGCTGGAGCGGGACCGGTTTCAGTACGAGATGGACTACCTGCGCCAGGAGCTCACCATCAAGAACCAGGAGATGGAACAGTTTGCGCAGATTGCCTCTGTGGACATGAAGACCCCCCTGGAAGAAATTTCCATGGCCGCCGAGCAACAGCTGATCAATCATCCCGAACTCCCGGATGCCTCACGTCAGGCCCTGGTACGCATCATCCGCAACTGTGGCCAGATGGGCCAGATGGTGGATGCCCTTCTGCTCTACTCTCTCTCCGGACTCAAAAACATGACCCGTCAGTTGGTGGACCTTACCGAGGTCGTCAAGGACGTGCAGGACAGCCTGCAGAGCCACATTGTCCAGCATCAGGTCATGATCCGGCACGATGAACTGCCGCAGGTCATGGCGGACCGGGTCCAGATGTTTCGCCTGTTTCACAACATGGTCGAGAATGCCATCAAACACCGCAGTGCCAACCAGCCCGTCATTCATATAGCTTATAGCCAGCATACAGAGCGGCAAGAGTATGTGTTTTCCGTAGAAGACAATGGCATCGGCATTGACAAAAGTGACTACGATAAAATATTTGTGATCTTCCAGAAGGGTACGATGGAGTCTGATGGTGCGGGTGTCGGGCTGGCCATCTGCAAAAAAATTATCAGCAACCACGGCGGAAGGCTTTGGCTTACGTCCAGTGCCGGCAAGGGAACTATTTTTTACTTCAGCCTGCCTGTGCCGGGCGCCCAACCCGAACCCGATGCAGATGTTGTGCTGAAAAAAATTGCCTGAGTACCTGAATCGCTGGATATCCCGCCCGCACGGGCTACTGACTGGGATACCCGCCTGTCACAGAAAACGACCGCCCCCTTTGTATGGCTGATACAATTCAGCTGATACTTTCGTTATATTGGGACTGATATTTACCATCGTCTCCCCATGTCTCCAATCCACCGCCCCGCCATGCTGACCCGGTGCATCCTGCTCGTCTGGATGGCAATACCTTTTTCCCTTATGGCTCAAGCCGATTTCCCTTATGCCAAAGCCTGGAAACAGGTGGACTCGCTCCGCTATCAGCAGGCACAGGCACGTACAGCCCTGGAGCAGGTGATGCGTATCCGGGCCGTAGCCAGCCAGCAACAAAACGCCAACCAGTACTTCCGCACCATCATGTACGAGATGGCGCTCACGAGTATATTTGAAGAACACGCAGACTCGCTCCTGGTCACCCGGCTCCAGGCGGAGATCAACCAGGCTGTTTTTCCGCAGAAAAACCTGCTCCAGTCGTCCCTGGCCACTTTTTTTGAGCAGTATCTCACCCGAAACCGCTGGCGTATCTCCGAGCGTACGGCGGTCCTTACCAAACCCGATGACTACCGCACCTGGGACCTGACAACCCTGACACGGGAGATCACCCGCCTGTACCGGGCCTCACTGGAGCAACCGGAAGCCCTGCAAGGCAAAAAACTGGCTGAGTTTCGGGAAATCCTGACGCCAGAGGTGATCTCTGACGAAGTATTATTGCATCGCCCGACCCTCTACGACCTGCTGGCACACCGGGCGCTGGACTTCTGGATGGATGATGCCAATTATGTCACGACCCCGACGGAACCTTTTGCCCTGACGACAGATGCCATGCGGCCGGCAGCGGCGTTTGTGACCATGTCCTTCGAGCGGGCCGATCCCGATGCGCGTCACTGGCAGGCGATTACCCTGTTTCAGGAGCTTCTGGCCTTCCACCTTCGCACAGGCAACCGGGACGCCCTGACAGATATTGACCTCAAGCGCCTGACGTTTGTCCGGGAGCAGGCAGTGGGTACAGACGGACAGCGACGGGAGGCCCTGCGCCAGGCACTTACAACCCTGGCAGCCGACCACCCCCGACACCCGGCACAGGCCGAGGTCTGGTTTCAGCTCGCACAGCTGTATGCGTCCCGCGCAGCAGGTTTTAATCCCCTCACCCCCAATCATCCCGCCCGCGATGACTACCGGCAGGCTATCGCCCTCTGCGAAAAAGCCCAGGCCTTGTACAAAGACAGTCCGGGGGCCATCCGCTGCGAAAACCTCCAGGCGGATATACGCCAGCCCTCCCTGTCGTTGCAGATAGAAAACTTCAACCTCCCGGCGCAGCCCATGCGCACCCAGGTCTCCTGGCGCAACCTCAAAACCACCTGGATCCGGGTGGTAGTCCTGGACAAGGCCCTCGAAACAAAGCTGCAAGAAAGCTGGCGCAGTGACAATGCCCGCCAGGAGGTCATCGCCTATATCCTGAAACAAAAATCACTCGCCACCCTGGAGCAGGCCCTGCCCGATCCGGGAGATCACCATACCCACACCACCGAACTCAAACTGCCTGCCCTCCAGCCGGGTCGTTACCTCCTGATCGCAGCCGATACCAAAAAGTTTTCGGCGGATAATCACCTGGTCACCTATATGAGTTTCCAAGTGTCTGCCCTGGCGTACTTCAGCACAAGGGAGGGCCATAATCTTGCATTGTATCTCACACAAGCACGTACCGGTGCCCCTGTCGCAGGAGCAAAAGCCTTGCTTTATCCTTATTACCGGGATTTACCGGTACGTCCTCTGGATGAAAACAAAACCGATGCAAATGGCAAGGTCCAGTTTCAGGTGCCGGATAATGATACCTATTATGTACGCTTCAGCCTTGGCCCTGACGAACTGCACACAGGTGCTCAATATGTCTATCATTCGAGTGACCCATCTGAAACGCCCCATATCCAGGTGGCCTTGTTCACCGACCGGGCTATCTACCGGCCCGGGCAGCGCGTGCAGGTAAAGGGGATCGTGATGGAGGGTACGCCGGGTAAATGGAGGCTCGTAGCCGCAGGCCAGGAAATCCCGGTCACGCTGCGGGATGTCAACGGCGAGGACGTGAGCACGCTCTACCTCATCACCAATGGATACGGGAGCATCGCAGGCGCGTTTCAACTCCCACAGGGGGGCCTGACAGGTGCGATGACCCTGGTATCCGGCGATGCAACCCGCGTCATACAGGTAGAAGAGTACAAACGCCCGACTTTTGAGGTGACCTTTGATACCGTGGCAGCAGCGTTCCGGCTGAATGACCGTATCACCCTGTCCGGCAAGGCGGGTGCCTACTCCGGTGCGGCGATAGACGCTGCTACCGTCACCTACCGGGTCGAGCGGGAGGCACGGTATCCATATTTGCCCTGGTACATGTGGCGTTGGTTTCAGCCTTCTGAGTCTCAGGAAATCGCCAATGGCACGGCCCAGACCGATGCTGATGGCCGGTTTCAGGTGACTTTTCCCCTGACACCTGACCCTCAGGATGATCCTGCCACCAGACCTGTATATACCTACCGGATCACGGCTGACGTGACAGACATAGCCGGGGAGACCCGGACTGGGACAACCTCGGTAGAGGCCGGGTACCAGTCGCTGGCGGTATCCCTTGAGGTCCCGGAGAGCGTCTCACCTGACGGCTCCGGACAGGTCAGCATTACCGTCCGCAACCTTCAGGGTGCTCCGGTCAGCACGGCTGGCCGCATCAAAGTCACCGCCCTCCGGACACCGGACCGTCCGTGGCGGCCCCGCCAATGGGAACAGCCAGACCTCCACCTCCTGAGTGAGGCCGCGTACCACAAGGCGTTCCCTTACGACCTCTACGCCCAGGAAAACGAACCTGAGACCTGGCCCGAAACCCGGACCCTGGCAGATCAGATCATCAAACTTTCCGGCGGAGAAGCAGCCTTTGCGATGGACTTCCTGCGGCAGGTACCACCGGGCATGTACCGGATCAGCCTGGCAGTGCCTGACGGACAGGACTCCCTGCGCCTGACCCGGCTGGTACGGGTGACAGGCACGGGTGCCCAGCCAGTACCCCCTGTATGGCTGAGCGTGCAGGCTGATAAATCCTCCTACCAGCCCTGCGAATCTGCTTCCGTGCAGGTACATACCTACGTACCCGGTGCCCGGGTATGGTACCGCCTTTCCCTCAATGATCAGCTACTGGACAGCCGCTGGCTTGACCCTACACCCAGCCAAACCCTGACCATTCCCATCGTGGAGGCCTATCGGGGCAATGTTTTTGCGGAGTTTGTCACCTTTGCCGAAAACCAAAGCCTGACCCAGTCCCTGACCCTGGAGGTCCCCTACCCTACCCGAAACCTGTCTTTCCGGTGGAATACCTTCCGCAGCCCCCTCCTGCCGGGTCAGCAGGAACAATGGAAACTCACCATCTCCGGCCCGGATGCCGAAGCCGCCGCCGCTGAGATGGTGGCGACCTTGTACGATGCCTCCCTGGATGCGTTTGTGCCACACGGGTATTCCCTTGATCTCGCCCTTCCCCAACATTATCCAGGTCTGATCCTGTATCCGCACTCGATCAGCAGCACAGGCTCCCAGATGCTGACCTCCGTCAACCGGCCTTACCGTCAGGTGCCTTCACGGGTGTACCCGGAGCTCAACCTGTTTGGTGCCATAAGCGGCAGAACATCCTACCGGAGTGCTGGCTGGAGCTGGGATTTTGGCACAGATGGCGCAGTAGTCGCCACAGTAGCCGCCGCTGCGGCACCTGCGCCAGGGATGGAGGGAGCTACCAACATGCTTCTCAGCAGGAAGAAAGAAACCTCAGAACAAGACCAGATAGCCCTGCGCACTGAAACCCAGGAATCAGTGCCAGTCCCCCCTACTCCCCCGGCGGAGGCGGCTCCCCGGCGCGACTTGCGGGAGACGGCTTTCTTTTTTCCGCAGGTAGAAACCAATGATGCGGGCGAAATTACATTTGCCTTTACCATGCCGGAAGCCCTCACCCGCTGGCGGTTTATCGGGCTGGCGCATACCCGTGACCTGGTGACTGGGGTGTTTACGGGAGAGACTGTTACCCAAAAAGACCTGATGATCGTACCGGCCCTGCCGAGATTTCTGCGTGAAGGGGACCAAATCACCCTGACCGCGCGGGTCATCAACCTCTCTGAGGTCAGCCAGACGGGTACCGCCAGCCTCCGCCTGCTGGAGGTGGACACGGACCTGTCGCTTGACCAACAATATCACCATACCCCGGAAGGCAAACTTTTCACCGTAGAACCCGGCAGAAGCACCCTCGTAAGCTGGCGCATCACGGTACCACCCGGTACAGAGCCGGTTCGTATCCAGATGTTTGCGGCGACCTCCCAGGCCACTGATGGACAGGAGAATATCCTCCCGGTCCTGCCTAACCGGATGCTCGTCACTGAGACCCTGCCGCTGACGATCCGGGGTACTAAAAAGGTACAGACCTTCCGGTTTGACAAACTCCTCAACGCCGGTAAGTCCTCGACCCTGACCCATCACCAGCTCACGGCTGAGATCACGGCCAACCCCCTCTGGCATGTGGTACAGGCCCTGCCGTATCTGATGGAGTATCCCTATGATTGTACGGAGCAATTGTTCAGCCGGTACTACAGCCATGCCCTGGCGACCCATCTCGCCAATGCCAATCCGGGGATCCGGCAGGTATTTGACCAATGGGTCCAGACGCCTGACAGTACCAGCCTTATGTCCCAGCTGGAGAAAAACCCCGAGCTTAAGTCAGCCCTGCTGACAGAGACGCCCTGGGTGATGGACGCCCGCGACCAGGCGGCCCGGAAACGGCGCATTGGGTTGCTGTTTGACCAGGCACACATGGCCCGTGAGCTGAAGGCTGTCCACGACCAACTGGCCCTGCGCCAACTGGAAGATGGATCTTTTAGCTGGTTTCCAGGTATGTCCCCGAGTCCTTATATCACCACCCTGGTCGCTACCGGTATGGGCGACCTGATCCGCCTCGGTGCGATGCCTGACCCCATCACAAACAACAACATGCTCACCCGCGCGGTAGATTATCTCGACCTCAACTTCGCGAAATCATGGCGGGAAGTGCGCAATACTACTGCCGCTGAATACCTGGGCACCTCTCATGTCCAGTACCTCTATATGCGCTCCCTGTACCCGGAGTTGCCGGTGCCGGATACAACTCGTGAGGCATATGACCACTACCTCCGGCTGGCAACACAACGGTGGGCTAACATGAGCCCCTATATGCAGGGGATGCTGGCGCTGGTATTTCACCGGGGCGGAGATCATGCCCTTGCAGATGTACTTCTGAAGAGCCTGGTAGAGCGGGCAGTTATCTCGCCTGTGACAGGCATGTACTGGAAAGGAGGCGGATATTATTGGTACGAAGCACCGATTGAGCAACAAGCGCTGCTGATTCAGGCATTTGAAGAGATTATGGGCAAAACCGAGCCCGGTATTGGGTATGTCGAAGACATGAAAGCCTGGCTCATGCAGCAGAAACGCACCCAGGACTGGCGCACCACCCGTGCGACGGTGGCAGCCTGTAATGCCCTGCTCAGCACAGGCGAAAGCACCTTGTACACCACCCCTGCCGTAACCGTCGAGTTAGGCCCCACGGCTTCGGTTGTCTCCACGGACGCAACGCTGGGCCCTGAAGCCGGTACCGGGTATGTGCGCAAAACCTGGACGGAAACAGCCGTACAGCCGGACATGGGCACGATCAAAGTGCGCCGCAGCGGCAAGGGCCTGGCCTGGACCAACATCTATTGGCAGTATTTCGAGCAGCTGGACAAAATCACACCGGCCCAGACGCCCCTCTCCGTCTCCAGAAGCCTTTTCCTGGAGCAGCTCTCACCCAATGGACCGGTCCTGAAGCCCATCACGGGCCCGGCTGACCTCAAACCAGGTGACAAACTCATCGTTCGCCTCGAAATCAAGAGCCAGGAAAACATGGAGTACGTGCACCTCAAGGATATGCGTGCCTCCGGGGTAGAACCGGTACATGTGATTTCCGAATATCACTACCAGGACGGCCTGGGGTATTACGAAAGTACCCGTGATGCGGCCACCCACTTTTTCTTTGATTACCTGCCTAAAGGGGTTTGGGTATTGGAGTATCCTGTCAGGGTCAGCCACGCCGGTGACTTCTCAAACGGAATCACCACCCTCCAGTGTATGTATGCCCCGGAGTACAGCAGCCATGCTGAAGGTATCCGGGTACAGGTAAGTCCCCGCTGATAACGTCCCCCTCCGCCAGCCGGAGGGGGTTTTTGTAGTACCCTTTTTGTCCCCTGTTGTATATGGCTGTTTATGAAGCCCGCTGGAATGGCTACCTGCTCAGCACCGACCCGGACCGGCTGGATATACCGTATATCCACCACTTCCTCTCAACCCAGTCTCACTGGGCACAGGGTATCTCCCGGGAGACGGTGCAGGTTTCCATTCAACATGCCCTGTGTGTAGGGGTGTACGCGGATGCGCAACAAGTCGCTTTCTGCCGGGTGATCACCGACCGGTCTACTTTTGCTTACCTGGGTGATGTATTTGTGGATCCGTCCCGCCGGGGGCAGGGTATCTCCAAGTGGATGATGGAGCAGGTCATGGCACATCCCGACTTGCAAGGGCTGCGGCGGATCATCCTGGTGACGGCAGATGCCCACGGTCTGTATGCACGGTACGGTTATACCCCGCTCAACAAGCCGGAACGCTGGATGGAAATCTGGAATCCGGACGTATATCGGCAGGCGTGAGGGGTGTCCGGGGCAGGAAGTCCGGTATTACGTATCAGATCATACGCTGATTGATCAACTTACGCACAGGGATTGCCCATTCAGGGGTGACACCTTGTGGCTGCGGGGTTCCAGCCTTAATTTAGAGGCTTATGGAACTGGGAGTAGTCAGCTTTTTTCATATCACACGGGGGTTTGGTCGTATCCGTACGAGCGACCGGCCTGATGGGATATTTGTACACTACGGTGATGTAGAGGGTTCGGCCAAAATTTTGGTCGAAAACGAGATGGTGCAGTTTCAGGTAGCCGAGACGACCAAGGGGCTTAGGGCCCGCCACGTGGTGCGCCTGACCGAGCGGCTGCGGGGTGTGATCACCCACATGAACCGGGGGCTGGCGACGATCACCGATGAGGCTGGCAGGTGCTGGCTGCTGAGTGCACACGACATTGTAGGGCCGGGTATCCGGCGCCTTCAGATCGGCTGGGCCCTGGAGTTCAGCCCATTTGAGTCAGAGACGGGTCTTCAGGCCAAAGAAGCGATTATCGTAGATGCCCGGGAGCCATTGGAGCGGTTTGCAGATATGCACGACTGGGACAATGTCCTGCAGGAGCTGGCCCGGCTGGCAGAGCCTGAAGCCTGGGATTACCAGGACCACCGGACGGGTGAGATGCCCGTACTTGACAATTATCTCCGGCACACCTACCGGCGCCTGGAGCACGAGGGCAAAATTATATTTGGCCAGCAAACGACCGACAGCCGGATAGCCGCTTTTCATACGGGGTTATATACGACGGAGGACAGTGCTATCTACTTGTTTTTCACCCCGCTGCGGCGACGCTGGCGCCCGGACAGTTATCTCCGTCCCCCCTCCTGGCAGCCTGACGGGATCGGGACCGAAAGTGACCGTCGTCTGGCTTGGCTCAGCCGCAAACCCCAGCCTGCCCGGTTCTGGACCCAGACCAGCGAACTGGTATTTGACCCTGACCGTACCCTGCTGACTGACTACGACCATATCCTGCGGGAGCGACTGGAGCGGTTTCCAGGGTGGTTTCAGCACCTGAGCCAGGCTGAACGCCGCCACCGGCTGACCTTCGCTGCTGAGTTTGCGGTGCGGCGGGCTTGCCGTATGCCGACCCTCGCGATCCCGCAGTACTACGACGGCGCGATCCAGCTCCTGCTGCCCCTCTACCTCAGTGAGGCCGTACACGCAGATCTGGCCCTCGTCGTAAGTCAGGAAGGCGAGATGTACCGCGCTGCCACTGTCCTCCCCCTGGACCTGGCCCGGCAGAATGCCCGGCTGATCGGTCCACACCGGGCTTTTTCGTGGCTTTGAGCCTGCTAAACCGTTTGCTGACCCTGATTTGTATGGTCATTGGGGTCAGGTGCCTATATTGGGTGTTTATTGTTATTCCTGTATGATCTGCGAAATTTGGGGTCAAACCCCGTCCGGGCAACCTGTAGCGCGTTATACCCTGCAATCACCCGAGGGCCTGTGTGTCCGCATTCTCTCGCTGGGCGGCATTGTGCAGTCCCTGTTGGTACCCGACCGACAAGGAAACCTGCGCGAAGTGGTCCTGGGTTTTGATACCCTGGCCGAGTATCTGGCCCCACACCCTTATATAGGACCTGTCGTCGGACGGTATGCCAACCGCATCGCATACGGACGATTTGAGCTTGATGGACAGTCCTGGCAAGTACCTGCCAACCTGCCCCCGCATCACCTGCACGGGGGGCCGGAGGGATTTGACCGGCAGGTATGGGATGCGACTGAGACCACCTTGCCTGATGGCCGGGAAGCCCTGAAAATGAGCTATCTCAGCCCAGATGGCGATCAGGGTTTTCCGGGAAAACTCCTGGCAGAGGTCACCTTTGCCCTGACAGCCCGCGGCGGCCTCCAGATTGTCTGTAAGGCTACCTGCGAATCCCCCACGATTGTCAACCTGACCCACCATGCCTACTTTAACCTGGCCGGTCAGGGGGACGTCTGCTCACATACCCTGACGATACACGCCGATACCGTCGTAGAAGCTGACGAAACCCTTATTCCTACGGGTCATTTGATGCCTGTCGAAGGGACTGCCTTTGATTTCAGGCAGGGAATGCCCATCGGAGCACGTATTGGCGACTCACATCCTCAGCTTCGGTTTGGACACGGATATGACCATCATTTTGTGTTTCGGGATCACCGCGACCCCGCAGCACCCGTGGCGGTCGTGTATGAACCTGATTCAGGGCTTAGTATGTCTGTTTTTACCACCAAACCAGGTGTACAGCTTTATACGGCCAACCACCTGCGTGACCTCCCGGGCCGGGGTGGCGTGACGTATATGCCCCATAGCGGATTTTGCCTGGAAACACAACTCCCACCCGACTCTCCTAATCAGCCGGGATTTCCCTCGCCTGTCCTGCGGCCAGGTGAGGTATATGACCATGTGACGGAATATGTATTTGAGGTAAGGTGATAAGGGGTTACTTCCATCATCTCCATACCAACACAAAACCCGCCTGCTCACGCAGACGGGTTTTGTTAATCTAAATAGTTTTTACGGATCAGATCACTACATCTTGTACCAACCAGAGTACGAAGAAAATAACCGCACCCAGGCCTGCCAGTGAAGAGATAATGGCAAACAGAACTCCAATACCGGGAATAACAGTCAGGATGCCCGCCACGATAGAAATTACCAGACAGACCAGGCAGAGGCGCAGGTTACGGGTGACATCAAGGGCTGGCTTCTGGGAAAGTTTTTCGAGGCGTTGCTGGAGTTTCTCCAGTTTGCGCTCGGTCTTGGGCGCTACAGCAGTCTCAACAGGTGCTGCGGCAGCAGCAGCGGCCTGCATCCGGACAGGAGCGGCGATCACCATCGCCAGCATGATCAGAAAAAGTACAACTACACGAATCATACCAATGATATAATGGGTTGAAGAGAAAGAAAAAGTCTGATAACAGCCTTGACCATACACTTAACCGGTTTCCTGCGCCGGGTATTGTGTATTACGTCTCTAAATTCTATCTAAAACTTCAGCCTTGCAAGTTTTTCCGGGTTGAGGATGGTGATTTCGCTCATATGGGTATCCACCATGCCCTCTTCCTTAAAATCCGACAATACCCGGATCACACACTCCTTGGAAGTGCCCACAATGCTGGCGAGATGGTCCCGGGTGATGGCCATGGAAAACACCTGGTCGGGTTTTTCGTGAAACTTGCGGTAAAGTTGTACGAGGGCATCGGCGACCCGTTTGCGCACGGAGTCGTAGGCGAGGTGGAGGAGTTCGGCTTCTTTTTCGCTGAGGTTGTCAGAGAGCATGCGGATGAGGCGGTTGGCGACATCGCGGTTGTTGTACATGAGCGCCAGAAAGTCCTCACGCGGGACAAGCTGTATTTCAGCATCTTCCAGTGCCATAGCAGACTCTTCGTAGGCCGTGTCCCGGAGCAGGGCCAGGTACCCGATGAAGTCACCGGCTTTGTAGAGGCCGGTCGTATATTCTTTGGCGTCCTGGTTGGTTTTGTACGTGCGCACCTTGCCGGAGGTCACCACCAGCAACCCGAAGGGATAACTTCCCTCATGGAAAATCACTTCCCGGGACTTGTACAACCGGGTCTGGCGTTCGGATGACTTCTGGTGCAGGGCATCCAGGCCCCGCGCTTCTGCCACAAACTGGTTCCAGCCTTCGGCTGATTTGTCGTATTCCTTGTTCAGGACCTCATGTTTGCGGAGACGCATCTCAATGGCATCTATCAGCTCTACATCATCAAACGGTTTGGTGAGGTAGTCGTCAGCGCCGAGGTTCATGCCCTTGCGGAAATCTCCAGGTTCTGTCCGGGCCGTCAGGAAAATAAACGGGATCGAAGCTGTATCAGGGGTCATGTTAAGCATACGCAGCACCCCAAATCCATCCAGCTCAGGCATCATGATATCGCAGATGATCAGGTCCGGACGGGAGGCCTTGGCGGCGGCTACGCCCGTTTTGCCGTTTTCTGCTGTGATCACCTGATAGTCAGCCAACTCCAGAATTTCGGCTGTGTTTTCCCGCATTTCCAGGTTATCCTCGATGAGCAAAATTGTTTTTTTCATATCAAGTTAGGCTTAGGTCTGAGCCATGACCGCGATTCTGCATCCAAGCTAACAAATTCGTCAG
>JANRLQ010000044.1:0-38360 GCA_033762375.1 Bacteroidia bacterium
ACCGCCAGCTCCGATAAGGTCTGACGCTCTTTCAGCGATTCAATCGCGACCTGAGCCTTGAACGCTGCTGTGAATTTTCTGCGTTGCTTCTTCATTCGACGACAATTTAAGGGTTTCTTCTTTCAACTTAAACTGTGGTCTTGTTTTGTCGAGGTAGTATATCCACATATACGTCGATTAACCTGAACAGCTTTCCCGTCACATCATTATGTTCCTTCTTGACAGGCGAATGAATGACTACTTCGCCATTGATGAATTCCGCTTTTTCGTATTCAGTGATTTCATTATAAAACTGCTCGCGCCGCTGCCGCTCGGTCTCCAGGGCACGGCTTGCCTGCGCGATGAGCACCGGGGCTGAGGGCAGGGACATGATTTCGTCCAGCAGTTCTTGGTTGTCTCGCAATTCCATACGCAGTGGTGCTTATATCCTAATTCTAAGATACGCAAATTTTTGCAATACGTGGCAAGGATACAGGGGAATGCTTCAGACCTGGATCGCCTTCACCCGCGAAGTTTTGCCCACCTGCCGGGGTCCGGTGATGACCACCGCCGGGTAGCGTGCCGACGATTCCAGTAGCTTCGTTTCCAAATGTCGGGGTAGATACGTGTTCACAACCCTGTAAATCTAAAGATTACTGTTGAATTTACAGGGTTATGTTGAGCAAATGATCGGCTGCACTATCGGGGCATTTACTGCTTTCAGTCGGAGCGCGCATCACGCGCCTGCCGGTTTACTTCCTCCCAGGTTAGCCCCCGCCCGTTGCCCTCCGTATAGGCGGCGTCGCGGGCCAAGGCTTCTTCCACCCATGTATCAGGTACCTCGAAGGCGGCGGACTGCACGGCTTCGGGCGAAATAGAGGAAGCGATAAAGGTTATCAGCTACAGGCGGTCCGCCACAGACAGTTGCAGGGTCTGTTCTGGAAGGGCACTTATATCAAGCCATATACGTAAAAAAACAGGTATCGGACAGCTTCAAGTTTCCCGATAACTGGAAGCGCAGGAACGGGGTAAAAATAAGTTGACATTTTCGGGGTTCACGCAGAGCACGCAAAGGCATAATTCAGTTTCTCTTTGCGATCTCAGCGGTATTGTCTCAGCGAACTTTGCGTGAAAAAAGGCAAGCCAGAAAACGGCAGTTCACGCAGAGCACGTAATGGCTTTTCGCAAAGCACGCAAAGGCCTAACTCAGTTCCACGCTGCGATCTCTGCGTGAAAAAGACAGGTGATGTTGAACTTGATTCCTACCCCGGCAGACCCTCTCCCGTCAGCAGGAGATCGCGGAGGGTGTCAAGGCCGAGTTTGCGGCCGCAGAGGATGAGGACCACGGGTCCCGGGTAGCGGGGAGCTGGGTCGCGCAGGAGGGCAGCCACCTGGAGGGCAGCAGCCCCCTCGACGAGGAGTTGGTGGTGGGTGACGAGCCAGCGCAGGGCCTGGCGGATTTCGGACTCTTCGATCAGGGTGATATCGTCCACATGGTCCTGGCAGAGGGGTAGGGTCAGGGTATCGGGTTCCAGGCCCCCGGCGGTGCCATCGGAGAGGGTGGGTAGGGCGGGCACGTCCACCACCTGCCCGGTGCGGAGGGCGTGGTACATCGCAGCATCGTGAGCAGGCTGGCACCCGATGACCTGAATCTCAGGCCGCACGGCCTTGAGGTAGGCGGCGATCCCCCCGATCAGGCCGCCCCCGCCGATGGGCACCAGGACGGTCCCCAGGTCCGGGCACTGGCGCAGGAGTTCGGGACCGAGGGTGCCTTGTCCGGCGATGACGTCGGGGTCGTTGTAGGGGGAGACGTAGCGGAGGCCTTCGGCAGTGGCGAGGGCGCGGGCGGTCAGTTCGGTTTCGGCGGAGTCTGCGCCCGTGACCCGCACCTCGACGGGGTAGTAGGCAAAATGGGCCAGTTTGGCGGGGGTGATGGTCTCCGGCACGCAGAGGGTGCAGGGGATGCCCAGGCGCTGGGCCATATAGGCCATGGCCTCTCCGTGGTTGCCGGTGGAGGCCGTGACGACTCCCCGGCGGCGGGTCTCCGCATCAAGGCGGAGCAGGGCATGGGCTGCGCCCCGCAGCTTAAATGAGCCGGTATGCTGCACACACTCCAGCTTGAGCCAGACCGGATACCCGCACCGGGCGCTCAGCGCCGGTGAATACGCCAGTGGGGTCTCCAGGACATAAGGACGGATCAGGGATTCGGCGGCGAGGATGGCGGGGTACATGGGGATCAGGATGGGGAAGTTCGGGCGTCAAAAGCCAGGATAACCAGTTCCCGGGTATCTGGGTCTGAAAACATCGGGGCGACCAGCTTCCGAAACCCGGCGGCAGAGCCGATCAGGTGTTTTCGGAGCAGGGTATGTGTTTTAGTATCGTCGTTGGCGTAATCGTAGAGTTGACGGAATACAAGGCCAAGGGCTAAAGGTAGGTCTTTCAGGTCACCTTGGGTAATAAGGAAGTTAATCATAAGTAACATCTGGCCATAAGCTTCCTGCAATATTGCCAGCCGCTCCAACGCCAGTTCCGTCCGGTTAAGGTGGCAGATGCGGATGGTCGTTTCGCCTCGTCTTGACGGGTCTGTTCCATGGATAAAAACACCCGATC
This sequence comes from Bacteroidia bacterium, assembly GCA_033762375.1. Lineage (GTDB taxonomy): Bacteria > Bacteroidota > Bacteroidia > J057 > J057 > RDXT01. The sequence goes on from JANRLQ010000044.1 coordinate 2,590, forward strand.
GGGTCGGGTTTATCTCAAAGGTCAGGTAGTCATCCGGATTATCTATCTCAGGATTAAGCAGATACGGTTGCTCATCCAGGAGGGGGGCAGCATGGGCGGCATAGGTGCTTTTGTCGGGGTTTCCGGCAGCATCCAGCGCGGGGGCTGATATCCGTGTCCCCATGATGGGAAACTGGTTGCCTTTGCCCCCCTCAGTATTGCAGTACCGGCAGGAAGGCAGGAGGTTCGTCCACTCATAACAGAGCCAATAATACCCCGGATGAGCCGGGTCTTCCGCTACGGCTTTTTTCGGGCGGTAGTGTTCGATTTCAGCCTTGCAGTATCGCTCGCAGTAGGCACATTTGTGGTGATAGACCTCGTTGAGTTTGTCCCGTACCCTCGACTGGGTTTTTCCTTCAGCGTCCTTATAGGTGTCTTTGTACACCGTATCCCGGATCAGTGTTTTATCACCTGTCCGGGCAATCTTATCCCAAGTTTGGATCACCTGCGGGTCAGTCAGTCCGGTAGGAGTGCTCAGCCGTTGTTTGTCCACCTTTCGCATACCAACCTTCAGGACTTGAAGAGTTTGCGGAGTTCATTCATTTTTTCCTCATCCAGAAACTGGCTGATACGTTCTACCTGGTCTTCGTTCGCGAGGACTTCTTCATAGGTATTTTCGGTATGAATAAAGGTTTCTCCCGTATGGCTTTCCGGGATCATTTTCTCAAAGCCGAAGATCGGGGACGTGAGCAGGGTATTGGGCAAGAGGGTCGAAATATCCACTTTTTCATCCATGCGCTCCACCGTGATGCCTGCCGCCGGGTCTCTGTGTACGGTCAGAATGATGGAGTCCTCCGGCGCCCCCAGCAGCGGAATGGGGCTATGCATGGAGGCGATAAACTGTACCCGTGGAAACACCCGCGACAGCATTCCCGGGAGTTCGCGTTGCCATTTGGGGTGGAGGTGTACATCCAGTTCATCTATGAGTACGATTCCCCAGAGTTCAGATGGGTGATAATACCCTCCGTTTTGGGGGGTTAAATCAAATGGGAAAGTCTCCGGGTCTTCCCGCATCCGGTCCATCGCGGCAGAGAGTCGCAGGTATATATCCCCGGTCATGGCGATCAGGCTGCGCATACCGGAGGCCAGTTGAGCAAATGTTACAGGTTGAAAAGGACTCTCAGCACCCGCTGCCTGCTCAATGTATCGGAGTTCGTCGGTTTTTTCGTCTATTTTTATATCGTGAAGGGCCGGAATGACCGTTTTTAGCATCCTGACGATCATGTCAAACCGGCTCCGGTCTTTATAATACCAAAGGGTGAGCTCGTACTCGATATTTTTCAGGTTGCCGTCATCATTAAAGAGGTGATAGGTGGTCGTGTTGTTGCGCGCTACCTGACGCTGGCTTTCGCGTGCCTGAAGCGAGAGACGGGAGGCCCCATAACAAGCCAGTGGCAGGAGTGGGATGATCAGCTCCGGGTACGCCGTCTGGTTGTAGAGGCGGTACGTACGGTGTGCGCCTTCGAGTTGATAGACAACCTCAATACGGGTATCAGGTGCGTCGGGGATAATCCGGTCCTCTGTATTGCCATACAGCCCGGTCGCAATCGCCTGGAGCAGAGAGGTTTTCCCAAATCCATTTTCACCCGTCAGAAACACCCACCGGGGCGTAGCAGGCAGGGCTTCCAGGGTGAGGGATTGGATGCCGTTGTAGTTTGTGATGCGGATACGCCGCAGGCCAGCTTGGTGGATAGGCTGGATACGGGTGCGCTGGATAGAACTGAGCCGTCCGCTAAAAAAAGACTCTGGAGGAGGTGCGACCTGATCTAAGGCTGTTTCTTTTTCAAGGGTTTTAAAAAACTGACTTAGGTGTGTATAAAAAGCATCCTTATACGGATAGTCAGCGTAATTTGAATGTAAGGTAAAATCCGAGAAGCCTCTTGCTGGGTACTTAATGGGGATCCAGGAAGACTCTACGTTATAAAAAAAATTTACGAGTGGGTTAATAAGCGAATCTGGTGAATCAACGGGTTGGCGAACCACAATAGCCCACTGAGCCTTCAGGTTAACCCGTATGTTAAAATACGCCCCTGTCTCGGGACGTGTAAGGCCCGGCTCCTGCAGGAGGTAGGTAAAAACTTCCTGTTGGTCACCTTCCAGCCATTGAAAAGTAGGGGTGTTATCCGTCTGAGATGCCAGCCAAAACGTAAATCCCTTATGCATGCGCCGATACCGGAGCAGGAGGATCAGGAGTTCCTCGTGCAGGTCGGTGATAGACTCATAAAAGGCAGGTGTTTCAGCGGCCATAGGGGTAAATTCTGGCAGCAAAATAAACAAAATTGCAGCCAAAAGACATACCCCCTTTTTATTTCCCGCTCAGCCCGGCGGGTTTCTGGCGGGTGACGGGGCGGGCCCGGTCGAGGAGGATCGGCCCGGCAAACAGCAGTCCGATCACGGTCAGCGCCAGGGGGAGGACCTGGAGGCGGGTAGGGCGGGGGGGCGGCGCCTGCTCATGCAGGTACACAGGTGGATATGGTGACTTGGCCGATGCCGGGTGGGGGTGAATACTCAGGGCCATGCCCAAAAGCAGGAGGAGGCAGGTACGCATGTGTGGGGTAGGTGAGAAGCCAGGGCCGGGCTGCCGGTATCGGACAGCACAGGGGCTAAACTCTGCATTCTGCCGGAGATTTGTCTGCGTATTTGGTCAAGGTTCTTGCGGTGGAGGCGGCACTGAAAATCCTGCTTGCCGGAGCCGGGACCGTATGTCAGATAATCCTGTGTTGGGGCGGGCAGTTGCGGGCAGGCGGGCAGGTGACCGGGCTGTTTTTTATGGGAGTGTATGTAAGGTTTGGCAGGCCAGGTGGCGTGAATCTTGTGCGGAATATGTCAAAAATACGCAGAGGTTGGGGCTTGGCGGCACCTGTGGCGGCGAGATATGGGGCGTGTATTGTATAATACGTGTAAGAATTGTTGCATAAATGAACACGTTTGGGCGCCAGATAATGCGTCTCATGCGCAGAAAAGGCATACCTTTGGAGGGTAAGAAAGAGACTATATTACAGCGAACTGTACGATGCACCCGGTACCCCGGAGTCACATTTTCCCTGAAAACACAGGAAAATATTACCCCTGACACTTTGTTGTACGGCTTCCATGATTACATATTTTTTTCAAACCCATCCAACACCTGCCGGAGCGACGTGTTGCTGCCTTAGCCCTGCCCTGTATCAGGTATTCCTGGTTACCGTCCTGTGAATCCTGAGTGTCCGACCGGACCCAGTTGTAGTGTAAAGCACGTCGGCTCCGGTATTTTTTAGGATGCCTGTCCTGAAAATACCGTCGGCTCCGGTTGTAATATTCAATTTGATGGCATATATATGCACGGATCAGGAGGCGGAGTATCAGTCCCTGTCTCGGAAGAGAACTGCACGGGTGGAGATATTACATAAAAAATTGATTTAGAGGAAAATAAATTTCACATCTAAAGTATTCAATATGACATAAAAAAAGTACGAAAACAAGTTCAATTTTGATAAAGATGCTCACCCGGCATGATGTTTTATGAAAAAAAAATTCGGGTGTCAGAAGTATAGGTGGCGTGCAGGGAGATTCTGCAAAAAAGTAAGACAAAGTCTTTTTTTTAATTTCACGTGCAAGTATATTTATGTTATGTGCCTTGTAATTGTAGGATATAAAATACATCCGGGATATCCGCTGATCATAACAGCCAACCGTGATGAGTACCGGTCCCGTCCCACAGAGCGTCCTGCCTGGTGGGAGAACGGGCAGGATATTTTTGCAGGGAAGGACCTCACGGCAGGTGGATCATGGCTCGGCGTAAATCGCAGGGGGTGGTTTGCGGCGGTGACCAACTACCGGGAGGGAGCCAGGATGCAAGTACCCAATACACTCTCACGGGGGGCATTGGTGACAGATTATTTAACAGGAGAATTGCAACCTGAGGCCTTCCTCCTGCGTCTATCCGAACGTGCTCATCTTTACAGTGGGTTCAACCTTCTACTCAGCGACGGTCAGGACATGTATTATTTCAGCAACCGCGAAGGGATCATCCGACAGTTGGAGCCCGGGCTGTATGGCCTGAGCAACCACCTGCTCGATTCTCCCTGGCCTAAAGTGGTGCGGGCCAAGGCTGCTGCCGAAAAAGTGATCACCACCAACCACCCTGATGTAGGAGCCTTGTTTGCCCTGATGCGTGATACCTCTCAACCCCCTGACAATCAGTTGCCTGACACCGGTGTGGGGCTGTCTGTGGAGCGTCGGCTGGCTACAGCCTTCATTGACCTGGAAGACCTCAACTACGGTACCCGGGTGACGACAGTTCTGCTGCAGGACAACCAGCAACAGATGTATTGGGAAGAGCGGTCTTTTACGCCCGGAGATGAGCCTGTGATCGAATTGATTACCCCGGTTACTACGCTCAACATTATCAGCTCCCTATGGATTCCCAAGCCTTTGTACGGATGGTGGTCGGCTTGTCGGCTGGCCTTTTATGCTGTACGCAAGTGGTGGCACAGAACGCCGCCTCCCTCTTTCGTGAGGATGACCCCCTCCGCCTGACGCTCGAAGCTGACTTCACGGCCATCCGCCGTGACAACGAAGAAGACCCGCAATACCGGCCTGCCCGCCTGGTAGTACACTTCACCAGCGGTGATGAGGTGTTTGAGGTGTCCGTCAAACCCCGGGGACACTTCCGCCGCGAAAACTGCGGATTTCCTCCGATCCGGATCAAGTTTGACGAAGCCCAAATCGAGGGTTCTGTTTTTGAGGGACAGGACAAACTCAAGCTGGTCACGCCCTGCCAGGTAGGCAAAGAGGCTTTTGAGCAGTATATCCTGGAGGAGTACCTCGTCTATCGCGCCTACAACCTCCTCACGGATACCAGTTTTCAGGTCCGGCTGGCCATGATCACGTACAAAAATACGACCCGCCCGACGGATACCTTTTCCCGGTACGGATTTTTTATTGAACCGGAAGAACAGATGGCTGCCCGGCTGGGTGCCAAGATGCTTGATGCCAAGTCTGTCCACCCCAATCAGACAGAGGCCCGGCAGGTGACCCTGATGTCGGTATTTGCGTATATGGTCGGCAATACAGACTGGTCTATCCCGACCCAGCACAATGTACGCTTGCTGAGTTTCCAGCCGGGCACCGCACCCGTGACCGTGCCCTATGACTTTGACTGGTCGGGGATCGTGGATGCGCCCTATGCCCGCCCGAATGAAAGGCTGGGTATCACCACGGTGCGAGACCGGGTGTACCGGGGATTTTGTCAGCCGGCTGAGGTGACGTCATGGGCATTTGAGCGTTTTATACGCCGCAAGGCCGCTATTTATGCCTTGTACCAAAACTTTCCGTCCCTGAGTGAAGAGTCCCTCAGACGCACCCTCACATATCTGGATGAGTTTTATGCCATCATAGAAGACCCCAAAAAGCGGGAGCGGGTATTGCTGAGTACCTGCCGGTCAGCCGAGTAAGGTTCAACAGCACGTGTACAGGCCGTACAGGCGCAGGCCCCTTCGGACATACGCGGGAGGGGTTAGGCCGTGCGGCCTAAGACGCCAAAGGGACGCTCGCTGTTTTCGTCCACAAAATGGATCAGATCCGGCAACTGCTGGAATACCTTGATGCCCTCCGGGAGCTGGTCCATCACTTGCATCACCTGATACCCTGCTACGAGAATCTGAGACCCGGCACAGCGGCGTTTGAGCTCTTCGAGGTAGGAAACGAGGTTTTCGCGGGAAGGATAACTCGTGACAATCGTGTGGATATACTCAGGTTTGTAGGTATCACAGATGACGGCCAGGTCTTTAAGCGGGAGGTTTTGGCCGAAATAGATGACCTTGTTGTACCGGGCCTTAATGATATAAGCCGCAAATAGCAGGGTCAGCTCGTGCATCTCACCCTCCGGGAGGAAAAGCATATACCGTTTGGCATACGGATTAGGCGTCACCACCTGCCCGTCTATCGCTACTATCAGCTTTTGGCGGATAAGGTTGGTGATAAAATGTTCGTGTGCCGGATTGATGCCGCCCGTTTGCCAGAGGATCCCGATCTGATTCAGAAAGGGGTAAACGACCTGCATCATCGTATTTTCAAACCCAAACTGAAGGGTATTGGTCGAAATAATCTTCTCAAACCGCTCCTCATCGAGGTTGACCATGGCGATCACCAGGGCATTGACCTGATTGGGAAACTCAAGGTTGGAGTCAGAGATTTTTTTGACGAGAGTCTGGATCTCTTCGGGGGATAGTTTGGCGATATGGGAGATTTTTTCGCCGTTGTGGTTCAGAAACGCAATGTTGAGTACCAACCGCAGGTCAGTATCGTCGTAATACCGGATATTGGTTGGGGTTCGTTTGGGTGTAATAATCTGATACCTCTGCTCCCAAATGCGCAGCGTATGCGCCTTGATGCCAGAGAGTTGTTCGAGGTCTTTGATTGAATAGGTACCCAAGAAAGTAAGCGTTTTGTGAATCCCGATAGAAGAATGCGGAGGCTCGTAAAATGGCTCAAATATAGAATTATTTCTATACTTAAAGTTTGTGCCTCTATAACTTGTGTTTGTGGCAGATTGTTTTGGATTGTGCAAAAATAATATCCAGCTACCGGTTTGCACAATCGGGTAGCATGGTTATCTTGTCAGCCGTAACAGGTAACCTATGAATTTCTGCAGAATGACGCTGTGGCTCCTCGGGGCCGCGATAGGGTGGGGGGGATGTCAGGAGTCAAATCCTGCTACAACTGCTCCCACGACAGGACCTGCTCCCGTGGCACAGCCTGAATCCAATACCGGCACAGTCTCCAATGAGCGCGACCGTGTGATTTCTTTTCTGATGGCTTATTATACAGCCCTTGAGTCAGAGCAACTGGACGAGACGCGTTTTTTTGCGCCGGTCGTCAGACAGTTTTTTAACTCCAGCGATATTCCCCGCGAAAAAGTGGCCCAAAGCCTCCGCACCGGATTTGCTGCCGTGGAGAACCGCGCCATCACCCTTGATACCAGCACCCTGCGCATCACCCCGGTACCGGAGGGCGTGGCAGTGGACTTTGAGGGGTCGGCCAGTTTCCTGCGCACGCCTGACAGGAGTGCTGTCCAGCAGTCCTTCCGCAACCGGGTCGTGCTGGATGCGGAGTTTAAGATTGTCAGCTACGAGTCGGTAGATATGCAGCTCCCGGCCACGGCGACACGGGGTCTGGGTCAGGACGCCGCACTCAGTGAGGCCTTGCAGATCGCAGCCATTCTCCTGCCGGAGTTTAAGAGCGGCAAATTCACCCAAACCCCAACCTACCTGCACCCGGAGAAAGGCTTTTTTTTCATCGCCCGTCCAGGTGTAGCGCCGGTGCCCTACCAGTGTACCACGGTAGAGGACATGCTCTCCTACCTGCCGGTCCTTCGCCAGGGCCTCAAAAGCCTCGGGACCGTACCCTTGGCAGGTACGCTGCCAGCTTTCTCCTGTGAGGATGGTTTTGCGGCCAATGGGTGTTTTATCGGTACGGTCCCGATTCCTGCGCCCTGGTTATCAGACATGATGCGGACCCTCTCCACCTATGGAATGGGCGAGTATGAGGACAACAGCCTGGATGCCGCCCGTGACCTGGAGCGTTATATGACCGTTCAGATCATAGATACAGCTCAGCCGGTAGCCTTTTACCTGGGCAATATCCAGGGCCGGTGGTACCTCCTGGCGGTGGACCTGGGGACCTATGACTGCTCCGCCTGAGCAGACCTTGCCTGACCATAAGATCAGCCGGTGTACAGGGATGTACTGGCAGAGGGATACAGTGATATCGCAGTAGAAATACGTCATGCCGCCCGGAACGCCTGCCAGACGCTGAAAGCTGGCAGGTTGTAACCGGTAAAACTGATATATTGCGCCAAGATTAACCGCAGGCCTTAAACCAGGCGCGTGGCTGGTCTGTTGATGGATATTGTGACTGATTGTATCCCTTTACCAACCCCCAATTGTATTTGCTGATGAAAAGGTATGTTGTATGGTTATGGTCGCTCATGCTGGTCCTGTTCCTGGGAGCTGGTTGCAAAAGTGCCCGGGTAGCGGCACCTGAGACGCCCGCCAGCCTGAATCTGAGCACCCCGCTTCCCCTTGATCCTGCTGTGCGCACCGGTGTCCTGCCCAATGGAATGACCTATTATGTCCGCTACAATGCCAAACCTGAACAATACGCCGAGCTGCGGCTGGCTGTAAATGCCGGTGCCCTCCAGGAGGAAGACGACCAGCTGGGGCTGGCACACTTCACGGAGCATATGTGTTTTAATGGTACCCGCCGGTTTCCGAAGTCTGCCCTGGTGGACTTTCTGGAGGGGATTGGTACCCAGTTTGGCGCGCACCTCAATGCTTATACCAGTTTTGATGAGACGGTGTATATGCTGCGGTTGCCTACGCAGGATGCCGCTACCTTTCAGAAGGGGATAAGCATCCTGGAGGACTGGGCCGGGAGTGTGAGTTTTGAGGGAGAAGAGATAGATAAAGAACGTGGGGTAGTGGTCGAGGAGTGGCGTACCCGCCTGGGTGCTGCTGATCGCCTCAATGACAAAACGTTCCCCAAGCTGTTCTATAATTCCCGCTACGCAGAGCGCCTGCCGATCGGCAAAAAAGAAATCCTGGAGACCTTCCCGCATGAGACCATCCGCCGGTTTTACCGTACCTGGTACCGGCCGGATCTGATGGCGATTGTTGCCGTAGGCGATTTTAATGTGGACAGCGTCGAGCGGATGATCAAGGCCAATTTTAGCCAGATCCCGAAGGCCACCAATCCGACCCCCCGCCAGGACTATGCTGTGCCAGATCATGCCGAGACCCTGATCGCCATTGAGACGGATCCGGAGGCACCTTATAACCAGGTGCAGCTCATGTACAAACATGCCAGCTATCCGACCCGGACCCTCGCCGATTATCGCCAGAGCCTGATCCGCAACCTGTGCTCTGACATGATCATTGCCCGCTTGAGCGAACTCCAGCAGCAACCCAATCCGCCATTTAGTTTTGCCTATTCATATTTTGGAGACCTTGCCCGCACCCGCTCGGTATATACAGGGTTTGCGATCACGGCAGATGGCCAGCACCTCAAAGGGCTCGAAGCCCTCCTGACAGAAAACGAACGGGCCATGCGCTACGGATTTACAGCCACGGAGCTGGACCGGGCCCGTCAGGCGGCCCTTGCCCTTCAGGAGCAGGCGGTCCGGGAGCAGGACAAAACTCCCTCAGATGAGGTGATTGATAAGTTTGTCTATCATTATCTCGAAGGTGCCCCGGCCATGAGCCTGGGAGACGAGCTCAAAATTGACCAGCAACTCCTCCCGACGATCACCCTGGAAGAGATCAACACGACCTTCCGGAGTTTTATCACGGAGCAAAACCGGGTCATTCTCCTCACCGGCCCCCAAAAAGCTGGGGTATCCATGCCTACGGAGCAGCAGGTGCGCGACCTCCTGGCCCGCATGGGCAAAGCCGAGCTGAAGGCCTACGTGGACCAGGTCTCTGATCAGCCCCTGATGCCGGAACTCCCCAAGCCTGGCAGCATCTCCGCTGAAAAATCTCTCGCAAACATTGGCGTACAGGAGCTCACCCTCTCCAACGGTGCACGGGTCATCCTCAAACCTACCGATTTCCAGAATGATCAGGTATACCTCGCGGCCTTCAGTCCGGGGGGGACCTCCCGGTATGGAGATGAGATGTTTATGTCCGCCAGCCGGGCCGCTGACATCGTGGCTTCATCAGGGGTAGCCGACATGGGCCCCGTAGCACTCGAAAAGTATCTCTCCGGTAAGGTCGTGCAGGTGCGCCCGTACATCTCCGAGCTGGAGGAGGGGATCAATGCCGAGGCCTCCGTCAAGGACCTGGAGACGATGTTCCAGTTGGTCAATCTCTACATGACCCGCCCTCGCAAGGATGCAGATGCATTTGCGTCTTATATCTCCCGGGTACAATCCCAGATCGCAGGCCTGAGCCAGCAGCCGGAGCTGTGGTTCCGGCAGGAGATGTTGCGCAAGCGCTTCAACAACCACCGCCGCCGGGAGGCTTTCCCGACCCCTGCCCGGATGGCAGAGATCAACCATGACCAGGTCATGAAGGTATATGGAGAGCGTTTTGCTGATGCCAGCGGATTTACGTTTGTGATTACGGGAAGTTTTACGCAGGAGTCTATTCGCCCGCTGATCAGTACCTATCTCGCCAGCCTGCCCGCGACCCGCACCCAGGATACCTGGCAGGATGTAGGTGCCAGGCCGGTTCCGAGCCTCACAGAGACCTTCTACAAAGGCCGCGAGCCCAAGTGTACCGTGGACATGAATTTTGATGGCTCCGCCGAGTGGAATGCCGATCACCGCCTGCAAATGTCTGCCATGATGCAGATCTATCAGATCATGCTGCGTGAGTCCATGCGTGAGGACCAGGGGGGGGTATATGGTGTACGCGCCAATGGGGGCATCGTCCGCGACCCTCAGACGGTGTACAATATCAACATCGGCTTTGTCTGCGCCCCGGAGAACGTAGCCGCCCTGACCAAGACCGTACGCCGTGAAGCCGACAGCCTCCGTACCCACGGACCCTCTGCGCAGAATATGCAGAAAATGATGGAGCTGATGAGCAAAGAGGTAGAAACCGGCCTCAAACAAAATCCCTACTGGCACCGGCAGCTTATCTCCATCTATAAGTATGACCTTGATCCAGCCCGGATCCTGAGCGCCCAGGACCGTATCCAAGCCCTGACGCCTGAAGATATACGCCAGGCGGCTGTCCGTTATCTCGACCCGGCCCGTCTCTCTACCTTTGTACTCAAGCCGGAGGAACAATAATCTGGTGGATGACGATTGGATGACGTTTACTAAACCTTGGAGGTTTAGTAAACGTCATCCAAATAATAATCCCCTACGTCTGTATAGTTTTGGCTGAATTCTTCATGGTATCTCCTAAAATGTTGTATGGCCGTTTCCCTATGTATATGCTGATCTGTATGGGACGCAAATGACACTATATACTTCGGGTCAAACCTGGCCAGTATTTCTTCCTTGATGATGCCCGCTTGATTTTCAGAAAAATAGGAATTATAGGAGCTAAAATGCCAGTCTTCATACCTGGTCCGAAACCGGTGATGAATCGGATTATGATGGATATAGACCAATATGTGCCAGAATTTACTTTCATGGCTAATCCTAACCCGCTTAAATCTTTTTTGGAGCAGGCTGCCTGTACGGCCTTGCTGCTTATTAAAGGCCAATGCATAAGACTGAAACAGACGTTTGAACTGATCTTCCAGAAAGTCGTTGTAACTGATCTGCCCTTCCCGCAGTTTGTTAGCTCTCGCCGTTCCTTCTTGGTTGATAATTCCTTGTATTTCTTCTGTCAAAGGTTTTACCCGCGCTAAAAAATGGAAATGATTGGGCATCAGGCAGAATGCAGCTACATCCAGATAGGGTCCCATGATGTCATTCCAGCGCCGTAAGAAAAACCTCATGTTTTCGTCTGTTTTGAAGATGTTCTCGTGGTTAATACCCCTGTTGTAAATATGGTAAAAGCGGCCATCTTCAAATTTTTGCCAGTAGTCGAATCCCATAGGCATTAAGGTTATATCTGTGGATCGTTTTGCCGTTTACTAAACCTTGGAGGTTTAGTAAACGTCATCTTTTCCGCTCGTTGCGAGCCTGGGCCGTTTTGCCGTTTACTAAACCTTAGAGGTTTAGTAAACGTCATCTTTTCCGCTCGTCCCGAGCCTGGGCCGTTTTGCCGTTTACTAAACCTTAGAGGTTTAGTAAACGTCGTCTTTTTCCGCTCGTCCCGAGCCTGGTCGTTTTGCCGTTTACTAAACCTTGGAGGTTTAGTAAACGTCGTCTTTTCCGCTCGTTGCGAGCCTGGGCCGTTTTGGCGTTTACTAAACCTTGGAGGTTTAGTAAACGTCGTCTTTTTCCGCTCGTTGCGAGCCTGGATCGTTTTGCCGTTTACTAAACCTTGGAGGTTTAGTAAACGTCGTCTTTTTCCGCTCGTCCCGAGCCTGGACCGTTTTTAAGTTTACTAAACCTTGGAGGTTTAGTAAACGTCGTCTTTTTCCGCTCGTCCCGAGCCTGGGCCGTTTTGCCGTTTAAACGTCGTCTTCTCCGCTCGTTGCGAGCCTGGGCCGTTTTAAGTTTACTAAACCTCCAAGGTTTAGGAAACTTAAAACGAAATCTCCGCCAGCACCCGCTCGGCCATGGCCAGGGCCCGCACGCCATCAGAGATGGGCACGCGCACGGGCTGGCCCGTCTGGATCGCGGCCACAAAATCAGCCAGCTCGGCCCCGATGGCATTAACCTCGGGCGGAGTGGGCTTGTCGAGGGTCAGATATTTGCGTTGGGTATCAGTTTGGATTTCGAGGCTGGTGGGGCCGGAGGGAGCATCAGCGAGCTGGAGGATTTCGGCTTCTTTGGTATAAAAGTCCAGGGCCACGTAGGAATTGCGCTGGAAAAGCCGCAGGCGGCGCATTGTTTTGAGGGAGATACGGCTGGCGGTGAGATTGGCGACACAGCCATTCTCAAAGACGATCCGGGCATTGGCGATGTCCGGGCTGTCACTGACGACCGCAACTCCGCTGGCACTGACGCTGGCGACCGGGCTGTCCACCAGACTGGCTACAATGTCCAGGTCATGAATCATCAGGTCTAGTACCACCGGTACATCCGTGCCGCGGGGGTTGTAGGGTGCCAGACGGTGTCCCTCAATAAACATAGGCTTCAGCTCCCGATCCCGCACGGCGAGAAAGGCAGGATTATAACGCTCTACATGACCGACCTGCCCGACCAGTCCCAGCGTATGAATGCGGGCGGCGAGTGCTTCTGCCTCTGCCAGGGTATGAGTGACAGGTTTTTCGATAAAAATATGTTTGCCTGCATCCAGGGCCAGATGGGCATACAGGCTATGAGACAGGGTAGGAGTGACGATGTCCACCGCATCTGAGGCTGCGATCAGGGCCTCAGCGGAAGAAAATACCGGTATTTCCAAGGCCTGGGAAACCTGTTGCCGTACAGCTTCGTTGAGGTCATAAAACCCGGTCAGTTCGCAGCCGGGCAGGTCTCGGAGCAACCGAAGGTGAATTTTGCCCAGATGGCCAGCACCGATGACGCCAATCCGGACGCGCGGAGGGACAGAAGAAGCGATAAAAGTCATAGCAACAAAGGTACGCGATTCCTATATTTCGCCTATGAACTATCTGAAGAATAAATGGATTCTGGCGGCCGCCTGCGGGCTGATCGCCTGCTCCGCCTGCAAGGAGGAGACCCTGGAGGAAAAAGTAGCCAAGTCGGGTTATCCCTCCGATGTCGGGGAGATCATGCTGACCAGTTGTGCGGTCGAGGGTTGCCATGCAGGCAGCGCACCCGCAGGAGGCCTCAAGCTGGAGTCTTACCTGGATGCTTTTGAAGGTTCGCAGCACGGTGCTGTCCTGGTGCCTGGCGCTTCCCGCTGGTCGCCTTTGTTCCAGCACATCAATACCTATGACGACCTGGGACTGACGGCGCTGCCTGCCATGCCGCCAGACAGCACTGACATTACGATCACCCGCGAACAAGTACTCACCATCCGTGACTGGATTGAGGAGGGTACCCCCACCAATGGATTTGCGGACCCATACTGGTACTGGACCCTGACCAAAAATACCGGCAAACTATTCACCCTCTGTGCGGGCAGCGACCTGGTCGCCGTGACAGACCTGGCCACCCACCGGGTGATGCGATATGTCTCTGTAGGCCAGTATCCGGGAGAGGTTGAGTCGCCACACTTCATTGCCCTTTCGCCTGACAAAAAATACTTTTATCTCTCCCTGATCGCTGGTAACCTGATCGAAAAATACCGCACAGATACCTATGAAATGGTGGGCAGGGTAGCCGTCGGGGCTTCGCCCTCGCTGATTGTCGTCAGCCCTGACGGGACACGGGCCATTGTCACCCACTGGAATGATGCCGAGGGAGAGGTCAAGATTTCACTCCTCGATGTGTCCGGCACCCAGGTATCCGTATTGGACGAGTTGCGGGCAGGGGGGAGTTTTATGAGTTTCCCACATGGGCTTAAGGCCAATGCCGCCTTTAACACCGTGTACGTCACCGGCAACTTTGGCAACTACGTATCAAAGATTACCTTTGACGGCCAGGTATTTACCGGAGAAGAAAAAATACTCCTCGACCCTGTGGGGGATCCCGGAGACAGGCCTACCCAGGACTATCTCCCCTATCAGCTCTACCTGACAGCAGACGAAAAACAAATATTCGTTTCGTGCAGCAAAAAAAATGAGGTTCGGGTGATCAACCTGGAGACCCGGGCCTTGGAGGCTGTGATTCCTACCGGGCGGTATCCCCGCCTTATGGATTACGATCCCGTCTCCAATCGCCTGTTTGTTGCCTGCCGCGATGAGTCCAATGTAGCCATGCAGGGAGATGATACCGGATGCGTATCGGTGATTGATGTCGCAGGGAAAACCCTCGTCAAAAACATCTTTGGGCTCGGGCATAAACCTCATGGGATCGGAGTAGCCATTGCCGGCCGCCGCCTTTATGTCTCCACCGAGGGAAATACGGGAGACCTGCATCACCCGATCTCCGGCACCAGCAGCCCGCCCGGTCGCTACACGGTCGTGGACCTGACCACCCTCACGGTACTGGAAGAGCTGGAGACGCAGGTCGCAGAATATGCTACCTCTCTGATTATCAGTGAGTAATTTTTAGTTTTATGTCAAAAATGGCCCGCACAGGATCACCTGTCGGGCCATTTTGCATCCGGAGGCAGTGATTACATCTGCCCCTCGATATTTTTGAGTTCTTCACTCAGGAGCTCACGCGAGCGGAAAAGCTGGGCTTTGACGGTGCCGAGCGGGATGCTGAGCTCTTCTGCAATTTCTTCATAAGAAAGCTCCTGAAAATACCGCAACTCTACCAGGGTACGGTACTTCTCGGGGAGACGGGCAATGGCGAGTTCCAGATAACGCTTTCGCTGCTTGCGCAGCATGGCTTCATTGGGATCAAGGTTTTCGTCCCGGACATCAAACCGCATCGTACTCCCATCGTCACCGTCCACGGGTGCGTCTATGGATACGGTCTGAATCCGTTTTTTCCGGATAAAATCAATGCAGTTGTTCGTTGCGATCCGGAAAAGCCAGGTCGAAAAAGCAAAGGTCGAGTCGAATTTATCTATCGAGTTAAAGGCCTTGGCAAATGCTTCCTGGGTCATGTCTTCTGCGTCATCCGCATTCTTGACCATCTTGAGCAGCATATAATATACCGACTTGCGGTATTTTTTCAACAATACCCGGAATGCCTGCTCTTCCCCGCGTTTGGCGGCAGCTACCAGGTCACGGTCTTCGAGCGTATTTCGGGATATACGGGGCGTTAATTCTTCCATGCCGGCTTGAATGTCAGCCCTGAGGGCACTGCGGACAAGTTGTACATAAAATACAATAAATCCAAAACGGGAAGATACGGTATCAGGTTGTCTGAATAAAGAATTTTTGCCGGACGAAGCAACAACCGCCCTGTGACGGCCACGCGCAGCAGGTGAATCCCCAGGGCTTGCAGCCCCCATCCTGTCCAAACCGCCCATATCAGGCCGATATAGGTTCCGGCATGGGCCAGGTGAAATAAGGCCAGCCAAGCCTGTGAGGCACGCGAGTAGGCCGTGGAGGCGCTTATGTGCCGCATCTTTTGGCGAAACCAGGCGCTCCAGCGGGTTTTGGGATCGGAGTAGGTGTGCCCGTCGGGATGCACGGAGACCGCAGTGGTTTGCCCCTGCGCAAACCGGTTGATCAGCAGGTCATCATCCCCGGATAGGCGGTGGCGGAAGGGGCGTTGTCCGCCCGTCCGCGCAAAAAATGAGGCACGGTATGCCAGGTTGCGCCCTACAGCCATGTACGGCATGCCCAGCCGGGCCATCCCGATGTACTGAAAGGCCGTGTACAGGGTTTCGTACCGGATAAAGGCATTCAGCAGGCCCGGCAGGGACCGATACAGACCTATCCCCAGGATGACTTCGGTATCGGGACGCATCTCAGCAGCAAGGGTTTGCAGCCATTGAGGGCCAGGTTCGCAGTCGGCATCGGTAAACGCCAGCCAGGGGTATCGGGCCAGGGCAGCGGCTTGCTGTAGCGCATATTTTTTGGGGGTCCAGCCAGGCGGAGTCTCGGAGATGGTCACAATACGGCAAGCATTGCCACCTGGCAGGCGCCGGATGATGGCTTCACTCTCATCGGTACACCGGTCCAGGGCTACAATCACCTCAAATACAGGATATTCCTGTGATAACACGGAGGGCAGGTACCGGCGCAGCCGGTCGGCTTCGTTATGTGCCGCGATCAGGACACTGACAGGCGGCAACGCTGATCCGGAATCAGGGGAAATGCCAGACACAGGCCAGGCGCGTGCCAGCCTGTACATCAGCATGCAGTACACCAGACCTGCCAGACCACTCACGAATAATCCAGTCATATAAAACCCGAAGGTACTCGACAGGATTGAAAACTAAAAAACTAGGGGACTCATCCCGGTGGGAGAATCTACCCTAGCCCTTGCTCTTGTAATTCCAGGATTACCGTCCTGTTGTAGTACAAACATACTTGATTTGCAGGGCTCCGCAAGATGAAACATCGTGCTGCTGTTACATGGTTTTGACACTTAAAATAAATTGATTGAACAATTAATTAATCTATTAAAATGTTGAAAATCAATCTGTTGTAATATTTTAGAGCGAATGAATATTCATGTGGATTTTTTTTTCTTTTTCATCCCCGCAGTTACTTACATGCTGGTGTGCCCCGGGCGATAAGATTGCTTGTACATCCAGGCTAATACCCGACAGGGTAGGGGGGGAAAACAAAAAAACTAGGGGACTCATCCTGATAGGAGAATCTACCCTAGCCCTTGCTCTTGTAATTCCAGGATTACCGTCCTGTTGTAATACAAATCTACCAAAGCTGTACATGAAGGCAAGTGAATAGATCATACATCCCTGACATGCAGCATGATGCCAGATAGGGGCTGACTCTTACAGCACCTCAGGCACAGCGTTTCGCGGCCACGAGACGCATGAGGGGGATGGGCGGGTCCTGCATGACACAACCTATGGCAGGTCTTACATAAACAGACCTGTTTATTTCTGACCTATGGCGGGAATTTTTTACAAACAGGTGCTTTTCAGGCATATCCGGTGCGCTGCACGCATGTCCCCCCAATACACACGGATGTTCACCCGCTGCACTTGTATGGTCAACAGACGCCCCCTGCACGTATCCGGGGGGCGCTATCGCCGTAATACTCAACAAACGCCACTCATTACCTTTTTCCACCTTTTACCATTTTTATCAACCGCCTTATGAAAACGAACTTTACCCTTGCCCTCCTGCTCCTGCTCGGCTTCGGTGCCTGGGCTCAGCCAGACCGCCGCTATGATCCTTACTACGAGGAGGAACAATCTGACCGCTACGAGGACCGTGGACGGTACGAAGACGAAGATGAATACGATGGACATGGCCGCTCCCGCACCCCGCAGCGCCCGGTCGTACAGATCGCCCTGATCCTGGATGTGAGCGGGAGTATGGATGGGCTGCTGGAGCAGGCCAAGTCTCAGCTCTGGCACATGGTCAATGGGGTGATGGCTGCGTATGGCGAAGAGTTTCGCCGTCAGCCGGTGCTGGAGATCGCGCTGTATGAGTATGGCAATGGCAATCTCGGCTACCAGCGCGGTTATATGCGCAATGTCGTGCCGATGACCCGTGACCTCGACTGGGTTTCTGAAGCCATGTATGGCTTGCGGGCCGGTGGCAGCGCTGAGTACGCCGGTGAGGCCATCCGCCTCGCGATGGACCAGCAGCCCTGGCAGTACAATCCCCGCGACCTGCGGCTGATATTCCTCGCCGGCAATGAAGACATAGACCAGGGCCGGACGGACTACCGCCAGGTGATACATGAGGCCCTCCGCCGGGACATCCAGGTGAACCTGATCTACTGCGGGAGTTATGAAGGGGGGCGCCGGGAAGGCTGGCTTGAGGCGGCTGAGGTCGCCGGAGGTTCCTACACCCATATTGATCACAACTACGCCCGCCGGTACCAGCCTACGACCTGGGATCGCCAGCTCCTGACCCTCAACCAGCAGTACAACGCTACCTATATCCCTTATGGCGCTGAGGGGGTAGTATGCCAGACCCGCCAGCTCACCCAGGACCGGAATGCCGTCCAGTATGGAGATGCTTATGCCGGACAGCGTGCCATTACCAAGGCTTCTCCCGCTTATGTACACCCCAACTGGGACCTCGTGGACGCCATAGATGCCGGTGTGGTAAGCCTGGAAACCCTGCCAGCCAGCAGCCTCCCCGCAGAAATGCGCACCCTGACCCTGGCCCAGCAGCGAGCTTATGTAAGCCAGAAAAAAGCTGAGCGTGAGCGGCTCCGGACGGAGATTCAGGGGGTGGCTGTTCAGACCCGTCAGGCTGCTGTGGCAGTACAGGCGACTCAGTCGCAGACTGCCGGCGCACCTGCTTCAACCCAGGGCAATGGCCAGGTAGCACCGGTGCAGGCTGCCAAAACCCTGGATCAGGCTGTGATCCAGTCTGTCCAGGGCAAAACACACCAGCCGCTGCCCAGCAAGGCTCAGATGAACCAGCGCCCGACTGCCCCGACTACGCAGACGTCTCCTGCCCAGCCTGGCAAAGTGATCAAAGCTGTCGAGCCGAGCCCTGCTGTACGTCCGGCACCCGGTACCCCACGTACCCTGCCTGCTACACAGCCTGTGGTGGAAGATACCAAACCGACTGTGCCGGTTCGTCCTGCACCTGCTGCTCCCCGGACCCTGCCGACCGCAGAGGAACAAACGGAGGCCCCGGCCGAGACGCAGACCCCGGCCACACCGGCACCGTCTAAAGTCCTGACTCCGACCCCGGCCCGTCCGGTACCGACCCGGCCAGCGCTGCCCGCCAAAAGTGGCATAAGCGCCCGCCCCTGAACCTGTTAACGTTGAGCTGATGTAATAAGGACGGCTGCCCCGGTCAGGGGCAGCCGTTTTGGTGAGAGGGTTTATTGGACCCGGATCGCAAGGTCGTCACCATCACGGCAGACCCGTCCGGTACTGCTGCTTACGCGTTTTATGAAGAAGATGACCGGGAGTATATATGCGTCTGTGATCAAAGGACGGAGTTACGTCTGTTAAGGATATATAGGCAGATGATTTTTTATATAAAATATATATAGATAGTAAATTCTTAATATTGGGTTAAATCACAGGCTGGGTTTTTAATAACTTGTGTTCTATCCTCATAAACAGGAGGTAATACCTGCCACAAATGAATACTGTGGTATTTTGTGTACAATATATTGACTTTTTGCGAAGGCACTACCCTAAAACTGCGCCTGCTGCCTGCTTATCTGGTACAAATTGCAGCGTGAACTGTACAAGATGCTGGACATATTGTGTGTGAAAAACGGACACTGTATTACAAGTCTTAACATTGTCTTAACATACGTTCTGCCACAGGGCTGACTTGTGCAGAGATTATTACGGAATATATCACCTGCCAGCCTTACATACCAAGTGCTTGCATATTGATTAAATTTAAACAGGGGTATATTTTTTTATTTTAAATAAACATATTTTGTAAATAATTGAACCGGAAAGATGATCATGTGTTTCAGGAACGTTGCCTTGCTTGTAATATTACCGTGTATGGTCTGGGCGCAGTCTGAGGGAGAGACCCGGTATCCGCAGATGCTGGAGTATGTGTACGTAGATACAGAGCCTGTGCCCGTCAACCTGCCAGCGGTGCGGCGTCAGATCGGGTATCCGCCGCAGGCTTTTGTGGGGAAAGTTGAAGGTAAGGTGTATGCACGGGTGCTGGTGGATACAGAGGGCAGGTTTGTGGACAGCAGGATCATCCGGTCAGCACATCCTGTGCTGACCCAGGCAGTAGAGCCATATCTGCCGGAGCTCAGGTTTACGCCGGCCTACCGGGCTGCCAAGGAGACACCGTATTGGGTCAATGTCGCGATTGAGTTTGATTGTAAAACACACCGCCACCTGGCGCGGCTGGGTACTTACCGGCACCCAATGGCTGTGCGTGCACTTCCGGGGCGTACCACCCGCGCCCGCGAGAGCCATGCCAAAGGCATGAGTTATCTGCACCTGGGCCAGTACCGGCAGGCCATGAATGCTTTTTCGCGTGCGATCGTACTGCTGCCCCGCAAGCGCGAGCGGGCATGTGCCCTCAGGGCAGAGGCGTATCTGCAGCGGGGGAGGAGCCTTGTCTGCATGGGTAAGTGGCCGGAGGCGTTCAGGGATATGACAGAGTCTGTCGGGATTCTTCAGGCCGGGAGGCAGGATACGGCGCCGGAGCTGGTATCGGAGGCATTGCTTGACCGGGCCCTGGCCTTCGCACAGCTGGGTGAACCCACACGGGGGTACGCGGACTGCACGGAGGTACTGATGCTCTCTCAGGTCCCTGAGATCCAGTATCTGGCATATTGCCGCCGGGCCCTGACGCATATCCGCCTCGGCAATGCCGACGCTGCTTTTCTGGACATTGAATCAGCTTTAGCCCTTGATCCGGCCCGTCCGGAGGCCTGGCTGTACAAGTCTGTGATCATCCACACCCTCTCGGGAGAGGATGCCTATGCCCGTGATTGTCTGGAACATGCCTGGCGGCTGGGACTGGCCCAGGCACCTGAAGCGCAATACTGGGGCCTGAGTGCTTCAGCAGCTCATTGATCCGGGTGTCCGTATTTTCTTACACTTATGGTCAACAAAAATGGACAAACTGTTGACGGCCCGGAAATATGATGCCGGCTCGATTTATTTGATAAAACGGCTTTATCGCTTCCGTTGGGCCCTGTTAGGCGACCATTCCGCCTGTCGTATATACCGTTTGTTCCAATTATTCTTACATCTGGCACGAGCTGGCGGTTGGGTTCCAGTTTCGGCAAGGTATTTGTAAATGACCTAATGTAGGCTGAAGCGGTCGCCACATTGTGAAGCCGCTCAGCTTTTAGAGCAAGGGCCGGGTTTCGGATTCTCCCAAAGGGATTGAGTCTCCCGGTTTTTTAGAGCAAGGGCCGGAGTCGACTCTCTCATAGAGATGAGTCCTCCGGTTTTTTTATGGAGGGACCTTGAGCCATCCCATTAGCAAACATCAGCGCAGGTTTGGCCGGGTTAATAAGCCGTGCTGAGTAGATTGATATAAATAATGGATAAAATTTTCTAAAATGATCATGTAATTCTGAGAAAAATTATAATTTGGCCTGATTGTTTTTGCCAAAGTTCAATAATCCCGTCGTTGTATGAGCCAAAATCCGATGACCCGGATTTTTGAAGCCTATCAGCCCCCGTCAGGCGGGTATGATGAGGTATTCGGAGGAGAAGGGGTCCGCCACCATTACCGGAAGCTGTACGAGTTGTTCAGCCGGTACTCGTTTGATGATTTTCAGGAACTAAACGAGCGGACCAAACTTTCATTTTTTAACCAGGGGATCACGTTTGCGGTGTATTCGGATGATGCCACCGGTACGGAGCGCATATTTCCGTTTGACCTTTTCCCCCGGATCATCCCCCATGCAGAGTGGGATCATATTGAGCGGGGGATCATCCAGCGAGGTATTGCCCTGAACCTGTTTCTGGACGATCTCTACCACGACAAAAAAATCCTGAAGGATCAGGTCGTGCCGGCTGAGCTGATTTTTTCGTCCCGCAACTACAACAAGCAGATGATAGATCACAGTCCGGTGGGCAAGATCTATAATCATATCTCCGGCACGGACCTGATCCGGCATAGTGACGGGGCGTATTATATCCTGGAGGACAATATCCGCTGCCCCTCGGGGGTGAGTTATGTGCTGGCCAACCGGGAAGCGATGAAGGCCGGGTTTGCGGACTTGTTTCAGGAGTCAAAGGTAGCCCTGGTAAAACCCTATCCGACGGAGCTGCTCTCTGTCATCCAGTCCGTAGCGCCTGAGAATGTGGACCATCCGCGGGCTGTGGTGCTCACACCTGGCATGTACAACTCTGCGTATTATGAGCATTCGTTTCTGGCGCAGCGGATGGGGATCGAGCTGGTGGAGGGCCGGGATCTGCTGGTGGACAATGGATTTGTGTATTGTAAGACCATCTACGGCTTGCAGCGGGTGGACATCATCTACCGGCGGCTGGATGACGAGTTTCTGGATCCGATGGCCTTCAGGCCCGACTCCATGCTGGGGGTGCCGGGGCTGATGAGTGCGTACCGCGCCGGCAACGTCACCCTGGTCAATGCACCCGGCACAGGGGTCGCCGATGACAAGGCCGTTTATAGTTATGTGCCGGACATCATCCGGTACTATCTCCAGGAGGAGCCGATCCTGCACAATGTCCCGACCTACCGCTGCAATATCCCCTCAGAGTGCCAGTATGTCCTGGAACATGTGGCGGAGCTGGTCGTGAAGCCGGTGGATGAGTCCGGGGGGTATGGGATCGTGATCGGGCCTCAGGCCACGCAGGCACAACTCGATCAGTGTAAGGCGCAGATCCGCCAGAATCCCCGCCGGTATATCGCCCAGCCGGTCATGAACCTCTCGACCCATGCCACTTATATAGATGAAACGGCTGTTTTTGAACCCCGGCACATAGACCTTAGGATTTTTTCGCTCATGGGCAAGGACCGGCAGTACGTCCTCCGCGGCGGACTCTCCCGGGTAGCCCTGCGCCGGGGCAGTCTGATCGTCAACTCTTCCCAGGGAGGGGGCTCCAAAGATACCTGGGTGATGGAAGGCTGATACTGCCCGCATACGAGGACAACGGAGCGGGGATCAACAGGATGTCGCGTACTCGCAGCCGCTCTAACCCGATGCTCACGTTTTGCTCCCAACCCATACCTCATACCTCATAACCCCAACTCATACCTCATGCTCGCGAGAGTTGCAGACAGTCTTTTCTGGATAGGCCGGTATATCGAGCGCAGCGAACACCTGGCCCGGTTTACCAAAATCCAATACTTCTCGGCACTGGATGCGCCGTTGTCGCACAAGGAGGATTTTGTGCTGGCATCCCTCATCCATATGGTGGGACTTGATCCGGCCCTGGCCACGATGGGAGAAGCAGAGGTCCTGTACCGGATCGGGCCAGACCGGCAGTCGGAGGCTTCGATCTGTCACGCGGTCTCCCTGGCCCGTACCAATGCACGGGGGGCCCGCGATATGCTCTCGGCGGAGCTCTGGGAAAACCTCAATAAGTTTTATCATTTTGTCATCAACTACCCGGCAGAGGAGTACAAAACCCGGGGCCTGTATGATTTTACCCATCAGGTGCTGGTCCAGTGTACCCTCATCAAAGGAGCCGCCGAAAACACCCTGCTCCATGACGAGGTCTGGACCCTCATCCAGGCCGGGATTTACCTGGAGCGGGCGATACAGGTCACCCGTATCCTCCGGGCCAAACTGGCCGATATAGCCCGTATCGAGCAGACTCTCCCCGATGCACCTGCCATTGAGGGGTATCAGATCAGCACCCTGCTCTCCGCCACAGAGGGGTTTGACATGAGCCGCCGGTTCTACAAGTCTGAAGTCAACCGCCAGATGGCCCTGGCCTTCCTGGTGATCAACCCGGTTTTTCCCCGCTCGCTGAGTTATGCCATGCGCAAGCTCACCACCTACCTCAGCCGGATCCATCAGGGGGGGACATTTATTGAGCCGGGTTCTGTGGATTTTGTCACCGGCAAGCTGCGGGCCCGGCTCCAGTTTCTGACCGCTGAGGAGCTGATGCAGGATACTGATCATTTTTTAGCCGAAATATTGGATCAACTTTACCAAATTGGCGGCTTGATTCATGAGACCTATCTGAGATACTGATGCAGTATATTGTTTCGTATTTTGCCCGTAACCAATACGAATACCCCGTCACGGATGCGTTGCTTGATTTTTTGGTCGTCCCTGCGCTGACCACAGACCAGCGGGTGGTGCGGCGGGTTCTCCACACGGTGCCTTCGGCATCCATTCACAGCTATACCAATCTGTTTGGGTTTGAGACCCTGCGTGTACGGCCTGTAACCCCGTTCACGGTTTGTGAGTTCCGGTTTGAGTTTTGGGTCAATCGGTTTATATCCCCCTATCAGGACCCCGATGTCCTGCTACCGGAAGCCCAGCGCCAGCAACTTCAGGCAGATGAGGTGCGGATCGGGCAGGCCCTGTACCTGCAACCGACAGACTATACCTATCTGAGCCAGGATGCCCGCTGGGAGTGGACACCCGGCCAGCCTGCCGCCGGATACCTCCGCTCCCTGAATACCTATATACACCAAAGCCTGCGGTTTGAGCCGGGCAGTACCCATGTCCATACAACTGCCGACGAGGCCTGGCAGCAAAAAAGCGGGGTTTGTCAGGACTATGCCCATATTTTTCTGGCCCTGGCCCGCCGCCAGGGCATCCCGTGCCGGTATGTGTCGGGATTCCTGCACCCGGGGCCTGATCACCAGGGCACTGCCGTCATGCATGCCTGGGTCGAAGCCTGGATACCCGGATATGGCTGGATGGGCCTCGACCCGACCAACAACATCCTCACCGATGAGACCTTTATTAAGGTCGCACACGGGTGCGATTACCAGGATTGTCCGCCGATCAAGGGGGTTATTAATACCACAGGCGGTCAGGCCACCCGGTACGAGGTCGCAGTATCCCGCGCCGGGCAGTGATCAGCGCCAGAACCACCGGACCGTAGCCCCGGCCTGGTTCATGGAGAGGTGGGCACCGCCCCGGAACTCCAGCATCGGTTTCACATCAAAACTCAGGCTGATGCCCTGCCGGGGAAATACATTCTCGATCCCCAGCAATACATCCAGGCCGTAGGCCGGCAGGTAGGTACGTGCCTCCAGAGGAGCCTCCGTAAATCCTGCATGCCCGCCTGCCCCGGCATACCACCACGTGTCCGTACGACCGATCTGCGAGAGGGCCAGGCCCATGCCTGTGACCCGCAGACCGCCCCGCTGGTAGGTCAGCAGCCCTTCTATGGCACCTCCATGCCGGGCCGTCTGCCGCCAGGAGATCCCCTGCGCCGAGCCGATACGCACCCCAAGCGAACGCCAGTACGGCTGACCCTGTACTCCGATGCCTGTGCCTGCCAGTACCAGCAGCAGCACCCCTGTCCTGATGTGTTTCATGTCTGCAATATAACCGGATGATGACAGGTACGTGTTGACGATAGGCGCTGAAAATGAGGATACAGGGGGTATAACGCAAGAACGGGTCGTTTATTGAGCAGATGCATTGCTTCAACATAAAATGATGTGCCACATATTCCCCCAACTCCCGTATCTTGCCGGGCATCCGTAATAAGCCCTGAAGTATGATATCCCTGAGTATCCGGACGCTGACCTGGCTGGCGGTGCTGATCGTAGCGGTAGCCATTATTGGGGGGTCGTTGGTGTACTCCAATTACCTCGCGCAGCAGCTTGCAGCCAAGGAGCGGGAGAGTGTGCAGTTGTATGCCGAGGCCCTGGAGATCGTCTCCTCCCCTGCGACGACGGAGGATGTCCTGCTCAATTTTCTCTTTGACCGGGTCATGACCTCGACCGGGGCCGATGTACCCAAAATCCAGGTCGGGGAGACCGAGCAGGTGGCCTTTCACAACCTCAATATCCCCAACTGGATCCAGGGTGCCGACACGATGCGGTATATCCTGGCGCGGGCAGCGGAGATGGAGGCCGCCGGGAGCCAGGTGCAGGTGGAGTTTGACAGAGGGCGATACAACCGGGTCATGTATGGCGAGAGTGACCTGCTGCGGCAGTTGCGGTGGTTTCCGCTGGCCCAGTTGCTGGTGGCGTTTGTGTTTATCGGGATTGTGTTTGCGGGGTTTGCCGTGGCCCAGCGCAGCGAACAAAATCGGGTCTGGGTAGGCCTGGCTAAAGAAACGGCTCACCAGCTCGGCACCCCTGTCTCCAGCCTTATGGCCTGGATCGAGCTCATGCGCCTCCGCGCCGACGAGAACCCCGACGAAAAAGAAATGGTGGACGAAATGGAGCGGGACGTGCAGCGGCTGGAGATGATTGCTGCCCGGTTTTCCAAGATTGGCTCTGAGCCGGAGCTGATTGAGGTCAGCCTGCGCGAAGTCCTCGATCACTCTGCCGAGTACGTCAACAAACGTATGACCCGCAATGGCAGCATCCGCCTCGTGGTGGACAACCAGATCCCCCTCGACAGCACCCTCTACATCAACGCACAACTGTTTGACTGGGTGATCGAAAACCTCCTCAAAAATGCCCTGGATGCCATCCAGCAGCAGGAGGGCCAGATCACCATCCAGGCTGGCCTGCGGGGCAGTCAATATTATATAGACGTGTCCGACACCGGCAAGGGTATCCCCAAAAATCACTTCGAAAAAGTATTTGAACCGGGATTTACCACCAAAAAACGCGGCTGGGGCCTGGGGCTGAGCCTGTCCCGGCGCATCATTCAGAACTATCACCGGGGCCGTATCTTCGTCAAAACCTCCGAGCCCGGCAAAGGCACCACCTTCCGCATCCTCCTCCCCGTCACCCGCCACCGTCCCAACCGCCCCCCCAAAAAATCCAAAACCCACTCCCCAACCACATAACCCTATGTCCCGCATCCTTGCGATAGATTACGGCCAGAAGCGCACCGGATTAGCCTGGACCGATCCGCTCCGGATCATCGCCACCGGTCTGGAAACCCTGGATACCAGCCAGTTGGAGACCCGGCTGGCCGAGCTGGTACGGACCGGCCCTGTGACCGAGATTGTGCTGGGATTTCCCACCCGGACAGACGGGACCGATACCCATGTGACGCAGGACGTACGCGACCTGGGGGCCCGGTTGGCGGCGGCCTGGCCCGGGGTGCAGGTACATTATTGGGACGAGCGGTTCAGCTCCCGGCAGGCGATGGAGGCCATGATCCGGGGCGGCGTCAAAAAAAAACAGCGGAGTGACAAACAACTTATCAACCAGGTGAGTGCTACGCTGATCCTGCAAGCCTTTATGGAGTCACGGGGGTAAGGGAAAATCAGCTAAAGTTTTTTCCCCCTGAGCAAAAAATCCGATATTGGCAGCCCTGTTCCGTTGAGGGGCAGCACCATCCCATAGCCAATTTTGCCGATGATACTGCCGATCGTAGCCTACGGAAGCCCGGTACTGACACAACGTGCCGAAGACATAACGCCCGACTATCCCAACCTGGCCCAGTTGATCCAGGACATGTACGAGACCATGTACAATGCAGATGGGGTAGGGCTGGCCGCCCCCCAGGTCAACCTGCCGATCCGGCTCTTTGTCGTGGACGGATCGCCGATAGAGAGTAGTTTTCCGGATGAGGTCATGACCGGGTTCAAACAAGTATTTATTAACCCGGAGATCCTGGAGGAGTCAGGTGAACCCTGGGCATTTGAGGAGGGGTGTCTCAGCATCCCGGACATCCGCGAGCTTGTGCGCCGTCAGCCGGATATTAAAATTTCGTACCTCGACGAAAACTTTTTGCCCCATACCGAAGTTTTTACCGGAATGAAGGCGCGGGTGATTCAGCATGAGTACGACCACCTGGAGGGCACCTTGTTCACAGATCATGTCTCTGCCATGCGGCGCCAGATCTTAAAGCCCCGTCTGCTCCGGATCTCACAAGGGCAGGTAGACCAGACCTACCCGATGAAGTTTACCCGCAAGCGCTGAGTGCAACCGATTTCGGAATTATCATTCTGTTAAAAACGCATATTCGGAGATAGCGATTTTCGCCATTTTCGTAATGACGGCGCAGCCTGATTAAATTTTTTTTATTCTTTTCGCGAAAAAAACTTGCATTTGCTTTTCTGATGTATTATATTTACAGGCTGTTTTAATCCAAGATACTCTTTATCAATATGGCTTCCGAATTGTTTTCCAAGCTCCAGGCCACGAAAGATTTTTTGCATCGTGAAATGGTGCGTCACAAAACCCAGGGTAACGGTGCTTCCCTCATGACGTTTCGTGAGATCGGCTCTCGCCTTGACACCATCCATGAGGCTGAGCGTCAGGGGATTAAAAATCTTGATGAACTTCAGGCCCGCAAGCTGACCCGTATCATCAACGAGACCGAGCGTTTTTGGAACGTTTCTCCTAACTAAGGAAAACGTGTATTAATTGACGAGTTGCGCGCGAAAGAGATGGTTTTGGAGATCATCTCTTTATTTTTTTGTCCGTACGGTACCTGTGGGTATGAGTTTGTGCCCGGGCTGCCGGGAAGCTGCAAGATGTTTTTTTGTGCGGACTTGGCAGAATCCCCGATTTCTCAATATATTTCGGGGCAAATACACTGTTTAGCTTGAACCGTATGCTGCTGTCTGTGGGTATTGAGGCCTATGTGCCTATCTTTCTGCTGATTATCGTCGGTGTGGGCCTGGGATTCCTGCTCGCCAATCTTTCCTGGCTGATCGGACCCTCCCGTCCCAATGCTGTCAAGGAATCCACCTACGAAAGTGGGATGGACCCCGTAGGATCTGCACACGAGCGGTTTTCGGTGAAGTTTTACCTGGTAGCCATGCTCTTTATCCTGTTTGATATTGAGGTGGTGTTTATGTATCCCTGGGCTTCACAGTACCGGCAGCTGCTGGACCAGTTTGGGATGTTTCCGTTTATTGAGATGCTTATTTTTGTCCTGATCCTCCTGGTCGGGTATATATATGTACTGCGGAAGGGCGGCTTGCGCTGGTCCTGACCTGAAACATAACAGTTGGATTCGCAGTTAAGCTGACAGATTTTTTCCTTCGGAATTGACAATATCACCCTATGGGAATCGAAAAAGCACTGGCCAAACAAGGCTATCTCCTGTCGAGTGTGGACTTCCTGACAAACTGGGCCCGCACAGAGTCTCTTTGGCCTATGCCGATGGGACTGGCCTGCTGTGCGATTGAGATGATGGCTTTTGCCGGACCTAAATACGATGCCGCCCGGTTTGGGAGTGAGGTATTCCGGTTTTCGCCCCGTCAGGCAGACCTGATGATCGTCGCCGGCTGGTGTACCTACAAGATGTCACATGCCATCAAGCGGATCTGGGACCAGATGCCCGATCCCAAATGGTGTATTGCGATGGGGGCCTGTGCCTCTACCGGTGGTATGCACCGGGTATACGGCGTCGTGCAGGGCGTTGACAATTTTCTCCCGGTGGATGTGTATATCCCCGGCTGCCCGCCCCGCCCGGAGACGGTAATTCACGCCCTCCAGACCATCCAGGAGCGCATACGCAAAGAACACTCGATCGTCCAGGACTAATCCTGCCGATCCTGCCATACCGGGGAACAAGTGCAGCCGCATTTGTTCCCCGTTTTTGTTAGGTGAATCAGCGATTGAGCCACTCCTTAAAAGAGCGGGTTTTTTCGATACTCACGATGGCCTCCTCGTCCGGATGTGGACTCAGGTCGGCTTTGATCCGGTTTTTGGTCCAGACCGTCATGCCCGTAATGGATGAAAATCCAAGGATAAACTGCCGGTTGATCCTGAAAAAATCATCAGGGTGCAGGAGCGTTTCCAGCTCGCTGAGGGTATAGTCCACCAGGTGGCGGCGGTTATCGCGTGTGATCAGGAATACATACTTTTGTTGCCCGTAAAAATAGGCGACCTCCTCGACCGGTACGGACTTGATCTTGTCACCGGCGGTGACCATAAACCGTTTCTGGTAGGTCGGCGGAGGTGGAGGGGCCTGGAGTGAGGCCAGGAGCTGGCGGAGATCGGGCTGGGGAGGCGCCTGGCGCAGGGTGTGATACTTGGTCAGGGCTGCCGCTAACTCCTCTGCCTCAATGGGTTTGAGGAGGTAGTCCACGCTGTTGTGTTTGAAGGCCCGCAGGGCGTACTGGTCGTAGGCTGTCGTAAAAATGACGGGTGTTTTGACCTCTACCTGCTCAAAGATCGAAAAACAGGCCCCGTCTGCCAGGTGAATATCCATAAACAGCAGGTCGGCTGTATGTGTCTGGAGCCAGGCTACCGCCCCGGAGACGGTATCAAGGGGTTCGGCCAGGTGGATATCTGGTACGATGTCCCGGATCAGGCGCATGAGCCGCCGGGCGGCCAGGGGTTCGTCCTCGATGATCAGATAGGTAGGCATGGGCGTCAGGTCTCCCGGTTAGGTACGAAAAATACGGGACGGGGGTTGGGCAAATAAAGCACGCATGACGGCTGCTTTGACCTGGGTTTCAGCGTATTCCTGCGCAGGATCTGAGTCGTAGGTGATGGCCCCGCCTACCTGATAACACAGGTGGCCAGCCGCCCGGTCATACACCAGGGTGCGGATGATGACATTGGTATCAAAATCTCCTGCCGGGGTCACATATCCCACGGAGCCGGCATATACGCCCCGTGCGCCGGGCTCAAAGGCATCTATCAGCTCCATGACCCGTACCTTGGGCGCGCCGGTCATCGAACCAGGCGGAAAAGTCATGGCCAGTATTTCCTGCCAGCCCAGTCCGGGCCGCAGGCGGCCGGTGATCGTGGAGACCATCTGGTGCAGGGTCGGAAAGGTCTGTATTTCAAACAGATGGGGCACCCGGACCGAGTCGGTTTCGCAGCAGCGGTTGAGGTCGTTGCGGGTGAGGTCCACGATCATGACGTTTTCTGCCTGCTCCTTGAGGGAGTGCCGGAGTTGCCAGGCGAGGGTTTTGTCTTCTGCGGGGGTAGCTCCCCGGGGGGCAGTGCCTTTGATGGGCTGTGATACCAGCAGGTCACCCTGTCGGCGCAGGAATCGCTCCGGCGAAGCCGATATCAGGTGCCAGTCCCGGAGGCGGACATATGCCGCAAACGGCACCGGTGAGATATGGGTCAGCCGTGCGAAGGTGGCAGCCGGGTCGGCCAGGTGGCCCTGTGCCGTGTAGGCATAGGTGAGATTGAGCTCGTAGCAGTCACCCGCAGCGATATGGGCCTGGATATCCCGTACGGCTTGCTGGTAGGCGTCAGGGGTGATCAGGGGTTGAAAATCCGGAGCGGGATCAGGGTCGCCGGGCCAGCCGGGGATGCCGCTCAGGGCCGGGAGGACAGGGTCCCCGAGGAGAATTTCGAGGTGGTCGGCACCACGCCGCCGGGCGATAACGGCCTGCGGCACAAACAGGGTCTCAGCCGGTACGGCAACCGGTGGGGTAAGCCGGGTGCTGAGCCGGGGTTCGAAGGTGTTTTTGAGCTCGTAGGGAAATACGCCCATACACCAGCCGGAGCGTGCTTCACCAGCCGATGCATACCTCAGCGTCTGGGTGTCCGCGCCCCCCACCCCGATCAGCAACTCGTACTGGCCGTATTGATCCTGAGGAGCCTGGCAAGTATCCAGCCAGGCTACGTAGGGGAAGGCAGCGGCCCATTGCAACAGGTGCAGCCGTACCTGCGGATAAGCCTCAGGCAAAAAAGGTAACGTCCGGTCAGCGACAGGTGTCAATTCAGACAGGCAGTTTCCATTTGATGGTACATCCTACGGAGGGGGTTTCGCTGTAGGGCAGGGCTACTCCTGCCAGCAACTGCAGCACACGGTCTGCTACATAGGTTTCTGTCACGGGGACAGGCATTTTGTAGCTGCTGTTGTTGTCTATCTGGCCTTTATAGACAATCTCCCAGCCTGCGTCTGTCCGCCAGAGAATAAAGGCATGCGGGGTACGCTCGGCCCCATAATGCCGGGCTACCTCCTGGGATTCATCGTAGAGGTAGGCAAATTCAAATCCCCGCGCCGCAGCCCGGACCTGCATCTGCTCAAAGGAGTCCTGCGGATACTGGGCCTTGTCATTGGAGCTGATCGCTACGACAGGGACACCCAGCGGTGCAAATTGGGCGTGGAGGGCCTTGATCCGGTCTTCATACGCAATCACATACGGACAATGGTTGCAGGTGAAGAGGAGGATAAGCCCTTTGGCTTCAGGATAACTGTCGGGTGAGACCTGACGAAGGTCCACATTGGGGAGATCAAAAAAAGGTGCCAGCATAGGAAGGTATCTTCGGATCTGGCACAAAGATACTAATCATTTGGTTGGAAAGACCGCCATGGGAGGATAAAAGAAAATACCCCGCCGGTTGGGGAGGCGGGGCATGGGGATAACTATCAAGTAGGTTAACAAGGGGAGACGGGCGTCTCCCGTGCAGATGATCAAATATACAAGCTCCCGGACAAGATACCAGCAGCTACCAAAAGGCATACGGGCGATGCCGTGCAAGACTTACGCGTCTGCATACTTGAAAAGCCCATAACACCGGCACAAACACTCCTAACCTTACGCCGTGCCGAGCCGCATGAGTCCGTACATAACGAGGAGACAACACAAGAGAGAGGCGGCAACATACCCCGCTGCCAGGCCCCATTGTCCCTGGAGCATAAGCCGCGAAGTCTCCAGGCTGAAGGTCGAGAAGGTGGAGAGTCCCCCGCAAAACCCCGTGATCACCAGCAGCCGCACCGCATCAGGTACGCCCGTGCGCCGGGCCAGCCATACCCAGACAAGCCCTGCCACCACACAACTGACGACATTGGCGATCAGGGTCGCCACCGGGAAACCCTGCGGGGGCACAGGTATCAGCCGGGCTATCAGGTACCGGATCATGCTGCCGGCCGCTCCGCCGGTTGCTACCCAGGCCCATTCATTCATAAGCAGCCACCCCCGTAATATACCCCGAGGCGGCCTTATCCGTCAGCGGAAGCCGGGTGTTGATGGCAGCCGTATGGGACAAGTACCGCCCTGCCTCATCAAAACGTACCACAATATGTTCCTCCTGCTCATAAAGCCAGCTCATCCGGTTCAGCCGGGACTCCAGGTACTGGTACACACCTGCTGGGGTCCGTACGACTTTCTGGAGGGCCAGTTCGGTATGCCGCTCGTGTGCAGGCAGGCGCCGTGCGATCACCGTATCACCCGTGCGCACGACCTCAAAATACTCAGCCAATGCCGGATCCAGGCTGCTGACACTCAGCGCATGCAGGACTACGGGTACAAACTGGCAACTGTCCACCGGATGACCGGCAGGATAAGGGTACTGTACCGTATCCCCTGGCATACCCGGTGCGGTGCTCACCTGCTGCTGGTAGGACATACCTCCGGCACAGCTGGTATGTACCTGCTGGGCCAGTTGGTCGAGTTCCGGACGAGCCGGACGTGCAGATGGCTGGCAAGCCAGCAATAAACCCGTGAGGCATACGACAGCTCCCCCCCAATTCTTACACCTCCTGTCCAAAAAAATCCCCATGTCAGCCGCGGTTTATATTTGTGGTAAAATACGGAGATTCTCAGGCGGGTTCTACCAGAACGGTACCCGTCATGTCAGCCGGGATCGGCAGTCCCATGAGGGAGAGGATGGTCGGAGCCAGGTCGCCGAGTTTACCTGTGATCGGTTTCAGGCGGTACTCGCCGGTGGTATCAGCCAAAAACAGCGGTACGAGGGCGGTTGTATGCGCCGTGTTCACACTGCCGTCTGCATTGCGCATACAGTCAGCATTGCCGTGGTCGGCGGTGATCAGGGCGGTATATCCCTGTGCCAGGGCGGTCTCTACGACAGCCTGGGTACAGGCGTCCACGACCTCACAGGCGCGTACGGCTGCGTCCCAGTCGCCGGTATGGCCCACCATATCGGCGTTGGCGAAGTTCAGGCAGATAAAATCAGCACTCCGGGCTGTCAGTTCCGGAAGGATGGTGTCGCGGATGTCAAAGGCACTCATCTCCGGCTTCAGGTCATAGGTAGCTACTTTGGGCGAGGGGCACATGAGGTACCGTTCACCTTCCATTTTTTCTTCCCGGCCTCCATTGAAGAAAAACGTCACATGGGGGTACTTTTCCGTCTCCGCGATGCGGATCTGGGTTTTGCCGAGGGTCGCCAATACCTCTCCGAGGCCGTTTTGCAGGTTGTCCTTCTCGTACATCACCTTCACGTCCCGGTACGTATCGTCGTAGCGGCTCATGGTTGTATAGTGCAGGGGTAGGGTCTGCATCCCATGCTCCGGCATATCCGTCTGGGTGAGTACCTGGGTGAGCTCACGGCCCCGGTCCGTACGGAAATTATAAAAAAGCACCGCATCGCCGGGCTGGAGGGTCACAGGCGTGCCGCCATCCGGTACGATGATCGCCGGGTCAATGAACTCATCGGTAATACCGGCTGCATATCCGGCTGCAATAGCTGCCCCAGCTGTTTCAAACACCGTACCAGTTCCGTGCACCAGGAGGTCATAGGCTTTTTTGACCCGCTCCCAGCGTTTGTCACGGTCCATGGCATAATAGCGCCCGATCACAGAGGCGATCTGTCCCACACCGGTATCCGCGATACAGGCCTCCAGGTCAGCGACATACTGAGCACCTCCGTTGGGGGAGGTGTCGCGTCCGTCCGTAAACACATGAATATATACCGCTGGCAACCCTTTGTCAGCCAACAGGCGCAGGATACCCGTCAGGTGATGAATGCTCGCGTGTACGCCCCCGTCAGAGAGCAGGCCGAGCAGGTGCAGGGCTTTGTTTTCGGCTTTACAGTAGGTGACCATCTCCTGGAATGCCTGATTATGTGCTATGGCACCCGTTTCAACCTCCTGGTTGATCCGGACCAGGTCCTGATATACAATCCGGCCCGCGCCGATATTCATATGTCCCACTTCGGAGTTGCCCATCTGGCCCTCCGGCAGCCCTACCGCCAGCCCGGAGGCTTCCAGGCGCGTAAACGGCAGCGAGGCCATACAGTGGTCAAAAAACGGGGTTTTGCCGGCTTCGATGGCACTGACAGCGGGATTCTCAGCGAGGCCCCAGCCGTCCATGATTACAAGAATGACACGCTTGTTTGCTTCCATGACACAAACATACAGCAAATCCTGCAATTGGGAATATTTTGGTTCGGGGAAAGCCGTGCATCCAGATGCAGGGGTGCTTTTGGCACGGTTATGGTAATATACCCGATACCTACTAGAGTGTTGGAGTACAAGGTTTCCGAAAGTATGAAGGTTGTCAATAACATAGCTTTGCTGCTCTGTATTACCGTTCTTACCCTGTCACAGGCGTATGCCCAGGGCCCTGCTGATATTTTAGATCAAGTCAGTACCGGGCTGATGAAAGGCGACGTCTCGATGTTATCCGGTCATTTCGGCGAGCGGGTGGAGATCACCCTGATGGGTAGCCGTCAGGTCCACAGCCACACGCAGGCTGATTATGTCATGGGCAAGTTTTTTGCCGATTATCCTCCCACGTCGTTTTATTTTCAGCACAATGGTGAAACCGGTGGTACTACGTATGCTATCGGCGAATATCGGAGCGCGAAAGGCACCTTTGAGGTGAACGTGTTTATCCGCATAGACGGGGGGCAACGAAAAATCACCGAGATCCGGTTTGAGTGAGCCACTGCGCGTATTCAAGCTGGATACTTACAAGACATTGCATGTCGCCCGCCCTCTGGCGGGCGACTTTGTTTTGGAGCAGGTCGTGCCTGCTGTATGGTTGTTGCTGAACCAGTCGAAGGTGTTCTTCAGCGCGGGGCGCTCATTATTGTAGCCCTTGCCAGGCCGGGGATCGGTAGAGATGCCCACCGAGTCGGGGCAGGGGTTTCCTTGGCCAAAGGCACAGGAACCCAGGGCTGCGCATAGCAGCCATGCAGCAAAATATTTCATGTGGATCAGATGCTAAAAGGGGAAAAGAAAACTTAGAAATACACGTGTCTGGGCAGTTCAGTCTCTGCGCACCAGCCGACCCTCGAACACATGGCTCGTGCGCACGTAGTTGCTGGGTTCCTGGCTCATGTCCACGACATAGGAATACGTACACTGGACCTTACTGAAGTCGCCCGTGCGGTCGGGGTCGTGGACCAGGGTGGCTCTGAGCAGGTTGCAGCCGGTA
>JANRLQ010000045.1:0-5209 GCA_033762375.1 Bacteroidia bacterium
ACGTGCAGGATTTTGCAATCCCGTCCAAACGTGTTATATTGGTACTAAAGTAATTGTCATGAGCATGACCATCACCATCGAACTGTCGAATATGCAGGAAGCTGAGCAAGTATTAAAACTGCTTAAGTCTTTGAATATCAAATCTGTAAACATACAAGAAACCTCCAGTAAAGCAGAGCCAGGCATCAGCCAGGGCGACAAAACGTTAAATCCCAGGGCGATCTTCGGTATCTGGCAGGAGCACCCACGTACCCTTGAACAGCTGCGTAGTGCGGCTTGGAAGCGCAACTGGGACATCTGATGCGGGTGCTCTGCGATACCAATATCTTTATTAGTGCCTTTAATGGCCGACAAGATACGATTGACCAATTGGACAGAATTGGCCTGGATAAAATTGGACTCTCTGCGGTAACGGTGATGGAGTTACTGCAAGGGATGGGAAATAAAAAAGAGCTGGAAGAAATGAAAAGGAAGATCGCATATTATGATGTCTTTCACATAGATAAAGCAATTTCCGCTAAGGCCATTGAGTTCATCGAAGCATATAGGCTTAGCCATGGGTTACAAATACCCGATGCGATCATAGGGGCAACGGCAGTGGTTCATAAGGTTCCCCTTTACACCTATAATATCCGGGATTTTAATTTTCTGCCAAATATTAACTTATATCAGCCTGCATAACTATCTGCCAAACATCACGTGTCCAAGTATTACGGGCGGCTGGTCAACTCGGCATATATTTGTTCATTGCCTCCCACCCTCATATAGGTTCCACACCCTTATGAAGATTGGATTAAAGTAAGGCGTTGATTTTTAATATATTATTACGACTTCACAAACAAAATCTCCGCATTCCCCCCGACTTCCAGCCCGGCATGGCGGCCGGTGCCTTCGTAGAGCAGCGCCTTGCCCCGGCGCAGGGTGACGGTGACCTCGGAGGACATACTTTCGTTGACGCGGCCTTCCATCACCCCCAGCACGGGGGCTGCCAGGTATCCCCCGCTGGCCCGCCGGGCATGTAGTTCCAGCCGGAGTGCCCCGCGGGTCAGGACGACCGTGACGGTCTGGTCGTCGGCGTGTACCTGCCGGATCCGGGCACCGGTATAGGTCGCAAACCGGTAGAGCTTGCCCTCCAGCAGGAACCCGACAATAAACCCGTTAAAGTCAACTCCCACCCACGGAATCCGGGCAATGGAAACCGTCAGGGAGGTCTGCGGACGGTCAAAGTGGTTGGTCTGGCCCCAGATCCAGGCAGCCGGAAAGGACCGGCCCCAGTCTTTTTCGCCATATCCCTTGCCCCCGTCAAATCCTATCTCCTGCCCCTGCCAGGTCAGGCTGCCCGCCAGCGTATGGTCCAGGCTCACGATGCCGTGATAACACTCCATAAACGGCACAAACGAAAACCAACCCATGATCCCCGGCGACCAGGGCCGCCAGGGCCAGGCAACGGGTGATACCAGGCGGAGGGTTCCCCGCAGGTGGGGGAGGTCGAGGGTGATCATTTCCCGGCTGAAGATATTCGGCCCGATCCGCACCTCAAACGGGGCATCACTTGTCCTGAAATCGGTCACCGGGAACCGGTGGTACGCCGACTGGTTGTGTTTGCCGTCCAGCACCTGTACAAAAGCATGTGCCTGACCATCAGGCCCGTAGGCGATGCCGGGGATGATCGCGAAGGCGTACTGCTCCGTAGGATCCACCAGCTTGAAGTACCAGCCCTCAAAAAACGGGGCACGGGCATGGGTGCCGTGGTACAATACGGGGTCCCAGATAGGGCGGAGCCGGGCAGGAAGGGAAAAGGCCATAAGGATTATTCAGGGGTATCAGCCAGGTGTTGGGGCAAAAAAGGGCGTTTGGGCATGACATACGTCTGCCGGGCGGGTACGGAGACCAGGCGCATCTCCGGGTATTGCAGGGCGGTGAGGGCCCCCCCAAACACACATCCCGTATCAAGGTTGAGGGTTCGGTTTTTCCAGACGGGTTCCGGTACCGGCGTATGTCCGAAGATCACCCAGGCCTGACCCCGGTAGCCAGCGGCCCAGTCCAGGCGTACAGGCATGCCGTATGCGTCTTTTTCGCCGTTGGTTTCGCCATAGAGGCAGTTTTTCCGGACTTCTGGTGTATCGCGCCCGTGCATGGACTCGCGCAGGCCCGCGTGTGCGACCACAAGCCGTCCCTCATCCAGGACATAGTGGCTGGGCAGGCCGCGCATAAAAACCCTGACTTCTTCTGTAAAAGCAGGAGAGGTCTGCCGGAGTTGGGAGAGGGTGAGCTCCAGGCCGCTGCTGATGTTGACCGGGTGGCCGCTCAGGGCGCGGGCGAGTTTGTCATCGTGGTTGCCAGCCACACACAGGGCCGTACCTGCCGCTACCATCTGCATCACCAGGCGGAGTACACCCGGTGAGTCAGGCCCCCGGTCCGTGAGGTCTCCGACAAATACCGCCCGGCGGCCCGGCGGAGGGGTCACGGCCAGGGTATCTGGTGTTACGGTATATCCGAGCCGGGTCAGCAACGCCAGCAGCTCCGGGAGGCACCCGTGTACGTCTCCGATGATGTCAAAGGGGCCCGTATCCGCCTGCCGGTGTTGGGGCAGGGGGATGCGGCGCACCGCTGCGGCGTCTATCTCTGCGGGCGAGCGCAGGATATATAAGGTGTGCAGTCCCTCCTGAGAGAGTTGGGGCAGGGACGCCTGGAGCTGGTCATACTGCCGGGTCAGGACATAGTCCTCAAAGTGCCGGTCAGGCCGGCGGGTATGCCGCTCGCGGACGGTATCGAGGGGGAGGTCGAGTAGGATCATCACGGCAGCCACATGGTACCGATGGGCCATGGCGAGCAGGGGGGCCCGGTCCTGGGCCTGGACATGGGTGGCATCCACGACCGTGAGCAGACCCCGGCGCAGGCGCTTGCGCACGATGAGGTAAAGCACCTCAAAAGCATCCCGGCTGGCTTGCTGGTTTGTTTCACTGTTGCTGACCAGGGCCCGGCACATATCTGAAGAAATCACCTCCTCCGGCGCAAAATGCCTGCGGGCGAAGGTCGTTTTGCCTGCGCTGCTGGCACCCGCCAGCAACACAAGCGATAAGGCAGGAATATCCAGGACCACAGGATGCATATAGGTATGCTGCAAGATACATCAACCTGCCCCAAGTACGGCAATATGCCCCAGAAATCCCGGTGTCTGATGTCGGAATGAGCGGGATGGGGTATGTTTTTGGAGAAAAAATCCGTGCGGTCCAGCCTGGGCCGGATCAGAGCCATCTGATCAGCCGCGCAAAATCCTCCCGGCGGTTGCGGGCGATGGGGATAGATTTTCCGTCAGACATGATGACATGGGCACCTTCTCCTTTGATAAACTGGCGCACGTGATGGAGATTTACCAGCCAGGACTTATGCGTCCGAAAAAAACTCCCCCCGAGGAGGGTGCCTTCTATATCACCGAGGATGCGTGTGAGGAGATGTGACTCGCCCTGGACCAAAAATACACGGGTATAGCTGCCTTCACTTTCGCAATAGGTGATGTTGCGGGCCTCAATGATCCGGTATCCACCTGAGGTGGGCAAAGCCAGCGGTTGGGCCTGGTCTGTACCGGTTTGGGATAAATACTGTTTAAGGACCTGTAGCTGTCGCTGGTCAGTACGCTGCTGCTGGGCGGCTCTGTTTACGGCCACGACCAGCTCTGCCGGGTCTATGGGTTTCAGCAAATATCCCAATGCTGCGTACGTAAAAGCTTTGACGGCAAACTGGTCGTAGGCAGTCGTAAAAATCAAAGCAAAAGGCATATCTCCGACTTCGTCCAGCAGCTGAAATCCATTCATCTGAGGCATCTCGATGTCGGTAAACACAATGTCGGGCTGGAGCCGCCGGATGTCCTTCAGGGCCAGGGTGGTGCTGCTGACAGCCGAAAGTACTTGTACCTCAGGACAATGCGCGGCCAACTGATGGGCCAGTACTGCCAGGCAATCAGGCTCGTCGTCAATCAGGATGGCTTTCATGTACAGGTGTGTTGATGGGAAAAGAAATGAAGTATTATACAGACGATTGGAGCGGTCAGCATACATGACAGATTTTCCAATGCTGCCAGGGAAAGGGTATTCTGGATAGCAGATACTTCATACCGGAATATCCACCACCACCCGTGTGCCACACGCCAGCCCTTCAGCATCTGTGAGGTCTGTGACCATGATCCGGGCCTCCTGTTCATAGCGCCGGAAGATCATGTCCAGGCGCTCTTGTGTCAGTTGCATACCGAAGGACTTGTGCCGGAGTACGGAGCGGCTTTTGAGCTCAGCGGCCTTGGCCCGTCCGATTCCGTTGTCCTCGATTGTGACCTGCAGCAGGTTTTCGGTTGGCTGGCGCAGCGTGATCAGTACGTGGCCTCCCGCCTCCTTGTGCAGGATACCGTGCCAGATAGCATTTTCCACAAAGGGCTGGATCAGCATCGGCGGTATCCGCATGTATTGCAGGTCTATGTCAGGGTCAATGTCAAAGTGCCACTGCACTTTTTCTTTAAATCGCAAGGTTTCCAGTTCCAGGTAGAGCCGCAGGGCTTCCAGCTCCTGGGCTAGGATGACCTGATCCGAATGGGAGTTTTCCAGTACAAGGCGGATCAGCCGGGAAAATTTGGTCAGAAAAGCCGAGGCCAACTGCGGGGAGTTCTCCAGCAGATAGCGGTCTATGGACATGAGGACATTAAACAAAAAATGCGGGTTCATCTGCGCGCGCAGGGCCGTCATCTCGGTTTCTGTCAGTCGTTGGTTGAGTTCGGCTTTTTCCTGCGCAAAGGCCGCCGCCAGGCGACTGTTTTCGGCCGATTGCCGGATTCGCCTGATCTGGCTTCGGTACAGCGTGTACCCTGCGATCCCTGCGATCAGGGCCAGAAACACCTTAAACCAAATGGTCTGCCACCAGGCAGGCAGGATGCGGATGCGCAGGGTGAGGGGCTTTTCGCTCCAGTAGCCGTCATTGTTGGCGGCCATGACCCTGAAGGTATAACTACCGGGCGGGAGGTTGGTATAACTGACGCTGTGACGGTTGCCGCCTTCCACCCAGGCAGGGTCTATGCCCTCCAACTGCCAGCGGTAGCGGTTGAGTTCGGGCTGGGTAAAACTCATCGCGGAAAACGTCAGCGTGAAAAAATTATCAGTATGTCTGAGCACGATCTCATCCATAAACGCAATCTGGCGGGGCAGGGGATAGGGCTTGTCAAATA
>JANRLQ010000046.1:0-1795 GCA_033762375.1 Bacteroidia bacterium
GCCCACTACTGGAACCTCTACACCTCCAATACGACCGGTGATTTTGAGTTTTTTAAGCAGGGGATCAAACGCGCTACCATCAACCAGACCTCCGGTGCCTATACCGCTGTCTCCGATGCCCGGCTGAAAACCAATGTCAGCTTGCTGGGCAATGTGCTGCCGGGGGTGATGAGCCTCCAGGCCAAAACCTACCAGTACAAAGACGTACAGGATCCGCGGTACTTCACCGGATTTATCGCCCAGGAGCTGGAAAAAACCTTCCCGCAGTTTGTCTATTTTGGGGGTGATGACCAGCAATACTACACCGTGGACTATGCCGGCATGAGTGTGATTGCCCTGAAAGCCATCCAGGAGCAACAAACACAGATAGAGTCTCTGGAGAAACGGCTGGCCGAACTGGAAGCCTTGCTCAAAGCTCAGCAGAAGTAGCCAAGAAACCAGCATATTTCTGCAGCCTGCTCACATGTACTACATTGTGAAGCCGCGTCATGTGTGTTATTAACCAACTCTTTATACCCTTCATCCCATGAATGTAACCATCAAATGGGGACTGGCTATTGTGTTGCTCGTCCTTGTCGGCCTGCCCATGCAGGCCCAGCTCTCCCGGGGCATCTCTTATCAGGCTGTCGCCCGCAACAGCAGCGGGGGAATCCTGGCGGGACAATCCCTGAACGTCCGGTTTATTATTCGGGCGGGTGCTGCCAACGGTACCAATGTTTTTGAAGAAACGCATACGCCTACAACCAACGCCTACGGATTGTTCACGGTAGAAATCGGCAAAGGAACCCTGGTATCCGGTGATTTTGACGATGTGGACTGGGCGACAGACCGTCATTTCCTGGAGGTACAACTCAACGGGGCAAGCCTCGGCGCGACAGAGTTGGTAGCAGTGCCCTATGCCAAAATAGCAACCGATATGGAACTTGACGCCCTGACCGACGTATCTGCCGCAACCCCCACAGCAGGCCAGGCCCTTACCTGGGATGGTTCAGCCTGGGTAGCCGGCAGCGGAGGTCAATGGACGACCACTGGCGCCAATATTTTTTATACAGGAGGCAATGTCGGGATCGGCGATGCTACGCCGGCTGGCACCCTTACGGTAGGAGATGGCGACAAGTTTCAGGTGAGCGGCACTGAGGGCGACGTGATCTTCACCGACGACAATGCCACGATCCGATTCCCCGCTACGGCCATTCCTAACAGTCCCATGATTCAGATGTTCAGCTCCGGCACCCAAAACGCCGACCGCATGGTCATCTCCCATTCGCCCAATTTCCCGACCTGGGGCATCGAGTACAAGGACACCACTGACGTCCTGTACCTGCGTGACGGGTCTGCCCGGAAATTTGCCTTCGAGCTGAGCAGTGGCAACATGGGCATAGGTGTAGAAAATCCCGACTTTCCCCTGGATGCGATAGGTCGTCTGCGCCTGCGCTCTGACGGCAACCTGAGCAACTCCCCGGGTATCTGGTTCCAGAACAATGCCGGTACCTTCGACCGGGCTTTTATCGGCATGTCAGAGCCCGACTCCATTATCGGTATCTACAGCCAGCACCTGGGCAAGTGGGCCATCGAGTTTGAGGTGATGCGCGAACCCCGTATCGGGATCAATATCCCGGCTGGCAGCCCGCCTCGTGCGGAACTTCACCTGTATCACACCAACTTCGGGGGCTCCAATGACGGCGTCCGCATCCAGAATGAAGGATCCAATGCCCACTACTGGAACCTCTACACCTCCAATACGACCGGTGATTTTGAGTTTTTTAAGCAGGGGATCAAACGCGCTACCATCAAC
>JANRLQ010000047.1:0-44157 GCA_033762375.1 Bacteroidia bacterium
GATTTTCTCGGTGAATCTCTGTGTAGTCTCTATTGACCGCTGTGTACATTTTTCACGGAGATACACGGAGATTGTGCCACCGAGATACGCGGAGGGATTTTCTCGGTGAATCTCTGTGTAGTCTCTATTGACCTCTGTGTAAATTTTTCACCGAGATACACAGAGATTTCTTCTGCTCTGTGAAGCACGGTGTAGCCTAACCGGACCTCTGTGTAAATTTTTCACGGAGAGGCATGAAGGGTTTTTCTCCGGGTAAACTATTCGCGAGGTGCAGGGTTATTAGCATGTATCATCAATTCTTACGACTTTTGAGGCGAGTCCTATGAACCTCCTTATGACCCACGAACCTACTTTTTGCCGTGCTCATTTTCAGTATGAGCGTATTCTGACCCGCGTAGTCAACATCGGCGATACGCCCCTGGGGGGCACCTACCCTATCCGGATCCAGTCCATGACCACCACCAATACGCTGGACACAGCCGGTACGGTGGCGCAGGTACTCAAGATGGTCGAGGCTGGCTGCGAATATGTCCGGATCACGGCCCCCAGCAAAAATGAAGCGGAAAACCTCGCCAATATCAAGGCCGAGCTCCGGCGGCAGGGATGTACCGTACCGCTGGTAGCGGACATTCACTTCACACCCAATGCTGCAGAGGTTGCAGCCCGGATCGTGGAAAAAGTACGGGTCAACCCCGGAAACTACGCCGATAAAAAACGATTTGAAAACCTGGACTACACAGACGCCACCTATCAGGCTGAGATTGAGCGGATCCATCAGCGGTTTTCGCCACTGGTCAAAATCTGCAAGGAATATGGCACTGCCATGCGGATCGGCACCAATCATGGCTCTCTCTCCGACAGGATCCTCAGCCGATACGGCGATACTCCGCAGGGTATGGTGGAGTCTGCGATGGAGTTTGTCAGGATATGCGAAGACCACGGCTACTACGACCTGGTCATCTCCATGAAGGCCTCTAACCCACAGGTGATGGTCCAGGCCTACCGGCTCCTGATGCAGGACATGATCCGCAG
Source organism: Bacteroidia bacterium (assembly GCA_033762375.1). Lineage (GTDB taxonomy): Bacteria > Bacteroidota > Bacteroidia > J057 > J057 > RDXT01. The sequence continues at coordinate 1,033 of JANRLQ010000047.1, forward strand.
GGGGCAGATATATCCGCTCCACCTCGGCGTCACGGAGGCCGGCGAAGGAGAGGACGGCCGTATCAAATCAGCCCTGGGCATCTCCACCCTGCTCATGGACGGAATCGGCGATACCGTGCGGGTGTCTCTGACGGAAGACCCTGAGCATGAGGCGCCTGTAGCGCAGTTTTTGATAGATCACTACGTGAAGCGTGCCAATGCGCTGCGCCAGGCGCAACCACAGCCACCCCTGCCTTTTGATCCGTTTTCGTTCCGGCGGTTTCCGGCACGGGAGGTACTCAACCTGGGGCAGACACAGGTGCCCCGTGTGGTAGCAGATCTCAGGCACCGCTGTGCGGATGCGGCTGATCTCGGTGAGATCGGTTATACCTATCTGCCAGCACTGGACAAGTACAATTTTTCTGACATCGCAGCAGATTTTGTATATCTGGGCAGCGAAATACCGGTCTATGAGTTGCCGGGAGGCCTGAAGCGGGTTTTTGACGCCTCCACCTGGCGGATGATGGCCGACCGCTCCGTGAATTTTCCCTACTTCCAGACCCCGCAGGCGATGCTGGAAGCCTCAGCCACAAGTCCGGTCCTCAATTTTGTAGGGGTGCAGGAAGAAACCCTGCCCGTCGTGCTGGCAGATCCGTCAGCTTTTGGGCAGGCAGCTTTTGTCCTGGAGACAGACGAGGCAATACCCACCTATGCCTGGCGGCGTATGATCTATGGCCTGGCCGCAGCCGGGCTCCGGCAGCCCCTGATCATCCGGATGCAGATGCCGGAGACCTATGCATATTATGACGACCACCACCTCCCCGCCCATGTACAGATCGCAGAAGCCGCCAAAACCCAGCTTGCCATGAGCAGTGACGGATCCAGCCTGCTGGTGGACGGGTTGCTGGATGGCATCTGGATTGAAAAAGCGGATCTCACGCGGGTCAAAACAGCCTTTGGGATGCTGCAACTCTCCCGCCTGCGGATCACCAAAACGGAGTATATCTCCTGCCCGTCCTGTGGCCGTACTTTGTTTGACCTGCAGGAAACCACCGCCCGTATCCGCAAGCGCACGGAGCACCTCAAGGGCGTAAAAATTGGGATCATGGGCTGCATCGTCAACGGTCCCGGCGAGATGGCGGATGCCGACTACGGGTATGTGGGCGTAGGGCCTGACAAGATCGCCTTGTACCGGGGACAAACCGTCGTCGAAAAAGCCGTCCATACCGATGAGGCCGTGGACCGCCTTATAGACCTTATCCGGGCAGATGCCCGATGGGTGGAGCCGCTCGACGCAACCCTCTCGGCACCTGTTTCAGCGGATTAAGGGGAATCTCGGGTATTTCTTGAATTTTGTGAAAACTTATCCCAATTTTCGCGTAAACTAGGAGGTGATCCATATTATTCAGAATACACATGGCTGAGAACAGTCGCGAGCGAAACCGGCGCAGGGGCGTGGCAGAGGAATTTGACACAACCCTCATGTACGGAGACGTAGAAAAAATCCGTGAAATCGAGGAAGAGGCCGAAAAAGACCAGAATTCCAAACTGAGCTCTGCAGGCATGATGGCATTTCTGGCGGGGGCGACCCTGCTGGCAAGTGCCGTATTTTCCGGCCTGCTCCAGGGCATTTCGCCTGAGTTATTTGGGTTTCTTCAGAATATAGGGTTGCCGATCATCGGATTTGGCGCCCTGGGATATGGCATGGTCAAGATGCTGCGAATGGTGTTTCGGCAGAAGCTCCTGAACTTCCCCGCCCTGAATGTCTATCGCAAGACCAAGGTAAACCCTGCCGAGGAATACGCAGCCCAGCAAAATCCCAACTACCGCGCTACCCAGCAACGCCGGAGCCGGGTATATCAGCCGGATGCCCGCAAAACCATGCGCCGCTCACGCAATAACCGGGTATTCTCCGGGGTAGCAGGAGGTATCGCCGAGTACACAGGTGTTCCGCCGGCCCTGATCCGGTTTGGGTTTATAGCCAGCTTGTTTATGGCCTTTCCCCTTCCGGTATTTGTTTATCTGATGCTTTCAATTGTGCTCCCCGCCAACTACGACCGCGGCGAGTGGGAACAACAGCGGCGCCCCGAGTCTGCCACTGACACTGAGTAACCGAGGGCGATGCATACGTATTACCTGATGAAAGTCAAAGGCAAAGCCAAAATCCCGGACTATATCCAGCTCCGGGATGCTGACTTTACGCTGATCGGTTATTTCAGACCGGGCAGGGATGAGCGCCTCAACAAGGTCGTCAAAAACGATGCCCATGCAGAGGAGCTGCTGCGGATTATCGGGGGGATAGAAGCCTATGGACAGCTCATGCGGGTGGATATTTGATTGATTGTTATGTACCCTGCCACTTCTTCTGCTCCGGCTGTTGTCTCACTGGACCATGTATCTCTCAACCTGGGAGACCGTGCCTTGCTGCAAGACGCCTCTGTAGCCTTGCGCAAAGGGGAGTTTGTGTACCTGGTGGGACGTACCGGTGCTGGCAAAAGTTCGCTCCTGCGCCTGATCTACGCCGATCTGACACCCGGGAGTGGCACCATGACAGTCGGCGGGCAAGATATCACCCGGATATCCCGTGCGCAGAAACCATTCCTCCGCCGCAAGCTGGGGATTGTGTTTCAGGACTACCAATTGCTCCCGGAGAAGACCGTTTTTCAAAACATCCGCTTTGCGCTTCGGGCCACGGGCTGGCGCGACCGCACCAAAATCCAGCAGCGTATCCAGTCGCTCCTGATGCAGGTCGGCCTCTCCGGCAAGCTGAACGCCTGGCCGCACCAGCTCTCCGGGGGAGAACAGCAGCGGGTGACGATCGCACGGGCCATGATCAATGAGCCCCTGGTCCTGCTGGCTGACGAGCCTACCGGCAACCTGGACCCAGAGGCAACCCGGCAGATCATGGAACTCCTGATCCAGATCAACCGGGCTGGCACGGCCATCCTCCTGGCCACCCATGACTACCACCTGATCCGCACCTGGCCTGCCCGTGTGCTGGAGATACACGAGGGACAACTCAGGGAGTATTTTTCAGGAGAACAATTTATTGACTCACTGGCCCGTACCTGGCGCATCTGAGCCAAGGACAGGGCTCAGCATTTCATCCGATACCCGATAGGTCAGGGCTTCCTGTGGCGAAAAATACCATTCGCTTTTTTGTTTTTTGTAGGGATCAAGAATCTCCGGCTTGATGTCTGTATGCTCAGCCAGCAAGGCCTCACACAGGGCCTCGATACGCTCACCCTCCGCGATCTGTTCCTTGATCCCCTCCATTTTGTCCCAGGCAAAAAAGGACAGTTGGTGGTACATAAACGTCGTATAAGGAGCCACCAGCCGTTTGTGCCCTGAGACATAAATAAACAGGGCCATGCTCATCACGCTGCCCATGGCGTAGGTATGGACGGGTGTCTGAGACAGGCGCATGGCACTGATGATCCCCAGGCCATCATAGACAGATCCGCCGTTGCTGTTGATCAGGAGGCGGATCGGCTCGCGTTTCCAGTTGCGGTACTCGTCTTCTTTGTCAGCATCATCCTCATTGATCTCATAGATGCTGCGGATAATGTCTCCGGCCAATTTTTTATCTATTCGCTCACTGATGAGCAGGGTGCGTTGTTTGGGTTTGGGATGATGTGCCATGTATGAGAATAAAACAGTAAAACCAAATGATCATACGTACGCAGGTTCGCAGGCATAAGTTTAACCCAACATCAGTTCAGCGCCCTGGTCGCCCACAAGGCTGCCGATAGCCACGCCCATCCCCCCCATTCGCACCGCTACGGTTACGTGTGGCGAAACCCGGCGCAGGATGGGTGATTTCTCAGGGCCGACGCCCATGATCCCGCTCCATCGGCTGGCGATGCCGGGCGTATGCCCGGGCAGAATGGTCTCCCGCAGAAACTGTCCTAAAAACGCCTGTATTTCCTCCGTAAACCCAAAGGTATCAGTCATCTCACCCGCCAGGTCCAGGTTGCGGGCGCCGCCGAGCAGGACCCTGTCCCCGATATTGCGGAAGTACACATACCCTTCATCGTAGTGAAAGGCCCCCCGCAGGCGCAGGCCGGGGATCGGATCTGTGACCAGCACCTGGTTGCGGGCAGGCTGCACGGGCAACTCCGGCATCAGGCGCTGCGCAAATCCATTCACGGCTACCAGGACCTGGCCACAAGCGATCTCCCAGCCCTGGTCTGTGTGCAGACGTACCTGATGGGTCTCCTCCTCCAGGCTGTCTATCACGACGCCGTTGTAGAGGCTGATCCCGGCATCCTGCACCTGCCGGATCAGGGCCGCCATCATGCTGCCGGTGTGGATCTGCCCTTCGCCGGTATTGAGCATCAGGTGGGCAACACCTCCCATACCCGTCTCCGGGATACGGTCATCTGCGACCTGATAAACCTCTTCCAGGCCGAGTACCCGGCGCATCTCCCGGTTGAAGTAAGCCAGATGGTCACAGCACCGTTCCCAGGACTGGGCATCCGCCGTCCGGAATACTTCATATCCGCCCAGAGGCTCATACCGGAGTGCGGCATCTCCGATCCTCGCCCGTAGCCGCATCAGGCCCCGATACCGGGTCTCGACGAGAGCAAACACCTGATCTTCCGTCATGTACGCCAGATCCGCCATCAGCTCCGTCATGCTCCCGAAGCAGGCAAAACCTGCATTGCGGGTGCTGGCACCACTGGGCAGTACCCCCCGCTCCAGCACAGCTATCCGTGCCTGTGGTGCCAGCTCACGCGCCCGCAGGGCCGCACTCAGCCCCACGATCCCGCTCCCGATGATGGCGATGTCCAGCGACCCCAGAAACGTATCCTGCTCCCAATAACTCAGTTCCATCCTGACCACTCCTTAATAACCCGCTGCATGACCGTCCTTCCGGGACTCTGATGCACCGTAATACACTTTCTGAACCGGATCATACATGATCGCCTGATACCCACCATAAGCACCGGTCTGATACCCGATCACATGGCCACGGGCCTGCAAGTCCCGGATGACTTCATAGTCAAATCCACTCTCCAGGTTCAGCACGCCTCCATCGCTCATGACCTCGTCTGTCGGCTCAGAGGAACCGGTATGGTACATCCGGGGGGCATCTCCGGCTTCCTGGAGGTTCATCCCAAAATCAATTATATTCACCAATACCTGCACGTGTCCCTGCGGCTGCATATCTCCACCCATAACCCCAAAACTCATAAATGGCTGTCCATTTTTTGTCACAAAAGCGGGGATAATGGTATGAAAAGGCCTTTTGCCCGGCTCAAATACATTGGGGTGTCCTTCTTTGAGGGAAAACATTTCGCCCCGGTTCTGGAGCATAAACCCAAGATCACCGGGGACCACCCCGGAGCCCATGCCCCGGTAATTGCTCTGGATGAGGCTCACCATATTGCCCCACTTATCCGCAACAGTCAGGTAAACCGTATCGCCGGTTTTGAGATTGCCGGCAGGTACCTTGCGGGCAGCACGGGCCATGTTGATCAGCTTGCGGCGTTCGTCAGCGTAGGTATCCGAGATCATTTCATTGACTGGCACGTATGAAAAAGCGGGGTCTGCATAATAGTTAGCCCGATCCTCAAAAGCCAGTTTTTTGGCCTCAGTAAATACATGCATATAATCGGCACTGCCGTAACCCATCGCAGCCAGGTCGTATCCCTCGAGGAGCTGGAGCATCTGGAGGGCCGCGATCCCCTGTCCATTGGGGGGAAGCTCCCATACCTCGTAGCCCCGGTAATTGACTGACACAGGTTTTACCCATTCAGACGTATGGGCCTTGAGGTCCTCAGCCGTCAGGAAACCGCCTACGGAGCGCATGTGTGCATCAATTTTCCGGGCAATATCTCCCTGATAAAAAGCCTTGCGGCCCTGCCGGGCGATGAGTTCGTAGGTATTGGCCAGGCGGGGATTTTTGAATATTTCGCCTTTACGGGGTGTGTGGCCATTGGGCATCCAGGTATCGGCAAAATTAGGGTACTCCTTATAAATCGCAGCACTGCGCTCCAGGTAGTAGGCGATCACTTCCGTCATCGGAAATCCCTCCCGTGCATAATGAATGGCCGGCGCCAGGATCACAGGCAGGGGGAGTTTGCCAAATTTGTCATGCATCTCTATCCAGCCATCCACACAGCCCGGCACTGATACCGGCAGGGGGCCACGGGCCGGGATATGGGTCAGGTTCTGCGATTTGAGATAGGCCAGGGACAAACTTTGCGGGGCGCGTCCGCTGGCGTTGAGGCCGTGCAGGCGCTGGGTTTTGGCATCCCAGATCAGCGCAAACAGATCTCCCCCAATCCCGGACCCGGTAGGCTCTGTTAATCCCAGCATGGCATTGGCAGCAATTGCAGCGTCCACGGCAGTTCCTCCGTCCTGTAATATATCAAGGGCGGCCTGGGTAGCCAGGGGCTGGCTGGTGCAGGCCATGCCATTGCGGGCGATCACTTCAGAGCGGGTCGCAAAATTATGCCCCGTAATGCGGTCTTGCGCCTGGATATTGTACCCCAGTATCAGGGCTATCCATAATCCTGTGTATCTTTGCAGCATAGTTCGGTTTCTCATTGACCCGAAGGTATAAAAAAAGCTGAAAAAACTGGCAACAGTTCTCACAGCCTGCTTCACACTACCAGCACAGTCTTTTTTTACGTCTGTATAATTTTGTCATGAACATGAACCTTTTGAAACCAGGATTTTTAGGGGGCGTTGTCCTGAGTGCCGCCCTGCTGCTGGCCAGTTGTGACGAGACCGTCACCCCACAGCAACAATTGGAGATAGACAAGGAGGTAATCCGCACGTATGCCGCCGAGAAAGGGCTCTCTGGCACCTTCACGACCAGCGGATTGTATTACGTGATCGAAAAAGAGGGAGTAGGTACTGAGCGCCCGACCTCCACCTCATTGGTTGAAATCATCTACACGGGGTCCCTGCTGGACAGTGCCGGTACGGTATTTGACTCCAGCAATGGATTTCCGTACACCACCAACGGACAACTGCCGCAGTTGAATGTATTTATTGCAGGCTGGGTCGAAGGTGTGCAGCTGTTCAAGCGTGAGAGCAAGGGCATCCTCCTGATTCCGTCCGGACTGGCCTATGGTACACGCGGCTCAGGCAGCATCCCTCCCAATACCGTCCTGCGGTTTGATATCGAGCTGATAGACTTTGAATAACCTGCTATCCCTGCTGATGCAGGGACGCAGTGGCGTAACACCCCGGCTCCTGGCCGGGGATTTTTTTTGTGCGGGTATTAATCCAGCAGCCCATAATATACGTCCAGCACCTGCCTGGCCGATGCGTCCCAGCCGACTGCCTTCAGGTCCTGATCCTGGGCTGCCACGACCTCGGCCCGGAGGGCGTCGTCCTGAAGCAGCCTGAGGATCATCTCCGCAAAAGCCGCCGGATCATTTCCATCAGCATATAAGGCCCCCGGCAGGACCTCGGCTACCCCCGACTGGCGGCTCAGAATACAGGGCACGCCCATCTGAGCCGCCTCTAGGGCCGACAACCCAAAAGGCTCTGATACAGAAGGCATTACATAGACATCTGTCATGGACAGGAGGTCTGTAACCCGGTCTGGCTCCATGTATCCGGTGAAAAAAATCCGGTTGCCCACTCGCTCTTTGGCAGCCCGTGCAGCCAGTGACTCGATGAGTTCGCCCCGCCCCCCGATCACAAACCGTACACCGGGATGTACCGCCAGCACCCGCATGGCTGCCTCAAAAAATACATCCGGTCCTTTTTGATACGTCAGCCGCCCGATATAAGAAACCAGCCGTTGCGGGAAGGGCGCTGCTGTCCGGAACCGGGCCACAGGGGTGACCCCATTAGGCACAGCGGTGATCCGCTCCGCCGGGACCTGGTACACATCCCGGAGGATGGCAGCCGTATATCGGCTCACGGCCACGACATGATCTGCCTGGTGGAGTGCGTGGCGCTCCAGTTCATATACCCAACCCTGGTGTCCGGGTCCGCTCCGGTCGTACTCCAGGGAGTGCACGTGCAAGACCAGGGGCTTGCGGGTATGAGCTTTGAGGGTGAGGCCTGCCAGAAAGGTCATCCAGTCATGGGCATGTATCACGTCAAAGGTATAGGTCCGGGCAGCATCCAGCACAAAGTCGCTGTACATCACGATACGCTGCCCGAGGTCCTGCCCGTACAGCTGCGGCATCTCAAAAACCTGTGCAGGCCGTACTACCTGGTCTTCTGTCACTGACCGCTCGATCAGCAGTTGATACTCCTCCGTCTCAGCCACACGGACGGTGTAGGGATGCTCATAGGCAGCCAGGGAGACATCCAGGTACCTGACACGGATACCCTGAAGGCGCTCGATCTCCAGGCGGGTGGACTGGCGCCTGACCTCTGGCAGGGTGCGCCCCTGGAGGCTCACTACCTGCATATCAGGGGGTGCAAAAGCCGGATCAGACTTGGGGAGGATCAGGGTCAGGTCTGTCAGGGCCGAGAGTGCCGACGCAAGTCCGGCAGTGGCTACGCCCAGGCCGCCATTCAGGTAAGGGGGAAATTCCCACCCCAGCATTAGAACACGTGGTGTCAGCATACGGAGATTTGGTTCGAAGATATGAAAATTCCCGGTGCAGCCGTCAGGTAGCTCCGGGAATAATATCAGTCCTTTTTAGATCCGGCACGGGGCCTTATATCCGCTGCGTCACCCGGAGGGCGGCATCATAGGCATTTTCGTAGTAACTGGTGAGGTTTTTCCAGTCAAAGTGCTGGGCAGCAGCCTCCAGCTTGTATCGCTGGGCGATCCGCTCGGCACGAGGGGTCTGTACAATGGTGAACAGGAAGTCCGCGAGCTGGTTGGCCGACTCGTTGAAACTTTTGTTGCGGCGGTTCACGACGTACATCCCCAACTCTTCGATATTGGCGTGTGTATTAAGCAGGTAGTCCCCAAAACCGGAGAGGTCGCTGGTGATAGAGGGCACGCCCCCCACCATACACTCCAGTGGAGTGTACCCCCACGGCTCATAATAACTCGGGAATATCCCCAGGTGACACCCGCGCACAAAGTCGGTGTACTCCACGCCCATCAGCGGGCTGGTAGAGGAGAGGAAGTCAGGGTGATAGACAATTTTGACCCGGTCTGAGGAGAAGTTGAGCATTTTGGAGGCTCGGAGAAACCGCAACACATCATCCTTGGCATCGTCCACGAGGTTGTGGGTCACGACGCTGGGCAGGTTATGGGTGCGCCAGGTCTGGAGTGTACGCCGGAGCTGGATTTTGAGGTAGTCATCCACAAACTCATTGAGGTCCGGGAAATCCAGGCCTTTGCCCGTGATGCTCTCATAAAAGAGGCGCTCACTCACCTGCCGCAGGATGAGGTCAGTTGTCTCGCGGATTTTGGCCAGGGTAGCCTTAGACTCCAGTACCTTGGGGTTGATACTCTGGATGGGCTGGTGGGTGATAAAAAACATCACCACGGTTTTTTCGATGCCCGCATTTTTCATGCGCCAGTTGAGGCGGGCCAGGGCTTCCAGGGTGATGTCGTATCCTTTGTTGCGGTACTCGTATCGTCCGGACGTGAAGAAGTACAGGGTCTTGTCCAGGTCAAACGAATAACTCTGGAAAAAGTGTCCCATGACAAACTCATGGATTTTTTCCTTGATCTTCTGGTGTACGTTCTGGATTTCGTGCGAGATCACAAATGGATTGACATTCAAGCCATTGGGCAGGATAAGCTCAGGCTTGCGCCCGACCAGGTGGATACACTCCCGGGCCGTGAGGTCGCTCACCGTCGTGAAGATATGCGCACCATGTGCTGCCGCCCGCTCGATCCGGATGCGGGTGTCTATATTAAAGTGCCGGGCTTCTTTTTCCCAGTCATAAAAAGGCAGGTTTTCATAAAAATTGGGGTCATTCATCGCCAGATACCGCCCCAGCATGGTCGCGTGGGTCGTGAAGACAATGCTGACCGGCAACTGTTCGCGGCGCATCTCCGGAATGGCTGTAGCCGCCATCCACTCATGAATATGGGCAATGACAGGCCGTGAGTTGACCTCGGGGTGACAAAGGCAGCTCATGAATACTTTGACCATCCACCCAAATGCCGTCACCTGGTCCACCAGGTCGTCTCCCGCCGTAAATCCAATTTTGTGATGCTCCCAGAAAAGGTACTTGATCTCACCGAGACGGTTATAGATACTGAAGGGATTAAAAAGAATGGTCCTCGGACGACCGGCAGTCAGCCAGCGGCCATAGTGTACCTCAAAGCCCATCTCACGCATCCTGCGCACAGCCCGTCCAAAGGGATCATTGGGCGCTTCAGACTCCTCAAAAATAGCATCCACACCCGGTGCCATATAGGGTCCCAGGAGACAATAACGGTCGCCCCACTTGTCCAGCATGCTCGGGACCTTGGAGCGGATCACGGTATAGATGCCTCCCACCTGGTTGGCTACCTCCCAGGCAATCTCAACCAGCAGGGATTCTTTTTTGGTTTCTTGTACACGGACCTGTTCGGGGGTAAGGACAGGTTCTTCCTGAAGAGTAGGTAACATCAAGGTAGTAGTTGTAGGGTCACGTAATCGGTTTCGTATCCGGGATTAATATAAGAGGTTTCGGCGGAGGAATACAATTTTTTTACCCGGCTCAAGGCAGAATTCCCTTATGAACCTGGCCGGGCAGATTTTTGGGATGATTTTCAAACAATTTATGCATACCTTTGTATTGATACTGATAAGCCAGGGGTGCCCTTTCGGGCTGAGAATATACCCTTTGAACCTGATCCCGGTAATGCGGGCGAAGGGAGGCGGGTTACCGTTAGCGGGCGCATACCCTGGCTTGACCTATGTCCGTAACCCTAATGAAAAATGTGTATGAAAACTTGGATCTGTTGGATAGGCCTCTGCTTAGGGGCCTGGGTGAATGTGTGTGCGCAGGTCACTGTGACAGGATATATCACGGATAAACAAACAGGACAACCCATCGCAGAGGCCCGGATTCAGGTGACCGATCTGGCCCTGTCGCAGGCCAGTGATGCAGCAGGATTTTTCCAGTGGACCCGGCTCCCGGCGGGGGTACATACCCTCAGGATTACGGCCCCTGGCTACAACCCCTGGGAACAAACCCTGCGCCTGCCCTCGTCCGCGACCCTGCAAATCAGACTGCTGGAAGCAGTCTCCCTGACAGAAGAGGTCCAGATCACCGCACTCCGGGCGACTGAGCAGACCGGCACGACCTATAATACCCTCACAGCGGCAGATATACGCCGGATCAACTACGGACAAGACCTCCCGCTGCTCCTCGACCAGCTCCCCTCCACCGTCGTCAATTCCGACGCAGGTGCCGGGATCGGCTATACCGGTATCCGGATCAGGGGCTCCGATCCTACCCGCACCAATGTCACCATCAATGGCATCGCGCTCAACGATCCTGAGTCGCACGGGGTCTTCTGGGTCAACCTACCCGACCTGGCCAGCTCTGTGGACAATATCCAGGTGCAGCGTGGCGTCGGCACCTCCACCAATGGACCGGCAGCCTTCGGGGCAAGTATCAATATCCAGACACAATCCCTGACGTATGAGCCTTATGCCAGCTACGAAGGCGGCGCGGGTGCCTTTAATACCTGGCGGCACAGCCTCCGGGCCGGAACCGGCCTGATCAATGGCCGGTTTGCCCTGGATACACGCCTCTCCTCCATCACCTCCGATGGCTGGGTGGACAGGGCCTTCTCTGACCTCAAGTCCCTGTTTGCTGCGGCAGGCTGGTACGGCGACCGCAGTGTGCTCAAGGCTGTCATGCTCCGGGGCAAAGAACAAACCTATCAGTCCTGGTGGGGTATCCCGGAGGCTTATCTTGATGATCCTGTGCTGCGCCGGAGCAATTATTATACCTACGAAAACGAAACGGACAACTACCAGCAGGATCATTACCAGCTCCTCTACTCCCTGGCTCCGACCACTGCCCTCAGCCTCAACGCTGCCCTGCATTATACCTGGGGGCGCGGGTACTATGAGCAATACCGGGCCGGGGATGACCTGGCGGCCTATGGTCTCCCGCCTGTGATCGCAGGCGCAGACACGATCGCGACCTCCGACCTGATCCGCCGACGCTGGTTGAACAATCACTACTATGGATTTACTTTTTCGGCTCAATATCAGCCCATTAGCTCGCTTCAGCTCACCCTGGGCGGTGCCGGCAATCAGTATGACGGCGAGCACTTCGGCGAGCTGATCTGGGCACGGTTTGCCTCCGTGAGTGAGATACGGGAGCGATACTATGAGAGTTTTTCGCAGAAACAAGACGCTAATGTCTACCTGAAGGCCCTCTGGAATCCTGCTGCACGGGTATCTGTCTATGGCGACTTCCAGGTGCGGCATATCGGATACCAACTCGGTGACAGCTCCCTCACCGCTCCGGGCACGGACCAGGGAGGTGCTCCGGTATCAGGCGACTTCACCTACTTGTTTATGAATCCCAAGGCAGGCCTTACGTGGCAGGCAAGTGAGAAGACGCAACTATATGCCTCCTACAGCATCGCCAACCGCGAGCCGGTCCGGAGTGACTTTATAGATGCACCACAGGGACGCACGCCCGAGCATGAGACCCTGTACAATGCCGAGGCCGGACTCCGGTACCGCAGCGCCCATTGGCAGGCTACCCTCAACGGGTATCATATGCGCTACCAAAACCAGCTTGTGCTCAATGGCGAAATCAATGACGTAGGCGCTTCTGTACGCCAGAATGTCCCGGAGAGTTACCGGGCCGGTATTGAACTGGAAGTCGGATGGCAACCGCTCTCCGCACTGACCCTGACCGGGAATCTTACCCTCAGCCGCAACCGCATCGCCGTATTTGAAGAGTATCTGTATAATTATGATCCCTACGAGCTGGAGGTCATCCGGTATGAAAATACGGTCATTGCCTTCTCCCCTGCCCTGACGGCGGGCAGTGTCCTCACATGGGAGCCTGTCAGCGGATTGCGGTTTACATGGACAGGCAAGTATGTCGGGCGTCAGTACCTGGACAATACCACCAATGCCAGCCGATCCCTGGATCCGTTTTTTGTGCAGCATCTCCAGGGCGACTACACGTGGCGCACGCCCTGGGCACAGGAGCTTACCGTTGGAATACGGGTCAACAACCTGACAGATGTAGCCTACGAGCCTAATGGGTATACCTTCAGCTACAAAATAGGCCCTGAGCGCTACACTGAGAACTACTATTATCCCCAGGCGGGCCTGCACGCGATGGGCCGGATCGGGATACGGTTTTGATATGTATCTGCCTCAGACGCCATGACTTCCGCCTGCGATGGATCATCCGTCGCAGGCGGTTTGGGTTGAGGGTAAGCAGGCGGGGGTGATTGTGAAAAAGTATATAACATCGTTATAATTTTTTTCATCATTAAAGTTGATTTGTGCTAAACCTCCAGGGTATTATTTAATGGGTCAATTACTATCTCAATTCATGCAGACTTCCGGGAAAAATTGATCTAAGCGAAGAGGTTGCCCGTCGGCAGGTTGAGATATCCTTTCGGCAGGAAATATTGAAGCGTATTAAAGCAGAGCGCCTTGCTGCGCGTACACACCCCCTGCCCTCCCCTCGCTTAGCAGACGCAACATCAGCGTAATCTACCCAGGCAGGAAAGAAACATCAATTTTAACATCGTTAGTATTTATTTCAATAAAATACATTCTTCACCTTTGTCCATTTTCTTACCTTTTATTCCGTAACCTCCGGGGTCTGGTACCCGTTCAACTCAGGCACCCCCTTGTATTCCGGACTTACTTATATCTCCGCCATTTATGTATGCCAATGAGGAGGCAAGAGCCTCTATGTACTCCACGCAGTTCTGGTTGTTGTGCCTGAGTAATTTTTTGTTTTCGGCGAGTTTTCAGATGTTGATCCCGGAGCTGCCGGATTACCTGAGCAGTCTTGGCGGCGCTGAATACAAGGGGTATCTGATCGGGTTATTTACCCTCACAGCGGGTATATCGCGGCCCTTTAGCGGGAAACTGGCCGATACCATCGGGCGGGTGCCCGTGATGGTATTCGGGACGCTGGTATGTGTCGTCTGCGGGCTGGCCTATCCGATGATGATGACTGTGGGAGGCCTGCTGCTGCTGCGGACCCTGCACGGGTTTTCGACGGGATTTAAGCCGACTGCTACCTCAGCCTATATTTCTGATATAGCCCCTGTCGCACAGCGGGGAGAGGCCATGAGTATTGCTGCCATCAGCGCAGGGCTCGGAATGTCCTTTGCGCCGCCCGTGGGAAGCTGGATCGCGCAGCAGTATGGGATGAATGTGTTGTTTTATACCTCTACGGTACTGGCGCTGGGCTCCATCGTGATCCTGACCCGCGGGCTGTATGAGACCCTGCCGGACCGGCAGCCTTTCCGGTGGTCACTCCTGAGGATGAGCCGCAAGGACCTGTTTGAGCCCGCCGTGATGGGGCCTTTTGTGGTGACCCTGCTGGTGTCTTTTTCATCTGGCGTAGCCATCACCCTCACACCAGACCTGAGCAAAGGCCTGGGCCTGAGCAACAAAGGCATCTTTTTTTTGGTCTCCACCCTGGCCGCGCTGCTGGTCCGGGTCGTAGCCGCCAAAAGTTCGGATCGGCGGGGGCGCTTGCCGGTACTGCTCGTATCGGCTGCGGGACTGGCAGTATCCCTGGGGTGGCTGGGTGCCGGACAAGACACCCCCTCCTTCATCCTGGCCAGCCTGCTGTATGGGGCCTCGTGGGGGGTGATGACCCCTACCCTGCAGGCATGGACCATAGACCTGAGCACTGCCGACAACCGGGGTCGTGCCCTGGCTACGATGTATATCGCCCTGGAGGCCGGGATCGGGCTGGGTGCCTGGACGTCTGCCTGGCTGTATCATAACGAAGCCGCCCGTATGGGCATTTCCTTCTACCTGGCAGGTGGACTTGCCCTCCTGGCCATGGGGTATCTGGCCCGGAAACAACAATCCGCCAACAGTCTGGCCTAAGTAATACGCACAACATTTGGTTTGCCCCTCAGACAGGGTTATTTTCACCGCTGTTTTAGTAACCCTCAATCCCTGTCGCCATGTCCTACCGCATCGCCCTCGTAGCCCACGACAGCCGTAAGCGCGAGCTGGCTGACTGGGCTGCCTACAACTGGGAAAAACTAGCCCCGCTCGACATTATCTGTACCGGGACCACGGGCCGGATGGTGGAGGCCACCCTGCGCGAGCACCTGACCGACCAGCAGGAACAAGCCCTGCATATCACCCTTCTCAAGTCAGGCCCCCTTGGCGGCGACCAGCAGCTCGGAGCCCTGATCGTGGAAGGCCAGATAGATTGTTTTGTTTTTTTCTGGGATCCCATGTCTGCCCAACCCCACGATGTGGATGTCAAGGCTCTGCTGCGTATTGCTGTCCTCTACAATATTCCCACAGCCTGCAACCGCGCCACGGCTGATTTTCTGATTACATCTGCCTTATTTTCAGCTGCTTACGAACGTAAACTTCCTGACACCAGTGCCTATGTCAACCGTACGCTTCCTCCTGCCTGAGTATATCCTCCGGCTGTCCTGTCTGGTGCTGATCCTCGGGCTGCGCCTGCCCGTACACGGCCAGACCCTGACAGGCCGGTGGCTGGTCACCGCATACCAGGAGCAGGGTGTGCCGGTAGATAAACTAGGCGATGCCGAAGCCCAGGCCCGGCTCGTGTATGAGCGGGTGCGCGAGGAGCGGGCCCGGTACTGGTACGGATATGATGCCGAGTGGGCCGACCGCCGCACGACCCGCGCCTATCAGGAGTGGGCGGCGCGGGACAGTGCTCAGGAGGTCACAAGGGTCAGCCATGCCATCCGGATGCCATATGTGGCGGTATTTTTTGCAGACAGTACGCTCAGCAGTTATAACCTTGACACAGGCACCCGGCAAGTATATTTCCCGCAGGCCTGGCGTTATGTCTATGACCCGACCACCCGGGGACTGGACCTATACCCGACCCCCTATGAAAAATGGGAAACCCAGGTCCTCCTGCTCACCGAGACCCGGCTGCGGATATTCATCCTGAAGGATGCCGAGGTAGTGGAGCTGGTCAGGACAGAGATGGCGATTCCGTGAGGAGTTCAACAGGGGCGTTATACGGTGCCACCGCTCAGTCCACGCACGCTGTCACCTAAAGCGATTTTTTGAATGGTACCCAACGGGTAAGGTGGATTTCACACGGAGGCTCGGAGGCACAGCGTTACACAGAGCGCTGGTGCATTGATTGTCTGCGGTTTATTATCTTTGGGGGCTGGTTTGGCATAAACCTATCAGCCTGCCATCGGATCATTCTCTTGATAATTTCTCGCTTTAAGTGGGTAAAAACAGGGAGATAGCGCGAGCAATACAATTTGATGGATGGCTCCTCTGCCGGGGCAAGCTATACAAACGGAGCATCCGGTTCGGCCTCATCTCCCCCAGTTGGACCGCTACCCGCTCCGCCGCCGCAGCAACAGCGCTGTCACCTCCACGCACACATACAGGCACCCCAGCGAGATGCCCAGCCATTTCCACATGGCCACATCGGGGACGCCGGCCTCAAATACCTGTGCCAGCGGCGAATAGATGACCAGCATCTGTAAGCCCAGGCAGAGCGCGATAGCCCCCCAGAGCCAGGCATTGCTCCAAACTTTTACCTGGAAATAACGCCGGATACCCACCAGCACCACAAACTCCGCCGCCACCAGAAAGGTAAAGACTGCTGCACGGGCTGCGGGCGCTTCTTCTGTAAGCGGGTCGGCCAGCATGGCATATAAGAAAAGTGAACCAGCCGTCACCAGCACGGCCATAATCAGCAGCAGCGCAAGCTCATTGGCCGGCAACAGGGAAGTATTGCGCGGGCGTGGTTTGCGCTCCATCGTACCTTTGCCGAAAGGATCCAGTGCTAACGCCAGGGCTGGCAGACCATCGGTGATCAGGTTGATCCAGAGCAGCATCAGGGCGGTAAGCGGCAGGCTCCAGCCCAGCAATACGGCCGTAAAAATGATCAACACCTCAGCCAGGTTGCCAGAGAGCAGGAGCATAACAGACTTCTGGATATTGTCATAAATTCCCCGGCCTTCTTCAATGGTGTGTACGATAGTCGCGAATGAATCTTCGAGCAGGACCAGGTCAGCGGCTTCTTTGGCCACGTCGGTACCCGACCCAAGGGCGATCCCAATATCAGACTGCCGCAGGGCAGGCGCATCATTAACCCCGTCTCCGGTCATGGCCACGGTATGTCCCATCTTCTGAAGCGCGATCACAATCCGCTGCTTATGCTCCGGTGCTGTACGTGCAAAAATATTAGCCCCATCTCTCAGCGCTTCCGTAAGCACCTCATCGCGCATCCCGGCGAGATCGTCGCCCGTCAGCAGCCTGCCGCTGATACCGAGCTTCGCCCCGATCGCCTCGGCGGTGGCTTTATGGTCGCCTGTAATCATGATCACCCGGATACCGGCTTTTTTACAGGTTTCTACCGCTTGGGCCACATCCTCACGGAGCGGATCCGTCATGGCCTGTAACCCGACAAAGATCAGGTCGCGCTCTTCGAGGTCTTCGGTATCGGAGAGGGGGCGATAGGCAAATGCCAGCACCCGCAGGGCCTCCTCTGCCCATTGGTTGGCACGGCCCAAAATCTGCCGGCGAAGGGTCTCTGTGAGGGGCTTAGCCTCTCCGGCTATGCGCACGTGGGTACAAATGTCCAGTATGGCTCCCGGCGCACCTTTGGTAAACTGCATATACTCCGCTGCACGTGCTACCTTTACGCTCATCCGCTTGCGGTCGGCGTCGAAGGGCAGCGATGCCTCGCCGCGCACCATGGTATCACCAATACCTGCTTTAGCAGCGCTCACGAGCATGGCAGCCTCCGTAGGGTCGCCTGCGATGCGCCATACTCCGTCTTCCTGGTACAGCGAAGCACGGTTACAGTATTTGCCGATTTCAAACAAGAGACTGTCTGCTTCGCCTGTTATATCGCCTACGGGTGCATAGCCCAGTCCGCTGATTTCGGCCAGGGACTCGGGGGTCCAGGCAAATACGACCGTCATTTCGTTGCGGGTAAGGGTACCCGTCTTGTCCGAGCAGATCACATCGCAGGAGCCAAGCGTCTCGACCGCAGATAATCGGCGCACCAATGCCTTGCTTTTCAGCAATTTACGCACGCCGAGGCTCAGGGTGAGGGTAACTACCGCAGGCAGGCCCTCAGGCACGGCCGCCACCGCCAGGGCTACCGCCACCATAAATACCTGAAGTACACGTGCCATACCGATGCCATGTACCATCCAGTCGCGGCCCAGCATGACCAGCGCTACCACAGCGCAGATACCAAGTACGATCCAGCCCATGTACTTCCCAAACTGCTCCAGCCCCTCTTGCAAAGGGGTTTGCATTTCTTCCGTCTCACGCACAAGCCGGGTGATTTTTCCGATTTCTGTCTCCATCGCGGTGCGGAGTACCAGTGCTTCAGCAGTACCTTCTACGACAGTAGTTGAAGAAAACAGCATATTAAACTGGTCTGCGGTTCCCGCTTCATGGGTCAGCTCGCCCGCACGTTTTTCAGACAAGACGCTTTCACCGGTAAGAGCTGCCTCCTCCGTACGCAGACGGGCCGATTTGAGGATACGGGCATCGGCGGATACTTTATCGCCCGGCTCCAGCGAAATCAGGTCGCCCGGTACCAGGTCGCGGGCAGGGAGATTGACCAGTGTACCGCCCCGGAACACCCGTGCGGACGGTACGTTCATCTTGCGCAGGGACTCAATTGAACGCCGGGCACTAAGTTCCTGAAAATAGCCAATCAGGCCATTGAGCAATAAAATGCCCAGGATCAGGCCGCCGTCGGCGTACTCACCCGTGCTGAAAGAGATGACCGTCGCCCCTATCAGCAGGTAAATCAGGAAGGACTTAAACTGCGAAATGAAGAGCTTGAAGCGATTTATGGATGCCTGAACCTGAATCTCATTCGGGCCGACGCTTTTCAGGCGCTCCTCGGCTTCCGCCTGGGACAGACCCTCAGGATGGCTCTCCATCTCAGCAAGCAGTGCAGCAGGCGGCAGTTGATACAGGTGCATGGGAAGCAAAGTATGGGGGGTATTCCCGGGTGAATATACGGGTAAAGGGTCAGGTATTTACACGACTGGAAGATCGTTTTTGAGAGGTCGGTGGCGTTACATGATTTGGGTAACAAGGTAGATAATACGGCTATGGGATAAAATCAACCTTCAGCAGCCATACTCCTTGACGGTCAACCTATTAACTTTGATGTTTACAGGGGCATGCCATTTTATATCTTTGGGACGAGACAAGGTGAACTGTGACTTCGGGAAACAAGGGCACAGGCCTTACTCCACCCACAAAAAAAACCCAGCAGCGTCTACCACTGCCGATGTTATATAATTCATATTCAACACCTTACACCACCGTCTCTGACAAAAACGCCGACCGGGCAAAGTCCGCATTCATCCGGGCAATATAAGTGATGGAGATCCCTTTGGGGCACTAGACTTCGCAGGCGCCGGTATTGGTGCAGTTGCCATAACCGGGAACCATTCCTTCCGGGAGGGCGCTTTTTCATCAAGATACAGCGTATCGGCAGACAGTGTGGCGGAGTCCGGCATAAGTCAGGTGACTGACAACCAGACTATCCTGATCGGAGGTATAAGGCAAGCTAAATCGCCCGTCAGCATTGGAGAGGGTACCCGTACGCTCCACCCCACAACAAAATCCCCGCCGGATTGTCTCCGGCGGGGCATATACAGATCTGTGCAGGAACCTTATACCGTCACCTCTGACAAAAACGCCGACCGGGCAAAGTCCGCATTCATCCGGGCAATATAGGTGATGGAAATCCCTTTGGGGCATTGTACCTCGCAGGCACCGGTATTGGTGCAGTTGCCAAATCCGGCTGCGTCCATAGCCTGTACCATCTTCTGTACCCGGCGCATACGCTCTGGCTGGCCCTGGGGCAATACCCCTAGGTGTGACACCTTAGCTGCCGTGAAGAGCATGGCGGAGGCATTTTTGCAGGTGGCGACACAGGCCCCGCAACCGATACACTCGGCTGCACTCATGGCCTCGTCGGCGACAGTTTTGGGGATGGGGATCTCGTTGGCGTCAGGGGCAGAACCGGTATTGACGGACACAAACCCACCAGCCTGGATGATGGCATCAAATGCACTGCGGTCCACCATCAGGTCCTTGATCACCGGAAAGGCCTTGGCCCGCCAGGGTTCAATATAGATATTGTCACCATCCTTGAAGGTGCGCATGTGAAGCTGGCAGGTGGTGGTCTTGGTAGAAGGTCCGTGTGCCTGTCCATTGATCATCAGACCACAGGAACCACAGATCCCTTCGCGGCAGTCGTGGTCAAACGCGATGGGGTCTTGTCCTTCGCGGATGAGTTTTTCATTCAGCACGTCGAGCATCTCCAGAAACGACATCTCAGGCGAGACATTGGGGAGCGAATAATCCACGAGCTGGCCCTTGTCCTGGGGGCCTTTTTGCCGCCACACCTTGAGGTGGATGGTCATGAGGGTATGCGAAGCCATATTCTTATCAGATAAGAGGTCAGAGATAAGCGCCCGCCCGGTATCCGGGCAGGCGGTAAACAGGCATTATTTGTACGAGCGGGCTTTGAGCTCCACGTATTCAAAGTTGAGATCCTCGCGGATCAGGGTCTCCTGCGCATTGTAACCCTGGTATTGCCAGGCACCGACATAGGCAAATGCCTCGTCATTGCGGGCGGCCTCGCCGTCCTCGGTCTGGTACTCCTCGCGGAAGTGTCCCCCGCAAGACTCCTCACGGTGGAGGGCATCATCAATCATCAGCTCGCCCAGTTCCATGAAGTCTGCCACACGCCAGGCCTTTTGCAGCTCAGGATTAAACTCGGTATCGCTGCCGGGGACCGTGACATTGTGCCAGAAGTCGTCGCGGAGGGTGCGCACCAGTTGTTTGGCGCGGGTGAGTCCCTCGCGGTTGCGGGCCATGCCGCAGTAGTCCCACATGATCTTGCCCAGCTCGCGGTGGAAGCTGTCCACAGAGCGGCGGTCGCTGCCTTTGGGGCTCATAAACCGGCTGAGTTCGCCCCTGACCTGGTCTTCCGCCTCCTTAAAGGCTGGATGGTCCGTTTTGGGGTGAATATTCATGCTTTGTGACGCCAGGTAATCGCCGAGGGTAAATGGAATAACAAAATACCCATCAGCCAGACCCTGCATCAAAGCCGAAGCACCGAGGCGGTTGGCACCGTGGTCAGAGAAGTTGGCCTCGCCCAGGGCATACAGACCCGGGATCGTCGTAGAGAGGTTGTAGTCCACCCACAGGCCGCCCATCGTATAGTGTACGGCCGGGAAAATTTTCATCGGCTGCTTGTACGGATTTTCGTCCGTGATCCGCTCGTACATCTCAAAGAGGTTTCCGTAGCGGGCTTCGACTGTTTTTTCGCCCAGGCGGTTGATCGCATCCCCAAAATCCAGAAATACTGCCTCGCCGTCAGGCACCACACTGCGACCCTCGTCACAGACATACTTGGCATTGCGGGAAGCTACGTCGCGGGGTACCAGGTTGCCGAAGGAAGGATACCGGCGCTCCAGGAAATAGTCGCGGTCACCCTCGGGAATGTCAGCGGCTTTGAGCTGGCCGGATTTGACTTTGTCGGAAAGCTCGCGGGTTTTGGGGACCCATACACGTCCGTCATTGCGGAGAGACTCGGACATGAGGGTGAGCTTGGACTGGTAGTCGCCGTGTACGGGGATACAGGTCGGGTGAATCTGCACGTAGCAGGGATTGGCAAATACAGCGCCTTTCCGGTGGGCACGCCAGGCAGCAGACACATTGGAGTGCATGGCATTGGTGGAGAGGAAATAGACGTTGCTGTAACCACCGGTGCAGAGCAGGACCGCATCTGCCGCGTGCCGCTCCAGCTCGCCGGTAATGAGGTTTTTGGTGATGACCCCTTTGGCATGGCCGTCTATCGTGACGATGTCCAGCACCTCGCGGCGGTTGAGGGCCTCCACCTTGCCGAGGCCGATCTGACGGCTGAGGGCAGAGTAGGCACCGAGGAGAAGCTGCTGGCCGGTCTGGCCTTTGGCATAAAAAGTCCGGGATACCTGCGCCCCCCCGAAGGAGCGGTTGTCAAGATACCCGCCGTACTCCCGCGCGAAGGGTACTCCCTGGGCCACACACTGGTCAATGATGTTTACGCTGACCTGGGCCAGGCGGTGGACATTGGCCTCACGGGCGCGGTAGTCTCCCCCTTTGATGGTATCATAAAACAGGCGGTGAATGGAGTCCCCGTCGTTTTGGTAGTTTTTGGCAGCATTGATCCCGCCCTGGGCTGCGATAGAGTGCGCCCGGCGCGGGCTGTCATGGAAGGTGAACGTCGTCACCTGATACCCCAGCTCGGCCAGGGTGGCAGCAGCAGATGCCCCGGCCAGGCCGGTACCTACCACGATCACTTTAAACTTGCGCTTGTTGGCTGGGTTGACCAGCTTGACGCTGAATTTATGGTTATCCCATTTCTCCGCCAGCGGACCCTTGGGAATTTTGGCATCAAGATTCATCGGAATGTTGATTAAGAATGAGTTACATCAGATTTTTCACAAAGTACCAGATCGGCATGGCGGCAAAAATTGCCGGAAACACATAGGAAATTACATACCCCAGCCCCTGAAGCAGCGGGGTGTATTTGGTGTGGACAAATCCGACTGACCGGAACGCACTCTGGAAGCCGTGGTTGAGGTGAAAAGACAACAACACCATCGCGACTACATAAAACAGCACCAGGTACCACTGCGAAAAAGAGTAGCTGACGACATCCGTCATGGAGATCGCCTTGACGGTTTTGACGCCCTGGGCCTGAAGGATTTCGAGGGCTTCCGGACTGATATACCCATCATGCGACAGGACTACCTCTCCGAGTTTGTTTTTGTACTCAGCGTGGTCTTTGTATTTCCAGAGCTCCTTGTAGGCCTGCTCTACAGGCACCTCCGTGCCGTCTCCGAAGTGGTACCGCCCCCAAAACATGGTCACGTGTACGACCAGGAAGATGAGCATGACGGTGCCAGAAAGGCCCATGTTGCGGGAAAACCACGAGCTGCTGGCCGCTTCTCCTTTGGTGTAGGCATATTTGACGGGCCGGGCCTCATTGTTTTTGGCTGTCAGCAGGGCTGCATAGATAATGTGCAGGATAAATCCGCTGAAAAGCACCACCTCCAGGACTTTGATCACGGGGTTGGTGGTCATAAACCGCACAAACTGGTTGAACAGCAGGCCACCGTCATTGGCAAACAGCAACATGTTTCCTCCCAGGTGTACAAACAGGAACGAAACCAAAAACAGACCCGTTAGGCCCATAAACAGCTTACGTCCTACGGATGATTGGTATAGGTATGAGACAACGCTCGCCATAAAGAGTAAGGGATTATATCAGGTAATCTGGCCAAAAATACCTGCGTACCCGACCAATGTCAAGCGAATTTTCGCAAATACTTCTTTTTAGAATCATTCTAATCCACTTGGACATTGCCTGGTACCCTATATACTTATCGAGATTAACCTATTTCCGGCGTATGTGTTTGCACAAATACTAAAATCCTGGGGGATGGCTATCAATTCTCATCTGCATAAGCCTTATCTTGGGGCTTGTCCTGCTTTCTCAATCCCTGCGATGTATGCGCCGCTTATCATACCGGATAATATATATTCTGATTATCAGCTTGTTATACAGCTGCCAGTCCAATACCCGCCCCCAAACCGCCACACCGGGCCAATCCTCGCCTGAGGACCCCTGGGGAGAAGTCATCACCCCTGCACGAATGGCACCCGTTGGCACGGTGGCGCCCTCATCCGCCAGCAGCACGGCGTACCTGCCAGATCGTGCCGCCAGCCGTATCACGTGGCGCGGGCGTGAGATCGTCACAGTGCATACGGGACATCTCAACCTGGCAGGCGGCGTTTTGTATGTGGAGGGACAGGAGCTGGTCGCAGGACATGTCATCGTGGATATGCACTCGCTCACCAATACAGATATCACGGACCCTGTCAAAAACGCCGATCTGGTCCGGCATCTCCTGTCGGATGATTTTTTTGGGGCAGACAAATTTCCTGTTGCAGAGCTGACCCTGGTCCGGCTGAGCCAGTCACCGACCGGGGGGCAACTCCTGCTCAGTGGCAACCTTCGCATCCGGGACCGGGAACATCAGATCACCCTGCCTGTTGCGGTCCAGGTCACTGAAGATCAGGTAGTGGTGCGCAGTGTGTTTTCTATAGACCGCACGGCGTGGGATGTGCGGTTCAATTCCAACCGGTTTATGGAGGGGTTGGGCGACAAAGCCATTGATGATGAAATCGAAATATCAGTCTATCTGGTGGCCCGACCGGCCCCTGTCGCTGCGCGGTAGCCATCAGTGCTGCATCCGGCGCCACTCACCGCGGGTGATGCCATAGACGATCATATCCACGCTGCGACCGTTGAGCGTGCCGGAGTCGTGCTCGATCCCCTCCCACCCCATGCGAAGGCGCAGGGCCACGGCCTGGCTGCGGACATTGTCTGTGGCACACTTGATATGAATTTTGTCTACGTGTTTTTCATTAAAGGCAAAGGCCAGGCAGCGCTGACACACGCGGGTGATAATGCCTTTTCCCTGAAAATCAGCTCCTAACCAATATCCAAGCGAAACCTGACGCAGTTCGCGGCTGGCTTCGTTGAAGTCCATCAGGCCTGCGAGCTGCCCCCGGTACCAGATGCTGTACACCCATTTGCCGGAGTAGATGGTATCGTAGTTGGCGTAGTTGATAAAATCGCGGCTGTGGCTGAGGGTTCGGACTTTATTGACCCATCCGAGCCAGGTGCGGAGGTGCTCACGGTTGTTTTCAATCAGCTCAAACAGGGTCTCTGCATCCTCATGCTGGAGCGGGCGCAGCTCGATCTCCTCGTCCACCTCCAGCACAGGCGCCAGCCGCACCAGCCAGGGGAGCAGGGTGCGTTTGGCAGGGAGGTATCGTCTGAATACCTCCTGCAGGCTATGGGGCTGAACCCATAGCGGCGTAAATGCCGGTCGGCGTACGTACTTTTTCATAGCCCCTGCGGGTGTTGTTTGCTGGTTTCTTGCCTGATCCTGCACCTGCCAGTATGATCCGGCTCAGTACAAGATACTGTAATTAAAACTAAGAATCCAGTGACAAGTATTCGTATCTTTAAGGGTGACCGGTAACTTTTGCGATGTATTTGACCACTGCATCTGCCTCATTGGTATCAATAATCTCGTCTGCCATAGCCTTGATGTACGGGTTGGCATTGGCTGGCGCGATGCGGCGACCTGCGATCCGGAACATGGATACGTCATTCATCTCATCTCCAAAGACCGTTATTTGCTCACAGGTAAGCCCCAATTCCTGTGCCAGGATCGTGGCGGCATTGCCCTTGGTCGCCCGGATTTCATACACCGACATCCAGTGCCAGTCAGGAAAAAACCAGTCTTTGTAGAGATATATTTCGAGCCTGCCCGGAAAGGTTTCCAGCAGGGTAGCCTCCAGTGCTTCCAGCCGCTCCTGCGTATCAATGAGCAACATAGAAAGTACCGACTCATCCAGGGCGACCCGGGGATCCTCCACGACGCGGAGGCGGTAGTCATGGGCCTGCATACGCTCGTGCACAAAAGCCCTGATCCCTTGATTCTCAAGCCGGTGTATGTACATGCGCTCGTCCTGCCCCACCAGGGTCTGAATCACCGGATAAAACCCCTGGTCGTGGATACATGCCAGCACCACGGGGCTAAGGTCAGCCGGGATCGAATGCACACAATAATGCTCGCCGGTAGCGAGGTCTGAGATATAGGCTCCATTGGAGCAGATGACAGGGAGGTGCACGGGGAGGTCACTGAGTTTTTCGCGCACAGATACAATACTCCGCCCCGTCGCGATCGAAAAAGCAACACCTGACCGGATCAACTCCATAAGTTTGGTACGGGCATAACCGGAGAGGGTGGCATCAGGCCGAAGCAGGGTGCCGTCCAGGTCAGACAGGTACAAGTGATCGTAAGGGACTGGTGGTGGGGTCAGGGGAAAAAACCAGGAGCCGGATTGCATATAGTCAGGGTAAGGAGTAAAAGTACAATGTCTGCCTTTCCGAATCCAAAAAAGCATAATAAATCAAGGTTAAACTTTTTCTTCACCGGGTGACAGCGTACTTTGCGGGGGATGAAAACGCTCACCGTACATAGTTTTGCCGTGCATGGGACCGCCAGTCTCAAGGCGATCCTGAGCATCCTCGGCACGAGGGTGTTGCCGGTGCCCAGCCTGTACCTGACGGGCCTGACCAATATCCCGGGATTTGTGAAAACAGAGGTGCAGTTTGAGGCGCTGCTGACGGGGAGCCTGGCCCTGGCGCGGCAGCGCGGGGAGGCGATCATCCTGTACGTGGGATACCTGGGGCAAGCCTGGCAGGCCCGGCTGGTAGCCGAGGCGATCACGGCCTACCGGGACATCATTCACGCGATCGTGATAGATCCGGTCTCAGGTGACCAGGGCCGGCTCTATGTGCCGCAGGACGTCGTCGAAGCCTGGCCCCTGCTCTTATCGCAGGCAGACTGGGCCCTGCCCAACCTGACTGAGGTCACCCTGCTCTCCGGACTGTCTCCCTCACCCGACCTGACTCCGGACGTTTATATTGAGGCTTTCCGCAGGCGGTTTCCTGACACCTCGCTGATCGTCACCAGCCTGGAGGCAGCGCAGGACCTCTCCCTCCGGCTGATCTCTGGCGATACGGACACGGTCTTTACCCATGCGCGGGTAGCCCGGCATTTTGGAGGGACAGGAGATGTATTTGCGGCATGGTTTATCTACTACCATTATTATATGCACCTCGGCGGGGCTGAGTCTATGCAGCGGGCTGCTCTGCGCACGCTGGATGCCCTGCGGCTGGCCATGGAGCGCAACAGCCCGGACCTGATCCTGGAACCGACTGCCTCATGAGGGCCTGATACGGGGTGCGGGGTTTACTCGACCGATACGTGGTATCCCACCCCCTTGAGGGTGAGAATCCGGATAGCAGGATCGTCCCGCAGATACTCCCGGATCCGGGTGATGTATACGTCCAGGTTGCGGGAATTAAAAAACGAATCATCTCCCCAGACCGAGAGCAGGATGTCCTTGCGTGCAATCGGGCGGTTGGGCTGTGAGAGCAGGATATGCAGGAGCTGTGCCTCCCGGTGTGAGAGGTCGCGGACCTTGTCGCCTATGACGAGTTGGTATTTGTGCAACCAAAGCTGGTATTGTCCGAGCCGGATAATACTGGTCTCGCCCGTATCTGCGCGTCCGGCAGCCTTGCGGCTGAGTGTCAGGATGTTTTCAATCCGGGCCATCAATTCTTCCAGGCTGAAGGGCTTGCGCAGGTAGTCATTGCCCCCGGCTGCAAATCCCGTCAGGAGGTCCTGGGTCTGGGTTTTGGCCGTCAGAAACATGATGGGCAGGTCAGGCATCAGCATCCTCAGTTCGCGGGCCACTGAAAACCCATCCTGATGGGGCAACATCACATCGAGCACACATATATCCGGCCTGAACTGGCGGCAAGCCTCCATCACCCGGGCTCCATCTTCCACCATCTCCACCACATAAGCCCTGGCTTCGAGGCTTTCACGAACAATTTTGCCCAGATTGGGCTCGTCTTCTACGTACAGAATTTTAGCTGGTGACATGGTGTCTGGGCCATTGGATACTAAAACAGCTACCGGCTCCGGGCTGGCTCCTGAGGGTAAGACGGCCTCCATACTTATGTACTATGGCTGCCACCTGGCTGAGACCCAGGCCATGCCCTTTGACCGTATGAATATTGTCAGCCGGCACCCGGAAGAACTTTTCGAAAATTTTCTCCTGATAGGCCGCCGGGATACCAGGCCCCTGGTCCTCCACCTCACAGGTGATCCAGCGGTCATCTGTCCGGATCCGTACCGTAATCACGGGAGCGTTTTCGGTATACTTAAGGGCATTGTCCAGCAGATTAAACCAAACTGCTGCCAGCCATACCGGATCCCCCATCACGACCACAGGGTCCGTTGTTAGCGCCTGGTGGATGGTAGCTCCTGTCTGGCTGATCCGGGGCGCGAGGGCCTCAAGCGTCTGCTCCAGGAGCACCCGCAAGTCCGTAGGCTCCCGCGTCGCAGGTGCTGCTTCTTCCAGCCACGATAGCTGCAGCACCCGGTCCACCAGGGAGGAGAGGCGGTCCAGCTCGCTCCGCGCTATATGCAGGTACTGGCTCACACGCCCGCCACCTGAGGTATCCATGCCCTGCACAGCCTCCAGCGCAATCGAAACAGTAGCGATGGGGGTTTTGAGTTCGTGGGTAATGTTGCTGAATAGCTCATTTTTTAGCTGATCCAGCACCAGTTGTTTCTGAAGGGTGCGCGAGACCTGCCAGAATGCCCCCAGAATCACTCCGACCAGCAGGATCGCAAACAAGATTTCAGGCCAGATCCGGCGCAACAAAAGACTGTTGAGCTGCTGAATCTCAACCATAAACCGGGTCTGGGTCGGTATGTCCAGGTACATCTGGGAGTAATCACCGGGCGGAATCGGAATCGAGTCGGGCGCACTCCGCAGGATATATGACGGGTTAGCGTATGCTTGGGCCGTTTCCTCCAGCAACAAAGCGGTGAGGGTCGTCAGGCTTGAAAAAGACGTATCTCCCTGTCGCTGAGCGGCAATACCCATAAACCCAGACAATACACCCGGCATTTCGCGGGGGGACCAGGCAGGCATAGATATGCGTTTGTCCCGTATGATGGCGAGGGTATCACGCTGGTTGCGGCTGAACATCATCACCCGCAGAGTGGAGTCTGAGGCCTTCCTGGAAAGGCCAGCGTCTGCGTTTTCGGATCGCAACATCATGCGGGCTCTCATGGGTGGTCCCCCTGGCGGGGGTACCGGCAGCTGCTCCCGGATCATGATCCGCAGGCTGTCCCCCGTAAAATCAGGTGAGAGGTACAGTTCGTTCACGAGCGAGTCCTGCACTTTCCGAATGATTTCGGCAAAAATTTTTCCATTTTCGCCCTGAATGGCCCGGCGCTCTTCCCCGTATACCCGATACAACCACAGGCCCACAAATACCAGCAGCAGCAGCAGGCTGATACCCATCAGCACACGTGCCATCTGATAACGCCTCTGCATAAGTACCATACTCAAACATACACCCTGTCATCCGGTATTAAAAGAAATTAACCTTATTTAAGGATCAGGGGCACGACCTGATCGAGGCGTACAACTTTTCCCGGCAAATCTGGTACTTTTGCAGACTGGTGTTTCTATCCGCCGGTTTATACACGATGACGCGTATCTCTCCTTCTCCGGGGTTTGTCTGGCTGATCGGGTGGCTTCTGTTGTTGCCCGGAATACTCTGCGCACAGACAGACAGCCTGCAGGCAGATACTGTAACCCTGCGCCCCCGCAAAGGCGGGGTCAGCCTGCTGACTGACTCCCTCGCAGCCCCATCAAGCCGACCAGTTACCGACAGCCTGCCCGTCACATTGGCGGACACCACCCGGACTGCTGCCGACCGGATCCGGGCAGGTGTGCAGGTCGCAGACTCCTTTGTCAGGGCCCAACTGCCCCGTGTGTATATGGATGCAGATACCCTTCGGCTGCACATACCGATCTACTGGCGGGCAGACCTCGATACACGTCTTCCCAGGGCTTTTTTGCCCACCGGTCCCCGGCCACCTTACGACCCGGCCATGGCCTGGCAGCGCAGCGCGATCATCCCGGGCTGGGGCCAGTGGTACAACCGGAGTTATTGGAAAATTCCGGTTTTTTATGCGGGGTATGCCGCCGGGATCTGCTGGATGATCTTCAGCCAGCAGCAATACGATCGCTTCGGGCTGGCGTACCGGTGTGCCCTGGGACAAATACCAGACTGTACCCTGGACCCGGACCTGGAGAGGTATGACGCCCGCGGACTGCGCTCGCAGCGGGACCAATACCGCCAGTACAGAGACTACGGGGTGCTGGTTATTGCCGGCTGGCATATCATCCAGATTGCGGAGGCCTATGTTAATGCCCACCTCAAAGGGTTTGATGTGACAGATGACCTGAGCCTCAGACCCGCTATCCCCGCCCTCCAGCTTCCTGACCAGCAACTGGTCCCCGCACTGGGCCTGCGGCTGACGTTTTAACAGCTGAAATAATGCATTGTAATACCCTGATGATCAAATAATTAAATCCATACATTTTATCTTATGCTAAAGCTGGTGTTGCTGGGATACGGCAAAATGGGACGCGCAGTAGAGCAGGAGGCGCTGGCCCGGGGACATGTCATTGTCAGCAAAATCAACCGCAGCAATGCCCATGAACTGCTGACACTGACTCCGGAGACGGCAGATATGGTCATCGAATTTACCCATCCGGACCAGTTTGAGGCCAACCTGTCCACGGTACTCGGACTGGGGCTGCCGATGGTCACCGGCACTACGGGCTGGTACGACCGGCTGGCGGCTGTACAGGCGCAGGTGAATGCCGCCGGTGGTGCCCTGATGTACAGCTCCAACTTCAGCGTGGGCGTCAACCTGCTCTTTAAACTCAACCAGCAGTTGGCTGCGTATATGAACCAGCACCCTGGCTACGATCCCTATATCGAAGAACAGCACCACCGCTACAAAGCCGATGCCCCCAGCGGGACAGCCGTAAGCCTGGCCCAGCAAGTGCTGGCTGCACTCGAACGCAAAACGCGAATCGCGAAAAACCTCAGCCACAGGGCTCCGGAGCCAGATGAGCTCAGCATTGGGTCGGTCCGGGCAGGCGGGATCACGGGTGTACACCGGGTGAGCTGGGTCTCAGACATTGACGAGATCACCCTGGAGCACCGGGCTTTCAGCCGTCGGGGATTTGCGCTGGGGGCTGTTATTGCCGCCGAAAAATTATGGGGGCGCAAAGGGTGCCACTTGTTTTCAGATCTACTCTGATCACTGCGTAGTGATATTCGGCAAATTAACTGTAAACTTGTACAGGCCGTTCTGTCCCCAATCCCTGCTGCATGGCTGTTGTTTCATCCCGGAGACGCTGGTACCAGTTTTTGCTCCCTGCCCCCGGCTACCTGGTCACCCCTGGCATGGCCTACCTGTGGGTGGCCCTGTACGGGCTTATGGGACTCCGGAGCGCGCTGACGTTATGGCCTGATGTACAAACCCTGCTGGTATGGGGGGCGAGCTATCGTCCGCTGACTGTTCAGGAACCCTGGCGGCTGGTGAGTGCAGGGTTTCTGTTGCCGGGCGTGATGCCGGGACTGCTGCACATACTGGCCTGGATGTACGTAGCCCGTCTGGGAGAGGAGATCATGGGGAGTTTTCGGTTGCTCTGGGTATGGGCTATCACAGGCGTCTGGGGCAGTCTGGCGAGCCTGCTTTTGTCCCCGGACGTAGTCAGTGCCGGGCCGGTAGCGGGTATCATGGGCGTGTGTGGCGCGATGGGCGCGCTGATTTCCCTGGGGGTGTTTGACGAGACATCGCCCCGGATGCTGAGTTTACAAGCAGGCGTGTTTCTGCTGTATAATATCATGCTGGCCCTGGCAGGGCGGCTGGATATCACCGCACAACTCACCGGGTTGCTGGCTGGGGCGCTACTGGGGTATCTGCTGTATCCCGCCCTGAGCCGGGAGCAGTTTGGGCGGCGCAGTGTGCTCACCATCATGCTGCTTACCCTCGTCACGGCAGGCGCAGCTTCCTATCTGCTGCGGTTGGCCGGGAGCTGAATCTCAGGCTTTATCTCCAAAAATAGATGCCACAAAAGCCTGGGGGTCAAATACCTGAAGGTCGTCCATGCCCTCCCCTACTCCGATAAACTTGACCGGAATCCGGAAGGTGTCTGATATGCCGATGACCACGCCCCCTTTGGCAGTGCCGTCGAGTTTGGTGAGCGCCAGGGCTGTAACCTCCGTGGCCTCCGTAAATGCCTGCGCCTGGTTGATGGCGTTTTGACCCGTCGAGGCGTCCAGCACCAACAGGACCTCATGCGGGGCACCGGGCAGCACCTTGGACATACTCCGTTTGATCTTGGATAGCTCGTCCATCAGGGGTTTTTTGGTCTGAAGACGGCCCGCTGTATCTACGATAACAACATCGTATCCTTTGTTAAAACCTTCTCGCACAGCCTCATACGCGACCGCCGCCGGATCGGTATTCATACCTTTGGCGTAAATATCCGCACCTACCCGGGTGGCCCATAGGCCCAGTTGGTCCACAGCCGCAGCCCGAAAAGTATCTGCTGCGCCGATCAGGACTTTTTTGCCGTCCTGGATCAGCCGCCAGGATAACTTGCCGATGGTCGTGGTTTTGCCGACGCCGTTTACCCCGACCACCATGATGACATGCGGGGCTTTTTTGCCCTCGTGGGTATACGGCGGAAGCTCAAAATAATTGTGATAGGCCGGATGGTTTTCCCGGATCATCTGCTCGATCTCATCGCGGAGGATAGAATCCAGCTCGCTGGGATTCATGTACTTGTCACGGGCAACCCGGTCCTCAATCCGGCGGATAATACGAATGGTGGTTTTAGCCCCTACGTCGCTGGAAATCAGGACACTCTCCAGCTCGTCCAGGACCTCGTCATCCACCCGGCTTTTGCCAGTCACAGCACGGGAGAGCCGGGCAAAAAACCCTTCTTTGGTTTTTTCCAGGCCTTTGTCCAGCTTATCCTTTTCTTCTTTTCGCTTAAAAAATGGCAACATGTCCTGCGGTGTTGTATCGTAGGGAGCAAATATAGCAGAAATCCTGGCGAGAATATCAGCCAGAAGAGGGTTATTGGGTTTTCAGGAGGTCACAGATGTATTTTTGGTCTGCTCCATCCACAAAGTACTCCACGTGCAGACAGGGGACCGTGTCTTGCCGGTCTGCCGCTGAGAGGGTCACCCCTTCAGCCCGGCCACTTTTGACGGTGACAGCCATATCATGCTCACCATCCAGAAACCAGGAAGCTCCCTTGCGGATCACCCGTACCCGGAGCTGGTCCAGCCAGTTGCGGCGGCTGTCCTCCACCTTCATCAGGCTGCCTGTGAGCAGGATATAAGGTATCTGCGGCTCAGGCTGGGCATTGAGTTCCTGGAGAAATGTGGAGCGCTCGGGGTGCATGTCTTCCAGGGAGCGGGTGAGTTGCTGGGTAAACCGCAATGCCTCCACTAATCCCTGTGTCCAGGAAAGATATATCTTCAGGAAAGGTACATTCATCGCATATGAGAGGAACGTAATGGCCGTATCCCGCCAGGATGCCAGCTCTGCCAGACCGGAGCCCTGGTTTGGCACCCCACAGAGCAGTACCCGGCTGATAAACTGGTGGCCTCCCTCCCGCTCAATCATCCAGCGGGTGACAAGTCCCCCCATCGAGTGGGCTACCATGTCTATATGTACAGGCCGATCGCCTGTTTTGATCCCCGCCTGAATCCCGACGACAGCCAGTTGTTCTTTGAACTTGCGGGCAATGTCCCGGATCGGGGTATTCAGGCACTCATAATCATACGCCAGCACCAGGTCGTACCCCTCCGGATACGCCCCGGACTTGCGGAGAGGTTCTGTACAGCGGACGATCTGCTCTGTATTGCCAATAATCCCATGCACCACCAGCAAAATCCGGGACGCGGCAGCTACCTGCTCCTTGGTTACAGGGCTGTAGACCACTTTTTCGCCTTCGACATGAGCCTCCCGCACGAGATACAGGTCCTTGTCGGGCTTGGCCATGACATTTTTGAAAAAAACCAGCTTCAGTGCCCGGTTCAGGCTGCGGGTGCGTGAAGCCTCCTCCGGGATATGGCTGATCTCTACATGGGCCATTTCTCCGTCTGTCCCGGCAAATAACCCTACCGGCAACAGGTATTCTCCATCAAAAGCGGCCGCCATCAGGCCTTCATCTGGTCCGAGCTGGGTCCTGAGCGAAATGCGCAGGGGAGTCTCCGGGGTGACAGCAGATGCCTCCTGGATATCCCGGAGTTCGATCATATTGGGCGCGACCGCACTGCGTGTATGCCCAAAGGACACTACCTGCGCGCCCGCTGCTGACAGGAGCTGCGGGATCACTGAGGCGCTGTCGCTGCGGGTACCTGTTTCCGCGGCCTGAAGGGAAATACTGGCACGCAGCGCCGGGTGCCCGGCTATTACAATGCCACCATCCATCTCCACCGGGCGGTCAGAGACCGCCGCCCTGTGTTTGACCAGCTTGATATTCAGGTGTTTGACCAGCCAGTCTTCTTTTGCCACTGCCACTGATTCATCCTCATCAAAGATCAGTCCCTTGGTATTGCTCCTGAGGGGGAAGCTGATATGCCCCCCAAACTCCGGTACGTCTTTTTGTACCAGGAGGAAATCATCCACTTTGTCAGTACTGACTACCATCCGCAGGAGATCCATTGCTTCGTCTCCTGCGCTGTCCGCGATATTGGCTTTGCTTTTGATCACCTCAATATGGGCGCCGGGCTTCAGGTCAAAAACACCGTTGTGAAATACCTCGATCCCAAGGGTCGGCTTGAGGTAAAAGATGGAAAAAAACAGGTGTTGCTGGCTTTTGTTGCGGACCATCAGGCGGAAGTCCTTGAGCCAGCGGATCGAGCCGTCCGGGCGGGTCACCGGCAGGACCTCAATCGTGCAGTCCGGGCCGGTATGTTCCAGCTCACCACCGGGGGTAATCTCTGAGAAAACCAGCTCAATCTCATCCGGATTGATGCGGGTGGCGGGATTTTGCAGTCGCTCCACGCGTGACCAGTTGCTGAGGGTCTCGATCAGCTCCAGGAGATGGTTGCAGGCATCGGTCGCCGCCTCGGCATGCTCGGCCGAGACTGAGCGCACGGTGAGCCCACTTGCGGCATGAAACAACCTCGCGCCCCAGAAGGCACTCCCTGCGTTTACCTCAACGTGCCAGGCAGAGTTAGGGGTACTGGTCCATACCGCCGGGAAATCCGGGTGCAGGGCGGCCACATCCTTCAGGATTTGTTGGGCATCGTCTGCGCCATACAGATAGATATCCATCGCGACGGAAGGCAGGCTCGTAAATTGCCCTTCCAGCTCCACCACACTGGTATCTGAGTTGTCCAGTTTCACATCCAGCTCGCTGCGCTGGGGCAGCACCCCTTGTACGCGGGCAGACCCCAGCTTCACGTCCGGGCGGGCGGGATCATACAGGTCGAGGCTGATCTCCCGGCTAAGGTCTGCGGGCAGGCCGTGCAGGGCACCGTAGTCCATGCGCCAGCCCTGGCCCATCAGATATACTTTCTGGCGGCGGCGGGCCTGACCGGCGGCTGACCCGGTAATAAACTGGCTATAGGCATCAAACCGCTCTACGGTCTCAAATTGAGGATTCTGGAGAAATGACCACTGCCGGATCGCGATGCGGGCCTTCTGAAAAAGATCAGCATAGCTGACATTCCCCCCGGTCTGTCCCAGTACTTTCATCAGGCTGGCCGTAAATACCCCGCTCCGGTCCTGGGTCTCGTGGGCTACCTGGGTTTTTTCGCATCCGCTGAGGACGATGTGGCGGCTCACGGGGATATACAGGCGACCTTCGTCCCGGTTCATCCGGGTATAATATCCGTCAAGATAATCATCCAGCCCGCGTTCGTTGCCAGACTTCTCAGCCTGCCGGGTAGCCCCCAGCCGGAAATCATCAGCATTGCGGGTGATGGAGCCTGAGTGGCAGGCATCCACCACGACGGTGACAGTTGCGCCCCGGTCAGCAACTTCTTTGATGAGGACGGCCAGCTCCTTGTCTGCCAGGTCGAGCCCTCCGGGCTTACGGCTGTCGGCCAGGACAAGGGTTTCATTTTTGCGGTCCGGAACAAACCGGTGAAACTCCACGGGTGCATTCTCCCGGGAACCGTGTCCGCTGTAGTGAAAATACACACTATCCCCTTTTCCTGCCTGTGCCAGGTGTTTCCTAAACCCGTCTATGACGTTCTGCCGGGTGGCGTCCCCGTCCAGCAGGGAAAGAATGGCCGGATCCGGGTAGGTATCACGGAGGAAATCCGCTACGGTCCGGACGTCGTTGACACAGCCGCTGAGACTGGGGACAGGAGATGGGTACTGGTTGATGCCGGTCAGGAGCACAAAAAGGCGTGGGGCAGTCATGGTAGAATCTGGTAAAAAAAGTGACACGCAAAAGTTAGGGCCGCAACCTGAATAATTCAAGCGGAGGAAGGAGAATTATGCCCCAAGCCCCCGGGAAACCCGGAATTTATTTGGTGTGCTGGCGGGCATCGCGCAGCATGCTGTCCATCAGCCAGTTGGCAATAAGTTGCCGGTTGCCCTCGATCACCAGCCGGGCCTGGTCATTGCGGTTACGGATATTGCCCAGTTCAATAAAAACAGCAGTAGGTTCAGTCTCCCGCAGCATGTGCAGGTCACGCCCCGAAACCGTACCTGTATATCCCCGCCCTTTGCGGTACTCATCGTACTTGGCTTTGATGGTCTGATGAATGGTCTGCGCAAAGGCTTTACTGGCTTCATCGCCTAGCCGGTGGTAAAAAAACATGTCTATCTGCTCGGTCTGATGGTCTGAGTCCACATGTATCTCAATCAGCCGCTGAAACATCACCCCCTGCTCTTTGTTTTTCTGGTACAGGGCATTCACGACATCTGACCGCTGGGTAAGGCGCTCTGACTGGCTGACAGGGGTCTCCAGGTCCATCCAGGTTTTTTCGTCTTTGTCGCAGGGTAATACTTCTCCATCCCGTATTCCGTCGTCACTGTCGCGGACGATGATATACACAGTGGCACCGTAGGACAGCAGGTTGCGGGCCATACGCAGGGAAATATCGTATGCGTACTCATCTTCACAGAGGTTGGCATCCCCAAACCGGCCCACGGCCCCCGGATCTGGCCCCCCGTGTCCGGAGACGATATAGTATACACATCCATTGAGCTCGGTACTTTCCAGCGGAACCTTGGCGTAGGCCTCTCCAAAAATAGGATACGTGCCCCGCAGGGGGGCCCGCCCGTCGGGTTGGGAGACAGCCGCCGTAGCGGGTTTGGAGATACCGGAGCGGGTGTCTGCGGTAAAAGGCCCATCAGAAAGGGGCTCCTCCCGGCAATAGAGCATGCTATAGGGCACCCATAACTGCCGGTCCTGGCGATAATCGCCGGGTTTGAGGCCAGCCTTGTACAACCGGTCATTATATGCCTTTACGGCCTCCGCCCAGTCAATGTCCTGAACCCCCGTAGTCGAACGGATGCTCTGACCGTTATACGTGTATATCAGCAGCGGCAACTGATAAGACTTGGCGATTTGAAGGCCCTGGGTTTTGGTGAGTTTATTCACCTTATAAAAATAGGCCTTATTACAAGGTGTCTCAAGCTGGTACTTGTCGAGAAAGGACAATACCCCATCGCCTTTTTGGGCGGTAGCCGTGACCAGTGGATGCTGCGCCGCCGCTGAACAACACAGGTATATCAGGCTAACAAAAATCAGGATTCGCATCGGCAAGTGTGTGTCGTTTTTCCGGCTAACAAATTAGCAAGTTTGGGCCAAATAACCAACATACTTTGCCCCTGCCTGCTGGGAGGCCCCGTATAGAGGCTGTATGTCTCCTCCTGATCCGCCCCCTTCGGGAACCGCTGCCACAACCGGATTTGTGTATATTTGCCGTATGCCATCTCACCCAACACCTATGCAGGAAACCTTATCGGCCTTTCAGCGTCTGCTGGAAATCATGGCCGAACTCCGCGAAAAATGCCCCTGGGACCGCGCCCAGACCCAGGACTCCATCCGGCCCCTGACCATCGAGGAAGTACACGAACTCTCCGAAGCTATCCTCAGCCAGGATGACCCGGAGATCAGGGCAGAGCTGGGTGACCTGCTCCTGCACATTGTTTTTTATGCCCATATGGCTGGTGAACGCCAGGCCTTTACCATGCGGGACATTATCGAGGGACTTAATGCCAAACTGATCCGGCGGCATCCCCATGTGTTTGGCGAAACCGCTGTCACCGGCGCGCCGGAAGTGCAGGGCAACTGGGAACGGATCAAGGCCCAGGAAAAGGCAGCCGCCGGCAAGGTCCGGGCCTCTGCCCTGGACGGCGTACCGGCCAGTATGCCCTCGCTGATCATGGCCCAGCGCATGCAGGAAAAAGCGGCCAGCCTGGGATTTGACTGGCCCAATGCCGACGAGGTATGGGCCAAGGTAGAGGAGGAAATGCAGGAATTTCGGGAGGCTGCCACCCCCGCCGAGCGCGAGGCAGAGATGGGCGACCTGCTCTTCAGCCTGGTCAACTACTGCCGGTTTGCGGAGATCAATGCCGACAATGCCCTGTCCCGCACCAACCGCAAGTTCCGGCAGCGGTTCCAGCACGTCGAGCGCCGCGCCGCCGAGGACGGCCGCAGCCTGCCTGAGATGACCCTCGCCGAGATGGATGTGTACTGGCTGGAAGCTAAGGAGCTGGGGCTGTGACCTACAAACCCTCCTGTTGCCTAACAAAACACGCTTAAAAAAAACCCTCCTAAAGAAAACCCTCCTAAGGGTTCCAAACCGTTAGGAGGGTTAACACAAACGGAGCCTCGCAGCTCCGCCTGGTATCAGCTTGCCAAAAGAACGAATGTGTCGGCGGGGGTATCAGGGCAGGGTATATTGTTTCATCCACGCCCAGTGCAGTTCGGCGCCCCGCATCCAGTGGTTGGTGCCGTTGGGATACACGTGGGGGAGATTTTTGACCAGGACGACCCTGAACTCACGTTTGTCGCCGGGGGTGAGGGCGGGATAGGTGGCGATCATGGCGGTGGTGGTATCACCTGAAAGGGTATAGGCGGTCTGGTACTGAAAGGTTTTGCAGTGGGTAGAGGCCAGGTTCTGGAAAAACGGAATCCCTGTCAGCCCGGCTTCAAACTGGGACAATGGGGCTGCCGAAGGAAAAAACCGGTCGTCTTCGTTGCCGAGCTGGAAGGCTACAGGCAGGGGACGGGGGGTGGTATAGGTGGTGTCACCGGCTGATACCCCGGCGTTTTCGACCACGGCTGCGAAGACATCACTCATGTCCACGGCACACCGGAAAGCCATCTGGCCTCCATTGGAAAAACCGACTACATAGATCCGGCGGGTATCCACCGCAAAACGGTCCCCCAGGTCGGCGATCATCTGCCGGAGGAACTTCACGTCATCCACCGGGGTATTGCTGGCACAGTATGCGTATTCAGGATTATAGACATTCCACTTAGTGGTGTTTTTGACCACGCCTGAGTCTATGATACAATACTGTTCTGCCGAGGGAAATACTGTCAGGATATTGTCGGACTCTCCGACCTCTTTCCAGCCGGAAATATTGTAAAACTTCTCACCATCACCACCGGTGCCATGCAGCATGATCACCATGGGTGCGGGTACATCCGGGCTGTATCCGGTCGGAACGTGGACATAATACTCACGGGTGGCCCCGTCCACGGGCAGCGTGAAGCGGTTTTTGCCGGTGACATAGTCGGGAGCAGGAGCAGGTTTGTCACAGCCCCAGAGCAGGGCCATGATCAGACAGGAAAAAAGGTAACGTTTCATATCTGGTAAGGGTGTTTAACAAACAACATACAGAACCAGGGTCACCGGATCGGGGTGACTGCCCGCATAAAGGCCTCCTCATGAGCAGGGTCGTACTGCGCACGGGGGCCGGTTTATGTATCTAATCCGGCACGTACCCGCCGCAGGCTAAGAAAACCCCAGCTGCATACAACAGCCAGGGCAAGGGTGCTTGATAATGCAGAAATGGGTTTCGGGGTTGTGTTATTTGCCGACGGAGACCTCCCCGCCACATTCACGCTCGGTGATGATCTGCTCAGTACAACCACCACAGCAGCAGATAGAGCCACACATGGAGCCAGCACATTCCTGGCCCGGCACCTGGGCGCAAGCCTGGCCACATACGTAGGTGACCGTTGTTTTTTTGCTACAGCTTCCGCCCAGTTTGATCCCGCCGAGGAGTTTGCCGAGCCATTTTCCGATTTTCAGGCCCATCGCCTGCATCTCAGGGTCAGCATCGGCCTGCGGGGCAAACAAGTCCTGCGGGGCAAATCCCGTCATTTCATGTGGCAGGAATGTCAGCATTTCAAAATACCTGGACGCAAACAGTTCCGGGCTGGCTTTGATAAATACCGGCTGTCCGGCCGTTTGATTCGCGGCAGTGCCTACTGTCTTGCCATTAAGCTGGATTTCAAATTGCAGCAGCCCGCTGGCGGTTTCCGTCACCGTATAGATCAGGCCGCTGGCAGCATCGCGGGGGCTTTTGATCGTCACCACCACCGCACGCGCCTTGGGGCGGAGCTGGTAGTTGACCGTGTACGGTTGCCCGTCCATCTTGGCTTCATAGCGGATATTACGGCCCGGGAGCCACTCAGCTTTGAGATACGCCAGTTCTTTAAACGAAACATCCTCTGCCGTCGTGACCGTGTTGACGATCCGGGTGGCAGGTGATTGTGCCACAGCAGCCAGGCTCAGGCAAAAAAGAAAGAAGGTGATTACAGGAAAATACCGAAACATGCGAAAATGGTTTTAGGGTGAATGTTGTAAAAAGACTGCGGGGAAATCACCAACCGCTTAGCGTACCGCAACATACACCCCGGCGCATGGGGAACACGTCACCCTGTGGGGTGATTTTGAGGACGGCGGGAAGGTCTGCACATCCTACAAGTAACCAATAACTTACTTAATGTTATTTTTTTGATTCAATTTTTTTGAT
The DNA here is from genome assembly GCA_033762375.1 of Bacteroidia bacterium. Lineage (GTDB taxonomy): Bacteria > Bacteroidota > Bacteroidia > J057 > J057 > RDXT01. Next base: position 41,630 of record JANRLQ010000047.1, read on the forward strand.
TTTGTTTCAAACTGCCGTACTTTTACTCCGAGCATACAAAGAAACATTCCCTATGAAGCTCCCTGACTATAACTTCTTGGCATCTAGTATAAAGGATGGAAAATGTGTGCTACTACTTGGACCAGAACTTGCTGTTGATAATAAAGGAGTAACTTTCTCAGAAGATATGAAATCTTTTCTAGAGGAACGAGCTAACATAACCCTTGAATATGATATGGATAATTTTCCAGTCATGGCTGATAATTATTATACAAAATATCAATTAATAAAAAATTTCGAAGAATATATTTCTGAGCGTCCCCAATTAGCGTATTTTTATAATCTTTTAGCACAGATACCGTTCCATCTTATCCTCACTTTATCGCCAGACAAACTACTCAAATCAGCTTTTCTAGACTACGAACATGAAGAAGTTATTCACAGTTATTACGACTTCAATACTAATCTCCAAAAAATTGATGAACCTACCTCGACCAAGCCACTTATATATAGCATGTTAGGCAGCATAGACAACTCTGACTCTCTTGTATTAACCAGTCAAGATATGATTAAGTATATAGGAAAAATTCTTGGCCCTCATAAATTTCCTGATATTTTAATGAATAAAATAACAGAAGTTAAAGTATATATATTCCTGGGATTCAATTATACAAGTTGGTATTTAAAGCTAATACTCAGCCTATTACTTAAATCAAACAATTCAGATACTAGCGATAGCAATAGATATGCAATAAACATCCACACATTAGATAACAAAGTTTCTAATTTTTATCTGCTGAACTTTAAACTCAATTTTATATCTGGCTCAGTAACTGAAATTGTTGAAAATATCTATCAAGCTTCCAAAAACAAAGGCATGCTCAAAATGAAAAAAGTAGTACCTATACAACCTCTTAAGCCAAAAAGTAACCAGTTTGTTTCCGAGGCACGTTCTCTGATTAAAAAAAATAATTTAGAGGAAGCACTAGAGATTATAGGTAACTATGAGTCGCTCATGGAAAAATACAACTCAGACCTGCTTAAAGAGTACTACCTTGTTTCTCGTATTTATTACGAAAATAAACAAAATTACAGCAAAGGCACTATTTATTATGAAAATTATCATACAGAAACAAACAAAGCCACCAACTCGCTTTTATCTATTATCAAATCACTTGCAGAACTTATTGAAAAATATTCCAATAATTAATTTTATACATTTATGAAAAACTTCCGCTACCCAGGACTACGAACCTTTGATGCCTCAGAGGGAGATCGGTTTTATGGCCGAGAAGAAGATACCAGTCAAATTCTAAAAAAAATTCAACTGCATAATACAATCGTATTATTAGGGAAATCTGGCCTAGGGAAATCATCTATCCTGACAACCCGAATTATACCTATTCTGAATGGTGAATTTCAATATACAGACATTCCTGAAGACCTGACAAAAAAAATTGCCATCCCGGTTCGTTTACATACCTATACCCCCGAAAGACATATTTACCCGCTAGGAATACTCGACCAAATATTAACAGAATGGGATAATGCACCTACCTTTCTGAATGATATAGAGCCAGGGGATCCTGGATTTTGGGAACACTGTAAAAACATCCTTCTCCTCAATCCAGGCAAAACTGGAATAGTTCTTGTTTTTGATCAATTTGAGGAATTATTTACCTATCCAAAAGAAGGTATCGAGTTTTTTGCTGAGGTCATCGCCGACCTGCTTAATCATCGGATGCCTGCTGGTTTTCGGCAGTGTCTTATGAGACAACTCCGAAATGCTCCCGATTCACTATCGGAAGAGCAACTACAGGTCATTTATGATGATACAGATGTGCGAATTATTTTTGCGATCCGCGAAGACCGCCTTAGCGACCTAAACCAGCTCGCCGGAAGAATTCCTGATATTCAGCGGTATTTTTACAACCTGACGCCACTCAGCCGACCACAAGCCACCGAGGCCATCGTAAAGCCTGCTGTTCTGGAAAGTCCGCAGCTTTTATCTGCTCCATTTATTTATACCCCAAGTGCCCTTGATCGTATCCTGACATACCTTAGCAAAGATAATACACAACCTATTGAGACTTTTCAACTACAGCTGATATGTCAATATATTGAACAAGAACTCATCATTAAGCAAAAAAAAATTCAGATTGAAGCTAATGACCTTCATAATCTAGATAGTATATTTAAAGTTTATTACGACCGTATCCTAAACCAGATACCAACACCAAAAATCAGACGCGCCGTACAGAACCTGATAGAAGAGAGACTAATCTTGGATGGTGAAAATCGCCGCCTAAGTTTGTACGAAGGCCAGATTGTCCAGCAGCTTAAGGTCCCTGCTGAAACGCTTATATACCTGGTAAATCAGCGACTCCTGCGTGCTGAACCAGATAACAGAGGAGGATATTTATACGAACTCAGCCATGATGTAATGATCGCACCCATAGCTGAGTTCAGAGATAAGCGGAGGGCATCAGAAGTGTGGAAAAAACGCGCGCTGACAGTAGCATCTATTGCTTCGCTGTTGACAATTATGC
>JANRLQ010000048.1:0-7898 GCA_033762375.1 Bacteroidia bacterium
GTGTAATCTCTTTCCTCCTCTGTGTAAATTTTCACAGAGAAGCACGGAGGTTGTGTCACAGCGCTACACGGAGAGGTTTTCTCCGTGAATCTCCGTGTAATCTCTTTCCTCCTCTGTGTAAATTTTCACAGAGAGGGCTCCAGGTAATTGTGCACAGCTTTTTTCCGGTGCTGATTATGTTTAATCCGTATATTATCACCGCTACGCTACTCAACCTGTTTGTATGTCACGTTTCCTACCTTATTTGTCCTTGTGGCTGATCCTGGTTATGCTCCGGCAGGCTGGATTGGCCCAGACGTTTGTCGCACTCCCCCGCAGTACACCTGAAGCCGAAGGGGTCTCATCCGCCCGGCTCCTGCACTTGATGGATACGCTCGCAGCCAGCCCGCACGAGTTTCACAGCCTGATGATCGTACGCCACGGCAAGGTCATCGCGGAGACCTGGTGGCACCCCTACCGCCCCGACCTGAAACATACCCTATACTCTACGAGCAAAAGTTTTACCTCGACCGCGATTGGATTTGCCATTCAGGAGGAGCGTATTTCGCTCAGTGACAAGGTAGTATCTTTTTTTCCGGATGAGTGCCCCTCCGAGATCAGCCCCGGCCTGGCAGCGATGACCATCCGGGACCTCCTCATCATGGCAGGGGGCCAGGGTCCGGACCTTACCCACCGGATCACGGGCAAAGACACCAACTGGGTCCGTGCTTTCCTGGCGCTCCCCGTAAAAGAAACGCCAGGTACGCAGTTTGTCTATAATTCCATAGACACCTATATAGCCGGGGCTATTTTACAAAAAGTAACAGGGTTGTCTCTCCTGGACTACCTGCGTCCAAGACTCTTTGAGCCGCTGGGGATCGTGGATGCCGACTGGGAAACCGATCCGATGGGTTACCAGGTGGGTGGCTGGGGCCTGCGCCTGCGCACCGAGGACATGGCTAAACTGGGCCTGCTCTACCTGCAACAGGGTCGCTGGCAAGACAAACAACTCCTGCCGGAGACCTGGGTAATAGCCGCTACCAGTGCCCAGATCATTCAGCACCCCGACAAACCTCTCTCCGAACGCCAGGACAGCGACTGGGAGCAAGGGTACGGGTATCAGTTCTGGCGGTCCCTGCATGGGTTCCGTGCCGACGGAGCCTACGGGCAATATATCCTCGTCCTGCCGGAGCAGGATGCCGTCATCGCCATTACCAGCGAGACCCAGGATATGCAGGGGATCATGCGGCTGATCTGGAAATACCTGCTGCCTGCCATGGGACCGGCGGCCTTGCCAATATCTCCCATGCCAAAAGCTGTTTTAGCTAACAAACTGGCTGCCAGCCAGTTGCCAGCACCTGTGGCGGGACCTGCCAGTCCGCTGGAGGCCTCAATATCCGGCAAAACCCTGCACTTCCCCCCGCACGAGGGGCGGATCGGGACCTTGTCCCTGACATTCAGGGCTGACACCTGCCAGGTAGTCATCGGGCATGAGGGGCAGCAATATCCACTCTCCCTGGGTGCCAGTCATTGGGTCTTCGGGCATACTACCCGACCCGGCCCCAACCTTTTCCTGACTTCTCTGGGACATTTTGAAGGCCTGCCTCCCACCCCGGTAGCAGGTGCCTATCGCTGGACCAGCCCCAATACCCTGGAGCTCACCCTGCGGTATATCGAAAGCCCTCATACCGAGCGAATTATCTGCCGGTTTGACAAAAAAACTGTGACCATGACAGTGCAGCACAGCCAGCGGTTTGGGAAGGATCCCCAGCCCGTCACGGGTACCATCAAGCCATCCAGCAACAAATGACCCGTTTGTAGCCGTCGCCCGACCAGAACCTCTTAAGATTCTTCCTTTACCCTGTCCCCTACCTCCTGTCTTATGACCCGTTTCCTTCGATACCCGTTTATGTGGCTGATGCTGGCGGTGCTCTGGCAGACCAGCCCCGCGCAGTCATTTGTGTCGCTGCCGCGCAGCACCCCGGAGGCAGAAGGGGTATCCTCTGCCGGGATCTTACAGTTTATGGAGGCGGCAGCCAGCAGCCCGCACGAGTTTCACGGCCTGGTCATCTTGCGTCACGGTCGCGTTATTGCAGAGACCTGGTGGAAACCCTACCGCTCCGACCTCAAACATACCCTCTACTCCACCAGCAAGAGTTTTACCTCGACCGCAGTGGGATTTGCGGTGAGTGAAGGGCGTATTTCCCTGACAGACAAGGTTATATCTTTTTTCCCCCAAGACCTCCCGGCCTCCGTCAGCCCTCACCTGGCAGCTATGACCCTGGCAGACCTGCTCACCATGTCTGCGGGACAAACCCCGGAACCCACCGGCGGGATTGTCTCCCGTGACAGCAACTGGGCCAAAGCCTTCCTGGCATTGCCGGTGGTGCATACACCCGGCGAGCAGTTTTTGTACAACTCCATGGCGACCTATATGGCAGGCCGGATCGTACAGCAGGTGACGGGAATGACCCTCGTGGACTACCTGCGTCCGAGGCTGTTTGCGCCGCTGGGGATCGTGGATGCCGACTGGGAAACCGACCCGATGGGCTATCAGGTGGGCGGCTGGGGCCTGCGCCTGCGCACCGAGGACATGGCCAAGCTGGGCCTGCTCTACCTGCAACAGGGTCGCTGGCAAGGCAAACAACTCCTGCCGGAGGCCTGGGTAGCCGCAGCTACCCGTGCCCAGATCATCCAGCACCCCGACAAACCCCAGGCTGAGCGCGACCAGAGTGACTGGGAGCAGGGATACGGCTATCAGTTCTGGCGGTCAAGACATGGATACCGAGCTGACGGGGCGTATGGGCAATACATCCTCGTCCTGCCGGAGCAGGATGCTGTTATTGCCATTAACTCGGAGACAAACGATATGCAGGGGGTGATGAATCTTGTGTGGAAACACCTCTTGCCTGCATTTGGTCCGGAAAAACTCCCGGCCAACAAGGCCCAGGCCACAGCCCTGGCAAAAAACCTCTCCTCCCGCAGCCTGCCGATACCCGCCGTATCTGCTCCCGGTGCGCTGGAGTCTGCCGTGGCAGGCAAAACCCTCTATTTCCCGCCAAACGACGGACGGATTGAATCACTTTCCTTGTCTTTCAGCGGAGGAGAATGCCGGGCTGTGCTGGCTGATCACGGTCAATCTTTCCCCCTGGTATTCGGGGCCGGGAAATGGGTATTTGGCACCACTTCACGGGTGGGACCCAACCTGCTCCTCGGCGCCCGCGCTCACTTTGACGGGCTGCCCCCGGCGCGGGTGGCGGGTGCCTACCGCTGGGCTGATGCCAATACCCTGGAACTCACCCTTCGGTATATCGAAAGTGCTCATACCGAGCGAATTATCTGTCGTTTTGATGGCGAAAAAGTTCACCTGGAAGTCGCTCACAGCCTCTACTATGGTCAGCGCAAGATGGAGGCCGACGGACGACTGGCCATCGCCGGCCAGCGTCCGCCCCGCCTGATCGTACGGGGGGATGACATGGGCTACGCCCACGCAGGCAACGAGGCCCTGATCCGTTGTTATACTGAGGGTATCCAGACTTCGATTGAGGTGATAGTCCCCTCTCCGTGGTTTCCGGAGGCGGTCAGGATGTTGGCTGCTCATCCGCGGGCTGATGTGGGGGTACACCTGGCCGTCACCAGTGAGTGGGACAATGTCAAATGGCGCCCCCTCACTGACTGCCCCAGCCTCCGCGATGCAGATGGGTATTTTTATCCCATGACCTTCCCCAATCCCAACTACCCGGGCCGGTCCATCACCGAGCGCACCTTTGACCTCGCCGAGCTGGAGCGGGAGTTCAAGGCCCAGATCGAGCTGGCCCTGGCTCGTATCCCGCAGGTGAGCCATATCTCCGGCCATATGGGCTGTACTTACCTCACGCCGGAGGTGCAGGCCATGAGCCAGCGGCTCGCCCGCGAATACCACCTGGACATAGACCCTGTCGCCATGGGTGGAGCCTATATCGGCTACCAGGGCCCCAGCCGTACTTTTGAGGAGAAAAAAAGCAGTTTCCTCCGGATGCTTGACAGCCTGGAGCCCAGCAAAACCTATCTTTTTGTGGATCACCCCGGTCTCGACGGCCCCGAGCTCCAGGCCATCTCCCATATCGGCTACGAACACGTGGCGATGGATCGCCAGGGGGTGACAGACCTCTTCACCGACCCCGAGGTGAAGGCCCATATCGAGCAGTTGGGGATACAACTGGTGAGTTACCGGGACTTGCGGTAAGGTAATATATGCCTGAAGATCCTCAGAGCCGGTTCAGGCGGCTGAGAATGGCATCCTTATGCGCTTTGCTGACAGGTACAGCCTGCTCACCGAGGTAGAGATAAAACTCATCCAGGCTCTCAATGGCGGAGAGATTGACGAGAAATGACCGGTGGGTTCGTACAAACTGTTCGGGATCCAGCCGGTCTTCTACAGACTTCATCGGGACGCTGAGCAGGTACTGACGCTGCCGGGTATAGATGCGGCAATAGTTGCGCTCGGCCTCTATGTACCGGATATCGCTGAGAGGTATCTTGACCATACGCTCCTTATCCCGGACAAAAATATGATCCGAGGCAGGGAGTACAGGCTGATCCGGAACCACAGCCGGAGCGGGTCCGGTCTCCTGGATGCGCTGTACCACCAGCTCTATCGCCCGCAGAAGCGCCTGCGGCTGAAAGGGTTTGTTGATAAAGGCGTACGGAAAGGCCGCCTTGGCCCGGTTGAAGGTGCCTTGATCAGCGTTGGCGGTGAGAAAAATGACTGGCACCCGAAATGTCTCGTAAATCCGGGAAGCCGTCTCGATCCCGTCGAGTTTGCCCTTGAGCTGCACGTCCATCAGCACCAGATCTGGCGGCAGGGTGGCGATTTGGGTCAGGGCTGCCTCTCCGCTTGGCATCAGGCCCATCACCCCGTACCCGGCCTCGGCGAGTACCATCGAGATATGGGCCCCGACGATCATGTCATCCTCCACCACCAGGATCTGAATCGCGGCCCCCGGCTCCGGCGTATTGTCTATCTGGTAGGCGACGGCCTTACGGGAGAGTTGTTCGGCAGTGGGTACGGGCAGGCCGCCGCTGCTGAGGGCATACACCGCTACCGGCTGGGACACATGCTTAAATCCAAAATTGCCCAGCGATACGCAGGGTACGTCTGTCAGGGCTGATACCTGCTCATGTACTGCGTGGGAAAGCAACACCGTCCCCGGCAAACCCATGGACTCGATGCGGGAGGCAATATTGACGCTGTCGCCGTAGATATGTTCTTCCTCGGCCATGACCTCCCCCAGATGCAGCCCGATCCGAACCGGAATCGCCGGTGTCAGGCTCCGGTAGTGCACCTGGAGCGCCTGTGCACACCGCAGTGCTGCCGCTGCCTCCTCAAACAACATCAGACATCCATCTCCATAATACTGTACCACCCGCCCCCCATATTGGGGCCCCAGGGTAAAAATAGCCTGCTTGTACACCTTGAGCAGGGCCAATGCTGCTGCTTCATCCGCCTGCATCAGGGAAGTGTACCCCGCAATATCCGCAAATACCACTGTCGCTGTCTGGCGGACAAAGGTCTCAGGTTGGGTATGTGGATCGGAGGCCGGATGCTGCATAAACGGAAAATCGGGAGGAACTATCCGTAAAAATACACAATTGGCAGGAGAAATGCTTTTTTTTTGAACAAAAGTGTTACCATCCCCCCCGGCAGGCTACTCCAGACAGGGGCCAGCCCGCCTGCAGCGACCACGAAGCCATACCGGACCCACATCCGTGTTGGCGGTTCAGGCTTCCAGTTCACCACACTTAGTTTCCAACATATAACGTCATAGAAGTGTAGTCATATGAGATGTTGTCTATTCTAAACATATCCTTTGTTGTGCTTACATGCTCGAAATTCATTTTTTCGTAGAGGTTTTTAGCGGGGACATTGTTTGTCATCACATCTAAATCTATCCAACTTATTTTAGGATTGTTACGACAATATTCAATTATAAACGCTAATAGTTTTTGTCCGATTTTTAAATTCCGGAAATGAATGTCAACTCCCATACCAAGAAGAACTCTGTGTTCCGAGTTTAATTGATTATGGGGACGTATATCAATATGTCCCACAACCTTGCCCTCTTGATTGAATGCAATCCAAGCTTTCCTCCATCCAACCTCACCCATCTTTTTGCTTATTCCCTCCTTAAATTTTGTCATTAATTCATGGGATAATATAGACTGTTCTTTAGAGATCGGGAAATAAAGTGCTGGTCCATTCTGCCCATTTTCGGAAATGTGAGCAGCCAGATATTGAAAAAAATCCTCAAGTTTTTCGTTGTCTAGCTCTTTGATTAAAATCATTTTTTTACCCTTTTTATACCGCAACGATTCGTTCGCCCTGGCCTGACCGCTACTATCTGCCTTAACGCTTCTCCCAATATACACCCATATTTTTTGCACCCAAAAACCGATTCCCACTTATTGACTGTCAACTGCATAGACAGCACCCAGGTCATGGGCCCAACCGGCGGCGACAGGGTCGTGTTAGGGCGAATGATCTTGAGAGCCACCTTGCAGGCGATTCCAGATTTTTGAAGGCAACATCGGTTCGATCAATTGCCCCAGGTATGAACGGGGCGTTTTTTCTGTTATACCAAATTTTTCAGGTTCCTCATCCGGGCATCTGTAGGTGCCAAACAGGATGTCCATGATCGGCGAAATATTGGCATAGTTGCCAGCTCTTCTGTCCAGGTCGTGGTGCCAATGGTGGAGCTCCGGAGCGCCGATCAGCATTCTCAGCGGGCCCAGCGGGAGTCTTACGTTTGAGTGAATATATATTGCCCAGATACCCCTGAATGCAATCACACCCGCAATGGACTCCAATGGGAATCCCATGATAAAAGCAGGTAAATTGATCAGTCCGATGGTATAAAGGGAATCAACAGGGTGGACAGGTCATTTGTGGCCAGGGCGTATCGGAAAAATTGAGGGTAAGTTGTGGGTTGAGACAGGATTTACAGGACGCACATGAATGTGGAGCCACCAGAGGTTAAGCAGGTGCATCAGAGGGTACTATCTCCACCGTCCCAGCGACAATTTTGATCGCGCTGCCCGTCACCAATATACCTATCAAGGCCGGGAGCTCAGGGCGGGGCATATGACCTGCCACGCTGTCCATCCTTCCAGGATCACCATCTGAAAAACCCATGATATCTATCGTACCCTGATCCTGCTTGATAAGGGCTTCAGGATAATCTTTGTCATGGCCTTGATAGAACACGTGGACAACTTGCCTGAACAACAGGGTCAGACGCTCCGGTACGGCATGAGGAACCCTGCGATCCGTATATTGGGTAAAGCATAGTTCGACTATTTGCCGTGATTCATCATGCCGGATATCCACCAGTTCCCACGCATTGTGCAAATCAATCTCCTGGCCTTGATAGGTAAGGCTGATCAAGTCTTCGTTCAGGGTAAAATTCAGAAGTTGCATATACGTAGGGTCATGTACCGCTCGGTTTCTTCCCGAAAGTCGGATTTGATGAGTGCCTGGCGGTTTTTCACGGCAAAAACCAAATGGGTATAAAGTTGGGTGTATGTGTTTGGCATATTCCACCAGGGTTGATCCATACAAAAGGTAAGATACCGTTCCTACGGAACGGGCAACGAACAACAGGGCGAACCTTTGCTACAAAGATACTGTTCCTACGGAACATGAAAAAGGGTATGACCCTGCAGGTCAGGGCTTTCTTATAAAACAGGGTAGTAGCTCAAAGTTGCTAGATTTGAGTAACGACAAACAAACTAGCGCAAATGAGCAAACTACCCTTGGTCAAAACTACCCTGTTGTTTTCATCTTTACAAAACGAGGAGAGACTTGATAAGCGGGACAACCGAGGTAAGCGCCATAAAGTGGCCTTGGTATTGGTGGAACTGGCCTTGAGCATGCTTAGCGG
>JANRLQ010000049.1:0-2828 GCA_033762375.1 Bacteroidia bacterium
CATGCGCATCATACGCGGCATCTTTGCCGGGCTTATGACCGGATTTATCTTCAGGCCCTATATGTTTTTTATGCTCATCGGCCTGGGATTTTTTGCGATGGCGCTTTACCTCATCGGGTGGATTACGGCACACACCTTCGCCATTTACCCGGACATCCAGCCCGACCCGGAGATGTTCAATACGATCTTCAGCCAGGCTGTGGCAGAGGCATTCCGGCAGCGGCCCCATACTTTTGCCGTAGGGGGGATTTCGCTCCTGGTGGCCTTGCAGTTTTTTGCCGTGAGTTTCCTGTCCCTGCAAAACAAACGGTACTTCGACGAGCTGTTCCATATCTCTACCGCCATTCGCAAACACCAGGAGAACACTGGTGTATGACCCTCACAACCTATTACTGCAGATCAAGGCGATTGATACTTTATGCAATATACGATGACATCTTCTCCTGCTTCTGAGCAGCCGGGACAGGTCCCGAAGGCCGGAGGTCTTCAGCGACTTTTTATTATTTTCCTGATAGCCAATTTATTGCTGGCTTGTCCGTTGGCGTACTACCTGAACCTCCGCTCCGATGAGGGGTATGCGATGGACACTTCCTCCCGCGACCTGGGGTACGCCGTGTATCAGGCCATTCATTTTGAATTGCAGGCACCTTTTTATTTTGGGTTGCTGAGTATCTGGCGCAAGCTTCACGATTCAGTGTTTTTTGCCCGGCTGCTTTCGATCATCTTTATTGTTTCGACTGCTTTTATGATCCGGGAGATCGGGAAACGGTACCTGCCACAAGTGCATCCGGCGTGGATGGTGGGGGTATTTCTGTTTAATCCGGTTACGATTTATACAGAGGTAGATGCCCGTTGTTATGCCCTCGTGCTCCTGCTGGTGGCGTCTATGCTGGTATTTCTGTACGACGGATTTCTGGCAGAAAAACCTCAGCTGCGGGCACGTCTGGCCTATATGATTCTGGCCACTATCGCGCTGCAGACACATTATTATACAGGGTTTTTTCTGGCGGCAGCAGGCGGTACCCTGCTGGTACATGGCAAGTGGAAGGCATTCGGGCAATACTGCCTGATGATGGTCGTGCCAGCGATCGGGCTGGGGATTCTGGCGCAGTACATGTCCGCCCAATACGCCCAAAAAGTACGGCAAGCCGACCCTAATAACCTGCTGGAGAGCCTGGTATATCTGGTGGACCTGGCTGATAACTTCCTGCTGGCGACAGATAAATTTGAGATTGTATCGCTGGGGTTGCGCTGGGCAGTCAGAGGGGTATTGGCCCTGCTGATCCTGACTCCGTTTGTGATCTACTTCCGGCAGATCCGCCTGGGAGACCTGTTGGCCGACAACCGGAAATACATCATAACCATCGCGCTGAATATGATGGGGTGTTATGCGCTCATCTACATGATCTGGGGGGAAGAATTTGTTGTGTTTAAATTTCTCTCGCCCTTCCTGACCCCGATCATTTTCACAGCTTTCAGCCTGATTGAGCTTCTGAGAAGCAAGCGGATGCTGGCACTTTATACCACACTGATTTTGCTGTGTTACGGTGTTGCACTGAAACAATATTATACCCCTGCCATTAAATCAGACGACTACAAAGGCGTGGCTCAATACCTCACGGAGCAAAGCCAGCCCGGGCAACCGATCCTGATTTTTGAGAACATCCACGAGATGCTGCTCAAATATTACTATCACGGCCCCAACCAGCTGGTGGCCCTCCCCTACCCGATTGACTTCAGCCAACCCTGGGGTCACGAACGGTGGGTATTACAATCAGAAGAACAAGTCAAAGGCGTATTTGACACCCTGCCAGCGGACATGACGACTTGCTGGCTGGTCACCCATGACCAGGAGGTGATCAAAAGTGTCTCCCTCAATCATCATTTTCTCGAAAGCTACGTGGCCCAACACTATGATGTGGTAAGCACCCTGCATTTTGAGGAGATGCTGACAGTCAGACAACTGCGAAAAAAGGCCTACTGATTTTCCTGCTTTTACCTGCGTAAATGTTCAAGCCGGATCTGTGCGGCTCACCCCCGCGTATAGCCGGTTAGGATATACTTTAGGCGGTTCAATCGCAAGCCTATCCGATAATCCAGCGACAACCCGTAGGTTAGGGCCATATTATAAAGCCTCTTCTTAAACAAAACATGGTAATCTCTGCTGTAGAACGCCTGCCTGTAGCCGACCTTCCTGCTGGGCCTGTTCAAGATACTCGTCCGCTTGTGACCCTGATCACGCCGGCCTACAATGAGGAGGCGATCATCGTCCAGAGTATCACCCGCCTCTGTACCTTCATGGAGGGCCTGCGTGAGCGCTACGACTATGAGGTCCTGATCGTCAATGACGGCAGCGTGGACCAGACCGGCCCCCTGGCCGACGGCCTCGCCGCTGATCACCCCAAGGTCCGCGCTGTACACCACAAGGTCAACCGCAACCTCGGCGTAGCCCTCCAGACGGGGTTTCACCATGCACGGGGCACTTACGTCATCGTTCTCGATATTGACCTCTCCTACTCTCCCGAGGAGCATATCGAGCAGCTCCTCTCCGAGATCACGGCCACCGACGCCGACATCGTCATCGCATCCCCCTACATGAAGGGCGGCAAAAACACCGCCGTTCCCCTCAGCCGGCTTGTCCTCTCCAAAACCGTCAACTGGCTCATGCGCAAGTCTGCCGGCAAGGAGATATACACCTTCACCTCCATGGTCAGGGTCTACAATGCCCGGTTTCTGAAGTACCTCAACCTCAAGTCCGGTACCTACGACATCAATCCCGAGATCATCTTTAAGGCCATCATCCTCCGGGCGAGGGTGCTGGAGATACC
>JANRLQ010000050.1:0-47056 GCA_033762375.1 Bacteroidia bacterium
GGCGTTTCCTCGTAAGTGGGAGTGGGGATCAGACCGCCAAACTATGGAATCTCGAAACGGGTCAGGAAATCAGGACCTTTGCCGGACATAGCGGTGATGTCTCCTCGGTCGCCCTGAGCCCCGATGGGCGTTTCCTCGTAAGCGGGAGTTGGGATAAGACCGCCAAACTATGGAATCTCGGAACAGGTCAGGAAATCAGGACCTTTGCCGGACATAGCGATGGTGTCTTATCCGTCGCCTTCAGCCCCGATGGGCGTTTCCTCGTAACCGGGAGCGAGGATAAGACCGCCAAATTATGGAATCTCGAAACGGGTCAGGAAATCAGGGCCTTTGCCGGACATAGCGATGGTGTCTTATCTGTCGCCTTCAGCCCCGATGGGCGTTTCCTCGTAAGTGGGAGTGGGGATCAGACCGCCAAACGCTGGAATCTCGAAACGGGTCAGGAAATCAGGACCTTCGCCGGACATAGTGATGATGTCTTCTCCGTCGCCCTGAGCCCCGATGGGCGTTTCCTCATAACCGGGAGTGGGGATCAGACCGCCAAATTATGGAATCTCGAAACGGGTCAGGAAATCAGGACCTTTGCCGGACATAGCGGTTTTGTCTCCTGGGTCGCCCTGAGCCCCGATGGGCGTTTTTTTGTTACCGTGGGCAGTACGCAACAGCCTAAGCTTCATTGGCTTCCCTGGACCTACTTCGAAGAAGTCGTCCGCCCGGAGCCTTACGACCTCCCCCAGCTCAAAGCCCTGGGTCTCCAGTTTGAGTGGGAGGATGTGGAGGAGATGGACCGCGCAGGGCGGCGCTGGAAGGGGCCGGAGGAGCGGAAGTGAGGTTTTAATGGGTAAAAGGTATCGGATCCTTGAAGTTATCCGATACCTTTTATTCGGATAACATCAAACTTATGCCCACTCTCAAACACATCAACTACTGGGCGAAGCTCGAACCGGGCCAGGTATATCATATCTACAACCACGCCGTCGGGGACGACAACCTGTTTCGGGAGCCGGAGAATTATGCGTTTTTTCTGCGGCGGTGGCAGGTGTATTTTGGGCCGTACCTGGACGTATATGCCTACTGCCTGATGCCCAATCACTTCCATGTGCTGGGGCGGTTCAAGCCGCTGTCGGAGGCGGTGACGGCGGCGATCACCCAGGAAGCTACCTCCAAATCCGAGGCCTACCTGCGGGGCGAGGTGCCGGTTAATGCTTTTTATGAAGATCAGTTCAAGCGCTTTTTCACGAGTTATTCGAGGGCGTTTGGCAAGTCCTACGACCGGGTCGGGAGCCTCTTCCGGGCGAAGTTCAAGCGGGTGATTATCCGGGACCGGGCGCATCTGCTGGACAAGCTCCTGTACATCCACCACAATCCGATTCATCATGGCTTTTGCAGGAGCTACGCGGAGTACCCGTATTCCTCTTACCACGATTACCTGAGCGGAAACGGGGAGCGGGTGCATCTGGCGATGCTGAAGTACTTTGGTGGTAGTTATCGGACAACTCAACATAACGCTGGGGAAAGTTGTCCGATACCTACCACGACCACGCCCCTGGAGGGTTTCGTGCAGGCGCACGAGGTATATCGGCTCGCTTTTAAGACGTAGGTAAGTTATCGGACAACTCAACACAACGCTGGGGAAGTTGTCCGATAACTACCAATATCGGCTCGCCTTTAGGACGTAGGTAGGTATCGGACAACTCAACATAACGCTGGGGAAAGTTGTCCGATACCTACCACCACGACCACGCCCCTGGAGGGTTTCGTGCAGGCGCACGAGGCATATCGGCTCGCTTTTAAGACGTAGGTAAGTTATCGGACAACTCAACACAACGCTGGGGAAGTTGTCCGATACCTCCATATCGGCTCGCTTTCGGGACGTGGTAGGTATCGGACAACGCAACACAACGCGGGGGACGTTGTCCGACACCTACCTGTCAAAACGCCAGCACCTTACATTCCGTCCGGCGGTTGAGTTGTTTGTTGGTGGGGGTGTCATTGGGGGCGACGGGGCGGCTTTCGCCGTAGCCGGCTGCGACCATCCGGGGTCTTTCGATCCCGGCGGCGAGGAGGTAGTCCACGACGGCCTCTGCCCGGTGTTGGGACAGGGTTTGGTTATGGGTTTCGGAGGCGTCACTGTCGGTATGCCCGGCGATCTCGACGACGAGGGAGGGATTTTGGCGCATGACTTCCAGCAGGCGGTCGAGTTCGGCGACAGACTCCTCCCGCAGGGTGGCTTTGTCCACGTCAAAGTAGATATTCCGGAGGATCATCACGGCATCTTTTTCCAGCGGGGTGAGGTCCACGTCATGGATCAGGGTGATCTGGCCTGCGGGTATGTCGAGCCGGGTACGGGCAAAAAAATACCCCGCAGCTCCGCTGTGTACCCGCCAGGCGCCGGGGGGCAGACAGGCCTGGTACTGGCCACGGGTATCTGCCCGGAAGGTCTGCTGCTCACCGGTCACCGTATCAGCAAAAGTCAGGACAGCCCCCGGTATGGGCTGGCGGGTTTTGATATGGCGGACCGTCCCGCTGACACACCCCGTCTGAGCCTCCTGGCCCAGCCAGAGGTCCACCTTGGCTCCTTTGGCGACATGCTCAGGGCCTATATTAATAAAACTGATGGCGGTATCATATCCCGTATGGGTAGCGGAGAGCTGGTAGTTCAGCCCGAAGGGGACCCTCTGCCGGTAGTGCCCCCGTGCATCTGTGGTGAGGCGTGCCAGCACACTCCCGTCGGCCCGGAGGATGTGTACCGGGGCACCGGGCAGGGGCTTTTTCGCTTGCCGGTCTGCGACAACCCCATACACAAAGGCCTCTGTGGGCCGCCTGAGCCGGATCTCTGCGACAGAGTCACGCCGGGGCATATACAAGGTGTCCTGATATACCGGGTATCCAGCCGTCCGCACGATCAGCAGGTACGACCGGCCGCCGGGCGGGCACAACCGAAATCCCCCCTCCTTGTCTGCTGCACCGGCCTCTACCGGTTCGCCCTGAAGGGATTGGAGGGACAGCGTAGCCGGGCTGATACGGTTGCCGGAGGCATCGTCCACCAGGGTTCCGCTGAGGCAGGCAGGCGGCGGGGGGGCTGACGGGCGCTCATCCGCCGTTTTGTTGCGGTGGACCGTGAGCTGGTGGTCATCTACCGAGGCCGTCACGATATCCGGGTCTCCGTCCAGGTCCATGTCCGCAATGTCCAGACCGGCGTTCCACTGCCCGGAGATTTCTTTGTTCCGCAGACCCAATTTCCCCTGCCCGTCATTCAGGTGCAGGCTGAGGGCATGGTCCACAGACGAGCAGGTGATGAGGTCCAGGTCTCCATCCAGGTCCATGTCACGGGCAGCCAGGTCAAAATTATGGTCACCGGACAACAGCTCCTCGTGGCTGTCAAACACCGCGCCTCCCCGGTTGTAATGGACAAAAAGGCGTTTGTCCTGGTACGATGCAGCGGCAATATCTGCATGCCCGTTGGCGTCCAGATCCGCCAGGGCCAGTCCCCAGGTCGCGGGCGTACTGGGCAGGGGGACGGGCTTTTGCCAGGTACCCCGGCCCTGGTTGATAAACAGGTACAGGTACCCGTCATCACAGCCTGCCACCAGATCGGGCAGGCCGTCTCCGTTCAGGTCACCTGCGGCAGCACTCCGGGGTTCGTGGCCGGTGCGGAGCAGGACGGGCGGCGCAAACTTGCCCCGGCCATCATTGAGGTAGAGCTGCATGACATCGTCCGAGACAGCAGGCACCACCAGGTCAGGGGCCCGGTCTCCGTTCAGGTCAGCGCTGATCACGTGTTGCGCCATGCCTGCCGCTGAGAAGGCCTGGGCGACCGTGAGTTGCCCCCGGCCATTGTTGAGGAGGAGGCAGAGTTTTCCGGTTAAGGAGACGGCCGCTATATCAGGCGCGCCGTCCTGGTTGGCATCCAGAGCGCATAACGAGCGGAGATTAGGCACGGCTGCATACGCGATGGGAGCAGCGAGGTGACCTTTACCGTCATTGAGATGAACTTGCAGGGGAGAGGTACCTCGTGAGGCGCTGACAGCATCGGGGTATCCGTCCCGGTTGAGATCCGTCAGGATCACGTCCCAGTTTTGGTCACCGGAGGGATAACCATATCCGGGAATAAACAGGCTGTTTGAGATAAAAATGGTGCTGTCCTGGCCGGACAAGTTGCGCACCTGTGCCTGCATAACAGGGGCGGTGACCAGGACCAGGAGGCATATACTGATGGTTTGTTGTATGATTCGGCTCATCCGCAACAGGATATAAAACCTGTGTTCGAAAATGGGAAATATTATGCGGATGGTAAGTTTAATATGTTGAATTTACTTACAGCAGATAAACAAGGGCTGACTTCCCTGATGGGCGTGTGTATACAGCTAACACCTTTGAAGGGTTGCCGGGGTAGGGATAAATTCATCAAAGGCTAATCCGCCCCTGTTGTTAAACACAAACGGTTGATCCTCAGCTGTTTTCAGGCGCATCCTGGGTGAGCTTGCGGAAGGCATCTTCGAGTGAAAACGTCTCCCGGCTCATGGCCAGCAGGGGATTTTGCTGGGCAGCACACAGCTCAAATACTGTCCGGCGCAGGTCAGCAGATACGGCACTGCGGATGGTAAAACTGACAGGACTCAGGACTTCGATCCCCTTATATCCGGCGGTTTGCGCCAGGGAACTGAGGTCAAGACCGGGCTGCTCGACTTCGAGGTGTATGCGGGTTTCGTTTTCGGCGAGGGTGCGGATCTGGTCGGTGGGGGCATCGGCGATAATTTTGCCCCGGTTGATGATGATGACCCGGTCGGCGACGGCTTCTACCTCGGAGAGGATATGGGAGGAAAAAATGACCGTTTTTTCCCGCCCGGCCTGGCGTATGAGGGTGCGGATGTCCACGATCTGGTTGGGGTCGAGACCGGTGGTGGGCTCATCAAGGATCAGCACCTCCGGGTCATGGATCAGGGCCTGGCACAGGCCTACCCGTTGGCGGTACCCCTTGGAGAGTTGTCCTATTTTTTTGTGCTGCTCCCGTCCGAGGCCGGTAAGCCCGATTACCTCACCGATCCGGGTCTTCCGGTGTTTGGTTTCCAGCCCATATATTTGCCCCGTAAAATCCAGAAACTCATGCACATACATGTCCAGGTACATGGGATTGTGCTCGGGCAGGTAGCCTACCCGGCGCCGGATTTCGAGCGGATGCTCCAGGATATTGTATTCGTCCAGGGTCACCGTACCTGCATCGGGGGGGAGAAACCCGGCGATAATTTTCATGGTAGTACTTTTGCCCGCGCCATTGGGGCCCAGAAATCCCAGAACTTGTCCCGGGTGTGCTTCAAACGAAATGGCGTCTATGGCCCGCTGGGTTCCGTAAGTCCGGGTCAGCTCATGTATCCTGATCATAGTGCTGGCGTTCCGTAAATTTTGCCTAATTTTGAACATACACTTCTGCCGGTACCTGATTGTCGGGCAGAAGGGGTTTTGTCTTTCAAATATACCGGATTTCTTCCCAACACATCGTATGAAACAAATTCTTGTATTTCAGGCCGCCCTGGTGATGCTGATGTGGGGCTGTCGTCAGGATACTACGTCGGATCAGCGCTGCGGTATTGTGCAGCAGGGTGAGGAGGTGCGGTATAGCGGTCCTTTGCCCAATGAAGTCCGGGCACATTTACTTTCCGACCCGTCGAGCCTTCACCCCACCAACAGCCGGGAGGCGACCCGTGGCACAGTATTGGACCTGTGTTTTCAGGCCCTGCTGACGCTGGATATCAGCACCCGGCAGTTGTCCCCCCAGCTGGCAGCTTCGCTGCCGGAGAGCTCTGCTGACGGGCTGGAGCAGTACTTCACGCTGCACGAGCGTGCTGCCTGGCCGGATGGAGCACCTGTCACGGCGCAGGATGTCCTCACGACGATTAAGGCGATTATGGCACCTGGCGCAGACAATGCCCACTTGCGGGGGTATTTTGACCGGCTCCAGGACGTGCGCCCCGATCCGGCAGACCCGCGCCGGTTTACCTTTGTGTTGGCTGAGTACAGCGTCCAAAATGCCTTCACCGGGGCCGGAACCTATATCCTGGACCGCCGGGTATATGATCCCCAGGGCATCCTGGACCGGTACACCCTGGCCCAGCTCCGGGACCCGTCGAGCCCGGCAGCCCGGGACCCGGACCTCCGGGCATGGGCTGATACCTTCAACAGTGCCCGGTTTGTGCGGGACCCTGCGACCCTCGGGAGCGGCTCCGGGCCTTACCGATTCACGGCCTGGAATCCCGGTCAGGAGATCACCCTCACCCGCCAGGAAACCTACTGGGGACGGAGCCTCGTGGCTCCCTGGCACAGCCAGTACCCGGACAAAATCACCTTCCAGATCGTGAAGGACGAGCAGGCGATCCTGCTCAAATTTCAGCAGCAGGAGCTGGATGTTTCTACGGTACTGAGCACCCAGCTTTATACCCAGCTGGACAGCCTGGCAGATGTGAAGTCGTGTTATACCCTTGCCAACCGCCGCCGGGATTCCTTTGTATCGCTGGCGCTGAATGTCCACCCGGACGGAATCACCCACAAACCGCTGTTTGATGACCGGCAGGTGCGCCAGGCTATTGCCTATGCACTGCCACTGGACAGCATCCTGCGGGACATCCTGCCCGGCAATGCTTTCCGGGCGAGCTCGCCCGTATCACCGGGGCACCCGGATCACCACAAGGACCTCAAACCCTATCCGTACGACCCCGCCAAAGCCCGCCAGCTCCTGGCCGCCGCCGGGTGGCAGGACACGGATGGTGATCAGGTGCTGGACAAAGTGGTAGATGGCAAAAAAATCTCCTTTGAGTGTTCCTTTTATTACCCACCCAATGCCCAGGCCGTAACGGATTTTGTGCAGGTGATACGGGATGAGCTGGCTACCTTTGGGATCCGCTGCACGCTGGTCCCGGAGTCCACCGGCAACTATACCAAGCAGATGCGGGCACACCGGTTTGATATGGCCCTGCTCTCGCTGGGGAGTCCGGCGATCCCGTATGAATTTAAGCAACTGTTTCACTCGACCTCCTGGCCAGAGGGGGACAATTTTTTTGGTTACCAAAATCCCGCCCTGGACAGTCTCATAGACAAGGCGCGGGTCGCCAGCCAGCCTGCGGCCCGTCTCAGCCTGGTCCGGAGTATCCAGGAGACCCTGCTGGAAGACCTGCCGGTTGTATTTTTGTATTACCCCACCAAAAAGATCATTCTGCACCGCCGGTTTAACCACGGCACGATATACGAGACAGGTGAGTATGTCCAGCTCAACAACCTGCGGCTGGTGCGGAGTCAATAAGGGTATGGCTTCAACGGAGACCAAAACGAGGATTATTGCCGGGGCAGTTGCCTGTTTTAACCGGGAGGGCATCGCCCAGACCCGGCTCCAGCAGATGGCAGATGAAATCGGGATGAGCCTCGGCAATATGACCTACCATTTCCGCAACAAAGAAGCGGTCATGCAGGCGATCTGGGACCAGCTGGCTGACCGGCAACGGGTCCTGCTGGCTGAGTACCGGGTATTGCCCCTGTTTGAGGACCTGGAGCGGCTGATGCGGCAGTTGTTTGAGCTCCAGCAGGCGTACCGGTTTTTTTATACGGATACGCTGGACATCATGCGTACGTATCCGGGTATCCGTGCGGCCTACCGTCAGCATCTCCAGTGGCAGGTATTGCAGGTGGAAGGCGCGATACAGTTTAATCAGGCTCGCGGTGCCCTGCGGATGGCTCCGGTGCCAGGGTATGAGGCTACCCTGGCACAGCAGTTTTGGCTTATGGCAGACCAGTGGCAGTATCGCCAGGCGGTGGCAGGTTTGCCATCCGACCAGTATGCAGACTATCGGATAGCTTTATGGGCGGTGTTCATACCCTTTTGTACGGATATGGGGCTGCGGGAGTATCAGCAGATTCCGGCAGACGGATCATTTTTTTCGGGTATTAGGGTGACGCGGGATGATTTTGTGTAAGAAAAAAACCTTATTTTTTACTCAACCTTAAACAAAAAGGCGATTAGTTGAGTATGATCTGCATAAGGAACTGGCCTGCCGCCAATAATTCTGTACCTTTGTCCATGACGCCATTGTATTGCAGATGAAGCCTTTGTTTCAACTACATCCGGATGTATATGCACGCATGCTGGAGCACCTGAGCAATCTGGTGTTTACAGATCGGCTTGGCGGGATACAAGACATGGGCTTTTACCGGGACGACCTGTGGCTGAGTGATACAGCGGTGATCGAGTATCTCAGCCGGCGCCAGGGTACCTGGGAGATCGTATTGTTATTTGCCCATCACAGGAGTCCGCTCAAGTTTATCTGCCGCCGCATCACCAGCCATGCCTGTCCCCGCCGTGCGCGGATGATGGCGATGTACATGCGCCGCCTGGCTGCCAAGGACCAGCGGGGAACCCTCGCGGTGGATATGGCTGATCTGAATCTTTCGCTGAACTGAGACCTATGTACACCACCAAACAACGAATCCTGGAAGCTGCCATCCGCTTGTTTAATGAAAGTGGTGTCGCCAACGTGCGCCTCCAGCATATAGCGGACGAGGCGGGTATCAGCGTGGGTAACCTGGCCTATCATTTCAAAAACAAAGAAGCGATCGTCACACACGTATATGAAAACCTTTTTGGTGAGTTTGCGCATATTCTGACGACCTATATACAGACCCCTTCATTAGCGGACTTTGACCTCCAGCTTTCGCAGTATCATAGTTTTTTGACCCGGTATAAGTTTTACCTGATAGACCTGTTTGAAGTAGAGCGGTCTTACCCGGCGATCATGAACCGCTGGCACCAGATGGTCGGCAAAATGCTGATCCAGATACGCAAGCGCCTTGATTTTTATGTGCAGCGGGAGGTCCTGGTACCGGAGCCGATCCAGGGAATCTACGAGTCGCTGACGCAGAGCCTGTGGATGGCTATTGTGTTTTGGGTACCTCAGCAGATATTAAAAGGACAGTCAGTCCATGAGCCGCAGTTTAAAGAAGCGGTCTGGGCCCAGATCAATCCGTATCTCAGTCCCCTGGGGCGGGCGGAGTACGCCCGTGAAGTCCTGCCCCTGTCGCCGACCTATTAAGTTGCGCGTACTGACAAAAATCATTTTCATGCCGCGGACAAGTTGCGTATTTGTATGCACACCCTGTTTGCGCAATAAGTACAAAGACTTAGATCAATTCTAAATTAGGAAATATTTTCTAAATAAGTTAGAAAATATTTTCTAAACACATGAATCAAATTATATTTACTCCAAGAAGCCCCAGCGGTTTCCGTATTACTCGCTTAACACAATTTTCTACCTATGGCTAATGTACTCTGGTTACAGGGGGGGGCATGTAGTGGCAACACCATGTCGTTCCTGAATGCCGAAGAACCCACAGTGGTGGAGCTGGTGACAGACTTCGGCATCAACATCCTCTGGCATCCCTCTATCGGGCTGGAGATCGGGGATCAGGTGAGCGATCTGCTCCGTGACATCCTCGCCGGCAAGGTTCAGATGGACATCTTGGTGTATGAGGGCAGTATCGTCCAGGGTCCTAACGGGACAGGCACGATGAACTATTTTGCCGACCGTCCTATGCAGGACTGGGTACGGGAACTGGCGGCAGTAGCTGGTTATGTGGTGGCCATCGGGGACTGCGCTACCTGGGGTGGAATCCCGGCAGTACCCCCCAACCCCTCTGAGAGCACCGGGATGCAGTTTCACAAGGAGCGCAAAGGTGGATTTTTAGGGGCGGGATACGTCTCCAAAGGGGGATTGCCTGTCATCAACATTCCGGGCTGTCCTGCTCACCCTGACTGGGTCACCCAGATCCTGGTCGCGATCTCCACCGGACGTATCAAGGACGTACTGGTGGATGAGTACCATCGTCCCAAGACGTTTTTTACGGACTTTGTGCAGACCGGGTGTCCTAACGCCATCAGTTTTGCCCAAAAGGTGGATGGTCACTTTGGCAAACGGGGCGGATGTCTCTTTTATGAGGTCGGCTGCCGGGGACCGATGACCCGTGCGAGCTGTAACCGTATCCTCTGGAACCGCCAGTCCAGCAAGACCCGCGCCAATCACCCCTGTCTGGGATGTACAGAGCCAGGCTTCCCGCACCATGACCTTGTCAAGGGCAGCGTGTTCAAGAGCCTGAAGTACCTCGGTTTCCTCCCCAAAGATGTGCCTACGGGGGTTTCCCGTCTGGGATATTATACTCGTGCCGGCGTCGAGAAGGTCATGGGTACCGTAGAGCGCGCGCTCGGTGTTGACCAGGAGCATTTCCAGACTTCCAAATAATCCTATTCGGCTTGTTTTTTCAGGACTACCTACTTATGGCAAGTAACATTAAAGAACTCAATATCTCCCCTGTAGGCCGGGTCGAGGGCGACCTGGACGTCAAGGTCTATATGGAAAACGGGGTTGTGACCCGTGCTCATACCCAGGCGGCTATGTTTCGGGGTTTCGAGAAGATCATGGAGGGCAAAGACCCTCAGTCTGGTCTGATCGTGACACCCCGTATCTGCGGTATCTGCGGTGGCTCTCACCTGTACTGCGCTTCTTCTGCCCTTGATACGGCCTGGAAGACCCAGCTCAGCCCCAATGCCCTCCTGCTGCGGGCTATCGGGCAGGCTACGGAAACTATCCAGTCCATTCCGCGCTGGTTTTATGCCATCTTTGCTACAGATATGGCCAATAAAAAGTTTGCGAATAAACCGCTGTACGCGGAGGTCGTCAAACGATTTGCGGCTTATGTCGGCACCTCCTTCCAAAAAGGGGTGACAGCCTCCGGCCGTCCCGTGGAGGTATATGCCTTGTTTGGCGGACAGTGGCCTCACTCCTCCTACATGGTGCCTGGCGGGGTCATGTGTGCGCCTACCCTCAAGGACATCACCCGTGCCCATGCGATCATGAATCACTTCCGCAACGACTGGCTGGAGACGGTATGGCTCGGCTGCTCGATCGAGCGGTACCTCCAGGTCAAAACCTGGGATGACCTGATGGCCTGGGTGGAAGAGAATGAAAGCCAGCGCAACAGCGACCTGGGCCTCTTTATTCGCGCCAGCCTGGAGTTTGGACTGGATAAATTTGGGCAGGGTGTCGGTAAATTTCTCGCATATGGTACCTACCTGCACAAGGACCTCTACAATAACCCCACGGTCGAAGGCCGCAACAAGGCCCTGATCAGCGCTTCCGGCTTTTTTGACGGGCAAAACTGGCATGAGTTTGATCACATG
Source organism: Bacteroidia bacterium (assembly GCA_033762375.1). Taxonomy (GTDB): domain Bacteria; phylum Bacteroidota; class Bacteroidia; order J057; family J057; genus RDXT01. Next base: position 11,216 of record JANRLQ010000050.1, read on the forward strand.
AATATCCGGGAGCACGTCAAACACTCCTGGTATGCAGATGTGCCGGCAGAGCACCCCTGGAAGGAGCCTTTCCCCACGCCTGTGCAGTCCAATACCCTGGCACACTCTGATTTTGGTGGCAAATACAGCTGGGCCAAAGCTCCCCGCTACAATGGTTTTGCGGCAGAGGCCGGCCCGCTCTCCCGTGTGATCATGAATGCCAATCCCAAAAACCTGAGCCACCAGATTCAGGATCCGTTGTTTGCTGATATTATGCAGAAAATGGGTCCCAGTGTATTCACCCGCACCCTGGCCCGCGTACATGAAGCGCCCCGCCTCTATGAGTTTATCAACCAGTGGCTCGGCCAGATAGACCTCGACGGTGAGTTTTATATCAAGCCCGAGGAGCGCGACGGGATGGGATTTGGTGCCACAGAGGCAGCCCGTGGTTCGCTGGCGCACTGGATCGAGATCAAGGACGGGGTCATCAAAAACTATCAGGTCATGGCCCCCACCACGTGGAATGTCGGACCTAATGATGAGCAAGGCAAAGCCGGACCTATCGAAGCAGCCCTGACCGGCATCGAGATCGAAGATCCCCATGATCCGGTCGAGGTCGGGATGGTAGCCCGCTCTTTTGACTCATGTCTGGTCTGTACGGTACACGCACATGACGCTAAAACCGGCGAAAAGCTGGCCCAATTTAAACTCTGACCGGCTCCGGCCCTGACCACTAAGCGATGCCCGCAGGGAGCCTATCCTTGCGGGTGTCTTTTGTGTTATGAAAAAAACAGCTTTAATGGGTTTTGGCAATCCTGTCCGGTCGGATGACGGGGTGGGATGTTATGTCATAGAGCGGCTTCAGGCCCGGATGGGTGCCTCAGCACCGGATCTGACGCTGATAGACATGGGTACCTCTGCTTTTGAGGTATTGTTTCAGTTGCAGGGGCATACCCGTATCATCGTGGTGGATGCCGTGATTAATACCGGAGAGCCGGACGGGACCCTGTACCGGTTGCCGGCCGAGGCAGTAGCTGCGGCGGTCCAGGAGGATCCGATGGTGTTTTTGCACTCGCTCAAGTGGGACCAGGCCTTGTCATACGCCAGCAGGATTCTTGGTCCTGCCTATCCTGATGACATTACGGTTTACCTGATCGCCGTCAGCCAGACCCGGCTGGAGATGGGCCTGAGCCCTGAAGTGATGGCCGCCGGTGACAAGGTGGCTGATATGATAGCAGAAACCCTCATATCTGCCCCGGTATGAGTCAGATTTATCTCAAAAACCAACACGTCTGGTTGCCTGCGGCCCTGGCATCTGAGGTGCTGGGGGAGGTTGCGCAGGTATTTGTGGTGTATGATCCTGCCGCAGCCTGCCTGCGTATTGCCCCGATGGATCACCCTGACTTTGCTGCCCGTCACAAGGCCAGCCTCCAGATGCTCAAAAACCGCAACCTCCAGGGCGACAAAACCATTTCGGTACAGGAAATTCTCATAGACCACTTGCTTGATGATTCGGACCGCCCGCTTGATGCCGGGACGGATCCGGAGGGTCGTATCTTGCAGGTCATTTTATAACCCTTTTATCACCCTGCGGCTGTATGCTGACCGTATATACAACTTCTGATCTTATAGACGCCCTCCGGACCCTGATCGCTACCCCCGACCAGTTGGACGACTGGGTGACGATCTGTGACCTGTCTGATGGGGATCCCCTGCCTTCGGCCTATCACCTGAAGGTGACGGCCCGCGAGGGTATTGTACATCCGGTGGATTGGTACAACCTGCTCCCCCCGTACCTGATGCCAGAGTACCTGCCCTATCGGACGGAGATACTCCTGGCATTGCTGTATCAGCGACTTGGCAATTATGAGCAGGCCTACCGCCTGCTGGCAGACCACTCCGTCCTCCTGAATGATATTGACCTGATCAACCGCCTTCAGCAGGGCCTGGAAACGGATCCAGCCAGCCTTACGTCTGATTTTCAGCCGTTTGAGGAGTACCGGTTTTGTCACAACTCGGCAGTGCTGCACCACTACGGATCGCCGGACCCTGCTGCGGGGGGAGATAAAGCCCGATATTTTTATCGGGAGGCGCTCAAGGCAGCCCCTGATGCGGAGTATCATGCGTTTACGACCCGGCAGTATGCCATCCTGCTCGCAGATGCAGGGGAGCTGACCCAGGCGGCCCATGTCCTGGAAGAGGCCGTCCGCCTGCAACCCTCGGCGGATGCCCAGGCCGAACTCAAAGCCGGATTGACCCAGATATGGATGTTGCAGTTGGCTGTGCCATACGATGCAGTACTGCTCGAAACCCTCAAACATACCTTGTGGGAGGTGCTTCAGCACTACCGGCTGCGCGGGCGGGAGGTAGAGGAGGCGATGGTGCTCGTGGACGCAGCCCAGATCGCTAACTATGCGGATAGTTTTGCTGAGTCACTCGGGTATATCAACCGCGCCGTGGAGCTGCTGCGGGAGGCAGACCTGCCCGAACTCCTCGCGCAGGCACATTACCGGCGGGGGATCCTGCTGTACACCTGGGCACAACAAGGTCAGCCTCAGTTTTTCAGGAGTGCCCTGGACAGTTTTCAGGAAACGATGAAGGTATTTACCCGGGAGGATGCCCCGGCCCTTTTTGCAGAGATTCACCAGTACCTCGGTGTGATCTACGCCGAGATGCCCGACGAGCCCCAGAAACGTGCGATCTGGGCCGGGGTCTCGGCTTCAGCCTTTCAGACGGCGCTGGCCTTTTTTACCAGAGAAGATTACCCGTATGAATATGCCCGCATCTGTGCCCAGTATGCCAATGCCCTGAATCAATATCCGGACGCTGTCCATACTGACAACCGGCAGAAGGCGCTGGCATACTACCAGGAGTCCCTGGCCATCCGTACGGCCACACGCTGGCCTGTGGAGCGCGCGGTCACCCTGCTCAATTATGTCGGCACGGCCTGGCATCTCAACCTGACAGATAATGCGGCTGCTGAAGCACTCTACGGGGAAATGGTGGCGATGGCCCGCGAAGCACGGGACCTCACGGATGACCCCAAAATTATCTCGGAGGCTGTCCTGCACCTGAGCAAACTCAACCAACTCCGCGATACCCTGGCTGAAGGGCCGCACACAGCGGCGTCTCCTACTAACAACTGATTCATACACAGGGATATGCATGAAATTTCGCTGGTGCGCACTATTTTTCGTACCCTGGAGGATCAGTTCAGCGCCGAAGAACTAACCCACCTGCGGGCTATTGACCTTTCCGTGGGTCAGTTGTCCAATGTCGAGCCTGTTTTGCTTCAAAACGCATTTCAGGCGGTGACGGAGGAGGCTGAAGCCGCCCGGTACCGGGATGCTGAGCTGCGGATAGCGGTATTGCCTGCCCAGATACACTGTGCTGCTTGTGACCAGGTGTCCGAGGTGATAGCCTATCGGTTTGTATGCAGTACGTGCGGACGGCCATCAGCGCATGTCGTACAGGGCAATGAGTTGATGATCACACGGGTAACATTTGAGGAAGAAACGGCTGAATAACCGCTGCTGGGCTCGGGGCTACACCTGCCCCTGCATACCTCTCCGTCTGTCAATAATATCCCGGATCCTGAGTGCTGACTCAAAGTCTTCTTTGGCTATGACCCGTGCGAGGAGTTCTTCCAGCTCTGCGAGCGAATAGGCCTCCAGGGAGCCTTTTTTGGTCCGGGTCTGGAGGCTTTCGACCCAGATGGCGACGGCCTCGATGAGGCTGTCAAACGTATACACAGGTGCCTGCGCCCGCACAGCCAGGGCAATCGCATCGGAGGGACGGGCGTCCACCTGCAGCAGGGTACCGTCTGCCTGCCGCAAATACAAGTCCGCATAAAACACGCCCTCCTGCATGGAGTGTATGACGACCTCTGCAACCTTGACTCCCAGGGCATCCAGGGTCTGTCTGAAGAGGTCGTGGGTCAAGGGGCGGAGGGGCTGCATCTGCTCCATCGTCACCGCGATCGCCTGTGCTTCAAATCCGCCGATGATCAGCGGGATGCGCCGCCGGCTTTCGGGTTCCTCCAGGATCAGGGTATAGTTGCCGGGCTGGGTTTCGCTCGGCGCCAGGGCGATGACCAGGACTTCTCGTTTTTCGCCTGCGGGATAGGGATGTGCAGCCATAAAAAGACCAGATTAAACAGGATAAACCATCAACCCCGCAAGATAAATATACACAATTCATCCAGGTCATCAAACGGAGCGACTACTTTGCCGGCAGACCATAATTTATACACGCCATGTGACTCGATATGAATGACATAGTCCGGTGCTACGTGGATGTCGTACGGGGCTTCCTGCAGGACGGGTATTTCATAGACCTCCAGCGCCCGGATCAACTGCGCCCGAAAGGCGTCCCTTGCATTTTCAGGATTCATGCGAGCAGATTTTCATAGACAACTTGTATGCCTACCCCCAGACACAGAACGGCAGAGACCAGGGTAAGGGCAGGCCGGAGATTCACCTGCAGCCGGAGTTCGCGGGAGAGGGGCAGGCTGAATGCACCAGAGGCCACCAGCATGCCGAGTACCGAGCCCAGGCCAAACGTAAATAAGTAAGCCATGGCGCTGCCCGGCTCCGGAATCTGGCTCATTACCAGCAACACCAGCGAGCCACTGCCAGCCAGCCCGTGTACCAGTCCCACTCCGTAGGCAAGGCGGTGTCCGTGGACGGGAGGTGTGTGTGCATCATGGGTGTGTCCGGGTGTATGGCGCAGGGCATTTCGCAGGCGGTTGATACCCAGCCCGATCAGCATCAGGCCCACGCCTGCTTCCAGATAGTGAAATATCTCTTCGGCCAGCATCAGCCGCCCTGCGATAATCAGGATGCCGATGACCATAATGGTGGAGGTATGACCGAGGCCCCAGGCGATCCCGTCTTTGACGGCAAGGATCATCCGTTGCCTGCGGGTGACAATGGCGCTGACGGCCACCAGGTGGTCAGCCTCAAATGCGTGCAGGAAACCGGTTGTCAGGGCAAAAAAAATCGTGATCAGCATGGGTATCAGGATTCAGGGTGAGGAAGCAGCTGGTAAAAGAGGATCCGGTGGTTGCCGGTATCTGCCAGGACAATATATCCATCGCCCGCACTGATCGCAAAAGGCCAGTACATCATCTCCTGGGTGCCCAGGGTGGTCGCGGCATTTTCACTGCCCGTGACAAAATCAGGTTTCCCGATCAGGTTGGAGGCGGGGGTATTGTGTTGGGATGGATACGGCGAAAACCACAGGACACGGCTATTACCGGTATCAGCGACCAGCAAGGTATCATCCAGCCAGCAGGTATCATAACACCAGTTGAGGGTGTGCGCCTGCGGATAAAGGCCATATTGATTGGCACCGTTTTGTTCAAAATCCGCCTGTCCCAGGATCACATCAGCAGGCTGGGTCAGGGCTGTGGTCCAGTCATGCCAAACCAAAACCCGGAAGTACTGCGTATCAGCGATCGCCATACGGCCTGCCGGACTGACCCGGACGGAATAAGGCCATACGGCATCGGTATGTTCATAATCACGGGAGATAAAGTCTGGTTTGCCAATAACCGCCGTGGCAGGGGCGTGATGGGTGTCTGGGATATGGTCATAATACAATACCCGCCGGTTGCCAGTGTCGGCGATCCAGAGCCGGGTGCCGTCACAGTGGATCCCGTACGGCCAGTAGAGGGAGCGATCGGATGGAGCGGCTCCTATTCCCAGGCCATTGGGTTCATTTGCGGTGAAGTTTTCCTGCCCGATGACCACGTCGGCGGGTTGGCCGTGGCGGGTCGGGAACTGGTGCCAGACCAGGACCCGGTGATTCCAGGCATCGGCTATGATCAGCCGCTGACCGTCTGACCAGACGCCGGAGGGGTATTGCAGGGTCGCTGCTGAGACATCCCCGCCCCGGTTGCGGCCTGTATCACCAGGATCGGCTTGTCCCAGCACAATATCAGGCTCGCCGATAGGCCGTAGCGGGTCCACCTCCCGCCAGATAAACACCCGGTTTTGGCCGGTATCCGACACCAGGAGGGTGCGGTGGGTCCACCATACCCCGCGGGGGGCCAGCAGGACAGTCTGATCGGTGCCTGCAAAGGTTGCGACCAGTACGGCTGGCGGGGCCGGAGTGGGTGTCTGGGACCGGTCTGGGGGGCCGCTTTTTTTGAGGGTGATATGCAGTGCGAGATCGTCCATGTGTTTGGGGGAATAACAACCTAACAAATCCGGGGTAACTGTTCTCCTGCCAGCATATTTACCACCCTTTTTCCCCCGATATGGCTTTTGAGGATGACCTTGCCGGGGTGCTCGGTGGTAACAGCGCCGATACAGGCAGCGTCTTCGCCCGATGGAAGGCTTCTGAGGGTAGCCAAGGCTGCATCTGCTGCTTCCGGGGCTACGATTGCGAGGAAAATTCCTTCATTGGCCACATACAGCGGGTCCAGTCCCAGCAGCTCACAAGCACTCTGGACGGCTTCCCGCACCGGAATATGAGCTTGTGAGAGTGTGATCCCCAGCCGGGTATCACGGGCGATTTCATTGAGGGTGGTGGCCACACCGCCCCGGGTCGGGTCCCGCAGCAGATGTACCTGGTCCCCATGCGCATCCAGCAAGGTCCTGACAGCCTGTTTCAGGCTTCGGGTATCACTTTCCAGGGTGGTTTCAAAAGTCAGGCCCTCGCGTACACTCATGATCGCGACACCATGGGTAGCCAGCGGCCCGCTGACCAGGATTTGGTCGCCGGCCTGTACCCGGCGCTGGCTGATGGCCGCACGCGGGTGCACGGTGCCGATGCCGGTTGTGTTGATAAACATCTGGTCACCTTTGCCCCGCTCCACCACCTTGGTATCACCCGTCACGACCCATACCCCGGCCGCAGCGGCAGCCTCCCGGGTGGATACGAGCACATCCCAAAAATCCTGCATGGGCAATCCCTCTTCCAGAATAAAGGCCAGTGAAAGATACCGGGCCTCGGCCCCACACATCGCGAGGTCATTGACGGTGCCATTGATGGCCAGCTCTCCGATGCTGCCACCCGGAAAAAAAATCGGTGACACCACATAACTGTCGGTCGAAAAAGCAGTCAGGGAGTCCGCCGGGAGTGAAAATACGGCTCCATCGTGCCGGGTGTCCAGCAGGTCGTTTCGCAGCAGGTCAAATACCCCGCTGTCAAGCAGTTGATGGGTCAGCAGGCCCCCGCTGCCGTGCCCGAGGGTGATCACGTCAAAGTCGAGTTTGGGCATGGGGCACTGGAGCTGCATCCGGATACGGGATTCGTTCATACAAGGCTATTTCAGGCGACCGCAAAATGATAATAGGCAGCGCAGGCACCCTCGCTGGAGACCATCGGCGCACCAAGGGGGGACTGGGGGGTACACGTTTTCCCAAACTCACTGCACTGGTGAGGTTTTTTGATACCTTTTAATACCTGGCCCGCGATACAACGGGCATTTTCGGATGCCCGGGGGATCTGCACGGCAAATTTCCGGTTGGCGTCAAAGGCTGCAAAACGCTCCCGAACTTCATATCCGCTCGCCGGAATCAGACCGATGCCCCGCCACTCCCGGTCCTGAACTTCAAATACTTCCTGGATCACTGCCTGCGCTTCGGGGTTGCCCTCAGGGCGTACGACCCGGCTGTATTGATTCTCAAGGCGTTTTTCGCCTGCTTCCAGTTGCCGCACAGTCATCAGCAGGCCCTGAAGCAAATCCACCGGCTCAAATCCCGTGACCACAATCGGAATTTGGTATCGTTCGACCAGAGGCTGGTACTCCCCGGTACCCATGATCGTGCAGACATGGCCGGCTGCCAGGAAAGCCTGTATTTGCACCGCATCATCCTCCATGACAGCTGCTATTGCGGGCGGGACCAGCACATGAGAGGCCAGGATCGAATAGTTGGTCAGGCCAGCCCGGTGTGCGTGGAGGACCGAGAGCGCATTGGCAGGTGCTGTGGTTTCAAACCCTACGGCAAAAAATACCACTTCCCGGTCGGGCATCTCCCGTGCAAGGTTGACTGCTTCAAGGGGAGAGTATAAAATGCGCACATCCGCCCCGCGGGCTTTGGCTTCGAGCAGGCTCATGCCAGATCCGGGTACCCGGAGCATATCCCCAAATGAACACAGGATCACCCCCCGGTCCAGGGCGAGGTGTACTGCTTTGTCTATCAGGTGAATGGGCGTGACACATACCGGGCATCCGGGGCCGTGGACCATCCGTACCTCAGGGGGCAGAAGGTCGAGCAGGCCATTTTTGACCAGGCTATGGGTCTGTCCGCCACATACCTCCATGATGGTCCACGGGCGGGTGACAATGCGGCTTAGTTCAGCCAGGTATTGGGAAACCAATTCCGGGCTGCGGAATTCATTGATGTATTTCATATGCTCAAACCTGTGTATGCTCAATGAGTTCGTCTATCTCACCGATCATTGAGAGGTACTCAAACGACTTTTGGGCTTCAGCCTCATCCACGACGCTGATGGCCACCCCTACGTGGACCAGTACATAGTCTCCGATCTGCGCCTGGGGTACCATTTCGAGGCTGGCCTCTTTGACGATACTCCCAAACTGGATTTTGGCCATTCGGACCATGCCGTTGTGCTGGTGTTCGATGGAGTTGATTTTTCCGGGAATAGCAAGACACATATAGGGTAGGATTAAAGGATATTCGATACAAACGCCATTTGCCCGTAGGACACAGACTCATCATTGGGAGAGAGCTGCCGGTGAAAATACAGCCTGTGGGTGTCAGCGAGCTGGCGGGTAATCAACGTTGTCAGCAGGGCATTTTGAAAGACACCGCCGCTGAAGGCCAGGTGGTTGCAGCCGTGGGTTTCTGCTACCTGGCTGATCCATGCGACCAGCATCAGGTGAAACCGGGCGGCTATCTCTCCGGTGGGGACGCCTTGCAGGAGATCATCTAGGATCGGCCGCATAAGGGCCGCCACCGTATCACCGGGCGGGTAGGGGTGAGGGAGACTGGCGGTCTTGTGCAGCCAGGTACGGGCGAGGGCTTCCAGCCGCATGGCAGCTTCGCCCTCATAACTGATCCGGTATCCCAGCCCGAGCAGGGCTGCGACTCCGTCAAACAACCGCCCCGTGCTAAAAGTCACAGACTGAGGCTGCCGGAGCAACCGCTGATACAGGGTCCACTCCGGCTCCGTAAAAGCACGCTGGAGAATCGGTGCCGCTTCTGGCAGGTCCTGACAAAGGCTCAGGGCAGAAAGCCGGGGTTCACGGGCCATTTTGTCGCCCAGCAGCCAACTGAATCCCGGCAGATGGGCTGTCCGGGTCAGGTGACCCGTTTCCAGCCGGAAACACTCGCCACCCCAGATTTCGCCATGATCTCCCAGACCGGTACCATCCCACACAAAGACCAGAACCGGATCGGGTGATTCCCAGAGGGCGTGTTCATCTACAATAGCGGCTGCGTGCGCATGGTGGTGCTGTACCTGGTGCAGGGGGATCCCCGCGCGATCAGCCCAGCTTTTGGCCAGTTGTGTGGTAAAGTAATCCGGGTGGCGGTCTGCGACGAGTATGTCCGGGCTGGCACCGAGCAGCCGCCCGATATGGGCCACCATCTGCTCAAACCGGAGCTGGGTATCAGGATGATCAAGGTCGCCTAAGTATGGACTGATGTACACATTGCCCCGGTGTGTCCAGGTGAAGGTGCCTTTGAGCTGCGCACCCAGGGCCAGCACAGAAACAGCGCGTACGGGGCGTGGCGGAAAAAAAGTCGGTGCATATCCCCGCGCACGCCGGATCACGGTGGCGGGCCCTCCGGCACCGGGGTGTACGACAGAGTCATCCTGCGGAACCAAAATCTCACGTGTGTGCACCAATATCCTGTCAGCAATAGCCGGCAGGTCTGCCAGGGCTGACTCGTCCTGGTAATAAATCGGGGATCCGCTGAGGTTGGCGCTTGTCGCTACGAGCGGGCGGTTCACCCCGGCAGCGACCTGGGCCAGCAGGGGCGCATAAGGCAACATGGCACCAATCTGGTCCAGCGCAGGCGCAATGAGTTCACGACAGAGCCCTGTCCCGGATACAGTGCGGGCGGGCAAGAGCACAAGGGGGGCCGCAGGTCCTGAGAGCAACCTGCGTGAGGCCGGGGTAAGAATCACATCGGCTTCCAGCAGGGTCAGATTCGGATACAATACAGCCAGGGGCTTGGTCGGTCTGTGTTTGCGGTCACGCAGCCGCTGGATGGCATGGGCATCAGTCGCATCACAAAGGAGCAAATACCCGCCTATACCTTTGAGGGCTACAATCTGGCCTTGAAGAAGGCTCTCTATTGCAGCCTCGACGGGTGGGTTGTCAGCTGGTGGAACCATACGGAGCTGGATACCACAGGCCGGACAACTGTTGGTTTGAGAAAAATATCGCCTGTCGTCCACGTTGTGATATTCTGCCTGACAGTCATCACACATCTGAAAGGCTGCCATGCTGGTCCGCGCGCGGTCGTAAGGGAGCCCCGCACTGATGCTGAACCGTGGCCCACAATCCGTACAGGTAATAAATCCGTATGCATACCGTCGGTCAGCGGGCTGTTGCAGCTCCTGGTGACAGGCTTCACACGTCGCAAAGTCAGGTGCCAGCAGCAGGTCTGCCTCAGCAGGGGCATGGCTGTCACGGATATAAAATCCGCTGAATAACACATCCGCTACCTGGTACAGGGCTGTGTCCGTAATGTGTGAGAGCCGGGGTGCCCCGGCTACCAGTGTCGTCAGGAAATCATGCGCTGCGCCTGCATCGGCATTCACCTCAATATGGACACCATCGGAGGTATTCGCTACCCAGCCATGCAACTGGTGTATCTGGGCCATACGGCGCACATAAGGCCGGAAGCCTACCCCTTGTACTTGTCCTTTTAAGTGTAAATGCCAGGTCATGCGAGCTCGGCTGACCGTTTGGCCGCTACCCGCTCCAGCAGCCATTCACACCACTCGTCCATACCGGCGCCAGTAAGACTGGAAAGGGTGATACACGCGATCTCCGGATTGACTTCCTGTGCGTCCTTTATGGCCGCCGGTACAGAAAAGGGGATGTAGGGCAACAAGTCGGCCTTGGAGATCAGCAGCAACTCACTGGTCAGAAACATTCGGGGGTATTTTTTGGGTTTGTCGTCCCCTTCTGTTGAGGCCAGGAGGGTCACCCGGTAGTCTTCGCCCAGGTCAAATGCTGCCGGACAAACCAGATTGCCTACATTTTCAATAAAAAGCAGGTCCAGGCCAGCGGTCGGAAAATGGGTAAATGCCTGCTGGATCATCTGTGCCTCCAGGTGACACACCCCCCCTGTCACGATCTGCATGGCAGGAATACCGGTCTCCCGGATGCGAATGGCATCCCGCTCGGTCTCCAGATCACCTACGAGCACCCCGAGCCGCAACTTGTCTGAAAGCCGGCGGGCCGTTTCCTGCATCAGGGTGGTTTTGCCGCTGCCGGCTGAGGAGGTAATGTTGATCAGGAGGGTGCCCTGTGCAGCCATTTGGTTTCGTATGCCCTGTGCCACAAAGTCATTCGCCTTGAGCAGGTGCATGGTCGTATTTTCGCACTGGATAGCCCCGACAGGCATCCGGTTAGATTTTGCAAAAGCCATATTCAACAAGTAGATGTAGGTCCTGTAGAAAGCAAAAGGGGGAAATACAGTCGTGCTAATACCGTTTCAAACAAATATACTGGAATCTGCAAGGTTAGAAAACACTTTCTAAAAGTTAGGAAATAATTCCTAGTGATCGGTATGCTGCTGGTTTTCCCGTTTTAAGCAAGAGCGGCTTCCTGTCTTCAGACAGAAAGCCGCTTGGTATCTCGAATGAGATCAGATCAATTGCTGGCGGTAGCTTGTACCCGGGTTTTGAGTTTGGTGGAGACATGGCGTCCGACCATGCGCCCCTGGCTTTTGCCTACTTCGATGGCAGCTTTGTAGTGAATCCCGCCATACATCCGGCTGACAGCAGCCTCGTCAGATGCCGCGTAAAAGGATGGGAATGAGCGGGATGCAACTCCATAGGGGACCTCTGTAGAGTCAACAAAGGCATAATTTTCGCCAAACAGATTCGTAAGTGCTGTCGCAGCAGAGGCAGAAATAACACTGTGCCCGCTGGTGTACTCCGGGAAGGGAGGGGTCTGGAGCATAGGTTTCCAGTTGGGGTCAATGTTCTCATTGATGACCGTCTCAGGCCGGATCAGGTTAGAGCGGTATTTTTCGTCCCAACAACTGATAAATCCTTCAAACAGCGAAATAGATACCCTCGCAAACGCCTCAGCCGTAGCCGAAAAATCAGCACCCGCTCCACGTGTAGCGATGGCCGTAATCCCCATCCAGTGTCCGCCGGGGGTGATTTTTTTATTGGCAAACATAAAATGCCCCTGGGTCTGCATCGCAAAGGGGTTACAATCCCAGAAGTCAGCAATCGTCCGCTGCTCGGGGCTCAGGCTCCGGGTTGTTTCATAGACCTCAAGCACCTGCTGGTAAAAGGCACTGCTTTTTTCGAGGTCATAGAGAGGGGGCTGATCCGGCTTAAACTGTGCAGCAGAGTCCAGTACCATCGGACGTATTTTGTTCCAATGAGGCTCGACGGCATCAATATAGGTGGGAGGCGTTGGGACCCATCGTCCCGGCTCATTTTTGACCGTATATTTTTCGAAGGTCCGGGTTTGTTTGTAGTTGTCCTGGGAAGCCCATGCCAGGATATGTTTTCCGGCCTGGGTGCCATATTCGACCGAGGCCTTAAACTGATCCTCCGGTATGCCCAGCTTGCGGTAATGCTGGTAGAGGTTGATCTGGAGGGTGTCCAGACGCTCCAGCGAAAAAATCATCTGCTCGCAGGTCGTAAGATAGGCCTGCATGGCCGCCAGCGGGTAGCAGATTTTGACCCCGGCGGGCGGAGCCGGGAGCGGCGTCAGCCCATTAAGCTGACCTGCCAGGCTTTCATATGCGGGGTCACCCTGGGCCATGACCTCATACGCCGCAATGCTGGTATAGGCATAAATACGGCTGGCGACCGGTGGGGTGAAGATATCGTAGATGATGATTTCTGTCAGGCCGCTCATCACCATTTTTCGGAGGAGTTCCGGATCAGCAGCCGCTTTTTCATCAAAGGCAGGCCGACATCCCGTGCAGCAGACAACGGCTGCCAGGCAGGCCAAACTCAGGCTTGTAATCAGTTTTTTCATGTTCAAGACAGTAATCCTTGTAGCACAACAGGCATAACACGCCATATCCTGTCTCAAAGATATACTTCAGTCCCCGTATTGGCAACGGGCATGATGAAAATCATATAGGTAATATACCACATATATCCCCCCCCATCAGCCCCCCTGCTGCACATAGTCCATAGCAGGGTGGCTGGCAGGTGAGGGGTCACTCGGCTCAATCACTGAGTTTGAAGGGGAAGGGTACATTTACCCAGTAGTAGATAGGCTGGCCTTCACGTCGGGCGGGGGTGAAGGTGAGCCGGGGCAAAAACGCGTGTACGGCATCATTTAAGATGGCGGGTGTATTGGAGATAATCTCGTGGCGTACATAATTGCCTGATGGGCCTACCAGGATCCGGGCTACAACGGTGCCCTGTAGGTCCTGGTCCCGGGCAGACTGCGGGTATTTGATCTGGCGGCGTATTTTCTCAAAATTGGTGAGGCGGGGTTCTGTATCGGCCATTACGATTTCAGTGCTGGAAGGGATCAGGGCAGCTGCAGGTACGGGGCTTACCTGAGCACCACGTGCTGCTGCCGACATGGGGTTGGCCTGAGCCGGTACCGGCCCTGCAGTGGCCGGCACGACCTCAAGCGAAGCTGCCGGGACTGTTACCAGGCTGGGGTCGACGGGCTCCATGACAAGTGCAGCAGCGGCAGCGGTTCCGAGGGTATCTGTACAGTTGGTGCATACGCCGTCAGCATTGATCGTGATTTCGCGGCCATTGAGCCATACATGAGCCGTTTGGGTGCTGTCAAAACTCCCGCCCTTCTCAAACTGAGGCGGGATGACTTCGGCGCCGCTGCGGTCTATGTATCCCAGAAGTCCGTTTCGCTGCACAAGTGCCAGCCCGTTGGAAAAGTCAGACGCCTGTGTGTAACGGGCTTCGGTCAGCCGGGCCCCGGATGGCAGCACAAATCCGATCAGGCCATTTTCCAGGTACCGTGCGACCCCTTCCCGGTATCCGCCCAGGTAGATCATCCTGGCAGTGTCCGTAAGGGTCGAGTCGGGCATATATACCGTATCCGCCTCGGATGTTATCATAGCCATCTGGCTCTCAGACACAGCAGGCCGGGTATTCCGGGCGGAGGCGATCCAGACGAGCATCAGCAGACAACTGCCCAGCCCAATCCCATAAAGCAGGTAGGGAGAGACGGGCCGCCGGAGGGGGCGGTCTGGGTGCTGGGAGGGATGCGTAGGGACAACTTGGGTAGAAGGTCTGCGGATGATCTGGCGTTCAGCGGCCTGATAGGCCGCAAATGCCTCAGCAGCCTTGGCATATCGCCGGGTGAGCATATCAGCGGCGCGGGTATCCGGGGCCAGAGGAGCCGCAGACTCAAAAGCATGCCGGAGCTCATCCCAGCAGGCGGGTACAGGATTGCGGGGCAGTTCGGCTTCCAGCTCCCGGATACGATCCAGCCATATAGCCCACTCCGCAGCCTGAGAGATCTGTTGGTTGGCGCGTTGTACCGGCGCGGGTGGCACCGGCTGAGCAATCGCAGGCGGTGGCTCAGGCACCTCCTGTGTCTGATGAGCAGCCTGATGCAGGTCCTCGAGGGCATTTTCTGCCGCTGAGACAAAAGGACTGTCCGGATATTGATTGATATAAGCCGTATAGCCCGCTGCTGTATGTTGTTTCCGGGCCAGTTCCCAGGCCTGCTGCTGTGTCAGGTGCAGGAGGTTTTGTTGTGCCTCGCGGGCATGAAATCCAGACGGATACGTCGTCAGGTATTGCTGGTATCCGGTGAGGGTATGGGTTTTTTCGGCTGATTCCCAGGCCGTCTCGTCCTGGAGCATATCGAGCATTTCCCGAGCATCCTCAGCATACTGACCAGCGGGCCAGCGGGATAAGAAGTATTCGTAGTCAGCGATTTTGTACGCGATCATGTCCGGACCTGCCGGGCGGCGCCTGCGGGCGAGGGCCCAGTCGTCGGCTTCGTCCTGCCGCCGGAACAGCACAAAAGCCCCATTGGCAGGTGGGGTATCCAGGGGGCTGAGACAGGTGGAGGTGGCAGCCTGGGTGACTGCGGTGATGAGCGCTGACAGGGGCAGGACAGGCTCCCGGTGTTGGTCAAGAACCTGGGTTAAGGCCGTCAGCATTTCGTCCCACGTATCATCGGCCTCCGTCTGCAGTTGCCATCGGGCGGAGGTGTGTGTATCACTTACAGGTGCAGCAGCCCTCGGTATCAGTTGTGAGGAGGGTGCAATGACGATCATGTTTTTGGACCGAAAACCAAGCAGAATATCTGCCAGCTCCTGACGGCTTGGTTCATCAGGGGTGATGCCAGGCGGGACTACGATCAGGCAGGAGTCGTGGGTTTTTACGATACGGGACCATGCGCGCAGGGTAGTCCAGATATTACCCTGAGCGGCAGGCGGATATTCAAAACCGTACCGGTCCAGCAACACAGCCTGCAGAGACACCAGATGCTCAGGCAGCACAGGATCCGTGAGGAGGGGAAAAAAATACTTTCGGGCGTTCGTAAATTTTTGAAAATGTACAGGCAAGGAAAAAGGTGGTAAGATTCGGGTTGACATACAGGTATAGAATGGCATTACGTCCGAAGAAAAATAGTTCACAGACCTGTTATGCAAATAGTGTTGTGTATCAGTTGTTAGGAAGCATGGGTAACTTGCGTAAGGTTGTGTATTATTGGCGGGACTGAAGAAAGATAATATCAGGTATGGGAACTCCGGCCAGCCCGTAAGGATTGATGTTCAGTATACTTCAATATTCGAAATATCCGCAAAAGGTATAAGGGAATGAGGTGAAGCTGGCGGATACAAGCTTATTTATTGGGAGAAATCTGGGTAAGAATCAACCGGCCTTTGCGACCGGGGTAGGCCGTAATCTGCAATCGGATTATCCGGGTCGTTGGTTCAAATACAACCGCTGTCACAGGCAGGGTAGTGCCGTTCCAGCGCAGACTGGCCGGCGGGGAGTCCATTTCATGCCAGATGAGCGTCAGCACATACTGATTAGGTTCGTCTGGATAGCCATTCCCACTTGTTTCAAGCGCCAGGAGGTGCTGATCCCCTTTGCGGCTGGTCTCGATATGTATCAGGCGGTACGCACCTGCAGGTCCGGGCTGAGGGGTGTGGCCATCATCCAGGTACACCTTTCCGCTAGCTTTGCCGTCAGCGTCAGGAAAAATATGGAGAAAAAGACTGTCCATACGTCCGTTATCCGCTTGTGAATAGGTCTCATCCACGGGCAAAACGGCCCCTGCCCGCACAAAAACCGGGATTCGGTCCGGCGAGACAGGTATCATCCGGGCTTGCTGGCCAGGATACATACTGCCTGAGTACCAATCCACCCATTGTCCTGCCGGAAGATAGACGGTTCGGTTGCGTTGTCCCTTCTGCAGGATAGGTACCACGAGCAAGTCCCGTCCCCAAAAGTATTGATCCTCCAGCCGGGCCAGGTTTTCATCCTCCGGGACATAAAAGTTCATCTGCCGGGCGAAGGGTAATCCCGTCTGGCTGTTTTCCCACGCCAGGGTATAGGTATAAGGCAGCAGGGTACGCCGCAGGAGGATAGCTTTTTTGACGTACTGCTGGGTGGCAGGCGAATAAAAAACAGGTTCCGGTTTGAAGGGATCGGCTTCTCCATGTACCCGCATGACAGGATTAAACACCCCAAACTGCATCCAGCGTACAAAAAGTTCTTCATCCAGCGGCCCTCCTGTGACACCGCCAATACAGGTATGCATATAAGCAACCCCGCCCAGTCCCGCACCCAGCAGGAGAGCAGGCTGAGCCTGAAGCGCCTCCCAACTCCGGCTGGGCTCACCAGACCAGGGCAAAACCCCATATCGCTGGATACCGGCATATCCTGCCCGTCCCAGATTGACCCATCGCTGGTCGGGCCAGGTAGCCTGGTGTTGCTGATACAGCAGCCGGGCCCAGGTCAGCCCATAGAGATTGTGGAGCGACTCCGCAGCTCCGCCCAGGTGCTGCATGCGCAAGGGGTGGGGCGTAGGTTCCCCCGCATATGACACCCATCCAGCCACACCCAGGTCCATCTGGCGGCGGTACCACGCCCAATACCAGGCTTCTGCTTCTGGTCTGAATACATCCAGCAGGCCAGCCGGGCCACCGGGATAGTCTGGCATCAGAAATGGCTGCCCGGATGTTGTCCGGGTCATATATCCCAGGCTGTCGGCGGCCTGGTAGGCGGCACTTCCCTCCGCCAAAAAAGGCTGCGCCGTCAGCAGCGTCCGGACCCGTATCCGGGCCAGTGCCTGCACCACACTGTCAGGTACGGCAGACACAGGCGCATCTGATCCGTCAGTATGGATGACTACCGCTGCTACCGGATACCCCGCAGCCACACTCTGCCGGGTGAGTTGAAGGGCTGCCTCGGGAGATGGGTATTGGGTGCGGGACTGGATATACCCCAGCATCCACCGGGGAGGAAGTGGCTGGTGTCCCGTAAGCGCCGTGTAGACCTGTACCAACTCCGCAGGCGTCTCCCCCAGCAGGATGTACCAGGACAATACACTGTCTTTAAAACCCGCCTCCAGCACCTCTGCTTCTGTGCTGCCAAGGTCCAGATACCCACGCCGGTAGCTGTCATAAAAGAGCCCGTACCCCGCAGAGGACATAACAACGGGCAGGCTCATGCTCAGGTTTTCTTCGCCCTTGACGTAGCCCCGGGAGGCGATATTATAGGTATATAACCGATACCCGCGCCGGTCCGGACTCAGGGCCCGGCCCCCGGCCCCGTAGAGATGCTCCTGCGGCTGGAGATAGGTGCGCAGTCCCGTCACAGGTCCTACACTTGAGTCGGTCTGGTGAAAAAACACCCCGGGTGCCCCTTCGAGGAGCTGCCGGTTGTGTCTGTACACGACAAAATCCATGTCTCCCGGACCTGCTTCCAGCCGATACCCATCTCCCCAGCTCAGGCTGATCCGTCCGTCATTCAGGTGTTTTATTTTAGGGACCGGGGCCGTTATCTGCCCGGTTATTGCCTCAGATACAGGCATTGATCCCACTGTGTTGGGGGCGCAGTACCCATGCAGGACTCCGGGAGCGATCACCCGGAGGCGGCAATAATGGGTTGCGTTGCGCCAGAGCAGGCTCCCGTCTTCCAGTACCTCGGGCAACCCGTCAATACCAGGTGCTGAGAGGCCCCGGACTTTTTCCAGCGGGCCATGCCGCTGCACCGCCAGGGGCGGAAAATAGACATCCAGCTCACCTGTATCACGGGCAATGAGGGATCCGTTTTGGTTGCGGAAAACAAAAGCCAGTTGCAGAAACGGTTCATCTGCCGGGAGTCCGTAAAAGGAGCGGATATGCATCCGGAAGCGATACCGGTTATGGCCAATCGCCTGCATGCGCATGCGTTTGTCATCCTTTCCCCACTCGCCTTGCACATATTTCCACCCGGAGGGATCCTCGGGTAGTCCGGTGATCAGGCCCGTATGGAGGTATACAGGCCCCGTATAGTCACGCAGGGCAGCATTACCCAGGGTGGCGTCAAAGACGATGGTGACCGTATCATCTGCCCGGGGAGCAGCCGGGGTGACGGTTACCAGTTGGGCAGTAGCCGGGAGGGGGGTATATCCGCAGGCCAGGGCTATCCAGCCGATGCATCGCCATATAGGTTTCATGTCCGGGTGGTTAGGTCAGGGGAAAAAGAGCCGGCGATTCAAGGGGTGATTGAATCTGCCATACGACTGATGCGGGCACCAATCTCGTCATGTGTGGCCTGGATCCGGGCCACGTGGCGGGTTTCTGTCTCCAGCAGGGCATCAAACCCGGCAAAATTATTGTCTATCCGCTCCCGGATATGGCGCACGTAGGTTTCCAGCCGGTCCTGGAGGGTGTCCCGCAGGCGCTGCCGCCCCCGCTCAGTCTCAGCCGCAAATCCTTGCAGGATTTTGCCGCGTTTCAGCAGGACGGTCCCTCCTGCAAACAGTAAGCCCGCTGCTGAGAGTACGCCACCGGTGATGTCCAGTGCGGTGATGGAGGTGGCGGCCGTCAGTACCGCACCGATGACGGCGACCCCGCTGCCCGCTGCCAGATTGGGGGCAAAGGAGGCTGCACGGGGGAATATTTCATTGCCCACAAACTGATCTGTTGCCGCCATAAACCGGGCAAAGTTTTCCTGCAAATCCCGGATCACCCCTCGCCGCCGGTCTGATATGACTCCAAAAATATCTTCGGTTGTATTAAGCTGGGCCTGGCTGGTTTTGATTTTGAGCTCAACAATACGCGCCATTTGCCCGATGCTTTCAGCGATTTCTTCCACTCCCTCATGTAGCTTGAGCGTAAATTGCTGGTTGAGTTCGGTCCCCAGTGCCTGGGTCAGTCCCTGGAGCCATACCTGCGGCGAGTCTGTTTTGCTGATCAGGCCTGCAAAAGATTTTCGGGCCAGGGTAAAAAAGTTCAACCCGGCTTCCAGCTCCCGCTGGGCCCTCAGGGTGAGGCGGTCGTACTCCCCGAGCAGCGTATCTACCAGGGAGCTCACCTGACGGTTGGAGCGGGCCTCCTGGTCCAGCAAGGTGTGCCGGATGTCTTCCCGGAAGGTCCTGTCCACCTGGAGTTGTGCCTCCATCCGCCCGATGTCCCGGGAGATTTTTTCGTGAATCCCGCCTGCGGTGCTGAGGGCACTCTGAATTTTTAAGACCCAGGCATTGCGCCCGGTGATATGGGTCTCCAGCCAGGTGTGCAGTGCCGGAAACCCGCTGGCCTCATACATACCGGTGCGGGCGAGTTTGGCGGATACGGCAAAAATCTGGGGGGACGACACGCCCTTTTTGCCGGCATAGGTCCGTACCCCTTCAATATTAACAGCCAGGTCCTCCGGGCTCATCAGGTCGGCTTGTTGCAGGATAAAAATTACTTTTTTCTGCCAGTCGGCATGGATATAGTCAAAAAACGCCCAGGCTGACTGCCGGTAGGGGTTTTTGGCCTCAAACACAAACACTATCAAGTCGCTGCGCGGTACAAATCCCTCTGTGATCTCCTGGTGATGTTCGATGATGGTATTGGTGCCGGGCGTATCCACGATGGACAGGTCCCGGAGGATCGGTACCGGCTGAAACAACTTGTGGAGATACGGATTGACGATCACGGTCTGGGGCGGGTCGCCATAGACCAGTTGCTGAATGGTATCGGTGCAGGGGTCTGGTGCTACCTTACATACCTCATCATCTGTCCCCAGGAGGGCATTAATAAAGCTGCTTTTGCCTGCTTTTACTTCTCCGACGATGACAAACAGAAACGGCTCATACACTGCCGCCCGCAGCTCGCTGAGGGTCGCAGCCAGGGTCGGGTTGCCAGTTTCGGTAGAGAGATCGTGCAGGGATTTGACGATATCCTCCAGGTGAACCCGGACTTCCCGGAGCGCAGGATCAAGAAAAGCAGTTTTCATATGCAGCCGGATCAGGTTTGGGTGCGGATAGAAGGGGGTCTACGTGCGAAAGGCTGGTTATATCGGGTCGCCGGAAACATCAAAATCAGCCAGGAGTTTTTCGAGAATTTCGGTGGCAGCTGCGGGAATCGGGGTTCCGGGCCCATAGATACCACTTACGCCAGCCTCATACAGGAAGGGGTAGTCTTGCCGTGGGATCACCCCGCCCACCACCACGCGGATATCGGGCCTGCCGATGTCGGTCAGGGCTTGTATGAGTGCCGGTACGAGGGTTTTGTGGCCTGCGGCCAGGCTGGAGATGCCGACGAGGTGCACATCGTTTTCGGCGGCCTGCCGGGCGACCTCCTCCGGCATGGAAAACAGCGGCCCGATGTCCACATCAAATCCCAGGTCTGCAAACCCGGTGGCGATCACCTTGGCCCCCCGGTCGTGTCCGTCCTGGCCCATCTTGGCGACGAGGATCCGGGGGCGGCGGCCGTCCAGGGCAGCCAGTTGGTCAGCCAGTGCCAGGGCTTTTTCATAAGAGGCATCCCGGGTGGTTTCGCGGGCATATACCCCCGCTACCGCCCGTGTGACGGGCTGGTACCGCCCAAAAACGGACTCCATCGCAGCTGAAATTTCTCCGAGGGTCGCCCGGTGGCGGGCAGCCGCTATGGCCAGTGCCAGCAGATTGCCCTCACCTGTAGCTGCGGCCACACGAAGGGCTTCCAGTGCAGCGGAGACTGATTCCGAGTCCCGGTGCTTACGTATGGCTTCCAGACGGCTTATCTGTTCTTCCCGGACCGCGACATTGTCCACTTCCCGTACGTCAAACACCTGATCGGCCCCGGCCTGATACCGGTTGACGCCGACGATGGTATCCAGCCCTGCATCTATCCGGGCCTGCTTGCGGGTGGCTGCTTCTTCGATGCGCATCTTGGGGATACCTGCCTCAATGGCCTGGGTCATACCACCGTAGGAGGCCACCTCCTCCAGCAGCATACCGGCGCGGGTGGCTAACGCATGTGTCAGCCGCTCTATATAATAAGAGCCACCCAGCGGGTCTATGGCCCGGGTGATACCGGTTTCTTCCTGGAGATATAGCTGGGTATTGCGGGCGATCCGGGCTGAAAAATCGGTCGGCAGGGCGATCGCTTCATCAAAGGAATTGGTGTGGAGGGACTGGGTATGCCCCAGTACGGCCGCCAGGGCTTCCAGGGTGGTCCGGGCAACATTGTTGAGCGGGTCCTGCTCCGTAAGGCTCCAGCCGGAGGTCTGACAATGGGTCCGGAGCGCCAGTGAGCGGGGATCGCGGGGGTGAAACTGTTTCACCAGGTGGGCCCAGAGCAGACGGCCCGCCCGGAGTTTGGCGATCTCCATGCTGTAGTTCATCCCTGTAGCCCAAAAAAACGAAAGCCGTGGTGCAAACTGGTCAATGTCCAGGCCCGCTTTGAGACCGGTCTGGATATACTCCAGCCCGTCTGCCAGGGTATAGGCCAGTTCGAGGTCTGCTGTGGCACCGGCCTCCTGCATGTGATAACCGCTGATCGAGATCGAGTTAAAACGCGGCATGTGGCGGGCGGTATAGGCAAAAATATCGCCGATGATCCGCATAGAGGGTGCGGGCGGATAGATAAAGGTATTCCGCACCATAAACTCTTTGAGGATGTCGTTTTGGATGGTGCCGCTGAGCTGGGCTGGCAAAACACCCTGTTCTTCGGCTGCCACAATATAAAACGCCATAATGGGAATTACCGCACCATTCATGGTCATGGAGACAGACATCTGATCCAGCGGTATCTGGTCAAAGAGGATTTTCATATCCTCTACCGAGTCAATCGCCACACCTGCCTTGCCCACGTCTCCGGTCACGCGGGGGTGGTCTGAGTCATAGCCCCGGTGGGTCGCCAGGTCAAAGGCGACGGAGAGCCCCCGCTGTCCGGCGGCCAGGTTGCGACGGTAAAAAGCATTGGACTCGGCAGCTGTCGAAAACCCGGCATACTGCCGGATGGTCCAGGGCTGGCGCACATACATCGTGGCATAAGGTCCCCGGAGATAGGGTGGGAGACCTGCTGCATACGCCAGGTGTGCGAGGCTATCTGCATCGACCGGGTGATAAACAGGGGCTATGGATATGCCCTCCGGTGCCTCCCAGGTATTGCCCGGAAGGACGATACCGGCGCCTCGGTTGCGGTCCGGGTGAATATGGCTAAAGTCAGGGCGCATCAGGGCGTTACATTAGTCGGGACAACGGACGAAGGTACAAGAGAATCTAACCAGCGGGCAGCATCCATACCTGCGTAGATATGGTGGCGGAGGGCGGGGTGTGACCAGGCTTCAGGTTTGCCGGCCAATACAAGCGGCACCTCGGGCAGGGTGGTCTGAAGAGCTGCGATCAGGGCGGGGCCGTCTGTTGTATAATCCGCATCGGCTGCGCACAAGACGATCAGGTCCGGCTTCCGTGGCGGCAGAGACTGGAAATCATCAGATTCGGGCCGGTCAATGTCCTGACATACCCAGCCGCCACATCCGAGCAGGTTGCGGGCAAACTGGCGCCGGGCGTTTTGCAGGGCCGGATCACCCCAGCCGAGGATACAGGCCGTCAGCCGTTGCCCCCTTGAGAGCCCCCAGGCATCAGCCCGCTGGCGTATATGCTCAAATACCGCACCGCCACGCAGGTCTGGGGTTGGCATCGGGTCGGGTAGTGTCTCAGATTGATCCGGATACTGGTTGATCCCGGTCAGTACCTGCTGGCGGGTGCGGACACGACGCGCCCGCGTGGCCGCAGCGGCAGTGATAGCCGCAGGGATGAGGCCTTGTTGCCAGGCTGCTATACAGCCCCCTGCCGACTCCCAGCGCTGAAACAACTCCCAGGCGGCGGTGATAAGGGCGTCTGTGGCTGCCTCGATATAATAGGCACCTCCGACGGCATCGGCGACCTGGCCTGCCACCGCCTCGTGTTGCAGGAGGTGATGGATATTGCGGGAGAGCCGGGCTGCCGCAGGATCGTCTGGGTTGTCGCGGTAAGGGCGTGTGATCAGGCTCTGCACACCTCCCAACGCTGCTGAGAGGGTCTCGGTGGTGAGGCGTAGCAGGTTGGTGGGGGCGTCATACCGGGATTTGTTCCATTGTCCGGTGACAGCTACGACAAAAGGTGCCTGAGCCTCCGGAGTCGTCGCCCCCATCACCTCGGCTACCTGTGTATACAGCACCCGTAGCGCACGAAACTTGGCTATTTCCAAAAAAAACAGGCTTCCCACCGGCATACAAACTGCCAGCTTGCTCAGGATGTGGGCCGCAGGCTGTCCGGTGCGGGTTTGAAGCCCGTGTACATACTCTACCGTCAGGCCCAGCGCCAGCGCCAACTGCTGGACCAGGGTGCCTCCCTGCTCATATACCCAGGTGGTATCCACACACAAAGGACGAAACCAGGGCCATGCGTCTGCGGCCGCGAGGCTGGCTGCACTCTCTGTCATGGCAGCCTCGGCATGGTCATCCGGTAGGGCTGATGCCAGCCTGTCATACAGCCAGGTGCCGGTGAGCTGGTCAGGGGCTGTGCCCTGGTCGGCAAGTGCCTGCCGGAGTACGGCCGCTACAGAAGCCGGACTGGCCTGAACCCCCAGGTGGAGGGCGCTTTGATGCAGGGGGATGCCCGGGATCACGGCGGCGAGTTGGTCTGGTGTGCCGCGCAGCCAGAAAGCATGTACCTCCGCATCCCGTGCCGCCTGGATGTCGGCGGCTGCGCCTGAGGCAGCCAGGTTGATCTCCTGGACCGGCTGCCAGCCAGGGGCCAAAGACTGCCAATACCCGGCCCGCCGCACCGGCAGGTGATCTCCCGCCGGGAATGGCTGTTGTTCAAGGGTATAATAGGGCTTCAGGATGATGCCTTCGCCAGTATCCCAGTCAAGTGCTTCGGCAGGAGTGCCTTTCAGGTCCGCCAGCACCTGGGCCAGCCATTCAGCATAAGATGTGTGCGGAAATTCGCTGAAATTCATGTATTCGCCCGTTTGCTTAGGTGCAATCTAGGCAGATAAGATACAGGATTACAAACTTATTTCGTAATTTTACGTTGATTTTATCACTGAAAACTTGATACTGAGTCTTATGACCGATACGATTATGTCTCCGGTTACGCTCACAGGCCGCGCGGCTGCTGAGCTCCAGAAGATCCGGGTGCAGGAAAATACAAGCCCTGATAAGTATCTCCGGATCGGCGTAACGGGCGGTGGATGCGCGGGTTTGAGTTATGTGCTGGGATTTGAAGAAAAAACACCTCAGGACGATATATTTCTCCTGGAGGGAATCGAAGTGGTCGTAGACCGCCGCCATGCGCTGTATATTCACGGGATGGAGGTGGACTACCAGAGCGGGCTCAACGACCGCGGATTTGTCTTCAACAACCCCCAGGCGAAAAGCAGTTGTGGCTGCGGGACTTCATTTTCGGCCTGACCCCTGTTAGGATTGACGAAAAAAAGGCGGCAGAATCTGCAAGATTCTGCCGCCTTGGTATAGGTATCAGGAGGGTACTGTCTTGTAGAGCAGACAGCCATTGATACAGGATCAGAGGTACACCTGTATCATGGTTTCGACTCGGTAATGAAGCAGTTGCGTTTTTCCGTCAGGTAAAAATGCTGCCGGAATGACTCGGCCGCTTCGCGGCTTTCAAAGGGACCTGCCTGTATCTTGTAGAGGGTCTTTTCGTTTTGTGATATTTTAACTACCTCTGTATCAACCTGATATTTGTTGTGTAGTTTGGCGCGTTCTGTCTCCACATTGGACAGACTGGAAAAAACACCGGTTTGTACCCGATAGATCAGGGCAGGAGCGGCAGGTACGACCGGTTCCGGAGCCAGGATTGAGCTCAGCTCAAGCATATATGCCGCAGGGGGCACCATGCCGGAAAACCGCCCGATCTCTTTGTCTTCAGGCGAAAAAACAATGGTGGTGGGGTAGAGGGAAATGGTATACGTGCTGGCCAGGGCCATTCCACCCCGCTGGACGGACTCGGCATTTACCCGGAAAGCCAGCAAATGTTTGCTTACAAATGCACCCAAGTCCGGATCTGTGAAAGTTTGCGTTTCCATCTCGTGGCATTCTTCACTCCAGTCTGTATAAAACCAAACCATGTAGGGGCGGTTTTGCTGGCGTGCAGCGGCCTGTACTTCTTCAAATGTGCCTTCAAAAAAAGGTATGGACAAGGATGTCCCCGCCTGAACCTGCGGCAGACTCATAAAAATTGTTGACAAGAGCCAGAAATTCAAAAATTTGACTGCTTTCATCCCGTAAACTGATTAAGAAAACCTTACTAATCGTGTGTAACCATTCAGACAAGATACAGAAGCGAGTCAACAGGGCCGGAATTAAGGTTAAAGCATAGTTCCGCCCGGAACAACTATGCCCTGTGACATGAAGGATGTTCCACTTCGAAGATAATTCAAATCTGATACAAAAACGTAACATGGCAGCCCCCGGGTTCTTACGGATGGTATTTATACATGTAAGAAAGCACGTTATATAGACCCTTACAGGTATCAGGTCAGGAAACTTGGACCGTGCCGTTATGAGAGGAGATTCTTGCGTATATTTGCCCGCATACCAATCCATGTTATGGGACATCTCGCCGCGCTGAATGGTTATCTCTGGAAATACCGCAAATACATGTTGTGGGGGGTAATCACGGTTACCCTGTCAAATTTTTTTACGGTATATCCGGCCCAGATCATCCGTACGGCCATCAACATGGTGGGGGACGTACTCCAGTATTATCCCTGGTTTGAGGGGACCCAGCCTTCCGGGGAGATGCTGGGATTGCTGGCGTCGAGCCTGTTGGTATTTGGCGGGTTGGTGGTGGTAATGGCGCTGCTCAGGGGGGTATTTTTGTTTTTTACCCGCCAGACCCTGATCGCGATGTCACGCCATATTGAGTATGACCTCCGCAATGAGCTCTATGACCAGCTTCAGCGCCTGTCGCTCACCTTCTACCGCCAGAACCGTACCGGCGATCTTATGGCCCGGATATCAGAGGATGTGGGCCGCGTGCGCATGTACCTGGGGCCGGGTATCATGTATACGATCAACCTGATCACGCTGATCGTCGTGACGATCACGACCATGTTTGCCGTCAACTGGGAACTCACCCTGTATACCCTGATCCCGCTCCCGCTGCTCAGCCTGCTGGTCTACCGGATTGAGTCCGTGATCCAGCAGCAGAGTGAACATATCCAGGAAAAACTCTCCGACCTCACGACCTATATCCAGGAGATGTATGCGGGAATCCGGGTCGTAAAAGCATATGCCAAAGAAGGGCCATCCATCGCCCGGTTTACGGAGGAGTCAGCAGGCTACCGGCAGAAGTCCATGCGGCTGGCTGTCACGGATGCTTTGTTTTATCCGATGGTGGGATTGCTGGTGGGCCTGAGTGTCATCCTGACCGTATGGATCGGTGGGCGGAAAGTCATCGCCGGTAGCATGACCATCGGGAATATTGCAGAGTTTATCATTTATATCAACCTGCTTGCCTGGCCGATCATCGCTATCGGGTGGGTGACGACGCTGATCCAGCGGGCGGCAGCCAGTCAGAAGCGTCTCAACGAGTTGCTGGCCCAGCGGTCAGAGATACGGTTTCCGGAGACGGGACCGGCGGTGACCTCAGCGGCACTGAGTTTTGAGCAGGTATGTTATACCTATCCGGATACCGGGATTGAGGCGCTGAAAGATGTGTCCTTTACCCTGCGGGCAGGCCAGAAGCTCGGGATCATGGGCCCTGCGGGTTCGGGCAAGTCCACCCTCTGTGCCCTGTTGCCGCGGTTGCTGGACCCGGTATATGGCGAAATCCACCTGGACGGCCACCACCTGACGACTTTTACACGCGAAAGCCTGCGCGGGGCTATCGGGTATGCACCTCAGGATGTGTTTTTATTTTCAGATTCCATCCACGAGAATATCTGCTTCGGACGGCAGGATGCCTCCCGCGCTGATGTGGAGCAGGCTGCGACCTGGGCTGCCATCCATGAGAATATCGTCACCTTCCCGGAGGGATACGATACCGTGGTAGGGGAGCGGGGCGTCACCCTCTCCGGCGGGCAAAAACAGCGCATCTCTGTCGCACGTGCCTGGATCCGGAAACCTCACCTCCTCGTGCTGGATGATGTGCTGTCTGCGGTAGATACCCGTACCGAAGAGGATATTCTCCACCACCTGCGCCAGTACCGCCAGGCACATCCGGAGACGGCTGTTATTATGACCGCACACCGCATCTCCTGTATCCAGGATGCCGACCTGATCCTGGTCCTGGAGGACGGGCGCATCACACAGGCCGGTACCCACGAGACCCTGCTCGCGCAGCCGGGATATTATGCCCGCATCTACGAAAAACAGCTGGCCGAAGCCTGAGCCACATGCGGACCCTGTGCGAAAAACTCGGCCTGAAACCCGGTATGCGGATCTGGATTGATGAGGCCCCGCCCGGGTACGATGGCCTGATGGCTCCCTGGCCAGAGAGGGTGGTACACGACCCCGGAGGGAGGAGGCTTGATTTTATTCATCTGTTTGGGCGGTGGGAGGCTGAGTTATTCCCCCGGATCCTGCAGGCAAAGGACCTGATTCATGCCGACGGGATGATATGGGTCTCATGGCCCAAAAAAAGTGCCCGCCAGCCTGCGGACCTGACGGAGGACCTGATCCGGGACTTTGCGCTGGCGCATGGGCTGGTAGATGTAAAAGTCTGCGCGGTCTCTGATGTATGGTCCGGGCTGAAACTGGTCTATCGCCTCACAGACCGGGACGCTGTACGCGCCCGCCAATCCTGAAAATCCGTTTGATCAGCAAATGATCCGGTTGAGGCTGCGATGGTATACAACCGGGTTTTGGGTACGTAACATTCAGGCAGGAAGCGTTGTTTGATACAACGCGAAGGGTGCCTATTTTTACGCCATGATGTTAAGACCTGGTTGGTGGATTGCCCTGCTCTTGCTGGCCCTGTCCGGATGTTACGTTTCGCTGGATACGGATACCGACTATGATCGGCGCTTGTCATTGCATGAGCTTTTTCAGCCCGTCAGGTGGGATGATACCCTCGCAGTCGGTGGTACGGATCAAATGGCTGACAGCCTGTTCCGGTACCTTCAGGCACATGAAGGATTTAGCGGGACGGTACTGGCGGCCTCCGGCGGTCGTATCCTGCATACCGGCGCGTATGGGTATGCCAATGAGGACACCCACGATACCCTGACCCTGAACTCAGTGTTTCAGCTGGCCTCGGTCTCCAAGATATTCACGGCGACTGCCGTCCTGCTGCTGTATGAGCAGGGACGGCTCCGGCTGGATGATCCGGTCGAGGCCTATCTGCCCGGATTCCCATACCCGGAGATAACGATCCGGATGTTGCTCCATCACCGGTCCGGGTTACCGCTGTATATGCATTTTGCGCGGACAGACTGGCTGCCTGATACCCTGATGACCTGCCTGGATGTGGCAGATCACTTCAGACGGTTACATCCCAGGCTAAAATTTGCCCCGGGCACTGCCTACGAGTACAACAACTCCAACTATGCCCTCCTGGCCGCCGTGGTAACCCATGCCGCCTGTATGCCCTTCGAGACCTTTGTGACGGAGCACATTTTTGAGCCCCTGGGGATGCATCATACCTGGTATGCGGACCATGTCACCCGGATGCAGCGTCCACACGCTACCGTAGGATACCGCAAAAACGGGAAGTCCTACGAGGTCGCCGGCGGGGATTTTTTGGACGGGGTCATGGGGGACAAAGGGCTGCACAGCAACCTGGCGGACCTGTACACCTTTGACCGGGCACTGGCGCAGGGCGTACTGCTGCAAACCTCGTCGCTGGAGCTGGCCTACACACCCGGCAGCCCCGAGCGGGCTGTGTTCAACTATGGCATGGGATGGCGGATCAATACAGCTTATCCGGGGGTGATATTCCACTTTGGGTGGTGGAGAGGGTACCGTACCTGTTTTATCCGGAACGTATGGCAGGATCATACCCTTATTATTCTCTCCAACCGGGACAATCTTGAAAAAAATATTGACTACTGGAGGGTATATCAGTTGATTTTTGGTTGGAATCAAACCGTATGATTCTTACATTTGCCCGACTAATCAGGACATCCTTTATATAATGTAAGAAAAAACACTGTTGTGGTGTTTTTGAATCACCGTCTGCCCGCGTCCTGATACCTGTATCCACAACAGGGGGAGGTAGAAGTATAGTTTATGTCCTGCCAGCAGGCCCTGGACCTAACTTACACGCAAGATAAGGTCAGTATAGGTGAAATGCATTGCCCAAACCTTCCTATATCGAATACGTAAACGATTTCGTAGGATGTAAGAGATTACGGGAAGGCGACAAAGCCATGTATGGAAAAAGTATCATTTTTGGTGTGTTATACGGCATAACCGATAGGCTAATACGATATTTTTCACATAAGGACTACCACTTGATTGTACGATACTTCCCGACGGCTGGGCATAACCCCTGTTTTTCCCTGCCTGTTCTGGAGAGTCATTTCCCGGCATGACCGGAATCATTCATTTGTTTGTCCGTGTTTTAGAATTTTCCCCCATGAATACGTCCCTGGATACTCCTATTGTACACCGTTATGACCAGGCCACCCGGCATGAGTGGCTGGAAACCAATGGCCTGGGCGGATATGCCAGTGCTACTGTCATCGGAACCCTCACCCGCCGGTACCATGGCTTGCTGGTGGCTGCTACCCGTCCGCCCGTCGGCAGACAGGTGCTGGTGTCCAAACTTGATGAGACGGTGTATATCGGGGACAGCCGTTACGAACTCAGTACCAACAAATACCGGGGTGCCATACACCCTACAGGATATATTTTTCAGCAGTCTTTTGTGAAGGGGATGTTTCCGGAGACGCTGTGGCAGATCGGGGAGCACCGCCTGAAGAAGACCGTCGCGGCAGTATATGAAGAAAATACAACCCTGGTCATCTTTGAGCTGGTGTCAGCCCCCTCGGCCCTGATCCTGGAGCTGAACCCCCTGCTGAATGCCCGGGATCATCACGGCCTCATGCGGGCCAATCCCCATGTTAATACCGTAGGGCTCTGGGAGCAGGACACCCTGCGCACCCAGCTTCTGCCCCATGTGCCGGAGGTGTATATCCAGGCTCCGGGGGCCCATTATTCACCCCGTCCGGACTGGTACTATCAGTTGGAGTTTGAGGAAGAACTGGAGCGGGGACATGAGGGACACGAAGACCTTTTTTCGCCTGGCAGGCTGTTTCTGCGCCTCGAGCCCGGTCAGCAACTCGGCATCATCCTCTCTTGTACGCCTGCGGCCGGACGGGATGCGCTTGACCTGTTCCGGCAGGAGGCCCAGCGCCGGCATGCCCTGCTGCGCCAGGCACCCATGCACAGCCCCTTTACGGACCGGCTGGTGCTGGCCGCAGACCAGTTTATCGTACGGCGGGGAACTGAAGGCCAAAAAACCGTTATCGCCGGGTACCCGTGGTTTACGGACTGGGGCCGTGATGCCATGATCGCCCTGCCGGGCCTGTGTCTGGCTACCGGACGCGCCGGAGATGCCCGCATGATCCTGGAGACCTTTGCGCAGAGTGTGAGTGAGGGTATGCTGCCCAACCGGTTTCCGGACAGCGGTGACGAGGCCGAGTACAACAATATTGATGCGACGCTCTGGTTTTTTGTGGCTTGTTACCAGTATCTGCTTCATACAGAAGAC
This sequence comes from Bacteroidia bacterium, assembly GCA_033762375.1. Taxonomy (GTDB): domain Bacteria; phylum Bacteroidota; class Bacteroidia; order J057; family J057; genus RDXT01. Next base: position 42,450 of record JANRLQ010000050.1, read on the forward strand.
CCTGCCTTTGAGGCCCTGCTTGTGCCTGTCATGGGAGAGATCCTGCGCTGGCATGAGGCGGGCACCCGCTACAATATCCGGATGGACTCCGACGGACTCCTGACCGGGGGTGCTGCCGGGATCCAGCTCACGTGGATGGACGCCAAAGCTGGAGACTGGGTCGTGACCCCCCGACAGGGCAAAGCCGTAGAGGTGAATGCGCTCTGGTACAATGCCTGGCAGATATATGCAGAGCTGCTGCGGCGCATCGGACAGCCCAATGAAGATGCGGCCCGGCAGGCCCGGATCATCCGCAAGGCATTTCTCCAGACCTTCTGGCATGAAGGTGCCCGTTGTTTATATGATTTTGTGGACGGTGATGTCTGCGACAGCTCCATCCGGCCCAATCAGGTATTTGCCCTGAGCCTGCCCTTCCCCCTGCTGGACAGCGTACAGGCAGAGGCTGTCCTCACCCGGATAGAGTCCGAGCTGCTGACCCCCGTCGGCCTGCGCAGCCTCTCCTCGATGGATCCGTCTTATCGCAGTGCCTATACCGGCAACCAACACAGCCGGGACGGTGCCTACCACCAGGGTGTCGTGTGGAGCTGGCTGATCGGGCCGTATCTGGACGCCCTGATCCGGGTGCGCGGCTCGTGGGGGCTGGAGTCTGCCAGGAGCATCATGCAGCATTTTGCCAAACACCTCGACGAGGCCGGCCTGGGGTCTGTCTCCGAAATATTTGAAGCGGAGCCACCCTACGCTCCCAAAGGGTGTGTTGCCCAGGCCTGGAGTGTGGCAGAGCTGCTGCGGGTCAGTTTTCAGTACCGGCTCACCGAGGCACCCCGTGACGAGATGTTGCCCGCCAAGGCCCTGGCCACCCTGCGCCAGATGATTGCGGCCAGTTTTATCCTGTAAAAGGTAATCCGGTTCATCCTGTCTTAGTTTGTTGAGACGGGATTTACAGGATGTACAGGATGGAGAATTGTGTCTGATCTTGTTAATCCTGTTCATCCTGTCTTAGGCTTTTGAGACGGGATTTACAGGATGTACAGGATTTGGATGTGAGTCTTATCCTGTTAATCCTGTCCATCCTGTCTCGGGCTTTTGAGACGGGATTTACAGGATGTACAGGATGGGAAATTGTGTCTCATCTTGTGAATCTGGGTCATCCTGTCTTAAGCTTTTGAGACGGGATGGACAGGATGTACAGGATGGGAAATTGTGTCTGATCCTGTTAATCCTGTCCATCCTGTCTCGGGCTTTTAAGACGGGATTTACAGGATGTACAGGATTTGGATGTGAGTCTTATCCTGTTAATCCTGTCCATCCTGTCTTGGGCTTTTGAGACGGGATGAATAGGAAGGTTAGGTGCAGCCTGATGTTAAAAATGTCTGGTAGTATGGGCATACCGGGAGATTGGTAGTATATTTCCCGGAAATTTCCGGGACTATATGACGACTGCTACCACCCGCTCTGATTATCGGACCCTGTTTAGCCTGCCCGTCATTGTGGCAGCCCTGGGGTATTTTGTGGATATATACGACCTGCTGCTGTTTGGGATCGTCCGGATCCCCAGCCTGACGGCCCTCGGGCTGGATGAGGCCCAGCGCTCCGTGGTTGGGGCCAGCATCCTCAACTGGCAGATGAGCGGCCTGCTGATCGGCGGCATCCTCTGGGGGGTGATGGGGGACAAACGCGGGCGCCTCTCCGTCCTCTTTGGGTCAATCATCACCTATTCCCTCGCCAATATTGCCTGTGGGTTTGTACAGGACGATGTGACGTACCGGGTGCTGCGGTTTATCGCAGGGATAGGGCTTGCCGGAGAACTGGGCGCCGGGATTACCCTGGTATCGGAGATCCTCCCTACCCGGCTCCGGGCCATCGGGACCTCGATTGTGGCAGGGGTAGGGCTGTGCGGGGCCGTAGTGGCGTATTTTACCGTAAAACTACTCGACTGGCGTATCGCCTACTTTGTAGGGGGCGGGATGGGTATCGCCCTCCTGCTGCTCCGGCTGGGGGTCTTTGAGTCCGGGATGTTCAAGACCCTCCGGGAACAGTCACATGTGCGCCGGGGAAATTTTGGGGCGTTTTTTACCAGTTGGCCCCGGTTTGTGACCTATCTTAAGTGTATCGGCATCGGCCTTCCGACCTGGTTTGTGATCGGGATCCTGGCTACGTTCAGCAATGAATTTGGGAAAGCCCTGGGCACCGGGCAGCCCCTGGACCCAGCCCTGGCCATCATGTGGTGTTATGTGGGCCTGGCAGCAGGCGACCTGCTCAGCGGGGTGATCAGCCATGCCCTGCACTCCCGCAAGCGGGCCATCGCCATCCTCATGACCTTTACCCTGGCCGGGAGTTTGCTGTTTTTGTTTGCCGGGATACGCGATACCCAGGCCCTGTATCTCTTATGCCTCTGGATGGGGTTTGGGACCGGGTACTGGGCCATGTTTGTGACCGTAGGCGCCGAGCAGTTTGGGACCAATCTCCGGGCGACCGCCGCCACCACCATCCCCAATATGGTGCGGGGGACCGTCGTCGGCATGACAAGCCTGTACGTGACCCTCAAGCCACAACTGGATGTGATATACGCCGCCGCCGTCGTGGGGCTGATCTGTTTTGTGATCGGGCTCTATTCAACCCTGACGATCCCGGAGACACATGGGAAGGATCTGGATTTTTTGGAACACTGAGCAGGGGAGGGGGCCTACGGGTCTTAAGGCTTGCGGGCGTGTATCGCCCATGTACGCAGATAGTGCAGGGCATTGTCAGGGGCATTGGCGGGCCTATGGATTAGATACCCTGTTGTACTAATTTCATTTTGAATTCTTTCAGGCTCAATACTTCAATCTTGGGGAATGGTATGGTTTCCAGTACCCTAAAATCTCTATCTTCGCTAACAATAAAATGAGCATTGGCAGCGACTGCGCAATCGACAAATTTATTATCGTCTCTGTCTTTTGTGATTAAATCAAATCTAAAATATGATGTGGTTAGCAGAACGTTAGATAAGTTGTCCAAAGTACCTTGTAAACTTTCACTTGCCTCTACTCCCATATGTCGTTCAATTATTTCAGCATACTCGAAAAGAATGTCAGTTGTTACGCATAATTCATATTCCCCTTGGAGTAATCCAAGGAAAACCCAATGATAAGGCGACCGATCGGATATGCTTACCAGCAGTACATTCGTATCTAGTACAACCCGCATACCTTATTTGTTCTGGTAGGGGGTTCTGAGCTTGGTATGCAGGAGCTGATCAACTTTCTCAGGATTCCAACCCTCTTCATCCCACACCCTATTGGCAGTTTCAATTGATTTTTTTGCAAAAAAAGCGGCTAGTAAGGCCCTTACCTGCAAAAGGTCCTGATCGCTTAGCTGATGCGAAAAGGTTTTGAGCAGCTCAAGTTGAAGGTTGGACAAAGGCCTGGTTACATTTTCCATACGTTTGTACTTTTTCTACTACCTGTAACAACTGTTGCCCGGCAAAGGTTCACTCAGGGAGTTGCTTTCTGTTTGCATCTAATGTCCGAAGCGTTTACGCTGCTACCTCAGCAAGATACGAAAATAAGGCGTGCTGTGCAAGGTTTTTTGGCAAGGGCTGCGGGTCTGGTGTCAGGCAGGGAAAGGGAGAGCCCGGATGATAGAAGACTCAGGGCACAGCCCTGCGCCAGCGGGGGGTATACAGTAAGCGACTTATTGCGGTTTTATTCTTCAATTATATATTTTGTACTTAAAGTATATTGAATATTTCCTTCTATACTTTCTGCTTTAATAGCAAAATTATCAATAATATCAACAATCTCATTAACTAGTTTTCGTGTTTTTTGGACAGATGAGTTAAAATTCTTTTCAACCTTTGGTAACTGTTCTATAGAAAAAGACATAGAAGCAAATCCGTTTTTTGCATTTAGAGCCGCAGTTTTTAACGTGCTAATAGAGTGTAAAATATTCAATAAATCATTTTTAGCATTTTCAGTTAAATTACCTTCATATATAATTTTTACCGCCTTATAATATGTGTCCAAACAAACATCTGCATTTTTTTTAAAAATGGGTAATTCGACTTCCATTCTTAAATTATAATTATCTAAATCATCGGTTATTCTGTGAATAACTTTTTTTAAAACGCTAACTTTTGCTTCACCATGCTTATTATTTTTATTAATCATATTAATTTTTCCGCCACTTTCGCTAATATCCTCACTAACTTCATTTGTATAACCTGCTATCTTTTCCATAGAAGATATAAGCTCCTTGAATCCACGCTCACTTATTTCAATATAATCAAGAAATCCTAAATCTTCTTCTACCACATTTTCTATTTCTTTTGAAACAAAATTCGCATTTTTAATTTGATTTTCGATTATATCAGATTCAGTTATTTTATCAATTACGTCCGACAATAAAGCAGCCCTAATTTTGGCAAATTCAAGGTTGATGTCATAATGATTTAATGTATTTTTACTTTGCATACTTTTAATATCATTGTATACCCCAAACTAAGCGGAAAGGGAAAAAAGTGTATTTTTAGGCCATGGAATTCACGCTTTCAGAAACAGAGCTGCAAGAACTTCGGGCGATTCAAAAGAAGTTCGGTACGCACCGTAGGCGCTACATCAAGGCGACGG
>JANRLQ010000051.1:0-5663 GCA_033762375.1 Bacteroidia bacterium
ATTTGGGTGGCTCAATTTTTTCCGAAGACTGACCCGCGATTATGAAAAAATACCTGCTACACACGCCCTCTTCGTACAACTCGCTTTTGCCACGATCATTTTGAACAGATTAGCCTCTTGAACGTCCCAAACATGCTCTAATCTGGACGACATGTATCAAAATCTCAAACAATTTGAAACGCAAGCCCCCGAAACGGTGGTGCACTGGCAGGACCGGGAGACAGACGCCGAGGGGTGGCTGGTTATCAACTCCCTGCGAAACGGTGCAGCAGGTGGCGGCACACGTATGCACAAAGGCTGCACCCTTCAAGAGGTGATTTCGCTGGCCAAGACGATGGAGGTAAAATTTACGGTCTGCGGGCCTCCGATCGGCGGTGCCAAGTCCGGGATCCGGTTTGATCCGGCTGATCCCCGGAAACAAGGGGTACTGGAGCGATGGTTTAAGGCTATTTATCCCCTCCTCAAACACTACTACGGCACCGGAGGGGACCTGAATGTGGACGAGGTCTCCGAGGTAATGGCCCTGAGTTATGACCTCGGGATCCACCACCCGCAGGAGGGCATCGTCAACGGATTTCTGGCGGCCGGGATGGGCCAGCGCAACCTGGTCCTGCGCCAGCTCCGGGAAGGGGTGGCACGGCAAGTAACCCACTGGGACTACGCACCCACTACCACCGAACGCAAAATCACCGTTTCAGACATGGTCACCGGATATGGGGTCGGCATGTCAGTGGTGCACTATTATCAGCTCTGGCAAAAATCAGCAGTGGGCAAAAAAGTCATCGTGCAGGGATTTGGCAATGTGGGGGGAGCGGCAGCACTGACCCTTGCCAAGGAAGGGTTTCAGGTGGTGGGCATCCTTGACCGCCGGGGCGGGATCCTGGCACCCGAGGGCCTGAGCCTGGACCAGATCAAAACCCTCTACCTCAGCCGTGAGGGCAACCAGCTGGCCCTCGAAGGCCTGATGCCGTTTGATACCCTGGATCAGGTGATCTGGGATACAGGTGCAGATATTTTTATTCCGGCGGCAGGCTCCCGGCTGGTGACCCGTGAGCAAGTGTCCCGCCTGATCAGCAGCGGGCTAGAGCTGATCGCCAGCGGTGCCAATGTCCCATTTGCCGACCCTGATATTTTCCTGGGGCCTACAGGTATCTATGCTGACAACCAGCTCTCCGTGATCCCGGACTTCATCGCCAACTGCGGTATGGCCCGTACGTTTGCCTACCTGATGCAACCAGGTATCAGCCTGGATGATGAGGCGATATTCACGGATATTTCCCGCACCATTCACGATGCATTGGCAGCCCTGTTGCCGACCTGCCCGGCGGGTACCGGGCTCTGGCAGGCGGCCCTGGACCGGTCGCTTACGATCCTGGGTCAAAAAACCCTCTGACCCCTGACTATCAAAGAGGCCGTCCTGGTCAGGACGGCCTCTGAAGTGTCGTGTGTACCGGGGATCAGTTGCGGTTTTCCAGTCGTCGCTGACGGATCTCCTCCAGCAAGGCACGTTTGTACTCCTGCTCCACCTGGTAGAGCATCACCACCTTACGGATCGGCAGCACCCGCTTGAACTCCTGGTGGTATTTTTCGGTGATCTCGTATTCGCGGCGGCGAAGGGCAACAAAATCGTCAGCCAGTTTTTCGACTTCCTTGTCGTTTTGGCTCATGACAGCACTGCGTACCGACTGCTGCTTGGTTTTTACCTCCTGCCTGAGTGCTTCCATCTCACTGTCATACGCATTATATACAGGCCAGAAGACCTCAGCCTCACGGGAAGTCAGGGCAAGGCGGTTGGTAAAAAAGGCAACTTTATACGCGCCCAGTTTATCCTGCGCCTGGGGATTGGTCATACCGGGCTGAGCCCGGACTGACAATACCAGGCCTGCCATCAGCGCTGCGGTACAAAGGATCGTTCGCATGGGGTTTAACATTGTGTGAAAGTATTCAGCATTACCAATAAAAACAATCAGGGTTCCGGGACATCTGCCCCGCTTTCCTCCCAAAGTTCTTCCAGTTCGGAGACAGAGATCTCCTCCAGGGCAGCCTCGGGAGCTGTAGGATGCAGGGAAGCCGGTGCGTGGAGCCTGTTTACCGTCTCCTCATCAAGTGCGTCCAGGATCAGATACTCCTCAGAAGGCCCCACTTCCAAGCTGGCCACCAGCGCCTCCGTAGGAATCTGGGCCAGTGCAGGCATATCAGGCGTCGGGGTCCATAGTTTGCCGCCAGCCAGTATGAGTAAGACAACCGCTGCGGCTGCCGAGGCGATGTAGGCCATACGTGACCAGAGAGGCCGGATGACCCGGGACTCATGCTGGATCAGGGCTTGTATCCGGCCGGGCAACGTCTCAAAATAACCTGCCGGAGCCTGGTATATCTCCTGCCCTGCCAGGCTGTCGAGCACAGGCGTCTCAGGCCCGGCCTCAGCGGCACGTAACCGGACCTTGTCAGCAAGGTCGTCAAAATACCCCTCCGGGACACTGAATATCTCCCGGCGGGGGAGGGAATTCAGGACCGGGAGGTCTTCTGACTCGTCTGGATATGGCGGTTCAAATGGGTTCATCGTATTGTGTGTCGGCCCCGCTAGGAGGCTGTGATAAAAGCTTCAATCTTGTGGGCGGCATGATGATAGCTGGCTTTGAGGGCACCTACCGTTACCCCCAGGACGTCCGCTATTTCTTCATACTTCATCTCATCAAAATACCGCATGTTAAACACCGCCCGCTGCCGGTCAGGCAGGGTCAGGATGGCATTGTGCAGCTTGAGCTGCAACTCATCGCCGTTGATATACGCACCTCCCTGCAGGCTGTGCCTGAGGTCGTTTTCCAGTCCTTCTACGTCCTGATGGTATCTTCGTTTTTTTTGCTCCAGATACGTCAGGGACTCATTGGTCGCAATCCGGTAGAGCCAGGTTTTGACAGAAGCATCTCCCCGAAAGGATCCCAGGTTTTTCCAGGCCTTGAGCAAGGTATTCTGCAGGACATCATCTGCGTCATCATGTGATACGACCAATCGGCGGATATGATAATACAGCACCCGCTGGTACTTGCGCACCACCTGATCAAAAGCCTGACGCTGCTGCTCCGGGCTTTGAAGTTGTCCTGTCAGTAGTTTTTCCTCTGCGGCTGTCATTGAATGATGGACCGGAAAATAGGCAGCAGGTTTAATGCAGGTTTTATTTTTTTCAGATTTTCTGGGTATTGGCAGATGCTGATATGAGCTGCTGTATCACGTCCCGGACCTTAGCCAATTGTGGCCCGGCACTCAGCCGCTCCCGGCCCAGCGTCCGGGATGCATCCCGGACAGCCTCCCAGTGCGCCCGATCCTGTATCAGCCGTACGGTTGCTGCTACAAAATCAGCCATGTTGTCGGCCTCCGCGAGGTGTACCCCCGGAGTCACCGGCAAACCCTCTGTCCCGATCGGGGTTGTCACAATCGGCAACCCTCGCAGGAGGGTATTCAGCACTTTGAGCTTTACACCACTCCCAAACCGCAGCGGCGCGATCATCACCCGGCACTGCCCATAATATGTCTCCAGGTCCTCTACAAAACCCGTCAGCACAATGGCAGGGTCACCGGCAGCCATCTGTACCAGCCGCGCATCTGGCTGGCTGCCACAGAGATACCAGGTGATATCGGGCAGCAGGCCCTTAAGCGCAGGCCATCCATTCGCCCCAAACCAGAGCAACCCGTCAATATTAGCCTCCCAGGTCAGGGTGCCAGCGTACATAAGCGCCGGGCGGGTATTTTCCCACTGGATATCAGGCAGTTCAAGGGCCTGATCATCAGCTGCGGGCAGTATCTCGACGATATGGGCACGGGGACCTGCCACGCGGATCAGCGCTTCGCGATCATTCGGGAAAGCCAGTACGGTATCTGTCTGGCGACAATACCGGGCTTCTGCTGCCCGGATACGCAGGCTCTCCATCCAGGTGACCACCCGGCGCAAGGGATGCCGGCTGATGGCTGCGTACCGTGCCCACATGACATACTCTGCATTGTGGGCGTGCAGGACCACCGGACTCGGGGTAGTGTCCGGTACATACTGGCACATCTCGTAGTGATCTATCAGCACACAACTGGCAGCTGGGAGTCTCGCCGATACAGCCGCTGCCATGTCAGGGTGCCAGTTGCGGACCAGGTTCACGGGCCTGCCGCTGAGATAACTCCGGAGCACGACCCCAGGGCTGCGGGGAATATCACAAGGCACACTGACGTAATCGGCGAGGGTAAGCTGCTGCCGGAATTCGGCTTCGTGGCGGCTGTCATCACCTTTGAGGAGGGTGCATAAGGTGACCTCAAACTGTGTCGCCAGGTAGGAGATGAGCCGCCAGCTCACACCCGTTCCACCCTTGACCGGAGGCCAGGGGAGTTGTGAGGTCAGGATCAGCAGGGCAGGAGAAGACATACACGGATATGGCTAATGGGACACCCAATCTTTATCTATCGCCCTGTCACCCAGTCTGCCAGCTCCGGCAGTCCTGCGAATACAGCATCAGCCCAGGGCCGTACTTCATCATCAGGCACCTGTGGGGCAATAAACACCGTGACCATGCCCTGGCTCCGGCCCACTTGCAGGTCCCGGAGGGCATCTCCGACAAATACGGCCTTGCTGAAGTTAATATGCGGATCATCGGCAGCGGCCTGTAATACCATACCCGGCAAGGGTTTGCGGCAGGTACACCCGGCAGCAGCCAGATGGGGGCAGTGATACACCCGGTCTATACGTCCGCCGGCTGCGGTCAGGCTTGCCGTCATGTATTGGTGCAGCAGGTCAAGCGCCTCCGGAGAGATCAGCCCTTTGCCGACACATTGCTGATTGGTGATCACGATGACACGCCCAAACCACTGGCTCAGGCGGGCTATGGCACCCGGTACCCCCGGCAGAAAAACAAAATCTTCGGGACGGGTGATGTATTGGCCTTCTCCGGCATGGTTGATCACCCCATCCCGATCCAGAAACAAGGTCCAGTCGGGGGCTGGTGCAGCCGGTAAACGGTGCGCCGCTGGTGTCAGGTGAAAAAGTGACTTCATAGGCATATCATGAGGACCAGGGGTTACGGTACAGTCCCAGCCGCTGGAGCAGGAGCCAGCCGAGTACGGGCAGGTCATCCAGCAGATAGCGGCGGGCGAGGCGTCCAGGCTCCTGCACCAGGCGATAGGCCCACTCCAGTCCCACACGGGTCATCCAGACCGGTGCCCGGCGACGGTATCCACCCAGGAAGTCAATGGTGGCTCCTACGGCCATCCAGAGTTTGACATTCGGAAAAAGAGCCCGATGGCGGGTGATCCAGAGTTCTTGTTTGGGGGCGCCTACCCCTACCGCTACCACGGTAGCATCAGCATCCCGTATAAGCTGCTGTATATGAGCCAGTTGGAATGCATCACCTTCAAAACCCCTGGGAGGCGAAAATACACCGCAGACCACAGGCCGACCGGCCAGCGTATCCAGGTGACTGGCAGCCCGCTGTGCGGCATCCGCAGTAGTTCCCCCCAATAAAAACACCCGCACACCCGGATCGTCTCCATGTGCCTGACACCAGGCAGGCAGGAGGTCTGCACCCGCGATCTGGTCAGCCACAGGCCATCCCAGCAGACGGGCGGCGATCAGCAGGATACGGCTGTCACAGACAACATGTGAGGCTTGCAGGTAGGCCTCGTAGAAG
>JANRLQ010000052.1:0-8146 GCA_033762375.1 Bacteroidia bacterium
ATTTGGGTGGCTCAATTTTTTCCGAAGACTGACCCGCGATTATGAAAAAATACCTGCTACACACGCCCTCTTCGTACAACTCGCTTTTGCCACGATCATTTTGAACAGATTAGCCTCTTGAACGTCCCAAACATGCTCTAAGGGCACAAAAAAATGATTCATTTTTTCAATACTTTGTAAAGTCAAAATTTCAAGAAAATTCTTTATGTGAGCACATGTGGGCGGCTGTAACAGACTTTGATGGTAAATACTTCATGGGCAAACTTGCCAATGATCCGGAGATTATTCAACATTTGAAGTATGGGGACGAGGTAGTTATTTTGATCACAGATGTTGAAGATTGGATATTAAATGACTATTTGACACATACCAAAGTTGGCGGCTTTTCGCAGGAATATCTCCGTGACAAGGAATAATCACCCTCCCACGGCGAAAGACTGAAACGTTTATCCTGCTGACTTCTGCCCGGAGTGAGCCCCCCCACCTTGCACCCTCCAAAACATTTCCCTACCTTGCCTATGCCCCCAAACGGCATCCGGGGCATACTTTCACTCCCCAACATGCGCTATGGGCAAGACAAATACCTACCTGCAACATGGGCTGATATGGTTTGGGCTGCTGCTCGTGCCGGGTATGGGCCTGGCACAGAAAACCCGCTCGCTCCGCTCTCCTGACGGAGTCCTGCGCTGCGAAGTGGAGACCCAGCCCGCGCTGCGGTTTGCCATTTACCACCGCGACAGCCTCCTGCTCAGCCCTTCAGACATCGGGATGCGTTTTTCGGATGAGCGGCTGAATACTGCCAGCCTGGCACTCACGGGCAGCCGTACCCGCTCCGTGGCAGATACCCTCCTGCCTCCGGTGTCCCAAAAGCGCAGCCGCATCCCCGATGTGTATAACGAGCTGACACTCACCTTCAAAAAAGGCATGTCCCTCCAGTTCCGGGCCTATAACGATGGTATCAGTTACCGTTTCCTGGCCGATGGACCTGACAGCCTCGTAGTGACAGGCGAAACTGCCGCCTATCGGCCTGCCAATCAGCAGGGTACGATGATTTTTCCGGCGGTGGCCAAACGCGATAACGCCGACCTCTTTCATACCAGTTTTGAGGAACCCTACCAGGTGATGCCCCTGGACCAGGTGCCTGTGGAGGCACTGATGTTTTCGCCGGTGCTGCTGCAAGTCCGGGACAACCTGAACCTGGTCATCACGGAGTCCGACCTGATAGACTACCCGGGGATGTTTCTGCGGGCGGAGCAGGGCGTGATCGGGGGCGTTTTTGCCGGGTATCCCCTCAGTGAGCGGCTGGCGGAGGGAGAGTTTCCCCAGAAAATCGTAACCGAACGTGCGCCCTACCTCGCCAAAACCCGCGGCAAACGTTCGTTTCCCTGGCGGGTTTTCCTCATCGGATCGGACCAGCTCCTGCCTGCTTCCGACCTGGTCTATCGCCTGGCCTCGCCGAGTCCGCTGCAGGACGACTGGTCCTGGGTGCGGCCCGGGCAGGGCACCGATGAGTGGATCACCAATATCGCCTTGTACAACGTGCCCTTTAAGGCCGGCATCAATACCGAGACCTATCTGTACTACATTGATTTCGCCAAACGATTTGGGTTAGAGCGTATTATGATGGATGCGGGCTGGTCGGATGTCAAAGACCTGTTTAAGATCAACCCTGCGCTCGATATGGAAAAAATCGCCGGCTATGCCCGGGAGCAGGGGATCAAACTCAGCATGTGGACCCTGGCACATACCCTGGAGCGGCAACTGGAGCCCGCCCTGGACCAGTTCAGCCGATGGGGAGTGGACTTTATCATGACCGATTTTATGGACCGCGACGATCAGCCGATGGTCAATTTTCACCACCGTGTGGCTGAGGCCTGCGCCCGGAAACAGATCATGTGTATGTTTCACGGTTCCTTCAAACCCGCCGGATTTGAGCGCACCTGGCCCAATGCCATTACCCGCGAAGGGGTGCTCGGCTCAGAGTACAACGCCTGGAGCGAAAAAGCCACCCCGGAGCACAACGTGCTGACGGCCTTTATCCGCATGACCAGTGGCCCCCTCGACTATGAGCCAGGCCTGCTCGACAATGCCAACAAGGGCGCATTCCGGCCTATCTGGGGCAAGGTTATGTCCCAGGGCACCCGCTGCCACCAGCTGGCGATGTTTGCTGTATATGACAGCCCGATCCAGATTTTCAGCGGAAATCCTTCCACGGGCTTTCAGGAGCCTGCGTTTATGGAGCTGCTGGGCCGCGTTCCGACACATTGGGACGAAACACTCATCCCCGCCGCCCGGCTGGGCGACTATCTCGTATCTGCCCGCCGCAAGGGCAGCGACTGGGTGATCGCAGCCCTGAATGATGACACGGCGCGTACGGTTTCTTTCCCCCTCAGTTTTTTGCCTCCGGGTCAGACCTTTGAGGCAACCCTCTGCCAGGACGGCCTCAACGCCGACCGCTACGCCAGCGACTATGTGCTGAAGACGCTGACGGTGCAGCAGGGGACTACTCTTGAGGTTCCGCTCGCGGCGGGAGGGGGATTTTTGATGTATCTTAGGCCCAGATAAGCGGAGTCATACCTTTTTACGCCTGGCTCCGGTTAAAAGCAGCTTTGTCTTTACCCATTCACCTACCTCGCTTGTATGCAGTATGTAAAACTCGGGCTGACCTTTTTATTTGGGGTCTTTATGATCCTGGGTGGTATCGGCCATTTTACCACCCCCGCGATGTACGCCGGGTTTATCCCGGACTTTTTGCCTGCCGACCTGGTTAATATCGTGGCGGGTATCGCTGAGCTGGCCTGCGGGATCGGGGTGTTTATCCCTGCGACCCGGCACTGGGCCACGCTGGGTATCCTGGTGATGATGCTGGCTTTCCTGCCGCTGCATATCTGGGATGTATTCAGAGACGATCCGGCCATCGGGAGCCATGAGACGGCGCTGATCCGCCTTCCGATGCAATTTGTGCTGATCGCCTGGGCCTGGTATATCCACCGGAAATAGACGGGCTGCCATAGCGGCTGCCAACCGGGCCAGCTTGAAGCCCGGCTGGCGTCTCATGTCCGGGGATACGTGCCGCCGGGGTGTCGGCATTTGCAAAGCTGATCCGGGCTGGGTATATTAGACTGATAAATGCTTACCCGGCTCCACTTTTGCAGTATAATACCAGATGGCAACGTATATGAATTCGGATTCAGGCATTGATCACATCCCCGCCATTTTGAATGAACCTATTTTCCAAAAAGCCTTTCAGGAAGCAGGACTTGCCAACCTGAGTCCTGAGCAGCGGGACAGGTACGAGCAAAGTCTGATCCAGTACCGCGACCTTAAGAGTGCGCTTGAAACTGCCGTTGAAGAGCGTGAGATTGAAATTGCAAAAAATGCGATAACCGCAGGCTTAGAAGATAGGGTGATTGCTGCCATTACGGGTTTGTCTCTTGAGCATATCGAAAAGCTGCGCCTCACCCTGATATCTGGGTCCTGAGCCTGTCCGGTTTCTGCTGCTGATGACCTCATACCACCACTTCCTTCCCCCAAAAGGCGCCCAGCTCCTTCGCTTTTTCTCGTATCAGCTCACGGATAGCCGGGTCGTCGGTGTCAAAGAGTTGTATGCCGACCACAGCCTGGTTTTTTTTGAAGCTTCGGGTCCAGAGTCCCCTGATCTTCCCGTCCACCACCACAATCGGGCGGAAGACCCCATTGCTGGACACCGCCTTTTGAAAATGCTCGGGGGGCAGGATGGCAGACCTGTCCTGATAACTGATAAGGTACTCATCAAATGCGGGCAGCAGGTACAAACCCGCCGGATCTCCCTGGGTCGTTTGATGCTCCGCATCCATCCAGCCGGTATCCGTATGTTGTGGGACAGCGACCAGCCTCGGCTTGACCATCTCCAGGGCGTGGCGTGCGTCTCCCACTGGCAGACCTGACCACCAGATAAAATCCCGGAGGGTAGCAGGGCCGTGACTCCTGAAGTAACGCAGTGCCAGTTCGGCCAGGGCCTCCTCGCGGGGCATCGTACGGGCATGAGGCGCCCGCTCCTCCAGCAGGGCGTAGGTCTGCTGGTTGCCCTGGTCTATGCCGCTGCATACCAGGCCGTCGAGCTCGGCGGCCATCATCAGGTGAGCGGAGCGGTTGTCTTGGGTGGGGATACCTGCTTGTTCGTGCGCCTGCATCAGGTCCTGGCGGGTGAGGTGGTGTCCATCCCGCAGGTTTTTTTCGATGAGGGCGCGACTCCGGGAGAGGACTTCGGGTGTCAGCTCCAGTTCCTGCATACGGGCGCGGTTAGCGGACCGGATATGCGGGGCGGTGAGTTCCAGCATCCAGCGGATGTCCGCTGCAGCCAGCAGGTGCCACGTAGGTCGGAGGACATGGGTGCGGAGGATTTCACCCCGGGCCAGGGCTTCATGGATCGTGGTTTCGGTCGCCCCTGGTACCCGCAGGCCGACGGCCCACCTCACCATCGGATAATCCTGGGCCTGCATCGCACCCATCCAGGCGACCAGTCCGGCAGGGCTGCTGAAGCGGCTCGCTGCGACCTGCTGGTTGCAGAGGCGGGTATGTGGAAGGGAGGACATGGGTGAAGATTAGGGTAGGTACAGTCCTTTGATCAGTATACATAACGGTCAGGCCCGTTATGACGGGGGCGTGTTTGGGGTGGCATAATAAACGTCCGCGTAACAACCGCTACCGGGCCGTTGTCCTCCTCCAATATATTGCCATTGATACAAATTAAGCCAATTTTTTCAATGATATTGTGATATGAAACGGATTTGCCTGTTGGCAGCAGGGGTAATCCCGCTGTTGCTGTGGGGACAATTGCCCCCTGTGTGCCGCGCGTACGACCGGGTGGCTGATAGCCTGATCCTGGACTCCCTGCGGACAGCCTTCGGGGCACACAAAACAATCCCCCCGAGCATCGAACTCCAGACATTACGGGCGCTGTCACACTATCCGGAGCTTCGGGAGGTTGCCATTGAGTTTGTATTATGCAGACAAAAGACGGCACACAGTTCACAACCCCAAATCAGTACCCTGATACGTGCCCCCTTACGCCGCCATTATCAGGTTCGCATCAGCATAGAAGTACCAGAGCCATATGTCCTGGGCATGCAGGAAAATTTACCCTACAACGCCCAGATCGGGGTAATAGGGCATGAACTGGGACATACCCTGGATTATATCTCCCAGCGCCGCTGGGGTATCGTGACGCTGGGCATCCGCTATGGCACCTCCCGAAACTATGTGATCCGCATGGAGCGCCAGACCGATCAGACCACCATTGATCACAACCTCGGCTGGCAATTGCTGACCTGGGCCCGTATCGTCAGGCCCCTGCTGGAGCAGGCAGGCCGGGCCCAAAACTATATGCGTCCGGAGGAAATTGAAGCGCAATTATAATTATAATAGGAGCGACGGCTTTGCTGGCCGCCGCTCACAGGCAATATGTATCCCGGGTTATTACTTCTTTTTCCGCCGCCAGGGAGCATCTGCATCCCAGTCACCAGCCATGATGCAGCCGTAGGGCATGATCTCGTCCAGGACTTCTGCCAGGTCAAATGCATGTATCTGTCGTTTGACAGCTTCTGCATCTTTGTAGGCGCTGGGCAGCTCTGAGATATCAATCGTCCCGCAGTAAAACCGGGCATCTATGCCCTGGGTTTCTTCCGCAAAAATAGCTTCCGGGGTCATCCCGGCGCGGTTGCGTTTGTGCTGGGACCGGCTCAGGTTACGGCCCGCCCCGTGCGGCGCAAAACCCAGGTTGTGTGCCGTGGTCTCCCCTTCCACGATCAGGATGGGCTGTGCCATGTTGAGCGGGATGATACGCGGCCCGGTGATGTCAGGCATAAACTTCGGGTCCAGGGGGGTCGCACCCTTGGCGTGAAAATACAGGTCTCCATCCTGGAAGACGAAATTGTGTTCGTTCCAGTACCGGTCCTGTCCCGCTACCCGCAGCCGCCGGAGGATGGCATCATGGAGGACGGTGTGGTTGAGTTTGGTCCACTGCCGGACGAGCTGGAGCGCAGCCCAGTAGGCCTGACCATCTTCCGTATCAGCCGGAATCCAGGCATTGGCGGGGGCGGTCTCCGGTGAAAGCTGGGTCCGGTACCGCTCAGCCGTTTTCATACCGGCACCATACAGCCTCGCCCCCACTCCGCGCGAACCGTGGTGGGTCACGACAACCGTATCACCTGTATGACGGGAGATGCCCACATACAAAAAATGGTTCCCATCGCCCTGGGTGCCGAGGTGCTGGGCAGCCATTTGAAGGCTTTTGCTGGAGTTGAGAAACGGGTTTTGCTGGAATTCCCTCAGCAGGCTGTCCGGGAGGTCCATTTGTTTGTCGGGCGTACGTCCGCCCGGCCCAAAGTGGGTCACAGCCTGGGCCGTATCCAGCACCGTACGCGGGTCCACCTTGCCCAGGTTGGTGAGCAGGACAGAACAACAGATGTCAGCACTGTGCATCCCCGGGTGAATGGCATTGCGGGTCACGACCACCCCGCCGACCGGGATGGTCCCGAGGGGACCTGCCGGACAAGCGTCGGGCATGATCGCCCCGTTTACGACCGTAGGCGTGCGCATGAGCAGGCGCATGGACTGCACGACATAGTCAATATTGTGCTGCTCCGCAGGCGTATCCGCAACAATGTTTTGGTGAAAGGGTACAGGCTGTGCGTGCAGTGCCTGTACAGGCGGAGCCTTAAACTGCTCCAGGTACTCCACCAGGGCGATACCTGAAAGCTGATGTGCCTCGATATGGGCCAGGGCCTCCTTAAACCATTTTCCAGGTTTGTACCCCAGCGCCACCAGCTCTTTTCCTGTGATCATGACGGCTGTTCATATAGCTCATACGTAAAAAAATACAGGTTCCATTATGCGCAGGGGTGATGACGCGTTCGGAAGCCTGCCACGTGTACGGAGAAACTGCCGTGCAGGTTATGTGCCGGATGGTTGGGGGCAGGGTCAGCGACTGCTCACAGGGCGCCGCTTGAGCATATAAACACCTGACCCGGCCCGGGGCGGGTCTCCGTATAATTCCCATCCGAGCTGGTACATCAGGTCCAGGGCCGCGATATGATTGGAAACTGTTATCCACTCACCGCCGGAAGTTTTCAGGATATAGGTATCCCGGATGCCGTTGGTGGCATGTGGGCGCGTGGATGCGCGTGCACGGGGTACTGATAGACCGTGATGCAGCTGTATATGCAGCTCAAAATGCCCCTGCCTGTAACAAGAAATCAGGCTCATCTGCAGATACTGTCCTGCAAGGGAGTCAAGGGGTACCACTCCGATATAGGGTCCGCGCTGGGCGGCGAGCGGCATATAGGTGGCCAGGGCTAACAGAATCAGCCAACTTGTTTTCATCATGTGCAGGGTTAACCGTGAATAACGAGAAAGATGCGCAGCATAAAGTCCGCATCAGGCAACAGCAGGCGCAGTTGCTGGCAATGCCTGCCTGTGGTTATAACTTACTCCCGGCGCTGCAAGATAAACACGATGCCAGACAGATCATGAACATTCTCACCAGCGGACGGCATCATACTCTCCTTCAACTCCCACCCGAGGGTGTACATGAGGTTTAAAGCATCCAGATAACCACGGGTTTCTACCCATGTTTGGTCGGGAGCCTTTAATACGTAGGGAACAAATAAATTACGTAAATTATGAGGGCCAACATAGGGCTTAGGCGTCTCACTCAGTGCGTGATGATACAGGCTGATATGATACTCCCGCACATTACGGGAAGCGATGTATCGCCTGCAGCTTACAACTTGCATCGCCACATACTGCGACTTGAGGGAGTCCAGCGGCAGGTCACCGACGGTATATCCGGGTGCCTGTGCCGAGACAGGAAGGCTGGCCACAAGCCAGCCGATGAACAGTATCCAGCTTTTTTTCATAGAAATATATAGCGTTGACAATTCGCCTGTCTGAACATGCCACTCATGGCATGATCCAGTAGATTGACTACAAGATCGTCAATTTATATAGGCCTATTCGTCACGTTTGCTGGACAAAGTGACACGGTTGATCATCCATTCTGCTCAGCCCAGGCAAACCGGTCTGCAGAGGGCATACCCCAGGGGTTGCCGGTATTCTCGATATTGTTGAACATAATCCCCCATTCCTCCGGGATAGCAGAGTCCTC
>JANRLQ010000053.1:0-29452 GCA_033762375.1 Bacteroidia bacterium
CTGCCTCCTGCTCCTGCGGCTGAGCCTGTCCACCCTTAATGCCCAGACCCTCGTGAACCTCACCCTGAGCGATACCCTCGGCCAGCCCGACCCCTCCGTCGCCTGGACCTCCACCCGTACCGATGCCACCGGCAACGTCTACCTCACCGGCAATAACCTCTCCGCCACCCAGGGCATCAACCTGCTCGTCGCCAAGTATAGCCCCGGCGGTGACCTCCTCTGGCAAAAAACCTACAATCACACCGGCACCGCCGATGACTACGGCACCAGCATCGTCCTCAGTGCCTTTGGTGATGTCTATGTCTGCGGTGTGACCTACAGCGGCACCGGCAAGACCGGCAACTACCTCATCCTGAGCTATACCGCCGCCGCAGGCACCCTCAACTGGTCCCGTACCTACGACGGTCCCGGTGCCAGCGACGACCTCGCCACCGACCTCATCGCCGATCCCACCGGCAACCTCTACATCACCGGCAGCAGCACCGGCACTGCGACCGGACTCGACTACGCCACCCTCAAGTACAGCAAGACCGGCGTCCTCCAGTGGACCCGCCGCTACGACCGGGCCGGACTCGACGATGTAGCCGTCAAGATCGTACGCGCCAACAATGGCCTGCTGACCCTCACCGGCGGCAGCGGCGAGAGCACCGCCGACTGGGACTACCTCACCCTCCAGTACGATGCCGCCGGGGCCCTCAAGAAAACCACCGTCACCCAAAACAACAGCCTCTCCCTGACCAGCCCCGCCGACCTGGCCCAGGATGCCCAGGGCAATACCTATATCACCGGCACCGCCGTCTCCAACGGCGGCTACACCGACATCCGCACCGTCAAACTCGACACCGGCTTCCAGACCGTCTGGATCGCCACCCACGGCACCCCCGCCCTGCACGATGGCGGCACCGCCCTCGACATAGACCCCACCGGCAACGTCTATGTAGCCGGATACACCGCCCAGAGTGCTACCCAGTCCCAGTACACCGTGATCAAATACACCCCTACCGGCACCGAAGCCTGGGCCCAGAAACTGCCCAACGCCCCCGGCCAGTCCGGCATCGCCAAAGACCTCCAGCTCAGCCCCGACGGCCACCTCATCGTGACCGGCGAGCTATATACCGGCACCCAGACCGAGATCGTGACCCTGAGCTACGACGCCGCCGGGACCACCCGCTGGTACAAAGCCTACCCCCACACGATCACCCCCGGCGACCACCCCCTCGTGCTGCGTGTGCCCAGCGCCGGGCAGGTGTCGGTGGCGGGCGTGACGGCCATTGCCGGGACAAACCGATATAAGCTGTTGACGTATGGGCTGTGGGAAAGGGGTATTGATGTTTATCAGGATAGCCTCGGGAAATATCAACATGTTAAAAATGAGCTTGTTGTACGTTTTTCACCCCAGGTTCTCAAGACAACTTTTATTAACAACCCCGACAAAATATATGGTTCGTTTGAAGAGGTTATTTCAGACAATGCACTGATCAGCCTCTTATATCAAAAACTAAATGCAGGAAGTAATACAGGTGCATGGCGGATTTTTAAGATTCATCCACACCTCACTACCCTGGATACAATAGCCTACACGACTACAGGTAGTCCGTATTTTCTGCCTCCTGTATGGGCTGATCTGGTATTAAAGCTGGATTATAGCCTGATAGAGACGATTTATCAGGAGAAAATATGGGCAGATAGCCTTAATACGATCAGTGACAACCTGCTTGTCAGGGCTACAGTTAACCTGACCGGTAAGGTACTAGGCGATCCCCTATGGCCTAACCAGCGTTCGTTATACACCTCATTACAATTCCCAAATGGGAATATTAAAGTAGATGATGCCTGGTTATTTATGGGTGATGCCCCGCTGGGTCGGCCTGAGGTAGTCGTAGGAGTACTGGACGATGGGATCAAGGCCAACCACGAAGACCTGGGTGGCGGGGGTAGTTATGGCGGTATCAGCGGGTCCGTAGTAGATGGGGGATATTCATTTTTTACATCACCACCTACGCCTATTACTACACCGGGACAATTTGCAGGCGATCATGGCACCAAGGTGGCTGGGATTATTGCGGCACTGCGCAATAATGACAAAGGAATAGCTGGTATAGCAGGGGGCGGCGTCTCAGACTTACCGCCTATGGATGGAGTACACCTGATGTCTATGCAGATAGCTAACGCAGTAGGAGTCATCGCTTTTTCTGATGCGGCCAGTGCACTTATGTTTTCGGCAACTGGAGGGCCAGGCACTACGCCATTATTTACCATCATGAACAATAGCTGGGGTTTCTCAAATGAAACACAAGGCATGCAATCATTAGATCCAGCAGGTGTGAAAATCCTCCAAGATGCTGTCAGGACAGCTTTTAAGGCAGGCATTATCATGGTAAATGCGCGGGGTAATAAGGATCCGAGTTTAACATTTATTGCAACTGATCCAACGTATCCAGCTTCTTTTCGAGACGACTGGGGAATTAGTGTAGGAGGAGCAAATCATGAAGGCGACAGAAGTGGCTTATTTCCTATTCATGGGGATACATATATTTCATACTACGCCCAGAGTATGGATATACTAGCTCCCAGCAGAGCTTATGCAAAATACCAAGGTATTGATTATGACCTAATTCGGAGTCTAGATATTTTCAGTAGTCAAAATCAATATGGATATTTTGCCATGACCTCGGCGGCAGCAGCCCATGCGACTGGGGTAGTAGCCCTTATCCAGAGTTATTGTTATGACGACCTGACGCTGGCACCCGAGGACGCAGAACATCTGCTGGAGTATGGGGCGGTTGATAAAACCGGATCTCCATATGCAATAGGGTATGATGACCAGTCAGGTTGGGGGTTTCTTGATGCGTATGCAAGTATCCAACTGCTGGAAAAAGGCGTAAAGGGTATCTATCATTACGAGGTCACTCCCAGCCCCCTGACTGCGCAGCTTGTCAGTAACAATGCCCAGATTACCCTTACTGATGAATATGTGTATCCTGGCGTATTTACGTCGGGCACCACACTACCAGCCGGGGTGTACGCCAATGTTGAGATTTATAAATACGTCGCTACAGTACAGCACAACCTGCCTGCTGGTACCAGCCTGATTACTATCGGACCCGGTGCGAGTCGCCCGGGATACTGGGCCCGCAACAGTGCTTCTAATTTATGGGGATACACGGCTGGTACCGGGGCAGTCCCTGTCGAGCCTGAAGATCAGATTTCTGTAACAGCTACCGCGCAAAATGGTACCGTAACCGGATACTTTTTCAGGGTGCCTTATCAGGGCAAAACTTACACCCTCCCCAAAGGAGCTAATATCAATCCGGTACTGGCATACTCCGTTCTGGTCCAGAACACAGGTGGAGGACTCGCAAATGAATCCTTACAAGAGGTTGCTGATGTACAGGTGTATCCTAATCCTACTCATAATCAGAGTACCTTATCGGTAACCCTACCAAGTCCGATGAACAGCTATTACAGCCTGCTGGATATCACGGGTAAAGAGTTGTACCGATCAGCACCGACACGATGGCTTTCTGGTACTACCTATACCGATCTGCCCATGGCACAACTGCCCCCCGGCACGTATCTGATTTGTGTTAGAACAGGAGAATCGCAGTCATTTCACCGCATCATCAAATACTGACATACCATGCGTACTGTATGTATCATACTGGCCGGAGCCATCCTGGCCCTTACTGCCTGCCAGCGCCCCCCCGAAGTGATCCCCCCTGATCCTGATCCGGTCCCCGGCGATACGCTCAGCGCAGATACCGTGACTGCTGCTTTTGTGCCTACGGTTGGGGGGACCTTTCCCGGTCCCGGCGATATCTACGAGATTGGCACCCTGCCCTGGCCTGGTGCAACGGGATTTAGGATATATGATACCTGCCAGACGGCCCTCTGGCCGGTCATTTGTGGCAACCTGGATGGCTGCCCTGAGGTATGGGATGATGTGAGTGAACTGGGACCAGTCTTTAATCCCTGGGACTCCTGTGAGGTCGCTTACCTCCGGATGCCAGGCACGGACTACACCAATGTATCCCTCTGGTACCTGAATCTCTGTACCGGCGAGCGCCGGTTTCTGGCATCACAGGTGGCTGGCTCTGCCTCTTGGGGGCCTCGTGGGCACCTGGTATTTTCGTCTTATGGAGCGATCTGGCGTATCCATGTCAGTGGTGACGACCTGGTGCGGCTGATCACCCCACCGGTATGGCCTGCGGTATCGGGTTCTCCATTTTATACAAGACCCGGATATAGTCCAGACGGAAGCAGGATAGCCTTTAATGTTCAGGACAAAGGGATATGGATCGCATCAGCTACAGGGGATATTCAGGATAGTTTGCCGCTAGCTGGTACGCTGATTGCCAATGTCATGTGGGATAAAAGCGGAGATAACATTATTTGTGGCATCGGTTCCGGTATTGGAGTCGTTGACTTGGGTACCAAGCAAGTAACACCAATACTCAATATCCCGTTTAGGTTAGCTGAACATCAGGGGATGTGTTTAAGTCCAGATGGGAGGTATTTATACTCGATTGGGCAAATACATGTTTCAGGCCATATATATGGTGCGCCATTCCATATCTGGAAAACAGACTTAACGACAGGTGTACACACGATAGCCGTACCCGAGGTCAGCCGCTGTATCAATCAGACCTATCAACACCTTAGTATCTCCCCAGGCGGGGGCTGGATGATCACCCAGATGCGGTTTACCCGGTATCTGGGCGACCGGTTGTTTTACCGGGACTTCCGGCTGGCGCTGATCCGCCTCCCGGATGGGCAGGCCTGGATGGGGGAGTATGAGTAGGTAGGGCATCACAGGCCGTACGTAGCACCGGGGGCTGTCTCAGAGATGGGGCAGCCCCTGGTGATGTCGGAAGTTGGCACTAGGGGTAGGGGAGCCTTTTCGCTACGGCGTATGTCTGCGCCTGCTGGTCCCCGGGCCGCGAAGAATACGCCTGATCCGGGGTCTCCTGCCGCGAAACAATCATGTCGGGTGATGCAGGAGACCCCGGCCCAGGATGACGGGTACCTGGTCGGGGACTTGTAGCCTACCCCGCCGCTACCTTATCGGCAGCCACTCCCCTCTACGGGAGGAATTTTTTCGCATTAAGACGCGACGGGTGCTAGGTGGAGAGGCATTTGGTGGGAGAAAAAGGCTTTTAAGGTATTGGTCAGTATGATCAACCATAAAAAACAGGCTGCCCCTGACAGGAGCAGCCTTTGCTGCGTAAGCCTCAAATGCAGGTCAGGCCAGGGTCTGGCTGCCGCAAAACTCCTGGTAAGCAGCCTGGAGGTTGGCCGCAATCATCTCAGGATGACGGCGCTCAATATGGTGCCGCTCGATCATGTGCACGAGCTCTCCATCTTTGAAGAGGGCAATGGCAGGAGAGGAGGGAGGATACGGGAGCAGAAACTCGCGGGCTTTTTTGGTAGCCTCCGTGTCCACACCGGCAAATACAGTCACCAGCCGGTCTGGCTGTACTTCACCCTGGAGGGATGCGATCACCCCGGGGCGGCAGCTTCCGGCTGCACAGCCACATACAGAGTTGACTACCAGCAGGGTAGTACCTTCTGATGCGCTCAGGACAGAGGTCACCTCTTCAGATGTATGCAGCTCCTCAAAACCAGCATTGGCCAGTTCGGCAGCCATAGGGGCGGTCAGTTCACGTGGATACATATCAGATCAGGGGTTAAACATCATATTAAGTTCCTGCTACAAATATAGCTAAACGTATAAACGAAATCGCATGAAAAGAGTTTGATTTCCTGCCCTCCCCGGCAGAGCTGCTGGCAGGAGGCTGCGCTGATGACGGGATTGGCGTATCGTCCGGATATTATTATATTTGTACCAGCTTTTTTTGCCACCATTCTCTCCGATACCCCTACTGCTATGCCCCTAAAAGTTACGATAGATCACGACATCAAGGACGCTATGCGAGCCAAAGACCAGGGGGCACTCCGCGCCCTGCGTGCCATCAAGGCAGCTATTTTGGTAGAAGAAACAGCCGAGGGCCGTACTGACCCGGCACTCAGCGCGGCTGATGAGATACGTATCCTCCAGAAGCAGGTCAAGCAACGGCGGGATGCGATGGAGCAGTTTCAGCAGAATGGCCGGCAGGACCTGGCAGATAAAGAAAGTGAAGAGCTGGCGGTCATTGAGCGATATCTGCCCAAGCAGCTCGAAGGCCCTGAACTGGAGGCCCGTATTAAGGCGGTGATTGAGGAGACCGGGGCTACTTCCCTCAAAGACCTGGGCAAGGTAATGGGAGCTGCTTCCAAGGCGCTGGCCGGACAGGCTGATAACAAGGTAGTCTCTGAAATGGTCAAAAAATTGCTCTCCTGAGTTTTTATTGTTAGGTGTTTCATAACTGGCTACAGCCACGCATACTATCATGGGACCTGGTTATACCATCAATCCGCTCGATATACTGATCGCCGCCGTGATCGGGTTTGGCGCGTACAGAGGGGCTATGCAAGGGGTGATCAAACGGGGCGCTACCCTGGTGACCATCGCAGCAGCGCTTTTTGTCTCCCTGCGGTACCGCAGCATCACCCGCAATATCCTCCTCGACAACCTCCGGCTCAACCTTCAGGCTGAAATGGTAGAGGTGGTCAGCTTTGCGGTGACTTTTGTGGTGACCTTTGTGGTGGTTAATACAGCCATCAGTTATATCATCCAGGGGTTGAGCAAGTTTAATATGAGCTTTGACAAGGCACTGGGAGCGCTGCTGGGTGGATTTGTTGCTACCCTGGCCCTGAGTGTTTTGTTTTATGTCCTGCGGATGGTCGTGACATTCCCTTCGCCCGAAAACGAAAAAGGTTCGGTTTTATATCCTGTCGTACGTGACTTCGTAGGGACTACCGTCTCCATGGGGACAGGCGTGCTGCGCGAAGCCAACTCGACCATCAATACCGTCAACAGTGGCGGGGGGCAACAAGCGCCACAGGCACCACCCGGACAACCCGCGCCCGAAAAACCCAAAGTCATCCGCTGATCCTGACCGTATTGATCCTGCTGATAGACAACTATGACTCCTTCACCTGGAACCTGGCCGATCTCGTCCGGCGTGTGCGGCCGGTACATGTCGTGCGGCACGATGCGATCACGCTGGAAGACGTCATAACCCTGGATCCGGCTGGTATCATCATTTCGCCGGGGCCGGGAAGACCCGAGCAGAGTGGGGTTTCGCTGCCAGTGGTGTCCCGGCTGTACCATCAGTATCCCATCCTGGGTGTCTGCCTGGGCCACCAGCTCATCGCGCAGGTAATGGGCGCACGGGTCGTACCGGCGCAGGTACCTATGCACGGCAAAACCTCCCTTGTGTATCACCAGGGACGCTCCATATTTGCCGGTCTCCCGGATCCGGTCGAGTGTATGCGGTATCACTCACTGGTGGTGGACCCGGACTCGCTGCCGGATGGTCTTGAGGTGACAGCTAAGACTGAGGCCGAAGAAATCATGGGAATTCATCACAAAATATATAACTTGGCCGGTGTACAGTTTCATCCGGAGTCAGTACGTACCACATACGGATTTCAAATGATGGACAATTGGCTTCAATCACTTGTCCGGTAAGCACTCCCGGCGTAATTTGCAGGCTTTACCGTTATATCATGTACGCATGAATCCGGAAATCAAACAAGAGCAGGGGTTTCAATACGTAGAAGAAGGTCAAGGGCCAGTATTGCTGCTGCTCCATGGCCTGTTTGGGGCCCTGAGCAACTTCACCCATGTGCTGGATGCCTTTGCCGGCCGGTACCGGGTGGTGATTCCGCTGATTCCCATCTACGACAAAACGCATGCGGATGCCTCTGTCGAGGGCCTCACAGCGTATGTGGAGGCTTTTGTGGAGGCCAAGGGGTTAGATCAGGTGATCCTGCTCGGCAACTCGCTTGGTGGACATATCGCCCTGGTATATACCCTGCGCAACGCTGCACGGGTGCGGGCCATGGTTCTCACCGGGAGTTCAGGTCTGTTTGAGTCCGGGATGGGGACGGGATTTCCCAAGCGCAGTTCCTATGATTATATCCGGGAGCGGGTCGAGTATACCTTTTATGCGCCAGCCACCGCCACACGGGAGCTCGTGGACGAGGTATTTGAGGTGGTGAGCGACAACTTCAAGACGCTGCGTATCCTCAAGATCGCCCGCTCTGCCCAGCGGCACAATATGCGGGAGGACATCCCTCAGATACAGGTACCTACCCTCCTTATCTGGGGACTCAATGACAATATCACCCCGCCCCGCGTCGCCCATGAGTTTAATTACCTGATCCGCGGCTCTGAGTTGTTTTTTATAGACAAATGTGGCCACGCGGCCATGATGGAGCAGCCCGGATACTTCAATCAGCTCGTGTCAGATTTTCTCAAAAAGTATATCGAAACTGCCCCAGCATGACCGCAGCCGAACTGATCCGCGACACGATCCCACCTGTCAAGTCCTCTGACCCGACCGGTGTCGTGCTGGAGTGGATGAATGAGTTTAAAGTTTCCCAGCTCCCGATTGTGGACGACCGGAAGCTGATAGGTATTATCCGGGAGGAGAATATACTGGATGCCGCAGACCCCTCGCTGCCGGTAGGGGTAGCCCGTGACATCTCCTCTCCCAGTGCATATGTCATGGCCGACCGGTACATCTACGATGTGCTGGACGTCATGAGCCAGCTCCACCTGGAGGTGCTTCCGGTGCTGGATGAGGATATGCACTACCTGGGTATGATAACCCTCCGGGATATCCTGCCGTTTTTTTCGCAGTTATTTGCCCTGCATAATCCCGGCTCGGTGCTGATCCTCCTGATCCCGCCCCGGGGCTACTCCCTCTCCGAGATCGGGCGTATCACCGAGGACGCCAATGCCCGTGTACTCAGCCTGTACTTTTCCGAACTCAACAAGGAGGGGGATATGCTCCTGACGCTCAAGCTTAACCTGGAAGATCCTACTCCGGCCATTGCGGCATTTGAACGGTATCAGTACAAGGTGTATCGTATCTATACCCGGCAGGAGATCGTGGACGACTACTCCCGCAACCTGGACGCCCTCCTGCGATACCTCAATATGTAATACTATGGCCCCTGGTCTGCACCCGCCCCCGTGGAGATGGATGGTGATGGCAGGCCTGCTCTCCGGTGTCACTTCGTGTGCCCTGTATGCTCAGCCACCGGCGGTCGTGATTGTGGGGCATATTGAGCTGACCGGCAATACCCGCACACGGGACTGGGTGATCCTGCGTGAGCTGCCTTTTCAGGTGGGTGATACAGTGCTGGCCGGGGATTGGGATGCATTACTGGCACAGGGCCGTACCCTGGTGTATAACCTGGGTCTGTTTACGGAGGTGACAGCCGATACCCTGAGTACCCCTCCGCTGACGACCGTACGGCTTGACTGCCCGGAGCGGTGGTATATTTTCGGGTCTCCGCTCCTGGGGCTGGCCGAGCGCAACAGTTATGACATAGTGCAGGCCTTTCGGCGGGGCGATCTCCGTCGGCTGATCTATGGGGGGACCGCTACCTGGCGTAATGTCACCGGGCGTAACGAAACCCTGTACCTGGGCCTGCAAGGCGGATTTTCGTCCCGGCTGGACCTGGACTATCAGGCACCGGGACTGATCCGCCGCTGGAATACAGATGTGGGGGGCGGCTTCCACTATGCGCGGGAGCGGGAGTTGATCCTGGGTACCGTGTCCGGTGTCCCTCAGTGGCGAAATCTCTTTACGGAACCGCTGCGGACGCAGGTGGCGGGATATTTTTTCTTGCGTAAGCGGTTTTCATTATACAACAGCCTGCTCCTGGAGGCCCGGTATCAGCGGTATCAGGTCTCAGACAGCCTGTATCAGATGGAGGCGGGTGGGGTGCCGTTTCGGTACCTCACACAACGAGGCGGGGTGGAGCAATGGCCCTCGTGGATGATCGGCTGGGTACATGATACCCGGGACCTGCGGGGATTCCCGCAGCGGGGGCACAAGCTGGGACTGTATCTGCGGGCACACGGCCCGGGCGGGCGGGGACCTGTGTTTACGCGGGTGGGCATCAACTGGGCTCAGCATATACCGCTCGGGCGTCGCTGGAACCTCACCTGGGGGACGCAGCATGCCCTGACCATCGGGCAAGTACTACCCTGGTTTGAAAAAAGCCTCCTGCACGCCGGGAAGCCAGATTTTCCGGGCCAAAGCGAAGAAATCCGGGGGTACGAGCCGTACCTGCTGGCTGGCACCCGTCTACATCTGGCCAAAACCGAACTTAAGTGGGCACTCTTTTCTTTCAGGATGGTACATTTGCCGATGATTCCGTTTAAGCAGTTTCAATATCTCCCGGCAGGAGCGTATATTACTGCGTTTATGGACTTGGGGTATCTCGCCGATAAAAGTATCATCGTGCAGGACCCCTGGTTACACCGCCAGTTGCTGGCAGGTACCGGGGTGGGGCTAAACCTGATCGGGGGATATGATGCCCTGCTGCGGGTGGAGTTTACGCGCAATCACCTGGGCCAGACAGGTCTTTATCTGCATACAACTGTCCCAATTAAATGAAAATTGCCATCTTCGGTCGGGTGACGGACAATACCGACGTAAAAAATCTGGCCAGTTTTTTTTCCTGGCTCAAAAGCAAGGGTATCTATGGCGCCCTGTATCACGAGTATGCCGCACGCCTCGCCCAGCGGGCTCCTGGCCTGCTACCGCCAGATGACATGCCGGTGTTCACACACCGTGAGGAACTGGCCGACTATCAGTTCCTGTTTTGTTTTGGGGGAGATGGTACGGTCCTGGAAGCCGTGCGGTTTGCCGGGGCGACTGACAAGCCGATCCTCGGGGTGAATTTTGGACGTCTGGGCTACCTTACCAGCGTGACACAGCACGAGCTGATCCCGGCTGTTGAGGAGCTGATGCGGGATATGTACCGCATAGACAAGCGCTCCCTGCTCTCTGTGGTATCAGACCCGCCGGGTCTATTTGAGGGAAATCCTTACGGATTTAATGACCTCACGATTCACAAGAGTAAAACCAATGAAATGATTACGGTTCACACCTATATCAACGGAGAGTTTCTCAATTCATACTGGGGAGACGGACTCATCGTGGCTACCCCTACCGGGTCCACCGCCTACAGTCTCTCATGTGGCGGGCCGATCATTTTTCCCAGTTCAGCGACATTTGCGATCACCCCGGTAGCGCCACACTCCCTGACGGTCAGGCCTGTCGTGATCCCCGATGACTGGGTAGTGTCCTTTGAGATCGAATCCCGCTCAGGAGAGGCCATGATCGCTCTGGATACCCGCACAGAACTGGTCAATGTGCGGACGGCCATTGCCGTGCGGCGTGCTCCTTTTCAGGTGAACCTGCTCAGGATGTCCACCGCCAAACACGTGGACAACCTCCGGAGAAGCCTTATGTGGGGACTTGACAATCGCAACTGAGGTAGGGTATTTGAGTATCTGTTACATACGGATAAGGAGACAGGCTGCTGGCAGGACTGCTTATCCGTCAGTAAACTTTTTCTGATAAACTTTACACCACGCATAAAATTCAATCATCATGTACATAAAAGCTGGATTGGGTTTCTGCGGTTATATACTTTACTTTGAAGCAAAAGCGTTAGGTGTATGCAATTGCTGTATGCAACGTCCAAGCCGCATCTGCCACTAATCAACTGAATCAAACTGTTACCTCTCATGAAGGTATTGAAGCTATTTCTGGTACTAGTTATGCTCTGGATGACCTCCGGCAACGCGCAGGCACAGTACCGCTACGGATATTTCCGGATAGGCGGATCGGTGGGGTCAACTCATTACCTGGGCGATCTTGACAACGACTTCACCGTTCAGTTTACGAAACCAGGATTTGAGCTCAGCGGTTCTTACCGGCTCAATCCCCTGATGACAGCCCGGGTGAGTTTTTACAAAGGATACGCCCGTGCTGCTGACTCTATCTCCGGCAATGAGGCCCGCAACCGACGCAACCTGAGCTTCCGGACCCCTATCACGGAGGCCAGTGCCCAGTTGGTATTTGATTTTCTCCCGACAGACCGCAGTTATGTATATCGTCCGGTATATACCCCTTACGTGTTTGGCGGTGTGGCTTTGTTTAATTTTAATCCGCAGGCCCAGCTGAATGGCCAGTGGTATGACCTGCAGCCGCTCGGAACCGAGGGACAGTACCTGCCCAGCCCGGACGACCGCTATCCGGAGCCGTATGCCCTGACGCAGTTTTCGATCCCGATGGGTGCCGGGGTGCGTATGGCTATCTCGCGCAAGCTGGACCTGGAGATTGAAACGGGCTTTCGGAAGACCTTTACGGACTACCTGGATGACGTCAGCGGCCGGTACCCGGATCTGGAAGCGCTCCGGGCACAAAACCCCATCTCAGCCATCCTCTCCGACCGCATAGACCGCACCCAGTTTCCGCAGGGAGGGGCGATTGTCAATGGCATCCGGGGTGACCGCACCCAGCAGGACTGGTATATCTATACCTGTGTGCGTCTCAACTATATCGTGGATTGGGTCAAGTGTCCTAAGTTCTGAGCGGGACCTACACCTGTCTCCTGTTATCCGGTGCTTTGGCACCGGATTTTTTTTGTCCTGATGCAACTATATGCGCCCAGGCAGCATCTCATCTCCGGAAACTGCCGGGAGGCAGGACATGGGCGAAAAAATACCTTTTTCGGCATATGTCAATTTGCTAGCTTTGCACCTTATCGGATAATTTTTGTATGATTTCCTGCCGATGAGCCTTAAAGCGCAAATAGACCTCACCGCCCTCCCACGTCATGTCGCCGTCATCATGGACGGCAATGGACGGTGGGCGAAGACCCGAGGCAACCAACGGATATTCGGTCATCGTTCTGCTGTAGAGGCAGTACGGGATACTACCGAAGGAGCCGCAGAGCTGGGGATTGAGTTCCTGACACTCTTCGCGTTTTCGACGGAAAACTGGAACCGCCCGCAGGCTGAGGTAATGGCCCTGATGACCCTGCTCGTGGACACGATCCGCAAGGAGACACCCACCCTGGTCAACAACAATATCCGGCTCCGGGCCATCGGACATATTGAGAAACTGCCGCGTCATTGTCAGGAAAACCTGGCCGAATCTATGGAAATGACCCGTGACAATACCCGTATGACCCTGACCCTGGCCCTGAGTTATGGGGCGCGGGCAGACATGGCGGCGGCGGCGGCCCGGCTGGCCCGTATGGCCCGGGATGGGCAGATAGACCCTGATACCATCACGGAGGAAACCTTCGGCCAGATGCTTAGTACTGCCTATGCGCCTGACCCGGCACTCCTGATACGCACCTCCGGCGAGCACCGCATCAGCAACTTTTTGCTCTGGGAAATTGCCTACGCCGAGATATTTTTTACCCCTAAACTCTGGCCGGATTTCCGCCGCCAGGATCTGTACGAGGCCGTTATTGATTACCAGCGCCGTGAGCGCCGATTCGGAAAAACCAGCGAGCAAGTCCAAACCCAATGAAAAAACTCCAGTTCCTCTGTTTGCTGCTCCTCGGGAGCCTGGCTGCTGCACAGGCACAGCCCCTGCCCAAGGATGGTAACGTCTATATCCTCTCTGGCCTCGAAGTGACCGGCGCAGAGTTTAGTGACAAGTCCACCATCATTTCGCTCAGTGGCCTGATCATCGGGGAGCCGATTACCATTCCGGGTATTGACATCACGGATGCCCTCAAACGTCTCTGGAAGGAAGATATTTTTGCTGACCTGGCGATCAAAGTCGACAATATCATCGGCAACAAAATATTTCTTGTGATCGAGGTCAAAGAGCGGCCCCGTATCTCGCAGTTTACCTTTACGGGTATCAGCAAGTCACAGGCGGATGAACTCCGGGAAAAAATCAATTTTATCCGGGGTACGATCCTGACCGACTCCAAGCGGACCTCCGCAGAGCGCATTATCCGGAACTTTTATATCGAAAAAGGTTTTCTGAACGTCGCGGTGGACATCACTGCTGACCCGGATGTGGTCCTCAAAAACGGGGTGATCGTTACGATCCAGGTCAAGAAAAATGAACGGGTAAAAATTGATGAAATTAACCTCGTAGGCAATGAAGCATTCCCGGACATGAAGGTCAAGCGGAAGCTGAAGAAGTTTTACGAGAAAAAGTTTTATCGTTTCTGGGCACCGTCCAAATATATCCCCAAGCAGTACGAAACCGCTAAAACAGAGTTGATCACGGCCTATAACGACGCAGGCTACCGTGATGCCCGTGTGATCCGGGACACGATGTACAGTGTCGGTGACAAACTCGTGCGGGTAGAGATGCAGATTGAGGAGGGGCGGCAGTACTTTCACCGGGCCATCAACTGGAGTGGTAACTATCAATACAACTCCGAACAGCTCCAGCAGGTACTGGGCATCAAAAAAGGAGATACCTACAGCAAAAGCAAGATAGACAAGCGACTCTTCGGTGACCCCAACGGCTCTGATGTGAGCTCACTCTACCTCGACGACGGATACCTGTTTTTTAACCTGGACCCTGTCGAGGCCCTGGTAGAAGGAGACTCGATAGACTTGGAAATGCGGGTCGTAGAGGGCCCCCAGGCGACGATCCGCAAGGTGATCATCGAGGGAAATACCAAAACCAGCGAAAATGTCATCCGCCGGGAGCTGCGGACCATGCCCGGCAACAAGTTCAGCCGGTCGGAGATCCTGCGCAGCCAGCGCCAGGTGTTGGCCCTGAACTATTTTGATCAGGAAAAACTCGGTGTGTCGCCGATCCCGGATCCAGCCAGCGGGACGGTGGACATCAAATACACCGTCGTGGAGCGGCCCTCAGATCAGCTTCAGCTCCAGGGTGGCTGGAGTGGTCGCCAGTACAGCCCCCTTGACCCCAGCCAGCTTCTTTTCGGTGGATTTATCGGGACCGTGCAGCTTGGGTTTAATAACTTTGCGGCCCGGCGGGCCTTCCAGCCTGGTGCCTGGCGCCCCGTACCATCCGGTGACGGACAGCGGCTGAGCCTCGCGATCCAGCTCAACGGGGCCAACTTCCAGAACTATTCCTTCACCTTCATGGAGCCCTGGCTGGGTGGCAAAAAACCAAACTCCCTCGGCGTAAGTGCCTCGTACCTCCGGTTTCAGAACCCAAGTGTGAATACCAGTGCCTTCAAGATGGCCATTACCAACGTCACGCTGGACTATGGACGTCAGTTGAAGTTCCCGGATGACTTTTTCACCTCCCGCACCACCCTCGGATACAAGTACTACGACATCACCAATCCGACGAACCGGGGATTTGTAGGCTTTGAGAATGAGGAGTTTGCCTATGTAAACGTATTCACCCTGCGGCAGAGTTTTGACCGGGCCAGCCTGGACGCGCCGATCTATCCCCGGAGTGGTTCGCTGATGTCGTTTTCTGTGGAAGCAACACCGCCATACTCTGCTATTTTTTATCCGAACAGAGACTTCAGTGACCTGAGCGGCTCCAAAAAATACAACCTTCTGGAGTACCACAAGTGGCGCTTCAACAGCAACTGGGTTTTCCGGATTGCGGGTGACCTGGTCCTGAGTACCAAAATTGAGGCAGGCTTTTTGGGTGCCTACAATCCGGAGATCGGGATTCCGCCTTTTGAGCGGTATCTGCTGGGGGGCTCAGGTCTGCAGGGCGGTTCCTTCAACCAGGTATTCACCGGCAATGAGATCCTCCCGCTGCGCGGGTACGAAAACAACAGCCTCACCAACAATGGGGCAGGATACCCGATCTACAACCGGTTTGTGACCGAACTACGGTACCCGATCAGCCTCAACCAGTCTGCGCCTGTCTGGGTACAGGCCTTCCTGGAAGGTGGCAACGGCTACAAAAACTTCCGGCAGTACAACCCCTTTGACCTGCGGCGGGCAGCAGGTGGTGGTCTGCGGGTCATGCTCCCGATGGTGGGCCTGCTGGGACTTGACTGGGCATATGGATTTGATGGGGCCAATGACAACTCAGGCGCTGTCAGCGGAAGCCAGTTTCACTTTATCCTCGGCCAAAATTTCTGACCATACCGGGAAAGCACGCGGATTCCGTGTGCTTTTTCCTATCAACCGTGTCCTGAATCCGTATGTTGTGGACAAAGGATGTGCGTATCTTGCGTATAACCAGATACTAACTTTCCCCAATTCACCCACAATTGTTTGTTATGAAAAAGATCCTCACCCTGACCCTGATAAGCCTGATGACCCTGTCCGCTGCTGTAGCGCAGCGTGTGGGATATGTTGACTCCAACAAGATCATGGAGCAAATCCCTGAGTACAAGGCAGCCCAGGACGAGATCGAGCGCGTCTCCCAGAAGTGGCAGAAGGAGCTCGAAGCCC
This sequence comes from Bacteroidia bacterium, assembly GCA_033762375.1. Lineage (GTDB taxonomy): Bacteria > Bacteroidota > Bacteroidia > J057 > J057 > RDXT01. The sequence goes on from JANRLQ010000053.1 coordinate 16,292, forward strand.
AGTACCAGAATATAGAAAAACTCTACAAAGACTATCAGGAGCAGGAAGTCCTCCTGCCAGAGGATGTACGGGTGGCCCGGCAGGAAGAAATATTCCAGGCAGAGCGCGAGGCGAAGGAGTACCGGGAGAAAAAATTTGGATACAACGGCGAGTTGTTTGCCCTGCAGGAGAGCAAGGTAAAACCCGTACAGGACCAGGTGATGCGCTCGGTAGAAAAGGTCGCGCAGAAAAAACGGTACGATTTTGTATTTGACAAGGCGGGTGAGGTGACCTGGATGTACACCAACAACCTGTATGACCTGACCAATGATGTCCTCGTGGACATGGGCCTCCTGGATGAGTCTGGCGCCCCTACCCGCGAGTGACCTTGAGCAAGGCGCGTCGTCCCAATGCTGATGACGGTACAGCTTGTCATGGGTAGCCGGAGGGAATCCTCCAAAAAATTCACTGGTTGTAATAAATTTTTCGTACTTTTGTCCCCGATTTTCACATCTAACCAAGTAGGCTAACACCCATCACTATGAGGCTCAAATCGCTTTTGCTCACGCTTCTGGCCGTATTGGGAATTGCAGGCAGCGCTTCCGCTCAGAACATAAAGATTGGCTTTGTCAACGTAGAAGCCATCCTGGTTTTCATGCCTGAAACCCAGACCATGAACCAGCAGCTCCAGACCTATCAGACTAAACTTGCGCAGAGCCTGGAGGCTAAGCAAGCTTATCTGGAGACCAAACTCCGCGAATATGAAGAATTTGCTGCCACTACCCAGGACGAAGCGCAACTCAAACCTAAACGTGACGAGTTGATCAAACTCCAGCAGGAAATTCAGGCCAGTGCATCTGACGCTGATCAGAAACTCGGAGCCCGCCGCGGCGAGCTCATGCAGCCGATCGTGGACAAAATCCAGAATGAGATTGACCTCATTGCCAAGGAAGAAGGCTGGACATTTATCTTCAATACCGTGGATGGATCTGGTGTATCTATCGTCCTGCACGCGCCTGAGGAGAATGACCTGACCCGCAAGCTGGCTACCCGCCTGGGTATCAAGCTGGAGTCTGAAACCCCTGCTGCTACCCCAGCTGCTCCTGGCAATAACTGATACACATAGTTGCTGCGCATAACATATGTCCGCCCCCGGGGCGGACATTTTTGTTTGTTTATTGCACATCCCCTTGCGACTATGTAGATTAGCCCATGAAAATCCTGCTGCCATGAACAGACTCCGCCTGATCCTCCTGCTGCTCCTGTCCCCCGGGTTGCTGACTGTCCCGGTTTTTGCCCAGTACTACGGGGTACCTGTTCGCATGGAGTCCCGCTGGTCGGTTGGGCTTCAGGCCGGGACCCTGCTCATGCGAACCGATGTGCCCCAGCGGGCTCCAGGTGTACAGGCTGGTGTATGGGGCGGCAAAAATATCAATCGGGTTCTTGACCTCCGGCTCAGCATTGGATATGGGACGGCTCAGGGACTCGACCTCACACCCTCGTCCGGATTCCTGCTGAATACAGCTTATAACGGGATCGCCCATCCTGAGCTCGGATACGACTCTGCCGACCAGGTATTTCACAACTTCCTATACCAGGGCATCTCCGCTGATATCGGACTGGCGCTGAACCTAAACCGGGTATTTGTCACCTCCGGCAGTGAGGAATGGGACCTCTACGTGTTAGCCGCTACAGGCCCCCAACTCTACCAGACCTATATTAATGCAATAAACGAAGGCCAAAACCAGCGGTATGACTTTGGCAGTGTGCCCACAGGTGACCCTGTCGCCACCCGGGAGGCGCTCCTGGCACAACTCGATGATACCTACGAAACCACAGGTCACCGCGATCCCGTCAATACGACCCGTTTTGGGCCCTGGGCCGTCAATACCACCTTCACAGCAGGGGCCGGATGCCGGTTTTACCTGCGTGAGCACCTTGTGGCAGGCGTAGAGGGGCGTACGACCTGGGTCGCCGACGACCTGCTCGACGGACGTGAGTGGCTGGAGGACAATAGACCTTCCCCGGAAACGGATCGCCTGTTTACCATCTGCCTCCTCGCCGGGTATCGGTTCTGAGGGTGCCATACCAGCCTGATTTTGGGGCATTTGCCTCATATGATTTCCATGTAGCCCACAAGATATTTGTCTCAGAAGCCAGCGGTCAGATCTGACCTTACTGTTTGCCTGGGTGTATTCAATTTACTCAACCTATATGCGATATCTTATTTTCCTGGCCCTCTGGGTGGCGATCGTTATGTCTGTACAGGCCCAACTGGTACCTGTGACCATCCTGGATCCGGGTGAGCTTTACAGCACGTACCAGCTCTCTGAAGATGCTGCGGCCCGCAAGGCTCTGTCGGGCAAGGGCTACAACGAGAGCCAGATCAGCGTCATGTTTCGGCTGGCACATGAGAGCACCTGGCCCGAGGGGATCAATGACCTCTCCGAGCGCCTGAGCCAGCCTGAGCGCATGCAGCAGTACCGGGGATATCTGGTAGCAACTTTTGGAGAAAAGTGTATCCTCTTGTTTAAAGAAGAAGATAATGCCCACCTCCCGGTGCCGATGCAGCCTTCGCCTGAGTTTTATATGGTGTTTGGACTCCGCGGGATCAGCAAAGGGGCATGGCCTGAGGTAACAGCTGATATGACGGCCACAGGCGATATGGGAGACATTGAGCCTACCCATATCGTCAACTCGGGTGAATTATACTCGACCTATGGCCTCTGTGATGAGCCTGAAGATAAAGCAGCGATCCTGAAGTATATGAGCGAAAGCACCTTTGAGCTGGTATGCGAACTGGCTGAGGAACAAGCCTGGCCCGAAGGAATCCGCACGCTGGAGAGCCGGAATACCAACCGGAGCCAGATCAATGCGTATCATGCCTGGGCCGTAGCTGCTTTTGCTGAAAAAATACTCCTCTGGATACCCGCTGCCGAAAACCGCCACATGCCAGGTGATATGCAGCCTGCCTCTGATATCTTTTTTATCATCGGTGCCTCTGGTCTGAAACTGGGGGATATGGTGAGGCTGGATGAAATAGAAGCGCCCGCCGAAGGGACTGAGACCTGGACAGAAGCACGTCCGGTCAGAATCAAAGATTCGGGCCAGCTCTACTCTACCTATGGTCTCTGCGATGATGGAGAGGAAACTACCCGGGCCCTGCTGCGTACCCTGACAGAGGACCAGCTTGCCCATGTCTGCCGCATGGCCCATGAGGACTACTGGCCTGACGGGATCAATTCCCTGGATGACTGGTCTCGTAACCGCGATCGGTTCAACGACTATATCTGCTATCAGGTAGCCGCCTTTGATACCAAGGTGATCCTCTGGGTTCCATCAGACGAAAATCGGCACATGCCTGCGGAGATGCAGCCGGATGAGGATATTTTTTTCGTTATGGGGGTGAGTGGCACAGAGCCGGGGCACGCCGGAGCAGGCAAAGGCACCGCCACCTCCCTCTCTCCGAAGGGATTTGGAGCCCAGCTTAATGTTATCTACGAGGCCGCCACCACCAATTTTCGCGACCTGATCGGGGACGAGATTGAAGAAGAGATTCTCCTGGGTCGGAAATTTACCTGTACGTCCCCCCTGGATGGTAGCGAAAGCCTGTATCTGACTCAAGCCCTGCTGGGGAATGAACTAACTTTTATTGCCAATTTTGGCGAGTTTATGGTTAAGTCTCAGGCGGAGGCTGTTTATAGCGACCTGGTGGCGGAGGTAGGAGAGGTGCGCTTCGGGTGCTGTGCGCAGATCGGTGACGAAGTAGCAGGAGATGCGCTGAAGACTGCGTATTTTATCCCGTTTTCACTGTCAGGGTTAGCGCCCCGCTACGAAAAAAACCGTATCGAGGTCTGTATGCTCAAGGGATTTGGGCTGCATGAGGGTAATTTTGTAGATACCTGGTCGGTGTATATAAGGGTATATCAGGAGACGGAAGACTAACTCAGGGCAGGGGGGGCACCACCAGGCTGTCATTGCCCTGGAGATACGTATATACCAGCTCACCCAGTACAGCTGCGCCCGCCCGGTTAGGGTGGGCGTAGTCACTTCTGGCGAGGGTGGGTTTTTCGGAGGCCCACTTGATGATGGTACCTTCACCCCCCATCTGTTCATACAGATTGAGAAAACCACAGCCCATCAGCTGAGCAGCTTGCTGTTGGGCCGCTACGATCCGGGGGACACTCGGATCTGTCTGCAATACGCCTTTGATACGGCTGGCTTTGTCGCTGACGCTCACGACCAATATATCGGCTCCAGGCATGTGATTACGCAGGTGCTGGATGATCTGCTCCAGGCTGCGGGCATAGTTGTCGTAGGAATCTCGGTCTGCAGAGACAAGGTTGAGTCCATAGTGCAGAATCACCAGATCATATCCATGATACTGCTGATACCGCTCCAGGGCTGCCCCCGGCAGCCGGACCAGTTGCAGGCCGGTAGCGCCCCGGGCAGGAAAATTGTCCACCTGCACCCCTGCCGGACTCTCAAAACTGACGCCATATACAGGAAGCTGATCCGGGATGTCAAATGCTACCTTGAGTTGGCGGGTAGCCTTGCGGATGAGCCGGATGCGATTGATGACCTGATTGCCTGCCAGTGACAGCGTATCCTGGCCTGCATCTGTGGTCACGATGATCCGGGCCGAGTCAGACTTACCCTCCGGCAGCCGCCCGTAGGTGAGATAGGCTTCTTCAAACTGCTGGGTTTGAGGCTGGGCAGACACGCCTTTGTACATGACCCATACGGCACCTGGTGCATGTGCGCGCGTCGCGAGGAAATATTCTCCAGATATACCGAAGGCATGTGGTACCGTACGGGGTTGCAGTGCCTGAATAGTATTCCAGCCCTCCGAAAAACGGTGATATACCGTGCGCCGGAACCCATACGTTTGTGACACGATCGGTACGAATCCTACCCCGGTGCCCCCCAGTTTGTTTTGCAGCAGGCTGCGGAGGGTCTCTGTGAGCAGGTCACCCTCAATCATGGAGTCTCCAAAATAAGCGATACGAACCTGATCATTGCCCTCGCGGGTGCGCATACAGGCAGCCCGGAACCTGGCCAGCGGATCAGCGACTTGGGTATCAGGTTTGACAATCGGGAGGGTGTCCCTGAGGACCAGGGCACTGTCTGGAGCATGTACAAGGGTGGGGCCTTCGGCAGATGCTTCAGGCTGAGGGGAAGCGAATCCCTCTCCTACAAAATTGCCAGCAAGGTTCAGCCCTGAGGCTATCAGGGACGCCAACACCAAGACCCAAAATCCCTCAGCCAGCCGGTTGCCGGTCATCTCCACATCTGATACTGATGTAATAAAGGCGCATAATACGACTTATGCATGGGTATGACAACCCCCTGTCAGGATTTTTCGCTTTTTTCTGCTTCAGGTGCAGGCGCGACTCCCTGAGACTCCTGCAAGCGACGGCGTCCCTGTTTGTCCTCTAACCAAACGAAGGCGGCACCGCCCACGAGTACGCCGATTACGGCACCTGTCATCATCACTTGTAAGTCTGTCGCTTCCATAGGTGTTGGCTGTTATATCCTCCCCCTAACTTACAGCGTAAAACAGGGCAATTCAAGCTGTTTTGACAGATTACCTGATAATTACTGGCCTTATACCTGTTTTCTGGTAGAGGTTCAGAAGTGCCGGGGTGACCGGGCCAGGGCCAGAACCGGACGCGGATATTGGGTACCCAGGACCACCCCACATGACTTCAGCTCTCCGGGCGTGCCCAGATATGGCTCAAAGATCAGATGGGTCGGGAGCTCAGCCAGCTCTGGCAGCCAGTGGCGTATGTAGGCACCTTTGGGGTCATACCGGCGCGCCTGGGCTACGGTGTTGAAGTAACGATCCTCGCGGGGGTCATTGCCGGTGCCGGAGACATAGTTCCAGTTGCCCCAGTTGCTGCATACGTCATAGTCCAGGAGGACCGACTCAAAGTAGGCAGCTCCCATTCGCCAGTGTACACCCAGGTCGTGCACCAGAAAACTGGCGACATTCTGCCGTCCCCGGTTCGACATAAAACCCGTCGCAGCCAACTCGCGCATATTGGCATCCACAAACGGGAATCCAGTCCGGCCTTCGATCCAGGCTGCCAGCCGTACCCGGTCCCGGTTTCCCTCATCCGGCAGCCGGCGCACCCCTCCTGCCAGAAACAAAGTATTACCATGTTTACGGGCAATAAACCGGAAATAGTCCCGCCAGATCAGCTCAAAGATCAGCCAATAGGTTGAGTCATTTTTATGCCGGGTACGCTCATACCGCTTGATTTCTGTATATATCCTGCGGGGGGACAGGCAACCCAGTGCCAGCCAGGGCGAAAATTTAGAAGAGTAGTCTGCCCCCAGCAGCCCGTTGCGGGTTTCCTTGTAGGTATGCAGGAGGTCTTTTTCCCAGAAATATGTTTGCAGCCGGGCCAGCCCCGCCAACTCTCCCCCCGGAAAAGGATGTACGGCCCGCACATCGGGCTCAGGGGCTTCGAGCCCCAGCGAAGCCAGGGTCGGTATTTCGCCGGGATGGTCCAGCTCAGGTGAGTCAAGGGTTACAGGCTCCGGAAATTCATCCCTGACATCGGCCAGTTTTTCTACCTGTTTTCGAAAATTGGTAAATATCTCAGGCAATTCCCGCACCGGCATGGGCAGGTCTTCCAGGTGATACAAGGTAGCGCCCCAATACAACTCCAGCGTGGTGGAAGCCTTAAAAAGCCGATCTTCTATTGCCCGCTCCACGGCTGTCTCCTCTGCCGTCACCTCTTTGTGAGCAAATATCCAGCTCGCCTGATACGTCTGTACCAACTCCGGCAGGATCTCCTCCGGCAATCCAATCCGGATCAGGAGATCGCTGCCGGCTGCCCGTAGCCGGGCCCGCAGGGCGTGCAGGCTCTCCAGCAAAAAACGGGTCCGGTGTGCGCCTGTTTTGGGAAAACCATACATACCTTTATGCCATTGGCGTGGGTCCAGGCAATAAACCGGTACTACCCGGGCACGCTCCAGCGCCCGGAACAGCGGCTCATGGTCATGCAGCCGCAAATCATTTCGAAACCAGACCAGTGCTACCTTACGCTTCATATTATAGCTAACTTTACTCGCCATTGAAAGTTTATGCGCCTGCTATTTTCTGCACAGAAAACAGCCTGTGACAACCTGTGTCGGAATCGTATGCCCGGAATGGAGTTGTCCTAATAATCTTTAGATTTGGAAGATGTATGTTTTTACCTAATAATTATCTGTTATGACATTCTGGATTGTACTGGTATTTATCATCGGATATGGTGCCATCACACTGGAGCATGCCCTGAAGATCAACAAATCAGCAGCGGCTCTGATTACGGGCGTTCTGACATGGACCCTATACATAGTGTCAGGACATGATCACGAGCATATTAATGCTGAGCTCATGCATCACCTCGGAGAGGCCGCAGGTATTATATTTTTCCTGTTGGGGGCAATGGTGATTGTAGAAATTATAGATGCGCATGAAGGGTTTAATACCCTGGTGGAGATGATCCGCACGAGCCGTAAATCCCAGTTGGTCTGGATTATCAGCATCATGACCTTTGTTCTGTCAGCCATCCTGGACAACCTGACGACAACCATTGTCATGGTCTCCCTGGTGCGGCGCCTGCTGCGCGACCGCGAGGACCGGTTAATGATGGCCGGCATGATTGTGATTGCAGCCAATGCCGGGGGCGCTTTTTCACCTATTGGGGATGTCACGACTACGATGCTGTGGATCAAGGGGTATGTCAGTACGGGAAATATTATCCTTGCGCTTTTCCTGCCGAGTGTAGCCTGTCTGCTGGTGCCCCTGGTTTTGATTTCTCGTCGTATGCAGGGCACACTCGGACCGATGTATAACCAGGCAGAACCCCATCAGCGGGCCGTGGACCGGCAAGAGCAGCGACTGGTGCTCCTGATAGGGATTGGAGCGCTGGTTTTTACCCCGATATTTAAGACCATTACCCACCTCCCGCCTTTTATGGGGATTTTATTGGGACTGGGGGTTGTCTGGGTGGTGACAGACCTCATGCACCATGGCCATGAGGAGGCGTACCGGGACCGGCTCTCCATCCTGCATGCCTTACGGCGTATAGACGCTGCCAGTGTATTGTTTTTTTTAGGCATCCTGCTGGCGGTAGGCACCCTTGAGTCCCTGGGTATCCTGCGGCAGGTTGCTGGCTGGATGGATCAGGTCATCGGCAATGTCTCTATAGTAGCGATCCTGATCGGCATACTCTCTGCTATCGTGGACAATGTGCCCCTGGTAGCAGCGGCGATGGGTATGTACAGCCTGGAGACATACCCGCCGGATCATTATTTCTGGGAGTTTATTGCCTATACAGCAGGTACCGGCGGTTCTATCCTCGTGATCGGATCTGCGGCTGGGGTAGCTGCCATGGGTATGGAAAAAATAGATTTTTTCTGGTACCTGCGCCGTATTTCCCTCCCGGCCTTGCTGGGCTATCTTGCCGGGGCTGGGGTGTATATGCTTCAGTACTCCCTGACACATCCGGGCTGACAACGATACGAATCCATGCCTGACGGTGCTGTGCGTGCCACAGGACCGTCTGGTATCTTTGTCTGTGCTCAGGCGTCTTCGCGGCCGAGGAGGCGGTCACGTACCAATCCCACCAGAAAGACCAGGTAGGAAACCAAGCCCAGGAGGGCCAGGATCGTTGCCAGGGTGGTATCCGGCATCCAGGCACTGACAAAACAGGCACTGCCCAGCCATAGCCAAACCAGGCTATGCATCCACCGGAGGACAAACCGTGCGAAGGCATCACCTGAGCGGGGACGGGGCCGTACCAGCAGATATAATCCGGCTATGCCGAAACAGATCAGTCCCCAGGCAGGCCAGGGCAGTATGTTGAGAAGGGCTTGCATGCCAATACAGTGAATTATATGCGGGCTAAATATAGGGAATGAACGGGATTTGGCTAAAATTTCCGGGGTATTAACACAAAAACCGGGTGCCACGTCAGTCCGCTCACACCTGCAAGTTAGGGCTGTGGGTTAGGCAGTACGGGTTTATCAGCCGTTTGAATAGAAATCAGATAGGGTTTCAGCGGGCGACCTTTCAGGTTTCTGAATTGTTCTGACACCATCAACTGATACTGACGTCCCGGCGCTACCTGCACCTCAAGCGTGGCAGTGCGCCCATCAGGCGAAAACCCTCCGAATGCCAGCACCCGCAGGACATGATCCTCGCCCATAGGACCAAACTCAAATCCCCGATAACGGGTGTCCATCGGCTCAGAAAAATGCAGATACAGGGTCAGGGTATCGGCAGCCACCTGGCGGTCTCCGTTGGTGATGGGGGATAGTCTGGTTACCCGGGGCCGTCCACGCTCATAGGCCCGCCGCAACCGGTGCACGGACTGATCAAAATATCCGGCACGGTCCACAAAATCTGCCAAGGCAGCCTCATCGGCGTAGTCAAGGGTGATCATTTCCCGGATCGCAAGTGCCTTATCAGACGCCTGCGCATAATAGGAAGAGCAGATCGCATACCCGACATAATACCCCATATCCCGGAGCCGGAATGGATTGTCGCTGTCATTCCAGAGCCAATTGTCAAAAAACGGGGAAAACATTTCCTGAGAAAAAGCTTCCCTGACCCTGGTGTCCAGCGCAAAGCCCTGCTGTACTGCCGGGGTGGGAGAAGGTACCCCAAGTGCCTGTACTGCTACAAACTCTGCGACTCCCTCCAGCAACGACTGGGCCAGAAGGTGCTGGCCGATGGTGGTTTTTTGCTGGGTATGGACATACTCATGAACGATCAGAAAAACCAGGGCTAAGCGGGGATTGGTCGCAAAATACCCAGGCAAATGCCCCAGCCAGGCCGGAAGCTCCCGTGTCTCTGTCAGGCTGTCAGCGAGTGCCAGTTCACTCCCGATCAGAATGCGGTCGCTCTGGGTGGTACCGGAGGACCGAAGCGCCCCTACCGTAAAATAAACCTTAGCGGGAGTTGCTCCGGGGTACAATTGCTCAAACTGCCGGATGCCGGAGGTGATTTCTTGTGCATACACGGATGCCTGAAGTGTATGCGGCCGGATGGATGCCCAAAACGCAGGATACAGCCGGATCGCATCAGCATATCGCTGAGGCGTATAGCGCCGGACTTCTGCCATTGCCTTCAGGCCTGGTGTGCCCGAGTCTATATAGGCTTGAATATAAGCATATTGCAGCGTAGTATCGGGTGTGTTTGTCACCAGGTCATACATCCGCCAAAACCGGGGAATGTCATCCGTGATCACCTGCGGAGCTGTAGGTTGTCCCACCAATGAGGCAGCTATGCCTGTCATCCACACCAGGCTCCAGCTTATTTTGATATACATAGGAAATAATGAGGGCACATTTTCCTTTGGTACAGGACACGGCAGGATTACCCTACTTTAACGTACGACACCGGCAGCACAGGTGAGGCTTTCGTTCTGAAGGCGGTCCAGGGCCGTCACGACATAGGTGGCGGTCGTATCCGGCACGGTATCCAGCCAGGTAGTCAAAGGGGTAACGGCCAGGATACGGGCGGGATTGTCGAGGTCTATGGGCTCCTGCGCGGGAAACCGGTACAATACATACCGGGCAGGTAAATCTCCGTCGGAGGCTGGCCCCGTTGCAGCCCAGCTCAGGGCCAGGCCTCCCGCTGTACGGCTCAGCGTCAGGCCATGCGGCCCCAGGGGCGGGATACTGTCCTTCCACGGCATGGCAGGCACCAGCGCAGGATGCTGATACCCGGAGACTTGCAGGAGGTCACGGATCTGGTGGGGATTGCCCCGGAAACTGCTGGCGCTGTAAAAAATATGTCCCTGGATCCCTGCACGGGTACGGTTATACGCCAGCTGGCTCAGCAGCGGCCCGGCACCGGGCCAGGCGGCCTCTCCCGGCTGAAGCCGGAACAACGGCAGGCCTGCGTACATATGCCGCCCGAAGGTATTCTGGGTCCACCAGGGCATCACCTGCCGGTAGCGTACACGGGGGTTGTCGGGATCGGTGTACATCTGGGGGGCTACATAGTCTATCCAGCCAGCGGCCAGCCAATGCCGGACATCGCTGTAGAGGTCGTCGTATGAGGTAAACCAGGCCTCACTCTCTGACCCGAGAGGGTCATCGGCCAGGTTGCGCCAGGTGCTGACAGGGCTGATCCCAAACTTCACCCAGGGCGCCGTGGCCCGCAGGCTGTCCGCCACTTCCCGTATGAACTGATTGAGGTTGTCCCGGCGCCAGGCATTGATGTCCGCAAAGCCTTGTCCGTATTGCCGCCAGGCGGCTGAGTCCTGCAGGGGCGTGTCTGCCTTGTGCGGGGGATAGAGGTTCTCGTCAAAATGAATCCCGTCCACCGGATACCGGTGTACAATCTCCATGACCACCCCTGCCGTCCAGGTGCGAACCGCCGGCAGGCCCGGATTGAGCCAGCGCGAAGGGCCATAACTCATACACCAGTCAGGACGGCGGCGGGAAATATGGGTGCTGTCAGGCTGGCGAAACCGGGTATGGGTCACCGCCCTGAAAGGGGTGATCCACGCATGAAACTCCAGGCCGCGGCGATGGGTTTCTGCTACCATAAACCCCAGAGGGTCATAATAGGGACTGGGCGGTTGTCCGGGTTTGCCGGTAAGCCACTCTGACCAGGGATCAAACCGGCTCGGGTACAAGGCGTCGCAGGTAGGGCGTATCTGGACGATGACGGCATTCAGCCCGGTAGCTGCCAGCGAGTCCAGCAAGGCCGTAAACTCAGCCCGCTGACGGGCCGGGGGCAGACCCGGGGCCGAAGGCCAGTCAATATTAAAAATATGCACCACCCATGCCGCCCTAAACTCACGTTTGGCAGGAGCTGGCTCAGGGGCAGCCATCTGAAAGGTACACAGCGGAATAACACACAGCAGCAGCAAATAGCGCATAAGGTGGGGCGTCAACTCCCGAAAAATAACCATTCCCCCCGATTATTCGACAAAAAGGTAATCTTAGCCGCTGATTTTTCGTTAAAGTCAATGGTTAAACTTTTACCAGCCAAACACTATGAATATCGTTCGCACTTACCTGCTAACCGCTGCCGTGCTGCTCCTGACCGCCTCTGGCGTACTGGCGCAGGGGTTGCCGTGGTTTTCCTTCCAGGGCCTCGACGGCAAAGCATTCACCCGAGACCAACTCCGCAAGGACCAGGGTGTATTGGTCATGTTATTTGATCCCTATTGTGATCACTGTGACCAGCAGGCTGCCTGGATCGCAGCCGCCGCCGACAAATTCAAAAATGTCCAGCTTATCTTCGTGACCATCGAACCTGACAAACAGGCCGTAGCCGGTTTTCAAAACCGGCATTTTGCCAACAAGGGTCTCAATGTGCGCATGCTCCAGGATACCGGGTTTAAATTTGAGACCTGGTTTGGCTATACTGATGACTCCATCAATATCTATTGCTACAAACCCGGCCACCAGAGTGCTAAATATTTCGGCAAGGAGACCCCGGTAGCCGAGTTGCTGAAGTACCTCCAGTAACCACGGTATCGTACCCGTTGATCACATGGGGCCCGGCATGTCCGGGCCCTGACATTTGCAGCAATAGGGTTCACTAGTGGCACGTATCAGGCTGACATTTCTGCCTTGAAGCCGTATATTAACTCAGTATTCACCTTTTTTTCTGATCCCATGAGTTTTACCTGGCGAAACGTCCTGCATTATGCCGTCAAAGGCAATCCCGAGCCTCCCACCCGCGTCGAAAAAACCCCTGAGGCGTGGCGTGAACACCTCACAGAAGAGCAGTTTCGGGTGACCCGCCAACACGGAACCGAGCGCCCTTTCAGCGGAGAATATTGTGGCCTTTTCGTGCCCGGCACCTACGCCTGCGTATGCTGCGGCACCCCGCTTTTTGACAGCAACGAAAAATTTGAGTCCGGCACCGGCTGGCCCAGTTTCACCCAGCCGATCACCGAAGATGTCATCAAATACATCAGCGATACCAGCTATGGCATGGTCCGCGTCGAGACCTGCTGTAACGTCTGTGACGCCCACCTCGGCCACGTATTTCCCGATGGCCCTGCCCCCACCGGCCTACGGTATTGTATGAACTCCGTCGCGCTGAAGAAGATTTGAGGGGATTTTTTTGTCAGTGAGGGGCAGTTTGTGAGGGGTGTTATTCAGCGCGGGGTGTCAGTTTGCGCGGGGTGTCATTCAGCGAGGGGTTTAAACCCC
>JANRLQ010000054.1:0-75199 GCA_033762375.1 Bacteroidia bacterium
ACGGCATGAGGCAGTTTTCAGGGTACCATCAGCAGGCTGTTGGCGTTCGGCCCGGACGGTCTTGTGTTCTTTTCCGGTTTCAGTAGCATTGGTGCCGGACAGGGGCAAAAAGTTGCAGGGCGATCAAAAATATTTCAAAAAGATAGACCCCGAGTACATGCCTGGGATTACATACAACATACCCTGTTTTTTTTCCACGCACAGTTCGCAGAGACAATAGCGCAGCGTTCGCGGAGAGAAACTGTCCTGTGCTTTGGCATGAGCCCCGGAAATGACAAGGTAGTTCAGTCGCTCTCCCCGGGCTTCCGGCAGACAGCATACCTGCATAATCAGGGTTTCCCTCGGCCCCCGTCTGCCAACATGATAAAGGCCCCGCTTTACGGGACCTTCATCAGCTTTGTACACAAATATCAGGTAGCCATCATCGTACGATTCAGAAATGATAGGAGAGTCCCAGCTCCATCCCCGCCATGAGCAGCTCCTGGTGGCGTGGATGCGGATATGGGGTTTCGGTCAGGCGCTGGAACTGCACAAAAGGCTCAGCTGATACGCTGACACGTGGTGCGGGGTACCAGGTAACACCTGCGCCCAGCAGATACTCAAGCTGGAGGGGATCCCGTGAGATGGGTTCGATGACTGGCCGGGTCTCACTGTTTACCGCAAATTCGGGTGAATTTGATGCGACAGACTGGATCTCCAGGGTTCGTTTTACGAGACAGGTCGCCAATACACCTGCCCGCAGAGATGCCTGAACCGGGTAGGTAGGCGTACGCAGCCGGGCCAGCAGAGGCACCGTGACGGACTGGGTCTCCTGCCGGGTGATGACGGATAACTTGACCGGGGTATTTTCCGGGATGTTGGTCTGGGTTTTGGTCAGGGTGACGCTCACGGATTCTGTGCCGCCTTTTGTGACCAGCTCGTAATCAACTTGGCTGTTGGCAGGATTTCCGGGGCCGGGCCTGAACCTAAGCCGGGGGGTGTGCTCTGCTACTTCGGTGCGATGCTGCCACCACAGCCCCGTCTCAAATGAGAGCAGGTGCCGCTCCCGCAGATGTACCCCCGCGCCTATCCGATAGTCTTGCGCCAGCAGGATGCGCTCTGGCGCAAATGCAGGCCGGGGGCCCATACTGTCGCCCGGTACACCCTTGTGAGGGTTGATCACGTGGCGGCTTGCGGTACTGATCTTCAGTGACCAGCCTTTGGGCGCGGCAGGCGGAGCCGATGACAGGCTGTCAAGCCAGGCTGCACGGGTAGTTTTGTTTTCGGCCAGCAGCGGTGTCCTGGTGGGGCTCAGGGCCAGAACGGCAGGTTTGTGGGCTGCTTGGGCAGGAGGCGCGATTGTGGCAACAATTTCCGGTACCTCTGGCTGAAGCGGAGCCGCGGAGGTATTGTGGGCGGTGAGCACATCTGTAGCAGATACGCTTGCAGGGGTGAGACGCATAACATCGCCGCCTGTCAGGGTACTGGCAGCAGCAGGGCCGGTGACTGCGCGGAGTGTCGCAGGCTGAGATTGACCAGGCGCAGGCTGCTCCGCAACCTGTACGGACGCGGTGGCAGGCAGGCTGTCCTTGCGCTGATCCTCCAGCTGTTGCGCGAGTATTTCAACTTTCTGGTTGACAGCCACCAGGAGATACAGCAGGGTGCCGATGATCAGGGTCGCTGCCACACTGCCTGCCCAGATCCAGGCAGCTATTCTGGTTACCGCTCCGGTTCCGGCGACAGGTGCCATAGGGACAGCCGGAGGTATATCGGCCAGGATATTGTCCCAGACTGACTCCGGCGGAGACTCACCGGCATACCCTTCCAGGGTATTTGCCAGGTATTCTTCCAGGCCATCTTTTGGAGGTAGATCTTGTGCCATATCAGGATTTCAGGGCTTTGTCCAGTTTTTTGCGGAGCAATTCTTTGGCCCGCAAGAGTTGTGTTTTTGAGGTACTGATGCTGATCCCCAGCTGCTCGGCAATTTCCTGGTGGGAAAAACCTTCCATTACATACAGATTGAGTACGGTCCGGTATCCGACGGGCAGGCTTTGCAGGATGCGGATCAATTCCTGGGCATGGCTCTCAAAATTGAGAATCACCGGATCATCCTGTCCGGGATCGGGTGCTTTGTCTATGTCCGAGGTCTGAACCAGTCGCTGGTTTTTGCGGAGCTGCTGCAGCGCTGTGTTCACAATCACCCGCCTGATCCAGGCACCCAGGGGGCCCTGCCCGCTGAACTGATGGAGATCCCGGTATACCTTCACAAATCCCTCATGCAGCATGTCCTCTGCCTCCTCCCGGCTCCCGGCATACCGGAGACACTGGACGAACATCGGATTTTTGTACCGGTCGTACAGTTGGCGCTGGGCCGTTCGGTCACCCGACAGGCAACCTCTGATGATGTCGGACTCTGGTGTCAGGGCAGCAAGCTTTTGGCGTTTGAGGTATGGTACTCAAACCGGCCTCAAAGTTGCACGAAACAGAAGTTTTTTTTCAATCCCTTTTTGGGCTGAACAAAACAACCAGCTCAACTGGTTTTCATTTTTTTCATCTCTCTGACAATCAAAGACTTGTATTCAAAAAAATCTACCTGTACCGTATGCCGGGGCCGGTGAAGGTACTGCTTCTGCATGTTGGTGCGGTCTGACTCGATGGTTGCCTGCATCTGCGCCGGTGCCGGCAGCCTGCATTGGCCTGTGATCAGGCGCGCGATCCATTGATTTTGTACATCTGCCAGGGGCATGATCGCCCCCAGCGGCTGGATAAGCCCCGCAAAGTACAAACCTGGATAATCCGGATGAATGACCTTGTGATAGAGGCGGAGTTCATTGGTAGCGCTCACATCAAAAGCCTCATACCGGAGAAAAGGAAACGTAATACGATACCCGGTAGCGTAGATGATCAGGTCAAATGACTCATGGCTTCCGTCTTCGAAATACACCTCTCGCCCCTCATACCGGCTGATATTGGGTTTAAACCGGATCTGACCCCGTCCTGCAAGGGGGAGCAGGTCCTGGGATACCGTCGGGTGCTCAGTGAGGATGGGCCGCTTCGGTACAGGTACGCCGTAGGAGGTTTGGGCACCACGTGCCAGGTACAGGCTCGCGTACAGCAGCAGGCGCTTGAGGGGCAGCGGGAGCATGGCGGTAAAAGGACTTGCCAGGCTGTCAAATGGCATACCCAACAGCCAGTTAGGGGTGATATATGCCCCGCTCCGGGTCGAGATGACTACCTTGCCGGTGTGCAGGCGTGCTGCTTCACAGGCAATATCGGCGGCAGAGTTGCCGAGGCCAAGGATCAGCACGTCCCGGTTCTGCACCTGTGATACCTCCCGGTAGCTGTGCGAATGCATGATCTCTCCGGTGAAAGTCCCCGGAAATGGCGGCTCCGGCCAGCGCGGGTTCCAATGGTGGCCATTGGCGATGACCACATGCCGGAAGTCCTCTGTACCGGCATCTGTGCGCACCCGCCAGCCCCCGCCCGGGAGTTGGCTGACGTCCTGGACCTCTGTCCTGAACCGGATATGAGGCCGCAGCTCGTAATGGGTCGTATAAGCCTCAAAATACCGGATAATGTCGCTGTGGTGTGGAAACATCGGATAGGTCTCCGGCATCGGAAAATCCGGATAGGCCATCATGTACCGGTTGGTATTGATATGCAGGGAGCGGTAAGCGGCGGAGTGTCCATTGTCGTTGTTGTACCGCCAGACACCGCCCACGTCAGAGCCCTTTTCATAACAGACCGGGTCGAGGCCCGCTGCCTTGAGTTGCCGGATTGCACTGATCCCGCAAGCTCCTGCGCCGATCACACAAACATCTTTCATATGCCCGAGATAAGGTAGTAGGTAATTTTTGCAGTCCTGTCTGATACCAGACATTTATAAGTCCCTTTTATGACCGACTTTGCGTCATGGATTTCGTACACTGGGTATAACTGACGCGCTGTGGGAGAGGGTAAATTATCACATTTCCTGATTTTTGACCTCAACATTTCCAGTTTATCCGGGTTTTTAGACCATATCCGGAGAGGCTGATCCTGCAAGGCCGGACAGTATGACTCAATCAACAGGTATTTATGGAACTGGCAACATTTGGTAATGGATGCTTCTGGTGTACGGAGGCCGTTTTTCAGCAAGTAAAAGGTGTGTCATCCGTTGTCTCCGGGTATGCCGGAGGGCATGTGCTAAACCCGACCTATGAGCAGGTATGTGGCAAAAAGACCGGTCATGCGGAGGTCATCCAGATCACATTTGACCCGGCAGTAATTTCTTATGATGAGCTGCTGGAGATTTTCTGGAAAACCCATGACCCTACCACCCCCGACCGTCAGGGCAATGACGTGGGCCCGCAATACCGCTCGGTCGTGTTTTATCACTTGGAGGCGCAGCGCGAGAAAGCGGAGAAGTATAAACTGGCCTTGGAGGCTGCCAGGGTATTTGATAACCCGATCGTGACGGAAATCAGCCCCCTGACCAACTATTTTCCGGCGGAGGATTATCACCAAAACTATTATCAAAACCATCCCAGCCAGCCGTATTGTTATTTTTTGATCGGGCCGAAGTTGGCCAAGTTTGAGAAGGCATTTCAGGACAAGCTCAAAGTATCCTGACAATACATACGAGTAATGGGTTGATTATCAGGAGAAAATCCTGACAGGCGGTCATATCGGGACAAACAGACTTGTCAGGTATGACCGTTTTTGGGGGTGGGGGTAGAGGTGTTTTCCAGCAGGGTGCAGAGCAGTCCCGCAGCATGCTCCCATGCGTGAGGCCCCTCTACCCAGCTTCGGGCTTCCCGCCTCATGTCGGCACGTAAGGCTGGATCCTGGAGTCCGCGCAGGATCAGGGCCGCAAAAGCCTGTGGCGTATCAGCGACCATCAGGGCAGCAGGTGGTGCACCGATCCCTGCTTGTACCTGGGGGGTTGTCACACAACAACAGCCCATCGCCAGGGCCTCCAGTATTTTATTTTGCTGGCCGCTCCCACTGAAGATAGGAGCCGCCAGTATCCGCCCGGCTGCATAGGCCGTCCGAATGTCTTCTACCCAGCCAGAGACGGTCACCCGCGTATCCTGCTGCATGGCCACCACTTCTGGTGCCGGACGGGCACCCGCCAGCAGGACGGTCGTGTCAGGGCGTACTGCCCATACAGCAGGCATAATCTCCCGTACCAGGCATCGGGCAGCCTGTACATTGGGCATATACCCCATATTCCCCACAAACATCACATCATACCGCTGGTTTTCTGTCGGATAGGGCCTGAAATAAGCCGTATCAATACCGTTAGGAACCACTTCTACGGTATGCGCCTCCGCCAGCGGCAGCGCGTCCCGGTCTGCTGCGGAGATCACAGTATGGGATCCAAACCACTGAAAAACCAGCTGCTCATACCGGGCTGTTTTTCGGGCCTCAGCCTCCAGCCAGGGGCGTACCCAGCCAGCGGCCAGCCGGGCATTTCGCCCTAAACCGGCAGAAAAACAATCCATGTAGTCAAGCGTGGCGGACATGGTCAGTCCGTCTATATAGGGCGCCATCCGGATCAGCTGGCAATACACGTGGTCAGGTTGCTCACGGGTTGCAATCTCCTGGATCTTACGGTGAAGAGCCGGGTCCCAAAAATAAGCAGTTTGGGCGGGCATACTTCCCCAGAGAGAGCTGAGCAGTGACCATGCGATCCTTACAGGACGCTGGCGCAGCAGATAAACCGTCTGACAATATTGGGAAACGGCAGCCAGGTCGGCTGCCTGTATCGGGTCTGTGTGCAGGGCACACAGGATGATTTCATGCTGCCTGGACAGCACCCGCAACTGGTGGTACAGCCGTAGTTTGTCCCCCTTCTCAATAGGATAGGGAAACCGGGAAGCCAGGACCAGGATTTTCATCGGGCTGCAAGTTATCAAAAAAATCCTCAGAGACGCAGCCCGTCCAGCAACTCAATGTACAAACCAATACCCGCTTCCAACTCAGTGACCAGCAGGTACTCGTCCGCGGTGTGTGAACGCGCAGAATCTCCGGGGCCCATTTTTAGCGTAGGAAAAGGCATGAGTGCCTGATCTGAGGTGGTAGGAGACCCATATACAGTACGCCCCAGGGATATCCCCCGCTGCACCAGTGGGTGATCTTCGGGCAGCCGGGAAGAGTTGAGGCGGAAAGACCGGGCCTTCACCTCACAGGTTACGTGGGCACAGATCTCTTCGTAGATGGCCTGGTTGCTGTAGTATTCATTGGTGCGGACATCCACCACAAAGGTGCAGGTGTCTGGTACGACATTGTGCTGTGAGCCTGCCTGGATCTGAGTGACCGTCATCTTGACTGGCCCCAGGAAGTCCGATTGGCGGTCAAACTGGTACGTTCTGAACCAGTTGATATCGTCTATCGCCTGATACAGGGCATTGATACCTTCATTGCGGGCAGCGTGGCCAGCCTTTCCCCGTGCAGTGCAGTCCAGTACGAGCAGGCCTTTTTCAGCAATCGCCATCTGCATCTGGGTAGGCTCGCCTACGATACCCAGGTCTATAGGCCCCAGTACCGGGAGCAACAGTTCAATCCCATTCCGCCCTGAAATTTCTTCCTCTGCAGAGGCTGCAAACAGGAGGTTCCAGGGCAGGTCCTGTCTGGTGTGGTAGTGCAGGAAGGTCATCAGCAATGCCACCAGGGCCCCCCCCGCATCATTGCTGCCCAGTCCGTACAGGGTATCACCTTCCAGTTCAGCCCCAAACGGATCCCGTGTCCAGGCCGCATGGGGCCGGACGGTATCGTGGTGTGAGTTCAGGAGTAATACCGGAAGACCGTTTTTCCAGTGCTGGTTGGCGGCCCATACATTATGCCCCAGCCGATGGGCTTGTACCCCTTGCTGGGCCATAAACTGCATCAGAATGTCGGCAGTACCGCCTTCTTCGCGGCTGAAAGAAGGGGTCTGGATCAGGTGGCGAAGCAAAACCAGGGCTTCAGCAGCAGTGGACATACTAATAAATTCAGGTTACGGCGGAGGTCTTTTGTATACCACCAAATAGTTTTCTTCATCGGATTACAGTCCCGATAAACGCAGGTGTGCCAGCTTTTCCGGCTGCTGAGGCATGGCAGATCAATACTTCCGTGACCCCCGCCTGGATGGCACTGAAGGCGTTTTCCAGTTTGGGGATCATGCCGCCCGCAATCACGCCGGTGTGTCGCATGTCATCAAAGAGGGGCCGGTCCAGGTACGTAACCAGGCTTTCGGGGCGGTTCAGGTCCAGCAATACCCCCGTTTTATCAAAACAGAACACCAGGCGCACCTGATACCGCCGGCTCAGGGCGATAGCCGTCTCTGCGGCAATGGTATCTGCATTGGTATTAAGAAGTTGTCCGGCGCCATCATGCGTGAGCG
Organism: Bacteroidia bacterium; assembly: GCA_033762375.1. Lineage (GTDB taxonomy): Bacteria > Bacteroidota > Bacteroidia > J057 > J057 > RDXT01. The sequence goes on from JANRLQ010000054.1 coordinate 7,346, forward strand.
GAGCCAGCACAGGCATGATACCCTGGTCCAGCAGCATACCCAGCCTTTCAGTATTTACCCCGGTCACATCTCCCGCCAGGCCGTAGTCAATCTCGCCCGGGGGGCGTCTCCGGGCCCGGATCACATCCATATCAGCCCCCGTGAGGCCTAGTGCCGGGCATGACAATGCCTGGAGCTGAGCTACCAGCCGCCGGTTGATCAGGCCTCCATAGACCATCAGGGCTACCTCCAGCATCTCAGGACTGGTGATACGCCGCCCCCCTACCATCGCAGTCTCCACCCCGAGACGACGGGCCATCTCGGTACCGATTTTGCCGCCGCCATGTACCAATACTTTAGCTCCGGAGACAGTAGCCATGTCTTCCAGCAACTGGGTCAGGGTATCCGGATGATCCAGGACTTCGCCCCCGATTTTATAGACAGTCAGTTCCAATGTTATCAGCCATTATCATGCGTGACACTATCCGGCTGTATATCCAGATACTCCGGGCCGGCAAATATGAAAAAAATCAGGGATAACCCGCCTGATCAGTCGCAGAGATTCTTCGTATATTTACCATATGAAAAAAGGCAAACAACTTCTGCAGTTTGACTGGGCGATGAAAAAAATGCTTCGCCATAAAGCAAACTTTGATATACTGGAGGGCTTCCTGAGCGAACTCCTGGGGGAGGCTGTGACCATCCGGCAGATTCTCGAGAGTGAAAGTAACAAAGAGGTTGAAAACGATAAGTTCAACCGGGTAGATATCCTGATCGAAAATGAAAAAAGGGAGTTGATCATTATCGAAATACAGAATAGCATGGAGTATGATTACTTTCATCGTATTCTCTATGGAGCCTCTAAAGTCATTACCGAGCATATCAAGGCCCCAGCCGCCTACTCAGAGATTCGCAAGGTGATCTCGATCACGATTGCCTATTTTGACCTGGGGCAGGGTAAGGATTATATATATCACGGTGTCACCAGCTTCAAGGGAGTCCACAAAGGAGATATACTCAGGCTCTCTGGTCGTCAGAAGGAACTGTACCAGCAGGAACACCCGTATCAGATATTTCCGGAGTACTATCTGATCAAGGTCAGTCAGTTCAATGACCGGGTCCGGAATACCCTGGATGAGTGGATATATTTTTTGAAAAATGGAGAAGTATTGGAGGAATTTACGGCCAAAGGCCTCTCCGAGGCGCAGGAGCGACTCACGGAGCTGAAGCTTACCGATGAGGAGCGGGGCGCTTACCGGCGTTACCTGCGACAGTTGCACGATATTGCCAGCGAGGAGTACAACAAAATGGTGGACATACAGATGAATCAGAAGGAGGCGGAGCAAAAAGCCCACCAGCAAGGTATGGAACAAGGTCTCCAGCAAGGTCTCCAGCAAGGCATCGAGCAAGGCATTCAGCGAGGTATCCAGCAGGGTATTGAGCAGGGTATCCAGCAGGGTGCCCAGGCCGGGGCACAAAAAGCTAAGCTGGAAATGGCACGCCTGCTCAAAGCAAAAGGCATGTCATTAGAGGAGGTCGCCGCGATTACGGGGCTTTCGCAGGAAGAGGTTGCTTCAGCCTGACTCAGGTATCTGTTTCATTCAGGACCCAGAGTTCCTGACCTCTGACTTCATGCCTGAATCTTCGCAGCGGAGCAGGCGGGGGGCCATCAAGTACTTCACCTTCAGCATCATACACCCCCTCATGGCAGGGGCACTGAAACTGCTTGTCATCCGGCACCCACTTTACGGTGCATCTTTTGTGGGAGCAGATAAGGCTAAAGATGGTAATCTCGGCGCCATCGATACGCGCCATGATCTGCCGCCGGTTAAATTTAGTTATCCAAAAGCCTGCTTGCCGGAGCTCAGCAAGGCTGCACACCCGCATATCAGGCGCATCCAGTAGCGAACAGGCCATCGGCGCACCCGCTATACAAGCTCCGGCACTTACCACCAGGGCCTTTTGAATAAATGCTTTCCGTGTGTGTCCCATGTTTGTATTATGCCCCCTGATACAGGCCGGGCCGCTGTGAAAGAATCCGGGCGATGTACTTTCCCAGGATGTCAAACTCCAGATTGACCCGCATACCAGGTCGCAACGCATGAAAGTTGGTATGCTCCCAGGTATATGGGATGATCGTGACAGAAAATCCGGCGCTGCCCGCTTCTACGACGGTAAGACTTACCCCATTCACACAGACAGAGCCTTTATTGACGAGCAGGGTCGCATAGGACGGATCCGTGCTGAAGTGAATCATCCAGGAGCCATCCAGGTCTTCAATGGCGTCCACTACGGCAGTGGTATCCACATGGCCCTGTACAAAATGCCCATCCAGCCGGTCGCCTGCCCGCAGGCACCTTTCGATATTCACCCGGTCTCCGGCCTGCCACTCACCGAGGCGGGTTTTTTGCAGGGTTTCTGCCACTGCCGTCACCCGGTACCGGGTCTGGTCCTGGGTGCGTGTCTCATGGGTGACGGTCAGGCACACTCCATCATGCGCGATACTTTGGTCCACCCGTATCTCATCCGGAAAGTCCGCAATGATCTCAAAGGTGCGATTGGTGCCGGAGGATATTACAGACTCAATAGTACCCATCCGTTCGATGATTCCTGTAAACATAGCAGGCTGTCGGGTTATTCGCCCATAAAACTACATATTCGCCCGAAAAGTTATATCATCGGAGCAAGGTAACCCATCCCGTCAGCTCCAGTGACCGGTTTCCATTCAATCCCAGCTCTTCATAGCGGAGATAATAATAATACACCCCCGCTTCGGCAGGCTTGCCTGTCATGTCCTGAATACCGTCCCAGAGGCGGCTGATGTCCCCACCTGTTTCGGTATGCATGGGCCGTCCCCACCGGTCATAGATCACAAACTCCCGCAGCACCACATCCCGGTAGGAGGCCGGACGCAGGATGTCATTGACGGCATCATCATTGGGTGTGAAGATATTGGACATGATCAGGCTGGGGCAATAGTCCACACAGATGCCTGCATCAGGCTCACTGGTGTTTCCCAGCGTATCTGTCACGGTCACTGCATAACACCCTGCCTGGGTATAAACACTTCCACTCAGGTCAAATGTCAGGACGGTGTCTCCCGTCCACGCAGCCCAGCTAAAGCGGGATACGATCTGATAGGGTCCCTCGACCCCTGGCGCATACAGGACTGACACCTCACGGGCATCATCTGCACAAGCCTCAGGTGATTTGGTGAGGGTCACGGTATGGATCAGTGTCTGGCAGTCACCGGTTGCGGTGACAGCAGGATTACAAGGGGGCATATCGTCACGTGCCACATCACATGCGACCTGTGAGTCATTGATAAGGGGTGTTTTGACACCCTGCACATTATGCGTGCCATAAGAACGGATAACATAACAATACCGGACTGCCGGATCCAGGCCCTCATCCCGGTATGAATGCGAGGTGCCGCCGCTGCCGGGTACCGTGGTTATCAGGACATAAGGACCACCCGCATCCGACCGGTATATTTCATACTCGGTATTAAGCCAGGGTACATACTCGGTCCAGTTCAGGTCAATGTAATTAGTCCCTCCCCCGTTGGCCGTCAGGTATATACTCGTCCCGATATTTTCAGCGGACGCATTGCGGATCAGGTTACCCTGTCCGTCGTAGATCTCAACCCGGTAGTTATACCCCCTTATCTCAGTATCAAGGCCGGTATCCATATAAGTGGTATCCGCATAAGATGCTGTGCGGATTTCAATGGCCGGGAAAGCATTGTTATTCGCCCGAAACAACTTATAGGTGAAAGGGCCCGGAAAAAAAGTGTCTATGGCTGCCTGTGACCAGGTGACCCAGATTTGCCCGTTGGCAGCACTGGTAGCAGCCACACTGTCCTGGGTGAGATACAGGGTTTCGTTCAGGATCTCAATGCAAGCCTGATCTGTGGCACAACTTTCCAGTGCGGGTGCACCGGGCAGATTGGGGGTTGCATACATAGCCGTTACGACATAGCAGATGTCCTCCCCAAAATTTCCTCCCAGCGACAGCAGCGAATCTGTAAACGTGGTTGGTTGTCCGCCTGCGAGATACTTGATGAACTCAAAGCCCGCGCTGGCAGGCGACATCTCACAGCAGATCGTATCCTGAGCAAAAGGGGCGTCATTTACCTTGCGATAAATCTGATATCCCACCACATATGCCTCACACACAGGCGCATCCCAGCGCAAGTGTACGACCCGGACACCTTTTTGAGCGACGAGGTTGCGGGGGGGAGGCGGGATCACCCGGATGGTTATGGCCTTATTGGCAGCGAGCGTAGTGGTGACAGAGTTTGGGAAAGAGTAACTTTTGTTGTCAGTAGCATAAAGGTCCACCTGATACAGGCTCCTGCGGATATTGTCACACTCCGTCTGCCAGAAGATCGTCCCTTTAATCGTGTCAGCGGGTTGTATACCGTTGTTTTGTGTGCTCTGAGGGAGCCCGGTATAGGTCAGGCTAAAGGACGGGTCCACGATCAGGCCGCTGATGGTGGCTGGATTATCGGTGGCAAAGGGACCATTCAGGCCCACGCCTCCGTTGTTGAGGGAGAGGTAGAGGCTGTCTGTAAGGTCGGGATCCCAGGCGCGGAACTTCAGCCGCATAAAGTCGCCGGCATATACACAGGTGTCCTCTGTGGCTTCGATCACCGGCGGGTTATTGTTACAGTCTATGACCCATACAGCCATGTCCCGTATCACATATCCCAGGAGCTGTCCGTCCCGCCACTCCTCGACTTTGTACCCAAAATTATAAATACCAAGCTGGGTAGGCACCTGCCAGGTGATCAGGCCCGTGAGGGGGTTCATCGTAAAGGTGCTGTTGCCAAATGTCGCGTCATCTGGGCGCTGGTAGCCGCTGGCGATCGTCGGAAAATTACTTTGGGCAGGGTCGTAGTGATAGGAAGGCACCAGGGAGTAGGCCAGAGAGTCGCCGTCCGCATCAAAAGCACCGGGGTTGTGGGTCCAGATCTTGCCTGCGCAGGCATCGTCGAGCGGCTCATTGAGCAGGATGGGCGTATTGTTAAACCCGATGATGGGGGGGGTAATAAACAGGCGGGTCCCGACAAAAAAAGCCTGCTTTTCAGGGTCATTGATATTAACCACAGAGCCGTGGCGGGCTATATCATAATAATAGATGTCATACTCACCCGGTCCCGGAAAAACAAAGGTCGTGACGTATAGGTTTTTTTTGACGGTGCCCTTGACGACGATACCGGCCAGTGGATTGGAGACAGTACAGTCAGAGTTGGGAGCTGTTTGTACAGGGCCATTAGAGCGGGGGACATTTTCTATGAGGGCCAGTTGGACTGGATTGGCCCCTGTCGTCCATATCAGGAAGTCAGCCGAGCATCGGTCCACACCCGCTGGTGCCGGGTCTGTATAGGTCGTGAGGGTGATTTCATAACTATTGGGGTTGCCGGGGTCATTCTGTCGCAGGGTGATCTGACCAGCCAGATTATGTGTGGCGTACAGCGCTGCCGGAAACCAGCAGGACAACAACAACGCTCCGAAGACCCGGAGAGACCGGAGAGAAAAGCCAGGATACATCATATTCATACGCCAGCTAAGTGGATCGAAATACAACTACAGAGATTACAACACAAGATATTACTGCTGCTGCATGTGGAGGGACAGGGAAAACCCCGGACGGAAATATACAGGTAAGAACGCAGGAAAACACAGCTTGTTTCGCCTAAAATCCATCTACCTTCAGGGATTGTATACTTGCCACAAATCCATAAGATAATTTCTGCCTGACGTTTGGAAATTGTTGGAAGAAGTACGTACTTGCACAGCCATTTGAAAGTCAAGCCTAAACAGGGATGGATTCCATTAGTTTTAAGACCATATCGGCCAACAGTGCCACTGTAGATAAAAAGTGGGTCATCGTAGACGCCGAAGGACAGGTACTTGGACGCCTGGCGAGCCGCATCGCATTTATTTTGCGCGGCAAGCACAAGACCAACTTCACGCCACATGTAGATTGTGGTGACAATGTTATTGTCATCAATGCTGCTAAAGTGCGCTTCACCGGCAAAAAAATGGATGACAAGGAGTACATCCACCACACGGGTTATCCCGGCGGTCAGCGGGTGACTACCCCTCGCCGTCAGTTTGCCAAAGACGCAACCAAGATCGTCGAGTGGGCCGTCAAAGGAATGCTTCCCAAGACCAAACTGGGTGATAAACTGTTCACCAACCTCCGCGTGTACCCCGGTGATGTACATCCCCACGCTGCACAGGAGCCTGTGACCCTGGAGATACTGTAATGCTTCCCATTCTTCCCAACGGAGTTTCTTATACATGAACAAGGCAATACAAGTCGGCAGAAGAAAAAGAGCTGTCGCACGGGTGACACTGAAGGCCGGGTCCGGCAAGTTTACGATTAATGATCGTGAGTTTGCTGAGTATTTTCCGCTGGAAACAACCCGTATGATTGTACTGGAGCCGTTTACAGTGTTGGATGTGAATCCAGCTGAATACGATGTAGTCGTCAATGTCGCTGGAGGTGGTATCACCGGCCAGTCTGAAGCTGTACGCCTCGGCATCACGCGCTCCCTCATGGACCAAAATATCGAGACGCGTCCGCCCCTCAAAAAGGCTGGTCTCGTTACCCGCGACTCCCGCAAAGTGGAGCGCAAAAAACCGGGCAAGCGCAAAGCCAGAAAGAGCTCTCAATTCTCCAAGCGTTAACAGCGAGTACACGAGTATATGGATCAACCTACTTATCAGGCACTGCTGGATGCGGGTGTTCACTTTGGGCACCTGCGTAAAAAGTGGAACCCTCACATGGCGCCCTACATCTTCATGGAGCGCAATGGTATTCACATCATAGATCTGAACAAAACCCAGCGTATGCTGGATGAGGCGGCTCGCGTAGCCAAGCAGCTTTCTGTTGCTGGCCGTAAAATCCTCTTTGTCGCTACTAAAAAGCAGGCACAGGAGATCGTGGAGGCTGAAGCCCGCCGCATCAATATGCCTTTTGTCACGGAGCGCTGGTTGGGTGGCATGCTCACCAACTTCGCCACGGTGCGCAAGAGCATCAAGCATATGAAGAATATCGAGAAGATGAAAACGGACGGTACTTTTGAGCGCCTCAACAAAAAAGAGCGCCTCATGCTGGACCGTGAACGTGACAAACTCGAAAAAGTACTCGGTGGCATCGCTGAGCTCAACCGCCTGCCTTCTGCGCTCTTCATCGTGGATATCAAAAAAGAGCATATTGCCGTGGCTGAAGCCCGCAAGCTCAATATCCCGACCATTGGCATGGTAGATACCAACTCAAATCCTAATGAGGTGGATTTCCCGATCCCTGCCAACGATGACGCGACCAAGTCTATCCAGCTGATCGTACGCACGATCTCTGAAGCCGTCATCGAAGGTTCTGAAGAGCGCCGCAAGCGTCGTGAAGAAGACCGCACCAAAACTGAAGCAGACCGTCAGGTTGCTGCTGAGGTCTCCGGAGAGTCTGAAGACTGATGTAATCGTACCCTACATGATAACCGCCTGATTTTCAGGCGGTTTTTTTTATTTCATCTATTCCCCCCAAAAAAATAGCGGCGCAGTCACCTGCGCCGCTGGTTACCTACACCTGTGCGGTAGACTCAGGAAAACATCTCCAGGTTGGAGAAGAAATAGTGTGCCTCGCGCTGCGCGCTGGCATCTGCGTCTGAACCGTGAATCGCATTGGCCTGGAGTGACTCCGCATACAGCTTGCGGATGGTACCTTCTGCAGCGTTGGCAGGGTTGGTAGCGCCAATCAGCGTCCGAAACTCAGCTACTGCGTCTGCTTTTTCCAGTACCATCGGTACACAGGGGCCACTGGTCATGAAGGCAACCAGCTCCGGGAAAAACGAACGCTCACGGTGCTCCGCATAAAAACCGCCTGCTTCGCGATCATTGAGGTGGATCATCTTCATGGCACGGATCTTAAAGCCGGCTGCCAGGATATGGTCAATAATTTTACCAGTATGCCCGTTGCGTACTGCATCAGGCTTGATGATGGTCAGGGTGAAGTTGCCGTTCATTAGGTGGGAATTTCGTGAGTGATTGCGGTGCAAACATAGGACTTGCCACGGGATAAAGCAATTTCTATACCGGGCAATCAGCCTAATATAAAAGCCGCCCCGGAGACCAGGGCGGCTAGGATACACATATACGTGCAGGTGGTGCAGGCTGGCCTTACCGTATTTTGACTACACGGAAAGTTTCTACCTGGGATTCTGCGGAGACTTCGAGATAGTATATACCCTCACTCAGACCCTCGCCGAGGTGCAGATCAGGATGCGCCGGGAGGTTTTGAGCCTGATACACTACCTGTCCCAGTCCATTGAGGATACGGACATTCACCGTACGAGCCTCCAGGTTCAGGATGCGGACATGGATCAGGTTGCTGAAGGGGTTAGGATATACCTCCGCCTGCGGACCGGCAGACCGGGCACCTGCAGCTGGCTGCGCCAGCACAAAGTAGTTGATCAGGCCATTACCCCCGCCATTCTTATTACCTGGCAGGATAAATGATCCCGCAGGATACGACTTGCTGTAGAGGTTCATTGGCGCATCGGTGATGCCGACCTGCTGACCAGTCGCAGTCCAGGTGCTCAGCCAGCTCGGAACGGTAGTGGCTCGGCTGTCATAGGCGAGATAGACCGTGGCTGCCTGTGACAGGGTGACGGTCAGGAAAGAGGCTGAAGTGCGGTTGCGATCTGCATGAGCTGTCCGCACAAAATCTGCTCCACTGAGAATGCCTGGGAGGGCAGTGATACTGCTGTTACGGTCGGTATAAACCAGCTCGCCTACTGCGGCAGGACAATCAACCTCATAGAGCGATGCAGAGGTTTCGCTCACGCTGGAAATCAGGGCACACCCTACGCCAGGCGTCGTCGCATTGATGGTGGTGGTCGCCGTACCCGTCGCTCCGTCGTCATCTGTGACGGTCAGGGTAACGGTATAGGTACCAGGGGTATTATAGGTGTAGCTGGCCGTAGCGCCGGTTGCCGTATTGCCATCCCCAAAACTCCAGGCATAGCTGACGATCGTACCGTCCGTGTCTGTAGAGCCTGTACCGTTAAAGCTGACGGCCAGGGGTACCAGACCACCGGTCGTGGTGGTCGTGAAGGCCGCTGTAGGCGCTACATTGCTCGGTGGGTTGACGACACCACCACAATTGCGCAGGGCTACTACATACATATCACCGGCGGTGTTGCTGGCATATCCGGCAGCACGGGGGCCACCCAGGGTAACTGTTCCGGCAGGGTAGGCCCGCTTATACACCCGGTAATTGTGCACAGTACTGCTCAGGATGACACCCGTATTGGTAAACTGGGAGGTCAGCCATGTAGGCGGTGTCGTCACGCGGGAGTCATAGATCACATACACAGTATCCGGATCAGAGAGTGTAAAGCTCAGGAATGAAGCCGATGTGTTGGTGCGGTCGGAGTAGGCAGTTCTGATGAACTGTCCACCCAGCAGATTGGCCGGAATCGTACTAAAGGTTGCAGCGCGACCTGTATAAAGCAGTTTACCTACCGCCAGCACGTCCAGCTGATACCGGTTGGGCGCCTGGTTGATATTGCTGATCTCGGCGCATGCGCAGGTACCGGCAGCTATACAATCAAGTACCTCAAAGGACTGATCTACATCCGGAGCAGCATTGTAGCCGGCATTACCTGCCTGGCTGGCACGTACGGTGACGGTACCGGCTCCGGTCAGGGTGATCGTATTGCCAGAGATAGTGGCAGGGCCTGATACGATGCTGAAGCTCACGGGCAGGCCGCTGCTGGCAGTCGCAGACACGGTAAAGGGTGCATCCGTATCCAGCTTATCTCCGAGCGGCCCAAAGGTGATGCTCTGGTTCAGTCCACCGGAGGTGAAGGTTTGTGTCCCGATGCAGGCGGTCTGGAGATTGGTGAAGCCTCCGGTAGCACCCGTGATCCCAAAGTACACCTGCGGATTGCCTGCAAAGAAGTTGTTGACCACATCGCCGGTGTAGGCGATGCGCAGGCTGCCATCGAAGTACACATTAAAGACCAGGGTAGCCGGATCCCAGGTGACCTGGAGGGTGTGGTTTTGCCCGTCCTCGATATTGGCACAGGTTGCAGAAGCACACTGGGCAGCCACTACCGGATTGACGAGGTCACCATTCCCAAAGATCGCCACGTGATCGTCTGCGAGATCTTCCGGGCTGACATTGTCATACCCGTCTAGTTCTACGCCAAAAGAAGGCGTCAGACCGGCTGCTCCCAGACCACCGCCGGTACCGCCGAGTGCGACCGGTCCGGCATTCTGAAGCACAAAGGCCATTCCGTCTGCGCCACCATCATTATCTCCCAGGTTGAGGGTATAGGTAAGGTCAAAAGGCGCATACAGGTTCAGTTTAGCCGTGTTAAAGATTCCCCCGGTCTTAAACAGATCACTGGGGGTGATCACGTAACAGTTGCTTCCATTGGCATCGGGGTAGGCATCACCTGTGGTAGCGAAGGTATAAAGCGAGGCATCCACCACAGTAAAGCTCTGATCCACATCAGGGGCTGCACTGTAGGTAGCATCTCCCGCCTGGCTGGCACGCACGGTGACAGGACCGATCCCGGTGAGGGTCAGGGTATTGCCAGTAAGGGTGGCCGGGCCAGATACAACGCTGAAGCTTACAGGCAAGCCGGAGCTGGCAGTAGCCGTCAGGGATACCGGAGCGGCATTGCTGAGTTGATTGGCCAGCGGGCCGAAGGTAATCGTCTGGGGGGTCAGCGGTGTTTCAAAGGAGAGAAGCCCGCTGCAGAATGACTGTGTATTGGTCAGACCGCCGGTACCGCCCGTCCAGCCAAAGTAAACGGCCGGATTGCCACCGAAGAAGTTGGTTACAATATCTCCCGTATAGCTGATCCGCAGGGTATTGTCCACCAGGACATTAAATACCTGTGTGGCAGGATTCCAGGTGATCTGTACCGCGTGGTTCTGGCCGTCTTCAAAGTTGGCACAGGTCGGGCTGATACAGGTAGCGGCTACCAGGGGAGCGCCGAGATTGCCACCACCAAAGATCGCCAGGTGATCGTCCCCGATGTCTTCAGGCGAGGCACCGCCGGTGCTGATGTTGTTGTCGTAGGTGTCAAATTCTACCCCAAAGGAAGGAGTAACCCCTGCGATGCCAAGTCCGCCCCCTAGCGCACCCAGTGCATTGGTTCCTGCCGATTGCAGCGCAAAGGCCATCCCGTCAGCACCATTGTCGTCTCCGCCCAGGTTAATCGTAAAATTAAGGTCAAAAGACTGGGTCAGCGAAATAACATTGGCGTACCAGGCCGAACCTACTGCGTTGCCCTGGTTAGGGGTCACGGTATAACATTCGCCTCCGTCAGCAGATGCATTGCCATTGATCACATACAACCCTACTTCATATACATTAAAGCTCTGATCTACATCAGGGGCTGCTGAATACGAAGCGTTCCCGGCCTGGCTGGCACGGATGACAACGGTACCGGCCTGCCCGGAGAGGGTGACCGTATTGCCATTGACCGTAGCCGGACCTGAGACTACGCTGAAGCTGACCGGCAGGCCGGAGCTGGCCGTGGCTGTCAGGGCAAAAGGTGCCGCATTGATCGGCTTGTCTGTGATAGGGCCGAAGGTAATGGTCTGAGACTGTACCGGGGCTGCAAAAAGCAGGTCGCCTGCGCAGAATGACTGGGTATTGGTCAGCCCGCCTGTACCGGCAGTCCAGCCAAAAAATACCGTCGGGTTTCCACCAAAGAAGTTGTTGATGATATCACCAGTGTAGGTAGCACGCAGGTTGTTGTCCACCAGGACATTAAATACCTGTGTAGCGGGGTTCCAGGTGAACTGCACATCGTGGTCCTGACCGTCTTCAAAGTTGGCGCAGGACGGGCTGATACAAGCAGCAGCTACCAGCGGATTGACCAGATCGCCGCCTGCAAAGATCGCCAGGTGGTCGTTGGCATTATCTTCCGGGGAGTTGCCTCCGGTGCTGTTGTTGTTGTCAAACCCATCAAACTCTACCCCAAAGGAAGGCGTAATGCCAAAAACACCCAGCCCGCCCCCTGAGGGCCCTACGACTGCCTGACCGGCGCTTTGCAGGGCAAAAGCCATTCCGTCAGCGCCATTGTCGTCGTTACCCATGTTGAAGGTGAAGTTCAGGTCAAATGCCTGGGTCAGGTCCAGGGCATCCTTGTACCAGGCGGCCCCTGCCTGATTGGCAGTCTGGGTCGTCAGGGTATAGCAGTCGTTGCCAGCCACTGTTGTGGTGCCGACCGGCAGGAAGTTTTGAATAACCTGTATCGGGAAGAGGAAATTTTGTGGCACTACCTGAAACGCCTGGCTCGGGCTGGACCACTGCAAACGGGCTACAGCACCTCCGCCGTTTTCATAAAACTCGATCTTAATCGGGGTTTTAGCCCCGGCTGTCATCTGGAAGGTAGCATTGTAGGTCGTAGGTCCCTGGTCTATCCAGGCATCTATGATGAGCTGGTTGTTGATCCAGAGTCGGATGCCGTCATCGCCGGTGAGGCTGAAGGTATATAACTCTGAATAAGCCGCCTGTACCTCTCCTTCCCAGCGGGCTGACCAGGTATCTGCGTCAATAGCGGCATCTGGTGCGCCATTGCCCCAGTCAAAGTCCACCGTCGGATCTATCCGGGTGACAGTCGAGCCTGTGAAGTCAATATTGTTATAATAGGTGGCTGAGAGGCCTGTACCGCCGCCGAGGTTGGTGGTGGTGAAGTTGACGACATCCTGTGCCTCTGCATTGCTGAGGGGAGTATTGCTGGCGTCTACCAGTTGAGCCGTCAGGGTATGTGCACCGATAGCCACCCCCGTAAACTGATAGGTGCCGCTCAGTCCGGTTGTATATATAGGAGCAGCTCCATCAAGGGTCAGCGCTACGTGGTCGGCCTGGGCCAGGTCTCCGCCTGCGTTGTACTCAACATACACATTGGTGCCGCCAAACGTCGAGCCTTCTTCGGGTGATACGAGGGTGACAGATGGCGGGCCAAGTTTGGACAGGGTAACCGTACCTTCATTAGAGGTATCGCCTTCGATGTTTTTGACTGTGTAGGTAAATACATCACTGGCAGCACCCAGGCCGTCATGTGTGTAGGTGATCGCTCCGGTTGTCGCATTTACGGAAGTAGTACCATGTGCAGGAGCTACCACTACTTCTACCGTTGTCGGGTCAATGGCCGGATCGGCGAGGTCATTGGCGAGGACATTGATGATGACAGTGCCGCCATTGGCATAAACCCCTTCGTCATTGATGGCCTGAGGGGCGCCGCAGTCTGGACCGATGTCCTTGATCAGGGTATCAGCCAGGCCCGCCGCGTCGGTTACGATCAGGCTGATCCGATAAAAATAAACAGCGCCGTCACATCCTACAGGTGAAATGACGGAAGTGGTAGTGGCGTTGTTATCAATCGGTTCCGGGTGGGTGTGGTTGTTGTGATGGAGGGTGGTCTGCCAGGCATAGGTAAGCTGGCTGCCGCTATGCTCTGCATCGGTCACGACAGCGCTGAGGTTGAGCAGCGTAGGCTGGGCCATCGTGTAGGTGTTGATCCCATCCAGGCTGGAAGACTGGATCACAGGCGGCGTATTATTGACCGAGATGACCAGGGCTTTCTGGCTGGTCTGGTTTTGGTTATCTGTGACGGTCAGGACCACATTAAACTGGGTCGGCGTGTTGCCGGCTACCGTATAGGTATGGCTTGGGTTGGGCTGGTTGCTCGTAGTGCCATCCCCAAAGTTCCAGCTGAAGGTCAGGGCTCCTGACTCGGGATCAGATGATCCTGCGGAGGAAAAATTAACGGCCAGGGGAGATACGCCGTAGGTAATATCGGCTGAAGCGGCTGCTACAGGAGGTTGGTTGCCGGTGGCGTTATAAACAAACCGCCGCACCTCGCTGCCGTAGCTGATATAATACAGACCGCCGTTGTATGGGTCAGAGGCGATACATACCACAGCACCGTTGCTGCCATCAAAGTCATGGGCCTCTGTAGGTACATCATTGCTGTTAAACTCAAACCGCTTGATCCAGCCGGCACCGTAGTCAGCATGAAAGTAGGTATTCTGATACTCTGCCGGAAACTCCGTACCCACGTACCAGGCGCCGCCGGTGGAGCAGTTGCCGCCCCATTGAGGGCCGGGGACCGGTCCGCTGCCTACATTATAGGTGACGCCGTTGACACTGACACGGGAGACAGAGTTGCCGCCACGACCCCAGTCATAGGCAGGTTTTGTGTGCTTAAACAGGTTGTAAACCGTACCATTGATCTGACCGCCGCCGCAGGGGTTGGGGAAAGATGGCTGCACACCGTTGCCGGGATCCTGCTTGAGCAGGTCTGCAAACCGGTAATAAGGCTGGCTGCAGCCACTGGGGGTAGGCGCTTCCTGGTTGTAGGGGTTGGCACTGGCATAGCCGCCGTTGGAGTCCATCCCTTCGAAGAGAGGCCAGCCACAGTTGAGGCCACCGGTTGGCAGGACATGCATATCCTCCCATGATCCCCAGCCTACATCGCCGATATAGAGGGTGCCGGGGTTGCCAGCAGCAGGATAGTGGCTGCCCGTGTTGGGGCGCAGCGTCATCCGGTAAGGGTTGCGGAGGCCCAGCTCCCATACGCGGGATTTGGTGGAGCGGGGGGCATTGGCGTTATAATAAGGGTTGCTCGGGATACCATTGCCGGTGATAGGGTCAATACGCAACACCTTGCCGTTCATGGAGGTGAGCATCTGTGAGCGGAACGCCCCTACGTTTTCGTCAGCGCGGATGATGCCATCTGCCAGGGCCTGGGCATAATACGTATCACCGCTGGAGCCTGCATCTACTGTATTGTAGCTGGCACCGTCTCCGCAGGAGATCAGCAGGGTGCCATCAGTGCCAAATACGAGAGAACCGACACCGTGGGATTCGTGCAGAATCGGAAACCCCGTGCTGGCTGTCTCTCCGATCAATACGGTACGGGAAGCCGGGTCTGCTATCGCAGTTGCCGGGTTGGCAGGATTGAGGACCGTATAACGGGTTACACGACCGATCGTGGCGTTGTAGTATTCGTTAGCATTAGGGTTGTACTGGGGCGTACCTGCATACAGGAGGTGGTGACGGTCCACCACGTACAGCATATAGATATAACCATTGACCAGATAATTGGGGTCGAGCGCAAAACCGACCATCCCAAAGTCGCGCCAGTCACCGACCTCATCGCTGATGTTGATGACAGGTGTCGGGCGTTTGACACCGTTCTGGACGATATAGGCGCGACCGCCTTTTTCCCAGACATAGATAGTGCCGTTTTCATCAAAGGTAAGGCCTACCGCAGCATTCCAGCCCCCTAAAAGGAGTTGATCTGAAAAACCTGCCGGTTGCGCCCATACCCGCGTCGTGGAGAGTCCTGTTACAAGCAACACGAGGCTGCTCAGTAACCATGTCCTGAGTCGGGGAAATAGGTTCATGTGAAAAGAAGGATTAGTGCTTGGTGATTCGTACGTGTAAGATTTGAACAGGATGTTACTACAATGTATCTTCTTCTGCTTCGTAATGGTCAATTCTTGCAGGCCGCTTATATGAACTAAATCGTTTTAAAATTATCGAAAATAAACTTATCAGAAAAAAAATATGTGTCAACAGTCAGAAATCAAACGCGATCGGATAGGTGTAAGATTTTTGGATATAGTGTACACATTTCTGAGTAGTTTCCGGTATCGGATTAAGCAGAAGCCGATCTATCTGTTTTTTTTCATATATAAAAGGATTGTCAGAATAAGCAAGGGCAGGTACGTACCCCTATCCAGAGGTCCCGCGCAGACAGGTCTGTTTTGTCTCTGCCTCCCGGTTGGTTTTATCGGTTTCGTAGTCAGGTCATCCCGCTTCATGTCAGAGGTCATGCACGGTAGCGGACAGGCGCCATATATTTGACCAACTAAGCTAAAGACAGACAATGAATCTTATGCGCAACATGGTAGTGGGAGCCGGGTGGCTTTGGGGGCTGCTCCTGCCACTGCATGCTCAGGAAGCAGCAGCCCCTCCGGCGCCGCTGACCTCGCTGGAGCAGGCCTGGGAGCTGGCCCTGGCCAATCAGGTAAGCCTGTCGCTGACCCGTGCACAGGCAAGAGACCTCGCGGCAGATGCCTCGATCAGCCAGGCAGGTTGGTGGCCTGCGGTCCGGGTGACGGGCCAGACAGACTATTATCCGAGTCTCCCGGTGCAGTTGATCCCGGGTGAAATCTTCGGGGGACAACCCGGTAGTTTCCAGCAGGTACGTTTTGGTCAGCCCTGGGTGATGAGTACCGGGGTAGAGTTTCAGTGGGCCATCGTCCAGGCAGAAAAGTGGCTGGACACCCGTGCTGCGCAGATGTCGGTGGCACAGGGGACCCTGCAGACGGACCTGGAGGCTGACCGTCTCCGGGTGAGCCTGATCCAGGCATATTATGAGGTGGTATTCTGGCAGGACTACGTGCCCTTTACGGAGGAACTGGCCGTACAGGCGCTTGCCCTGGGGACAGTCTCACGGCAGCGGTTTGAGCAGCAGCAGATCTCGCGGCTGGACCTGGTCCGTGCTGAGGCCCTGGAGGAGCAGGTGCGGATGCAGATGACAGAGGCCCGTGCGCGTCATGCGCGTGCGCTCCTCCGGCTGGAGGAGGTGATCGGCTGGTCAGAAGCGCAGCCGCTGGTAGTGGCGGACTCCCTTGCACGCCGCAACCTGCTCAGGCCGACCATGCCCGTGGCAGCTGACGATCCTGCAGTACGCCTGGCCCAGCTCCAGGCTGAAACAGCAGCCATCCGGCTTCAGGCCCGTACCTGGCGTGCTGCCCCCAGCCTGAACCTCAGCGGGCGGTACCAGTTTCAGACTCAGACAGATGACCTCTTTGATCAGACTCAGTACAACTCCTTCAACTATGGTCTGGTCAGCCTCGGCCTGCAATGGACCCTTTTCCAGGGAGGAACGCAGCGTCACCTGGTCCAGAAACAATCCATTCAGCTGGATCAGGCCCGCCTGCGGACGGATCAGGCGATCCGCCAAGTGGATGACCAGACCCGCCAGTGGCTGAGCCACTGGGAGGAAGCCGCTGCCCAGACCGACCCTGCCGAAAAACGGCTCCGCCTCGCTCAGGAGAGCCTGAACCTGGCCCTGGCCCGCCTCACGGAGGGCTACAGCGCCCTTGATGAGTATTTTCAGGTGTATCAGGAATATACCCAGGCTGTACAGGCCTGCTATCAGAACCGCCTCAATCTCCACGTGTACTATGAACTTCTTCAACGCTGATCTCCGTGCCCCCCGCTGGTTGGGGCTGATCGCCCTGCTGGCTGCCTGCCAGCCTGCCGCTACGACGCTCCGGCCCGAGCGGATCACCCTCACGGAGGCTGTATATGCTTCTGGCATGCTCCTGCCTGAGACAGAGTATAAGGTGTATGCCAATACAGACGGCATCCTCGTTCAGGCATTTATTGACGAAAATGACACGATCATCTCCGGACAGCCCCTCTTCCGGATCGAATCCAATGCCCGTAAGGTCCAGGAGTCATTGCTCTCCGATATATATCAGACGACCCAGGCACGTAGTGTCCCGCTCCTGAAGGACCTGGATAATAAGCTGGCTTCTCTCTCCGGCAAACTCACCACTGACAGCCTCCAGTATGCGCGTATGGATGTCCTCGTCAAAACCGGGGCTGTCTCTCAGGCAGACTGGGAGCGGGCAAGACTCCAGTATGAAACCACCCAGCGTGAGCGTCAGAGCCTGCTCGCGCAGCGCCAGAACCTCGTCCTCCAGACCCGGATCGAAGCCAGCCAGGCCGAAAACCAATACCGGAACCTGCAAGCCCAAAACCAGGACGGCCTGGTACGGAGCCTTCTTAATGGGGTCGTATTTGAGGTCTATAAAAAAGCTGGCGAGCGAGTTGGGGTTAATGAAGCCCTGGCCCTGGCCGGAACGGGATCAGGATGGATAGCCCGCCTGACCCTGGACGAGCGGGACTACACCCGGGTACAAGCTGGCCAACAGGCACTTATTAAGCTCGATGCGTATCCGGATCGCGCCTTCCGTGCACAGATACGGGAAGTATTGCCTAAGCTCAACCGCTCTGAACAGTCGTTTTATGCTGAGGCAGTATTTTTAGAACCCCTCCCCAGCGGACTGTATGGTCTCAACCTGGAAGCCAATATCCTCATCCGCGAAAAAACAGAAGCCCTCACCCTGCCGCGTCATGCCCTCTCCGGCGACAGTGTACAGGTCGAGCGTGATGGCAAACCAGTCTGGGTACGTGTGCGGACCGGGATCGGAAACATAGACCGGGTCGAAGTCCTGGAAGGTATCACGGAGCAAGATGTCATCGTCCTGAAAAAATAACCTTATGGCAACTTTCTTTCGCTCCGTCAACCTGGAGATAGCCCTTACGCACCTGCTCTCCAAACCCCGCCAGACCCTGGTGGCCATGCTTGGGGTGACCTTTGGCATCTCGATGTTTATCACCATGATCAGCTTTATGACGGGGGTGAATGACTTCCTGATGAACCTCAGCCTGGATGGGACACCTCACGTACGGCTGTTTAATACAATCTCGGGCACTCCTCCGCCTATCGCTGCCCTGACAGCTGATGCAGAGATGGTAGTCCTGCACCATGCCAAACCCCGGAACGTCCTTCCCAAACTCAAAGATGGATTTTTGGTCCTGGAGAATGTCCAGCAGCATCCGGGGGTATCCGGGGCACTGGCACAGGTGTCTTCTCAGGTTTTCTGCAACAATGGCCCGGTGAAGTTTCCGGGACAGGTCGTGGGGACGGATATCCTGCGCGAAAATGCCCTCTATGACCTCCAGGAAAAAATGAAATCAGGCGATATCCGCAACCTGCTCACCTACCAGGACGGCATCCTGATAGGTAAAGGCCTGGCCGAAAAACTCGGCGTGGTGCTCGGAGACCGGATTTCGATGACGACCCCGGAGGGTAATACCTTTTTCTTCCGGGTGGCAGGTATCTTTGCCTTTGGGATCGCGACAGTGGATGATACCCGGTGTTATGCCAGTATCCCTACGGTGCAAAAACTCCTCCAGGCTGACCCATCGTATATTACCGATATTCATGTCCGCCTCAAAGACTACAATACCTCCGCCAGTGTAGCCGCTGAGATGGAGAGGACCTACGGGTTTGAAGCAGAAGACTGGCAGGAAGCCAACCAGGCCATCCTGGCCGGTGAGGTGATCCGCAATTCGCTCACCTATGTAGTCTCGATTACCATGCTCATTGTGGCGGGATTTGGGATATACAACATCATGAACATGAACATCATCAACAAAATGAAGGACATAGCGATCCTGAAGGCCATGGGCTTTGAGGGGAGTGATGTAAGCCGGATTTTTTTGATCCAGTCCATGATGATCGGGGTAGCAGGCGGACTGCTGGGGCTGTTGCTGGGATTTTTGTTTAGCACAGGCATCAGCAAAATCCCATTTCCCAACGGCGACTTTATCAGCATCGAAACCTTCCCGGTGAGTTTTCACGCACAACACTACGGACTGGGCATTACCTTCGGGACGCTCACGACCTTGTTTGCCGGGTGGTTTCCTTCCCGCAAAGCTGCCCGGGTGGACCCGGTGGACATCATACGGGGTTGATAGCCAGGCTGTATCAGCGCAGAAGCTGGCAGGTCCAGCTTCTGCATCCTACATGGAGTGTTGTTTTTTGCTAATTTTTGAGTTTTATGACGCAGATAGCGCTTTCAGCCCGCCATATCCGGAAGTCTTTTTTTGACCCGGCACCTTTTGAGGTGCTGAAGGATGTGTCGTTTGATATTGAAAAAGGAAAATTTAACAGCATCATCGGCAAGTCCGGTTGTGGCAAGTCTACCTTGCTCTATATCCTCTCCACCATGGACACCCAGTATGAGGGGCAGGTGGAGCTCAACGGAATGAAGGTCACGGGCCGCTCCCAAAACGAACTGGCCCGGATACGGGGGGAGCACCTGGGATTTGTATTTCAGTTTCACTTTTTGCTCCCGGAGTTTACGGCCCTGCGCAATGTGATGATGCCCGCCCTGAAACTGGGCAAGTACGCCCCTGATGAGGTGGAGGCCCGTGCCCTCGAAAAACTCCGGCAGGTGGACATGCAGGATTTTGCCCTCAAGCCCGCTTCCAAACTCTCTGGCGGACAGCAGCAGCGGGTCGCCATCGCACGTGCCCTTGTCAACGATCCGGCGATTATCATGGGAGACGAGCCCACCGGTAACCTCGACCAGTACAACAGCCAGCTCGTGGTGGACATTTTTATGCGCCTCGCCCGCGAAAACCACCAGACCATCATCACCGTGACACACGATATGGACATCGCCAATCGCAGTGACCGGATCATTGAGATGCTCGACGGCCAAATCATACGCTCGTGAACCAGGTAGCGTTTGTCACGGAATTCCTGCGGAAGGAGCACAATGTCCGCCTGCTGGTGGCCGGTATTCTTGCCATACTGGGATTGTTTTTGCGTCAGATAGCAGGGTTTGGGTTTGTGTGGTGGATGGAGATTGTGTTTTTGGTGGTGATGGTGCCTGTTATTTTGGTCTGGTGGGAGATATTTGCCCGGATAGACCGGTTTCTCCACTGGGCTATGCCGTACGAAAAAGGAGTGGGCAAACGGATTGTGGTCCAACTGGGAACCGGGGCACTGATTTTTATGGGATTCCGGCAGGTGATGGTGCTGCTGTTTGCCGAAAAAATAGGCATACAGCTCAGCAGTATGCATTACGTCATGCTGATCTCAACTGATTTTTTTGGCTCAGCAGCCGTCAACCTGGGGTTTGTCACCTCGTACTTCATCGGGCGGTGGCGGGATGCACAGCTGTATGATGAACGGTTTCGCCGGGAGAAGGCCCAGCTCCAACTCGATCACCTCAAAAACCAGGTCAACCCGCATTTTCTCTTTAATGCATTTTCCTCGCTGGACTCCCTTATCCGGACGGATCCGCCCCTGGCCTCTGAGTTTGTGCAGCATATGGCGCGGGTCTATCGGTATGCACTTCAGCATAAGGAAAAAACCCTCGTTTCCCTGCGGGAAGAATTGGTATTCATCCGGGACTATATTGCCCTGCTCAAGATCCGGTATGAGCAGGGGCTTGAGATCCGCGTGCATGTCAGCCCAGCGGCAGAAGACCAGCAAATTACCATTATCTCCCTTCAGATGCTCCTGGACAATGCCTTGAAACACAATGAGGTACACCCTGATCACCCGCTGACGATCGAGATATACGATGATGGAGCGTATCTTGTCGTGGCCAATAACAAACAACTGCGGCGGCACCTGATCGAGTCCAACAGACAGGGGCTGGCACAACTCTCCTCGCTGTATCAGTTATTAGTTTCGCGTGCGGTGGTGGTGGAGGATACCCCTACCCGGTTTACGGTTAAGCTCCCCCTGATATGAAAATCCTGGTGATCGAAGACGAACCCCTCATCGCGCGCCTGCTCATGCAGGAGCTGCGCGGGCTGCGCCCGCTGGCTGAGCTGGTCGGCCCTCTGGCCAGCGTGCGTGAGGCCAGGCGCTGGTTTCTGACCCACGACCTGCCAGACCTGATCCTGGCCGATATCCAACTGACAGACGGGGTGAGTTTTGATGCCCTGGGGGAGCTGACACAGCCCTGCCCGATTATTTTTACGACGGCTTTTGACGAGTATGCTTTGCAGGCCTTCAGGGTTTTCAGCCTGGATTATCTGCTCAAGCCGATCAGCACCCAGGACCTGGCACGCGCCCTCGACAAGTGGGAAATGATGGTCTACAAGTACCAGAATGCGGATTTTGTCACCCAGATGCGGCAGGTATTGGCGCGCCAGATAGCCCCCAGCCAGCACAAGCAGCGGTTTGCAGTACACCAGGGCCTCAAAGTAGTACTGGTCCCTGTGCAGGAGATCGTAGCCTTTGTGCGGCAGGAGCTGATTTTTCTGATAGATCAGCAGGGCAAGCGATACAGCACGGATTACCGGTCGCTGGATGAGCTGGATGAGTTGCTGGATCCGCAGGTGTTTCTCCGGGCCAACCGCCAGACCATCCTGCACCTCCCGTACATCAGAGGATTCAGGCCGGATGATGGTGGCAAGCTGGAAATTCTGATCCGGCAGGATCTGATACCTCCTGTATCTGTGAGCAAGGAAAAGGCTGGCGAAGTGCGTCGGTGGCTGGAGCAATGACCCGGACAGAATGTCTGCCCGGTCAAATGACGCAGCCAGCAGGATCAGCGCCCATATTCGTCATAGTACATCTCGGCATAGTCCTCGTACCGTTTGAGCAAGGCCTCGTTTTTGAGCTCAATAGCCGTCAGTTGGCCCCGGAGGTCCGCGCCGGTGACCGGAGTGTACTCCATAAATCCCTCAAAAAAATTGCGGATATCCCGGTTTTTGAAACTGTATCCATGCCGGGCATAGATAGCCGTGCGGGCAATACGCAGGGTCGCTTTAGGCTCATTTTCTACATCGGCCTCGCTCAGCAGCCGGGCTGAGGCGTTGAGGTCTTCAGCATCTCCAAAACGGGATGGCCAATTGAACTGATAATCAGGATTATAGGTAAAATTGGTCCGGTGCAGCGTAAAGGTTTTAGCAGATGTGGTGGTCTTATAGGGTGTCCAGGTGCCGGTCATCAGGGTGTCGTGCTGGCGAAAGGACACGGTGAATACCCCGTCATAAGGATCGTCTCCCGGCTCGCGTAGGGTCATGGTCCAGCCATCGCCGCTGGCTTCATACGTACCCGTAAGCGGGCGGTCATTGCCTGCACATACACTGCGACCGGTAGCCGTACCCCCCCCAAAGGTTTCAATGATCAGGCTGAGTTTATTGGTCGGGGCAATATAGTATCCCCCGTAGAGTGCGTCTTTTTCTACCCCTTTGCGGAGCTCTGCCGGAAGGTTCTGATAATCATCGGTGCCAATAAAACCAAACTCATAAAACTCGTAGTCATCTATGGTCGCTGCGGTCCTCATGTGCTGCACCAGCCTGCGCTGGAGATCGGTAGAGTCAAACCGTCCCGCCCAGAGTCCGGCGACATCTTTTTCGGAGCCTACTGATACGGTTTCTGTAAGCCGCGCCGCCCCAAATGCAGGGCCGGACGCAGGGGTACCAGCATTGTCTGTCTGTACCTGGCTGGCTGGCTGACAAGCATACAGTGACAGCAGCACACTGCTCAGGAAAATCATCCGCTGTTTCATCGCGAGTTGTATTTGTATGCGGCAAAAATATAGTATTTTCCTGCACAAAACGAATCGTATGCCCCTGAAACAACGCCGGATTGTCTCCGTTTTTTGGCTGCTGATACTTGCCTTTTTCAGTTGGCTCCTGCTGCGCATCACGCTGACGTATATTCCCTACCAGACGGATGTAGGCTTCCTGCGGATCAAACAGCAGTACATCCATATCAGCCATTGGCGGGTAGCGTTTTTTATCCATGTATACGCGAGCATGTTTGTCCTGCTTGCCGGGTTTACGCAGTTTTCAGACCCGATACGACGACGCTGGCCCCGGGTACACCGGTTGATGGGATATGTATATTTGCTTGATATTCTGATGATTACAGGGCCGGCGAGTTTTGTCATGTCCTGGTATGCCAATGGAGGCATAAGCTCGCGGATCGCATTTGGCAGCCTGGCGATACTCTGGATGTTCAGTACGGCAATGGCCTGGCGCGCAGCGCTCCGCCGTCAATGGGGGCTGCACCGGGACTGGATGATCCGGAGTTTTGCCCTCACGTTGTCGGCCCTGACCCTCCGGGCCTGGAAACTGGGTATCGTATGGGTACTGGCACCCCCACCGATGGACGTGTACCGGGTGGTGGCCTGGCTGGGCTGGATTCCCAATCTGCTGCTGGCTGAGTACCTGATCCGGCAATACCAGCGCCCGGCGCAGACTGCGGGGCACCCCGTCTTAGGCCAATCAGCGTAAGATTAGCCCTGGTTGCCTTTGGTTTTACGGCGGGCCGTAATGGCAGGCGGATAAGTTGGCTTCTGACCTTCCGGCAATACAAATTCGGCGGGATCCACCGGCTTTCCATTAATATGCACCTCATAGTGCAGGTGGAAGTCCGTGCTGCGGCCCGTGTTGCCGACGTATCCGATGATATCACCCCGTTTGACTTTTTTGCCCCGCCATACCCGTGCCTGGGACAAGTGGGCATAGAGGGTCGTGAAGGTATCGGGCATGACCGGGCTGACCGGATGCTCCAGGACTACGCTGATACCATAACTGCTGCTGTCGAGTACCCCCGTGGTATATCTGACGATTCCATCTGCCGTAGCCCGAACAGGTGCGCCCTCTGGAGCCCCAAAATCCAGCCCTTGGTGCATCATGGACGCATTGAGGACCGGGTGAACCCGCACCCCAAAAGGACTGGTCAGGGGGTACACAGAGTCCACTGGGTGCCCTTCAGGGATACCCGCATACATATCTGGAGACAGGGTATGGAGTGAGGTTTGGAGGCGGCGAAGCGGAGACTCAGGACGTGCAGCAGAAATCTGCGTACTGTTGGTGGTGTTTCGCTCAAGACCGGGCAGCGGAAGAAATGTAACTGCCCCCCAAACCAAAATAGCTACTATAAAACCGGGCCGTAATCGGTCCATTTATAACAAATTAGGTGAAACATGTACCGGTCAGGTCAAAAAATCCGCCGGTATGTGTGTGCTTACATAACGGCCCAAAGGTACGGATATTTTTGAGATAACCAGTGATTTTGTCCCAAAGTACCTGATTGTCAGCAGAAGGTTGGTTTTAACAGTGGCCAAAGGATGGATTTTTCTGCACCAATGGGCTGCTGAGTGCAGATTTTTCCTGATATTCCCACCCAGGAAATTTCTTCTTGCTCCCCCCATATATTATTCAACATGAGGTCTGTCATTCCCTATCTATTTGCCTGCGTCGGACTCAATCTGTGGCTTTCTGCAGCCGCTCAGCCCACCATAAACCCAGCACTGCTGACGATGGGGTGGGAGGCCCGCTGGATTCACCCGCCGGGTGTACCCCTGACGACCTACGGTGTTTTTCACTTCCGCAAGACCTTCAGCCTCGAAGCGATACCGGCTGCTTTTGTCGTCAACGTCTCCGGGGACAATCGTTACCGCCTGTTTGTCAACGGACAAGCAGTACTCGAAGGGCCCGCCCGCAGCGACCCCGGCCACTGGTACTTTGATACCCATGACCTGAAACCCTACCTCCGCACGGGCGCCAACGTTCTGGCAGCTCAAGTCTGGAATGCCGGTGAGGGCAAACCGTATGCCCAGATGAGTTATCAGACCGGGTTTATCCTGCAAGGGGAGGGGGCCGCTGCTGTCGCCAATACAGGTACTGGCTGGAAATCGCTTCATAATCAAGCCTATAAACCATTGCCACCCAATCGGGAAAGGATACAGACCTATCTGGTCACCGGGGATGGAGATGAAGTCAGCGCAGCCCGGTATCCCTGGGGCTGGGAGCAACCCGGGTATGACGATAGCGGCTGGGCTGCGGCATCTGCCTATTGGTTTGCCGCCAAACCCCGTGGCGTGGGGACGGATGGCAACTGGTGCCTGGCCCCCCGGCCTATCCCACAGATGGAGCAGCGCCCGGAGCGATTGCAGGCTGTGCGCCGGGCGGAGGGGGTGAGCGTCTCTCCTGATTTTGTGCTGGGCAAGGCTCCGCTGACGGTCCCGGCCCGCAGCCGGGTGAAAATCCTCCTGGACAGGGGACACCTCACCAATGCCTATCCGGAACTCGTGGTCTCCGGCGGGCTGGATGCCCGGCTGACCCTGACCTATGCCGAAGCCCTTATTGACGAAAACCGTATCAAAGGCAACCGGAATGAAATCGAAGGCAAACAAATCATCGGTGTTCAGGACCGGTTTATTGCCGATGGGGGGAATGACCGGCATTTCAGGCCGCTCTGGTGGCGGAGCTATCGCTACCTGGAGCTGGAGGTCGAGACCGCCGGTGAGCCGGTGACCGTCCAGGACCTGTACGGTACTTTCACAGCTTATCCTTTTGTGGAGCAAGCCTTGTTTGATTGTGATGATCCCCGGCTCAAGGCAGTCTGGGAGGTCGGCTGGCGTACGGCCCGCCTCTGCGCCGCCGAAAACTATATGGACTGTCCATACTACGAGCAACTCCAGTACGTGGGTGATACCCGGATACAAGCCCTGATCTCCCTCTACGTCTCCGGAGATGACCGCCTCATGCGTAAGGCGATTGAGGATTTTGCCCACTCCATGATCCCGGAGGGACTGACCCAGAGCCGGTATCCTTGTGCTGATCCCCAGGTGATCCCTACGTACTCGTTATTTTGGGTCTCCATGATCCACGACTACTGGATGCATCGCCGGGATGATGCCTTCATCAGGCAACATCAGGAAGGCATCAGGGATATTTTGGCCTGGTTTGAGGCACGACGCCGGGCAGACGGGCTGATGGGCAAGGCCGAGTGGTGGAATTTTGTGGATTGGTCCTGGCCCTGGGAGGAAGTCACCCGGGTAGGCGGGGTACCTCCCGGGGTGTTTGAAGGTGGATCTTCGATTTTGTCGCTGCAATATGCCTATACCCTGCGCCAGGCTGCGGACTTATTTGCGTACTGGGGGGATCAGGCGGCTGCCCAGCAATACCGCAAGACAGCCGAAACCATTTGTGCGGCTGTATATAACCGCTGCTGGGATCCTGCCCGCCAGCTCCTGGCCGATACGCCTGACTTACAGTCATACAGCCAGCATGCGCATATTCTGGGCATCCTCACCGATGCGGTTCCTGCCAAGGACCAACCCGCACTGCTCCGGCGTATCATGGCAGATACCAGCCTGACCCAGGCTACGTTTTATTTTCAGTTTTACCTCTTCGAAGCCATGAAAAAAACCGGCCAAGGTGATCTCTTTTTACCCGCACTGGAGCCCTGGCATGAGATGATCGGGATGGGCCTGACCACTTTTGCCGAAAAACCCGAGCCCACCCGCTCCGACTGTCACGCATGGAGTGCAGCACCTGTGTATGAGTTGCTGTCCACCGTACTGGGGGTCAGCCCGGCTGCACCGGGATTTACGAAGGTACAGATCACGCCCTACCCTGGCACCTTGTCCCGGATGGCGGGCACCGTCGCGCATCCTGATGGCATGATCGCCGTCCAGCTCCGCCAGACAGATGGCCGCCTTACCGGCAATGTCATCCTGCCCGGCACCCTTACCGGCAAACTCACCTGGAAAGGCAAGTCAGTGACACTGGTTGCCGGTCAGCAGGAAATAAATCTTTGACAATCAATGGCTTAATATAAAAACGCACTGGCTGTCTCAGAGCACCCCCTCATAGGCTTTTTTGTACTCGCGGGGGCTTTTGCCGGTCACGGCCTTAAACTGCCGGTTAAAGTTGGAGAGGGTGCGAAACCCACACTCGTAGCTGATCTGGATCACGCTGAGCTGGTCTTCGAGCAGGAGGCGGCACGCGTGCCCTACCCGTACTTCTGTCACGAAGGTGGAGAAGTTTTTATTGGCCCTGGCCTTAAAGTACCGGCTGAATGCCGACGAACTCATGCTGGCGATCTCAGCAGCCTTGTCGAGGCTGATATGGGTGCGGAAGTTATCGAGTACATAATGGTGAACATCATTCATCCGGCGGGTGTCTTTCTCCTCGTTGAGATTATTATAATCCTCTCCCGTGATCGGACGCAGGTCAGTCGCCTGTGACATAAGGTCAAGCATCTGGAGGAGCAGGATCACCCCCGCAAATCCCTCACAGTGGGGGAGGGATCTCAGCATGGGGATCAGGGTGGCTGTGGTTTGGGGGCCTGCTTCCAGCCCCCGGCACGAGCGGGAGAGCAGGGTATGCAGCCGGATCATTTCTTTTTTTTCGAAAAAATGACTCCCCAGCATGTCAGCATGAAAATAAACCACGATCCCGTGTGTGAGGAGGCCACTATCCTGGGAGTAATACACGTCGTCACTCCGCCAAAGGTGGGGCAGGTCTGGACCCGTCAGGACCAGGTCACCCGGCCCAAAAGACTGAATATTGTCCCCCACAAACCGGGTTCCGGTGCCCTCCAGTACCACAAATAACTGATACTCAGGATGAAAATGCCAGTTGGGGTCAAAGTAAGGGTCATGTAACTCCCGTACTACAAAGGTCTGGTCATGTGGGATGGCGGACTTGCGGAGCGGCGTTTTCATATTCCGGCTACAATAAGAGAAAATCCGAAGTATGGGAGAAAAATGGTATTTTTTTATTTAAAAAAGCAATGTTTTGGAGAATTTAAAAGCAAAAAAGAGGATGTTTTGGATAAAATTGTACAAGACGGTCCTCAGATATTTTCGCATCTTAGCAATAGGATTACTGCCTGATACAAGATTTAATCTACCAAGGACTATGAACCGTTTTTTGCCTCTCCTGCTGGTCGCCGTGCTGGTATGCGTATGGTACGCATGTCAGCGCCCGCTGTACCAGCGCCTGAACCAACCCCGCAAAATCGAGGTACTCTTCCTCGGTCATGCCAGTGAGCACCACAATTCGCAGGCGTACCTGCCCATTCTGGCTTCAGCCCTTACCCACAAAGGTATCAATTTCACCTATACTGACAACCCCGATGACCTAAATCCCGAGCTCCTCTCGCACTACGATGCCGTCATGATATATGCCAATCACGACAGCATGACGGACGCGCAGGAAAAAGCTCTCCTGGACTATGTCCGGAGCGGCCGGGGTTTTTTGCCTATCCATTGTGCCTCACATTGTTTTCGCAACAAGTCCTCTTTCCTGCGCCTGGTCGGGGGACGGTTTGATCACCACGGCACGGGTACTTTCACTGCTACGCTGACCGATACGCAGCACCCGGTCACAGCAGGCCTTGTGCCATTTGAGACCTGGGACGAAACCTATGTACACAGCGGCCTCAGCAATGACCGGACCGTGCTCATGGAGCGGGTGGACAGCGCCGGGCGTGAGCCCTGGACCTGGGTACGCCAGGAGGGCAAAGGACGGGTGTTTTATACCGCCTATGGCCACGACGAGCGCACCTGGAGCCACCCGGGTTTTCATGCCCTGATCGAAAAAGCCATTGTATGGTCGGTAGGAGATGACGTACGTGCCCTGTGGTCGCAGTTGCCCGCGATGCCCAAACTCACCTATCAGGACGCGGTGATCCCCAACTACGAAAAACGTGACCCGCCTCCCCGGCTTCAGTTGCCACTTTCTGCTGAAGAGTCTATGAAACTCATTCAGGTCCCCGAGGGTTTTGAGGTGAGCCTGTTTGCATCGGAGCCGGACATTATCAACCCCATCTCAATGGCATGGGATGAGCGGGGCCGTCTCTGGGTGATCGAGACTGTGGACTATCCCAATACAGTCCGGGATGAGGATGGCGTAGGGGATGACCGGATCAAGATCCTCGAAGATACCAATGGAGATGGCAAGGCCGATAAAGTCACGGTTTTTGCCGAAAACCTCAACATCCCCACCAGCCTGGTATTTGCCAATGGCGGGGTGATCGTGGCCCAGGCCCCTCACTTTCTGTTTCTCAAGGATACCAACGGAGATGACAAAGCCGATGAGCGCCGTATCCTGATCACGGGCTGGGGTAAGTCTGATACCCATGCGGGTCCTTCTAATCTCGCTTACGGGCTTGATAATCAGATATATGGCACAGTAGGATATGCTGGTTATGACGGTACGGTCGGCGGTAAAAAATTCACTTTTGGCCAAGGGTTTTATCGGTTTGCGTCCGATGCCTCATCTTTTGAGTTCCTGACCCGCACCAGCAATAATACCTGGGGACTGGGGATCACAGAGGACTTCCAGGTTTTTGGCTCTACCGCCAACAATACCCACAGCGTACACATGCCCATCCCCAAGCGGTATTTTGAGGCAGTAAAAGGACTCCCCGGCAATGGCAGCCACAAGATTGACGGCCACTATGCCTTCCATCCCCTTACCCGGAATGTCCGCCAGGTGGACGTGTTTAATGGATTTACGGCCGCAGCGGGGCACAATTTTTATACGGCCCGCAGCTTCCCGTCCCAGTACTGGAACCGTATTGCTTTTGTCTGCGAGCCTACGGGCCGGCTGGTTCACAATGCAGTCATTGAGCCTAACGGGAGCAGCTTTAAGGAAAAAGATGGCTGGAACTTCATGGCCAGCAGTGACGAGTGGTTTGCCCCGGTGGATGCCGAGGTAGGGCCTGATGGCGCCCTGTGGGTGCTGGACTGGTATGACTTCATCATTCAGCACAACCCGACACCGCCTGGATTTGAAAACGGCAAGGGCAACGCCCATATCAACCCCCTGCGCGACCGCGACCGCGGCCGTATCTACCGGGTGAGCTATCGCGGTGCTGCTCCTGTTTCCGCTCCCCAGCTCCGGGCGGATGACCCTAAAGGGCTGGTGGCTGCCCTCGGACATGAAAATATGTTCTGGCGTCTCACCGCTCAACGCCTGCTGGTAGAGCGTGGTCAGGCAGATGTAGCGGCAGACCTCGTGAAACTGATCAAATCCTCCAAGCCAGATGCCCTCGGCCTGCAGCCTGCGGCGCTTCATGCCCTGTGGACCCTGCATGGGCTGGGTCTGACGGATGGCAAGCAGGCTGATGTCAGCCAGGCCCTCATGGCCGCCCTGAGCAGCCCTACGCCTGCGATACGGCGGGCCGCTATTCAGATTGTTCCACGAGATGAGGCTGTATATCAGACGCTTACGCATGGGAAGTTGCTCCGTGACCCTGATCTGGCGGTCCGCCTGGAGGCTTTCCTGGCGCTGAGTGAGTACAAAACCAGCCAGGAAGCAGGGGAACATTTATATGCCCTGAGCAAAGATCCGGTGAATGTCAACGATATGTGGGTGTCACAGGCGATCTACTGTGCTGCAAGCCGCCACCAGGCAGGATTTGTGAGTGCCTATCTCGCAGACGAAAGCGTGGAGCATGCGACGGTTTCGGTAACGGAAGCTCCTTTTGACTTTAAAACCAATACTGACTGGAGCCAGTGGAAAACCATGAAACTCCCCGAGCGCTGGGAAAATGCAGGCCTGGATGAGTTTGACGGAATCGTCTGGTTCAAAAAAGAAATTGATATCCCAGCCAATCTGGCGGGACAGCGTGGCACCCTTTACCTGGCCAAAGTGGACGATACCGATACGACCTATGTTAATGGCCGGATGGTAGGTCAGACCTATCGCAAATATGATGCACCCCGGGCGTATCCTGTTGCGGCAGGCACCCTGAAAGCGGGCTCAAGCATCCTCATGGCCAAGGTTGTGGACTATAGCGGCGGCGGCGGTATCTGGGGCACTCCCCAGGAGTTGTACCTCCAGGTGGGGGATACCCGCATAGACCTGGCCGGAGACTGGTATTATCGTGTCGAAAAAGCATTTGCGACCGGGGCTAAAAATATGTTTGATGCACAACACAGCATCGCGGATCTGTTCTACCGTGAAAATGGTGCTAATGCCGGTGCCGACATGACCGGCGGAGACGCAGCCCCGGCAGTTACCCTCAAGCTTAAGGTGCAGGTCAACCAAATGAAGTATGACCTCAGCCAATTGTCGGTACCTGCGGGCCAGCGGGTGGCCATTGTCTTTGAAAACCCGGACTTCATGCAGCATAATCTCCTCATCCTCGCGGCTGGCAGCCTGGACAAGGTCGGAGCTGCGGCGGATGCCCTCGCCCAGGCGGCTGATGGGGCTGCCCAAAACTATGTGCCCGATATGCCTGAAGTGCTGGCGGCCAGTCCCCTTGTGGACCCCAATACCAGCTATACCCTGGTATTCACGGCACCGGAGCAGCCGGGGGATTATCCTTTTGTCTGTACTTTCCCGGGGCACTGGCGGATGATGAACGGCATTCTCAAAGTTGTACCTCCTACTGCCTCGCTCCGATGAACCCTACGTTTGGTGTAAGCACCTGGCTCTGGACTTCGCCCTTTACGACGGAAACGGTGGCTCTTTTTCCCCGGATCAGGGAGATGGGTTTTTCGGTCGTGGAGATTCCCGCCGAATACCCGGAACTCATTGACGGCAAGGCTGTCAAGGCGGCCCTGGATGCAGCCGGACTTACGGCAGTAGTCTGCGCAGCACTGGGCCCCTCCCGTGACCTGACACACGAGGACCCGCAGGTACATACGGATACCCTGGCGTACCTGCGGGCATGTATGGACCTCTGCCTGGCGGTAGGGGCGACCTTTGTCGCAGGGCCGCTGTACTCGGCTGTGGGCAAGGCACGCCAGCTCCCGCCCGACAAACGCCAGGCCGAGTGGGACCTGGCCGTACGAAACCTGCACACAGCCAGTCAGATGGCAGCTGAGCGGGGGCTTTTGCTGGCCCTGGAGCCGCTGAACCGGTTTGAAAGTGATCTGGTGAATACCGCAGCGGATGCGGTCCGGCTGGTAGAGGACATCGGACACCCCGCCGCCAAGGTGATGCTGGACAGCTTTCATATGAGTATCGAGGAGCGTGACCCCGGAGCTGCCCTGCGACAAGCAGCCCCTTATCTGATCCATCTCCAGGTATCTGAAAATCACCGGGGGATTCCGGGTACGGGCCAGACACCCTGGCAGGCATATCGGAGTGCCTTACAGGACATGAATTATCAGGGTGTTATTTCAATCGAGAGTTTTACGCCGGAGGTAAAGGAGCTGGCAGGTGCTGTATGTATCTGGAAACCTTTTGCCCCGGATCAGGACTATTTTGCCCGTACGGGACTTTCATTTCTGCAACAAACGTTTCAATCCTGACCACTTATGTCTGCTACGCCGCTACGTGTTGCTATTATCGGCCTGGGGTTTGGGGCCGAGTTTATTCCGATCTACCAAAAACATCCGCATGCTCAGTTGGTGGCGATCTGCCAGCGTAACCGCGAAAAACTGGATGCCATCGGGGATGCTTTTGGGGTGGAAAAACGCTATACCTCCTACGAAGAGCTCCTCCGGGACCCTGAGATTGACGCGGTCCATATCAATACGCCCATCCCCGACCATGCTGCCCAGTCTATCGCAGCACTCAAAGCCGGCAAACATGTCGCCTGCACGGTGCCGATGGCTACCAGCGTAGAGGACTGTCTGGAGATCGTGCGCCTGGTCAAAGAAACCGGCCTCACCTACATGATGATGGAGACCGTCATTTATAGCCGGGAGTTCCTCTTTGTCAAGGAGTTGTATGAAAAAGGCGAGCTGGGCAGGATTCAGTTCCTGCGGGCCTCCCACCAGCAGGAGATGGCCGGCTGGCCCGGATACTGGGAGGGGTTGCCCCCGATGTACTACGCTACCCACTGCGTGGGACCCGTTCTCGCCCTGCCCGGCAAGGAGGCTGAGTATGTGTCCTGCTTTGGTTCCGGCCGCATAGACGAGGCCCTGATCCCGGTGTATGGTTCACCCTTTGCGATAGAGACCTGCCATATCAAACTCCGGGATGCTGACCTCTCGGCTGAGATCACCCGCTCTCTGTTTAATACTGCCCGGCAGTATCGGGAGAGTTTTGATGTGTATGGCTCCAAAAAATCCTTTGAGTGGACCCTGATCGAACACGAGCCTTGTGTGATTCACACGGGTGAGGTGCCGGAGCGGGTGAGCATTCCAGACTATGCACATCTGTTACCGGCTGAAATACAACACTTTACCACCGGTGGGGTATATGATGCCGACTCCAACCAGCACCTCTCCTTTATCCAGGGGGCTGGACACGGGGGCTCACATCCGCATCTTGTGCATGAGTTTGTGACCGCGCTCACCACCGGCCGCCAACCCTATCCCAATGCCCGCCAGTCCGCCAATATCACCTGCGTGGGGATCCTGGCACATGCCTCTGCAATGGCTGGCGGCAAGATCATGGAGCTGCCAGATTTTAGCTGAGAAGATAGTATTGAAGTAGATGTGACAACTAGTAGCCCCTGTTGCAGCTCGCAACAGGGGCTTATTATATCAGTCGTACATATCGGCGGCTTAATCACTCACCCGCTTTCCACTCAACCGTCCGCAGCATGTGGTCAAATTCTCCTTTCATAAAGGTGATGACGGGCGCGAGGGAGTCATTTTTCAGGGCGGTCTGGAAATAGCAGGAGACCATGATCACGTGGCGTCCGGTACTGTCGCAGATGATCCCCTGGACGGGTGTCCCGACATTGCCATAGACCTCAAACCAGGTACCACGTCCGGCGGGAACGCTGATGGGCGAGGGCTCGATCCGGGAGGCTTTTTTGCTGTGCTGATAGATCAGGCGGCGGTACTCCTCAAAGATGGTGTTGTAGTCGCGGCCCTCAGCGCGGGTATCCCGGTAGGCGATATGCCACTTCAGGTCAAAGGGGGGATAGTTGATGTCCACCCAGCAGGAGTCAGATGCCTGGCGGGTGACCACCCCGTAGTCAGGGTACTCAAAGGTGAACGGGCAGCGCTCGTTTTGGAAGCGGACATAGGCCGTCTGGGCCGGGAGGTCTATCCGGTGAAACCCGTACTTGCGGGGTACGGGGGTATAGGTGTCGCAGGCAGCCAGGAAACCCAGCAGGCAGGCCAGGGTAATAACAGGCAGGGAGTGGCAGGTTTTCATGCAGATAAAGGTGCAGGTGAATCAGAAGCCAGGGACAGTTTGACCATCACGATCCGGTTTTTGCTGACAGACTCCACCGTAAAGGTAAACCGGCCCCAGGTAATCTGGTTGCCGGGTTCGGGGATTTTGCCATGCAGGGCGAGGATCAGTCCGCCGAGGCTGTCACTGCCTCCCCGTACCGTGTCAAAGGTATCGTCGTCCAGCCCGATGATGCGGAGCATGTCCGGGAGATGCATCCGGCCTTCAAAGATAAACGTATGCGGATCAAGTCTGGTATAGACCCAGTCTTCGGAGTCAAATTCGTCCCGGATTTCACCGAAAATTTCCTCCATGATATCTTCCAGCGTCACTATCCCTGCCGTCCCGCCAAACTCATCCACGACGACGGCCATGTGGATCTGCTGCGACTTGAAGTCTTCCAGCAAGTCGTCTGTTTTTTTGTGTTCGGGCACAAAATACGCCGGACGCATGAGTTCGGTCAGGGGCGGGGGCGTACCATCCAGGTAGGGTAGGAGGTCTTTGATGTGCAGGATGCCCCTGATTTGGTCCAGGTTATCAGCATATACCGGGAGGCGGGAGTAACTGTTGAGCCTGATAAGCTGGAGCAGGTCTTCAAATGTCGTTTCTACTTCCACCGCCATCACATCTACCCGGGCACGCATGATGCTTCGTACCGTGACATTGCTGAGGTTGATGATACCCCGCAGGATTTCTTTTTCGCCGGCATCCTCACCTGATACCGAGGGTGTAAGGTCTATCGCCTGCTTGAGCTCGTCCAGGGAGGCGGGTTCCTGAAACCTGAGTTTTTTTTCGACCCATCCGCCCAGCCCCAGCAAGAGCCAGGAGGCGGGCAGGAGCAAGCGCACGATCAGGCCGGCCTGTGGCGTCAGCCGGCGGGCCATGGAGAGGGGTTCATACCGGGCCAGCAGCCGCGGGATCAGCAAGGCAGCCAGCAGGATGGCACCGCCCACCCACCCAAACCACGGGATATCACGGGATATGGAGACCGTGAGGGCTGATAGCAGCAGTCCCATGCTCAGGTATATCAACCGCAGGGATACCAAAAGCCGCTGGGGCTGGGTGAGGAGTTCCCACATCTGCGGGTCTCGCTGGAGCTGCCCGATCTGGGGCCGGGACAACCCTGCAAAAGCCACCTCCGCTCCGGAAGCCAGCGAGATCAGCCAGGCCGCCGCTGCGATGGCCAGCGACTGGGCCGTAAACATACCGCTCCAGGCAGTCATCAGGTCAGCTAAAACGGGTTGGGTACCAGGGTCAGGGTCCACGGATTGGGAATTGGGTGGGACATCACCCGCAGGGGGTGTTTAGGTCAGAAAGGCAGGTCATCATCAGGGGGCACCACCTCAGGTTCTGTTTCGTGGTGGGGTAGGGTATTCACGCCAGCAGGGGCTACCGGGGCACTAAATCCACCATCCTGGCTGGGTCGGCCATCCAGCATGATCATGCGGGTGCCTTCTACATCGAGCCGGCTTCTTTTTTCGCCCTGGGCTGTTTCCCAGGTATTAACCCGCAGCCGCCCCTCAATATAAACCGTAGCACCCTTGCGGAGGTACTTGCCTGCTGTCTCGGCCTGTGAGCGCCACAGGGTTACATTGATCCATTCCGTGCGGTCCACGGTATTGCCGTTTCGGTCACGGTAACTTTCCGTACAGGCCAGCCGCAGGGTGCAGTATGCCGTGCCCTGTTCCAGTACCCGCATTTCGGGGTCCTGGCCGAGGTTGCCGATCAGGGTGACCCGGTTGAGTCCGTATTTTGCCATAGTTCAGATCAGGCGCTCAGGCCTGTTGATCAGTGAGTTCAAAAATATTCAGCACGGCTTTCGCAAAAGCAAAGGTAGGAATTTTCTCCCGATTGATAAAAAGCCCCGACCAGTCCCCGGGTGCGTCCCCGGCGGGTATTTCGTACACATGGATCATCATGTCGAAGTGCGTAAAACTATGCTTGAGTGAGCCACGCCATCGTCCCCCATAGGGAGATCGTTGAGCGTGCCAGTCCTCCGGGGTAGGCGATTCTGCATTGGGTATTTCCCAGAGGCCGCCCCAGAGACCTCTGGCGGGCCGCTGCCGTATCATAAAGGCATCGCCGTCGCAGACAAGATAAAAATTAAAGTGGCGCACCTTGCGGGTGCCCTTGGGCGTTTTGTGGGGCAGGAGATGAACCATGCCTTCTTTTCGGGCCAGGCATACAGACTCCAGCGGACATATCAGGCATCCTGGCTGCGTGGGCGTGCAGATGACAGCGCCAATGTCCATGAGCCCGTGGTTAAAGGCGCGGGAGTCTTCACCCTGCACCCATGTATCAACGACCGCCTGGAAGCGGGTACGGGCGGCAGGCTGGTTTATGGGCGTCATATCACCCAGCACCCGGCTCAGGACCCGCATTACATTGCCATCCACAACCCCGACAGGATTCCCAAAGGCAAAGGATCCGATCGCACGTGCTGTGTAAGGGCCGACGCCCTTGATCGTCAGCCATTCCCGGTAGTCTAATGGAAATACGCCCCCATACTGGCTCATGAGCTGACCAGCACCGGCATGGAGGTTGCGGGCACGGCTATAGTAGCCCAGTCCTTCCCAATGTTTGAGGACATCTTCAATGGGGGCCATCGCAAGCGTGGCTACATCCGGAAACCGGCTGATGAACCGATGATAATACGCCAGGCCCTGGCTGATCCGGGTCTGCTGAAATACCACCTCGGCGATCCAGATCCGGTAGGGATCCCGCGTCTCCCGAAAAGGCAACTCACGACCAGCCACCGCGTACCAGGCCGTGATACGGCCACCTATATCTCCCATATACTACAGACAGGCCGATTCCGGGCCATTTATACAAAGGTATCATAAATCATCCTTTTGTGCTTTTTTTCAGATTTCTTTTGCGTTTCCGCCGATTCTTCTAACTTTGCGGGTCAATTGCCGTCTGGCAATTTTTTTGTAAGTGTTTAGTAACTAACAAATTAGACCGATCGTGACCAAGGCAGAAGTTATTCTCGAAATCTCGCAGCGGACCGGCATAGAAAAGGCGGACGTTTCCGCTTCCCTGGAAGGGTTTTTCACGGTCATCAAGCACTCTCTCGCCAAAGGCGAAAATGTGTATCTGCGTGGCTTCGGCAGCTTCATCGTAAAGCACCGCAAGGAGAAAGTGGGCCGAATTATCTCTCAGGGCAAGTCTATTGTCATTCCATCCCATAAGGTCCCCAGCTTCAAGCCTGCACGGGTGTTTGTGGAGAAGGTAAAAAGCGCGAGCAGCGATAAATAACCTATCTTTACAGGATGAATACGATCGGGTCCACAGGTAACATGACAGGATTGGGGTTGCGGGTGACCGTAGCGGGGGTTGGTATAGTAGTATTTGTGCTGCTGTTGCTAGCCGATAAGTCCAACCTGAGCAGCCGCAAGACCCAGGCAATCACAGAGACCGGGGTAGTCTCTGAGGGGGGCGGGTCTACGGCACAACTCCCACCGCTGGCTCCTGACGCCCAGACAGACCAGCTTCTGGCCCGTCTGGAAGCTGCTGCACCGGCAGCCCAGCATGCGCTGCTGGACTCTGTGGTAGCCGTACTCTCCGCCCGCAAGCGTTACGATGTCGCCGCCGGGTATGCCCGCCAGGCTGCGGAGGCTGATACTTCACTTTCGCATCTGCTGACTGCCGGTACCCTGTATCAGCAGGCACTCACCCTGGAGCACGTAAGCCGTGATACGGTGCTTCGTAAGCAGTTTGGGGAGGCTGCCATCGGCTACCTCAGCCGTGTAGTGGCACAAGACCCACGCAATGAACCCGCGCTACTCTCCTTGGGGATGGCTTATATCACCTCAGGCAATCCTGCTACCAGTATGCAGGGCATCCTGACGATCCGCAAGGTACTTGAAATCAATCCGGCCAATACGGCGGCCGGATACCAGCTCGGCCTGTTTTCGGTCCAGACCGGACAGCTCGACAAAGCAGCCGAACGATTTGAGCAGGTGCTCAAAGCAGATCCCTCCATGCAGGAGGCCCGCTACCAGCTCGCATCGGTGTATGTGCAGACCTCCCGTGCAGATCAGGCCAAACCCCTTCTGGAGGCCGTCCTGCGGGATACGAAGGACGCGGCTCTCCTGGAGGCCGCCCGCAATCTCTTGACCTCATTACGTTAAACCTTTTAATAGTTACCAGTATGCCCTGCGGTAAAAAACGCAAAAGACATAAGATCGCTACCCACAAACGGAAGAAGCGCCTCAGAAAAAACCGGCATAAGAAGAAGAAATAATGCCTGGTGAGACCGCTCCGCCGCAAGGCGGAGTTTTCCCTTTTTGCCTGTTCCATACGACGTACCTGTTTCCTCGCGCCTATTCCTCTTACTTTACTCGCCTGTTACCTGCGGGTCTCAGGCTATAAACTCCCAAGCGCGTGAATGAATTAGTCGTAAGCAAAAGTGAAGACGGTCTCAGGATTGGCATTTTGCAGGACAAAAAAATCGTCGAACTCCATCATGAAAAAGTTCTCGAAGAATTTGCTGTCGGGGACATCGTGCTGGGGCGGGTGCGCAAGATCGTAGGCGGACTCAACGCTGCCTTCGTGGACGTAGGACACCCTCGGGATGCATTCCTGCATTATCTCGACCTGGGACCCCAGGTTCGCTCGCTGCTGAAATATCTGAAGGCTGCCCGCTCCGCACAGGAGGGGGTGGAGTTGGATTACCTCA
The DNA here is from genome assembly GCA_033762375.1 of Bacteroidia bacterium. GTDB lineage: Bacteria > Bacteroidota > Bacteroidia > J057 > J057 > RDXT01. The sequence continues at coordinate 46,500 of JANRLQ010000054.1, forward strand.
ATGATATAGAGCCCCTTCCCGATATCAACAAAAACGGGAAGATGGAAGAAGTCCTGAAAGCTAATCAGGAAGTGCTCGTACAGGTGGTCAAGGAGCCCATCTCGACCAAAGGCCCCCGCCTGTCCAGTGAGGTATCTATCCCAGGCCAGTATGTGGTATTGGTCCCCTTCTCCCCGGTAGTTTCGGTCTCTAAAAAGATCAAATCAGCAGAGGAGCGCCGCCGGCTCAAAACGCTGGCAGAAAGTCTGTGCCCGAAAAATTTCGGTATGATCGTGCGTACGGCTGCCACTGGCAAGGACGCCGCTTCGCTCAATCGGGATATCCAGGATATCATCCAAAAATGGCGGGACATGACCGTCAATATTGCCACAGCCAAGCCACCCGGCAAGGTCCTGAGCGAAAATACCCGCACGACCTCCATTCTGCGGGATATGCTCAGCCTCGGGTTTGACTCGATCTATACGGATGATGCCTCGGCCTACAAAGACATTGAGGAGTACCTCCGCTCCCACCAGCCGGAGATGCTCAAAGGCCTGAAGCTGCACAAGCAAAAAACCCCGCTTTTCCATGCGATGGGCATCGAAAAGCAAATCAAAGCATCCTTTGGGAAAGTCGCGACCATGCCCAATGGAGCCTATCTGGTGATCGAGCACACGGAGGCAATGCACGTTGTGGATGTCAACAGCGGCAGCAAAAACCTCAACAACCAGACGCTCGAAGAAACTGCGCTGAAAACCAACATGGAAGCCGCTACCGAGATCGCAAGGCAGCTCCGCCTGCGAGATATGGGAGGGATTATTGTGGTGGATTTCATTGACATGAAAAAACAGGAAAACCGGAAGGTCCTGTATGATCACTTGAAAAAAGTGATGAAAACCGACCGAGCCAAACATGCCATCCTGCCAATGAGCAAGTTTGGACTGGTCCAGATCACCCGCCAGCGGGTACGCCCGCAGATTGATATTCAGACCGCAGAAGTCTGCCCCAGCTGTAATGGCACTGGCAAAATCCAGGCATCGATCCTCATCTCTGATGAAATCACCAATAACCTGGACTTCCTTATTCGCCAAAATCAGGAGCGAAAGGTGACACTGGCTGTGAATCCGTATGTAGCAGCCTACCTGCGAAAGGGATTCCTGAAAAGCCAGCAGTTCACCTGGTTTCACACCTACTGGGTCTGGGTCAAAATCGAAGAAGACAGCTCGCTTCCTTTTACAGCTGTCAAGTACTTTAATGGCAGGGGCGAAGAAATAAAATGGTAAGGCAGCCCTGTGCTGCCAGTCGTATGGAACAAGGGGAGACAGCCGTAACAAGCTGTCTCTTTTTTTACGTACGCACGGATACCGCTCAGCGGATCATAAAACTACTCTGGCCGATCAGGCGCCCATCGCAGTACACAGAGATGTATTGAGGGCCTTTTTGATAACTCTCGGACGAAATCGGGGTGTATATCACGCAGATCTCCTGTGCCAGCCGGTTGTAGTCCACGGTCGTTTTGACGGAGTAGGGGCGCTCCCGGTGGTCAAAGGTGAAGGTGCCGCTGATACCCGCCGGTTCATTGGCCTGTACCGTGCCATCGGGGTTTTCATATACCAGGTACACTTCCCGCTGGCCGGGTTGTGCGACCAGGTTTTCGATGATCGTAAAGCATATTTTGAGCTCATTCAGACTCCCGCGGCGAAACTCAGTCTCCTGACGCTCCTTCCCCCCTTTTTTGATATTAAAATACCGGAAGTCCTTGGTTTTCAGCACCGAGGCTATCTGACGTGTTTCACTCAGGGTCTGGGTGGTCGTGAGGTTCTGACGGATCAGATCCTGGTTGTCATGACGGAGCCGGGCCTCACTGATGCGCAGGCTGTCCACCTTGCCGCTCAGCACCAGGTTTTGATCCTTGAGCCAGTTGATCTCCCGCCGGTAAGAGTCCAGGATCACCTTAAGGTCGGCAATACGCTGCTCGTATTCCCGGAGTTTAGCCAGGTTGGCCTTGTTTTCTTTGCGGGCAGCCTCTATGACCAGGATGAGCTGGCTCAGCTCATCTACTTTTTTGTTCAGCTGGTTGCTTTTGTCAATAAGAGAAGTCTCCTGATCAGCTATGGTCATCTCAAACCCCAGAATTTTTGCCTCCAGGTCTTTGATTTCAGTATTAAGCGCTTCAATCGTAGTGCCTTTTTCAGCACTGGACTCTTTTTCAGAAAAATACTTGGTCGCAAAGTACCCCAGCGCAGAAAGAACTAATATCCCTACGATGACCAGGATCACCCTGCTGGTACTGTCACTTTGGCTTTCCATGTTTCAGATTGAGATGACAATAAGGCTTGTAAGATGTTGACCAATATAGTAAAAATACCCTACAATTCAACGGGCTGCATGAAATGCCTGTTGCTGTAACAATGCCATTATGGTATGGGTGAGCTGACGCAGGGCCAGGGGGATATCCCACCGGGACTTGTCCCGTGTCTCGACATAGTTGGAGAGGGTGCGGATCTCAGCAAACGGAACCCCTGTGCGGAGACAGGCATAAAAAAAAGCTGCGCCCTCCATTGACTCAACATCTGGCGCCCAGCGATGTTCCATCTGGCTGATCCCTGCCGGCTCACCCTGAACCGTCTGCACACTGATCCCGTGTGCCACAGGCAGCCCCAGGGCTGGAGGGGTGGGGTGTCTCAGCGTATTGTACCAGGTAACATCAGCCGTGGATAATACCGGAAACCCGAGTGCTGCCATATCCAGAAATCCCTCAGGGCTGGCAGCGCCCAGCTCGGCCTGGGTCTCCTGTACCACCTGAACAGCGGTACCCAGTGACCACGATCGCCGATAACTCCCTGCAATACCGACCTGAAGGCTAAAATCGGGTACCGTATGCGCCAGGTATTGGCCCAGTACAAAAGCTGTATTCACCAGGCCTACGCCTGTGTGTAAAAAGGTAATGTGGTCACCGGCGCAGGTAGCGGTTTCCAGCCCGCCGGGGTTGGATATGGCGCCGAGTGCAGTCCGCAGGCCGGCTGTCTCGCCCGCTGTCGCAGCTACCAATAGGATATGCATGGAAAAAACAACTGCATCCACATAAAAAATGCCGCAATACCTGCGGCATAAGAAGTGGGCCGTATTGGATTCGAACCAATGACCTTTGCTCTGTCAAAGCAACGCTCTAAACCAACTGAGCTAACGGCCCCTGTTAATATGTCTTTCCCTGACGGGCCACAAAGATGAATATTCTCCCGGAAAAAACCAAAAAATCTGATAATTTGCAGGTAATGGAACCTACTTTTTGGCGGGTAGCAATTGTAGGGGCGGGCAACCTGGCCTGGAGCCTGATCCCTAACCTGCAGCGGACGGGTGCCGAGGTGACACAGCTGATCACCCGGGACACCCTTAAAGGCCTACATTGGCAGGATGTGTACGGTATCCCGGGATATGCTCAGACGCCTGAGGCACTGGATCATACGGTCAATCTGGTTTGGCTCACGCTCCCGGACAGGCTCCTGTCTGGGGTTGCGGCACAGCTGGCGCCGTTGCTGGCGCCGGACACGATCTGCATTCACAGCTCAGGGTCTGTGCCCGTTGATGCCCTGGCCCCCGCTGGTGTGGAGACAGCCGTTTTGTATCCCCTCCAGATTTTCACCCGGCAGCAGGTGGTAGATATGCGCGAGACCCCCCTGCTCGCGGAGTGTCATACAGACCGGCTTATGCCGCTGGCTACTGCGCTCTCGGCCCATGTCCGCCCGATGGACTCTGCGGCCCGCCTGCGGGCACACCTCGGGGCGGTATTTGCCTGTAATTTCCCCAATTATCTTTTTACCATCGCGGCAGCCCTAAATCCCGATCAGGATATAACCCTCTACGGCCCCCTGATCCGGGAGCATATAAACCGGGTGCTGGCCCAGGGACCCGTATATACCCAGACAGGACCTGCGATACGGGGCGACCGTCCTGTGCTCGACCGCCACCTGGAACTGCTCCTGTCGCTTCAGCCTGAATGGGCTGAGCTGTATGTAAGACTTTCGGCCGGAATACGCCCGGAGGTCTGGACCGATGTATAAACGTGTCCTTCAGGAAAAGATTCGGGTATTTTGCCTGATCCTACATCTAGGGCAAATGAAACATGGAAGCTACCTGTTGCGTTATCAGTTAAACTTTTTATTCGGAATAATCTGGCCTACCTTTACCTGACAAATACCTGACATCGCTGCCGCTGTGCTTGTTGTGATCCGTTTCGGTATTTGTCTGCCGTCGGCAGTATCGTGTGCATAGCCCTAAACCATTTGTAAGAAATATGAAGGTCTGCTCCATTTCGACAATCGTGATGATGTTGGGGATTGGCATGAGCGCTCAGTCTGCGTGGGGCCAGCAGCCTCAGCGGAGCTGCGGGACCATGCATCACCTGGAGACCCAGCTCCGCTCCAATCCTACGATCTCCTACCGCATGCGGGAGATTGAGCAGGATACCCGGCTTAATGCCAAGAGTGTGAACCGCTCGCTCCAGTCTGTCATTACCATCCCGGTAGTGGTACATGTACTCTACCGCACGCCGGAAGAAAACCTGAGTATTTCACAGATTCTCTCGCAGATAGCGGTGCTTAATGAAGACTTTCGCCGCCGCAATGCCGATATTTCTTATACCCGCACCGAATACCTGCCCGTGGCTGCTGATCCCGGGATTGAGTTTAAGCTGGCACAGGTAGCCCCTGATGGACGCCAGACAACAGGCATCACCCGCACCCGTACCTCCAAACTGGCTTTTTCTGCTGACCTCAATGACATGAAGTACAGCGCCAGTGGAGGCGTAGATGCCTGGCCCACAGATCAGTATCTGAATATCTGGATCTGTAACCTGGAGGATAATATGCTGGGATACGCTCAGTTTCCGGGGGGAGCTGCCGAAACAGACGGCGTAGTGATTGGGTATCGTTTTTTTGGGACGACCGGCACCGTAGCACCTCCCTTCAATCTGGGGCGCACTGCTACCCACGAGGTCGGCCACTGGCTGAATCTCCGGCATATCTGGGGCGATGGACCCTGTGACCTGGGTGATTTTGTGGAGGATACCCCGCCGATAGACCATCCCAACCACGGATGTCCTGACGAGATCACCGGGTGTGAGGGACCTGCCATGACCGAAAACTTCATGGACTACACCGATGATGCGTGTATGAATCTTTTCACCCAGGGGCAGACCCTGCGGATGCGGGCCTTGTTTGGGCCAGGCGGGACAAGGGCTTCGCTCCTAAACTCTCCGGCCCTGCTGCGGGAAGTCGTCACAGAGGGAGAACATCGTCAGCCTCCGGTGCTGGCGCTTGATACAGAGCTGCTCCCCCCATCAGGCGTACGGATGAGCTGGACAGAGGTACCCGGGGCCACAGCCTACAATGTGCGCCTGCGGATGGCCGGAGGTGAATGGGCCGAACGCTCTTTCCCTAAAAACAATACGGTCGCCTCCCGCCTCAAGCCCTGCACCGAGTATGAGTTTCAGGTAGAGGCCGTTATTGAAGGCACGCCTGCCGGATATTCCCCCTCCCGTCACTTTACGACACTCGGCTGTGAAGCACAGGAGGCCGTCGCGACGGTACCCGAAAATCTCCGGGCAGTCTCACCCACCGATGCCTCAGTCACCCTGACATGGACCAGCGTAGCAGGTGCCACAGGTTACCAGGTGCAGTACAAAATAGCCGGCCAGCCTACTGCCCAGTCCCAGACTGTCACCCGCAATGGCCTCGTCCTGAAAGGACTCCGGCCAGAGACCCTGTATCTCTGGCGGGTACGGGCGGTAATGGGCGCTTCGCAGGGTCCCTACGCACCGGTGGCTGATTTTTCGACCTCCGGCCAGCTTTACGCCAGTAGCCGGGTAGCTGCCTCCCCCGGCTGGATGACGGTCTCTTTTCAGCAGCCAGGGATTGTGGAGCTCTCGCTGGCCACAACCCTCCAGATGCAGGTGGACATCAGCCTGCTGGATGCCAGTCAGACCCTTATCAAAAGCTGGACAGACCGCACTGTGGTACCCGGACGATCATTGCCCCTGCAGGTAATGGGCCTGCCGGCTGGTACCTACTACCTCGTGGTGCGGGATGTGTCAGGATTTGAGACGATCCGGGAGGTATATATCGAAGGGTAATCCTCAGATCGTAAGGCCTCCGTCGGCTGTGATGACGGCGCCGGTGATAAACCGGCTTTCGTCCGATGCCAGCAGCACGGCCAGACCTGCTATATCCTCCGGTGCTCCCTCCAGCTTCAGGGCTTGTTTGTCCATCACATGACTGAGGAGGGCCTTATTGTCAAAAATAGCCTGGCTGAGTTTGGTGCGGATGAAGCCGGGACAGATCGCATTGACCCGGATCAGGTCCGGACCCCACTCCCGGGCCATGACCTTGGTGAGCATGATCAGGCCCGCCTTGCTTACGCTGTAAGCGCCCAGGCCCTGACTGGGCGTGAATCCCTCTACGCTGGAAATATTAATGACGGAGCCTCCGCCCCGTGCTTTCAGGTGTGGATAACAATGCCGAGCCAGTTCAAATGGACCCTTCAGATTCACGTCCATCAGTTTGTCCCAGGCGGCTTCTGTTACTTGCTGGATAGGACCAAAAGCAGGATTGGTGCCTGCATTATTCACCAGGATGTCCAGCCCGCCGTATGCAGCTACGGTTGCGGAGACCAGTCCCGGAAGGTCTTCAAACCGGCCTACATTACAGGCGATACCGGTCGCCTCTATACTCGCCTGCCTGAACTCCTCTGCTACGGCCGACACAGCCGCCTGGTCGCGGCTTGAAACAACTACCCGGGCACCTGCCTGCCCCAGCGCAAAGGCCATTGCTTTGCCTATTCCCTTGCTTGCCCCGGTGACCAGGGCTGTTTTGCCTGTAAGATTCATACGGTGAGATAATATGTCGTGAGTAGCGGTCATAACTTGCGATTAATATTTCAGGATACCAAACGACCCTGAGCGGTAAGATATATTGTTTACCTGCAAGCGCTGCTTTGATACAGATTATTCCAGATATGTGTATATTATGAGACGAATATAGGACGCTACCCTGATGAATGAGTCATGATGAAGTGCTGGTTATACCTGCGCGGGAGGTTCAGTGGGTTGATAGTGGCCGCGAGTTTCCTGCATCTGATGAGCGGATGCGGCTCCGCCTACCAACCAGCACCCGCTGTTGCTGACCAACTCCCGGAGGTGGTGGATTTTACCTTTCACATCAAACCCCTGCTTTCGGACCGGTGTTTTGCCTGTCATGGGCCCGATGCCAACAAACGTGAGTCAGGACTCCGGCTGGATGTGGAGGAGCAAGCCCTGCGGACCCGGCTGGAGGCGGGCGGATATGCCTTTGTGCCGGGAAGTCTCCGCCAGAGTGTAGCCTGGACCCGGATCATGTCGGATGATCCCGATCTGGTCATGCCGCCCCCGGCCTCTCATTTGTCCCTGACCCCGTACGAAAAAGCCCTGATCGCCCGATGGATTGAGCAGGGTGCCGAGTACAAGCCACACTGGGCATTTTCACCGCCGGTCAAGCCGGCATTACCCGACCTGGAACACCCGGCGATGGCCCTCCAGCCCTTAGACCATTTTGTGTTGAAGCGGCTGGAGCAGGAGGGCATCACACCTGCGCCTCCAGCTGACAAGGAAACCCTGATCCGCCGTGTGAGCCTTGACCTGACCGGACTGCCGCCCCTGCTGGAGGAGGTTGAGGCCTTCATGGCTGATACCACTGCGCAGGCATATGAACGTGTGGTGGACCGGCTTTTGGCTTCGCCACACTTCGGGGAGCGCATGGCTGCAGAGTGGCTGGACCTGGCCCGGTATGCCGATACACACGGGTACCAGGACGACGGGGACCGTACCATGTGGCCCTGGCGGGACTGGGTGATTGGGCAATTTAATGAAAATCAGCCCTTTGACTCCTTCATTACCTGGCAACTCGCCGGTGATCTCCTGCCGCAACCCAGCCGGTCTCAGGTGCTGGCGACAGCCTTCCTCCGGAACCATATGCAAAACCAGGAAGGAGGCATCGTGCCGGAAGAGTACCGCGTGGAATATGTCGTGGACCGGGTCCGCACCACCTCCAAGGCATTTTTAGGGCTGACCATGGAGTGTGCCCAGTGCCATGATCACAAGTATGACCCGATCACCCAGCGGGAATATTATCAGTTTTACAGTTTTTTTAACCAGAATAATGAAACCGGGGCCATTCCGTACGCAGGTGAGGCCAGTCCGGTAGTAATCCTGACGGACAGTGCGACAGCGGCCATACAAGCATATCTCGACTGTGTGGAGTCACAGGCACTCGAACTCCGGCAGATGTTTCAGCCGGGGCGCGACCGGCGGTTTCAGGCATGGCTCTCCCGCACAGCGCCGCCTGCTCTCACCCCGGCCACGATCACCGGACTCGTAGCCTATTATCCGTTTGATACCTTGCGGGCTGACAAACTGCCCAATCTGACATCACCTTCCCGTCCGGCAGTATTCAGCCAGGCCAATCTCCTCCTGAAGCCGGCCACCATCCCGGGTCCGGTCGGGAAAGCACAACAACTCCGGGGGGATGGGTTCATTGACATAGGCCCTGAGGTGGGAAAGTTTGAACACAACGAACCTTTTACGGTAAGTTTTTGGCTCAATGTCCTGGGTGACAGCCTGGAAGGCCCGGTATTTGCCAGGACAGGCGGTCTGTTTGACGGAAACAGGGGCTATGAGTGCCTCTTGCGTCCGGATGGACGGCTGACCTTCGGGCTCAACCATGTCTGGCCAGACAATTGCATTGAAATTCGCCTCAAAAAACCCCTGCCGATTCAGTCCTGGCACCATGTCTCGATGGTATATGATGGCTCAGGCAAGGCCTCCGGTGTACAGATATGGATAGATGGTCAGCAGGCCCTGGTGGACATCGTCAATGACAACCTCCGCCAGAGTATTCTGTATGCCCGTAAAAAAACCAACTGGAACTATCACAGCTTCCGGATCGGGCGGCGGCAGGAAGAATCACTCGACAGTGTAGCCCTGGATGAGTTCAGGATATATCGCCGGAATCTGACCCCGCTGGAGCTGATGGCGCTGAGCGGGCAACCGGATCCGCTGAGCCGTGCCTGGCAGGAACGCGCTCCGCAAGCCCTGGCAGCCTTGTATGCATATTATCAGGCAACAGCCGATCCCGGATTTCAGGCAGTAAACGAAGAACTGCGGACGGCCCGTGCCCAGGTCATTGCAGCCCTGACGGAGTCCTATTCTGTGATGGTGATGCATGACCTGCCAGCGCCACGCCCTACATTTATCCTGGACCGGGGACAGTACGACAGCCCTGCCGATTCCGTCACGAGTTATACCCCAGCCAGCCTGGGGGTTTTTCCGGCGGCCCTGCCCCGGAACCGGCTGGGACTGGCCCAGTGGCTCACCGATCCCCGCCACCCGCTCACGGCGCGGGTGACCGTCAACCGGTACTGGCAGCTTTTGTTTGGGCAGGGGCTGGTGCGCACACCGGATGATTTTGGCAACCAGGGAGCCTTACCTACCCATCCGGCATTATTGGACTGGCTTGCGGTTTCATTTGTGGAAAGTGGATGGGATTTGAAGGCCCTGCTTAAAACCATTGTGCTGTCCTCGACCTATCGCCAGTCATCGGTGTATCGGCAGGACCTGGCGGAGCGTGATCCGCAGAATGACCTGCTGGCCCGTGGGCCAGCCGTGCGGCTGACGGCCGAGATGATGCGGGACCAGGCCCTGACGGCCAGTGGCCTTCTCGTCCGGAAGCTGGGAGGGTCCAGCGTCAAACCCTATCAGCCCGAGGGCCTCTGGGATCAACTCGCCATCCGGAATGGCACCCGCTACGTGCAGCAGCATGGTGACAGCCTGTACCGCCGCAGCTTGTACACCTTCTGGAAGCGTACGATCCCGCCTCCGTCCATGATTACGTTTGATGCGGCAGAGCGCAGTGCCTGTACCGTAAAACGACAACATACCACTACGCCGCTTCAGGCGCTGGTACTGCTGAATGATCCCCAGTTTATCGAAGCCAGCCGGGCCCTGGCCCAGCGAACCCTCCGCGAGGTGCCGGGAGACCCACAGGCACAAATCAGCAGGCTGTTCCGGCGGGTGACCAGCCGTCACCCCACTCCGGGCGAAATGACCACCCTCATGCACCTGTATGAGTCTGAGCGTGCCGCCTACCGCCGCGAACCGGCACGGGTACAGGCCCTCCTGCGGGTAGGTGAGTTCCCCTTTGACAAGACCCTTCAGCCTGCGGAGACAGGGGCTATGACCCTCGTCGCCAGCACTGTATTTAACCTGGACGAAGCCATCTTCAAACGATAATGTATGTCTGACTGTCAGCAATATAATACCTACTGGAGCCGGCGTGAATTCCTGGCCAAAACTGCTATGGGCCTGGGCAGCGTGGCCCTGGCTTCTCTGATATATCCTTCCAGCCTGGCTGGGGATCCGGCACCGGCAGTGACAGATCCTCATGCTGCGGGGATATTAGGGCAGCCCCATATCCTGCCCCGTGCCAGGCGGGTGATTTATCTTTTTCAGAGCGGGGCACCGTCTCAGCTGGAGTTGTTTGACTACAAACCCCTGCTGCGGGAGATGAATGGCCAAAACCTGCCGGACTCCATCCGCAAAGGCCAGCGGCTGACGGGGATGACGTCTTTTCAGAAGGCATTTCCCCTGGCAGGTGCCCACTACGACTTCCGTCAGCATGGTCAAAGCGGGGCCTGGATCAGCGATTTGATGCCGCACACGGCGCGCATCGCAGATGAGTTGTGTATCATCAAGTCTATGCACACCGAGGCGATCAACCATGATCCGGCCGTGACCTTTGTGCAGACAGGCTCTCAGCAACCCGGTCGTCCTTCGATAGGTTCATGGCTCAGTTATGGTCTCGGCACCGATAATCAGGATCTCCCGTCGTTTATTGTATTGGTATCCCGTGGCAGGGAGGGAGATCAGCCTTTATATGCCCGGCTTTGGGGCAATGGGTTCCTGCCCTCGCTGCACCAGGGCGTACAGTTTCGGGCAGCCCAGGACCCGGTTTTGTACCTCAATGACCCTGCCGGTATAGACCCTGCGACCCGTCGGCGGATGCTCGATCACCTGGCCGAATTGAATACGCAACAATACGAACGGGTATTCGACCCGGAGATCAGCTCCCGGATTTCGCAGTATGAGATGGCTTTCAGGATGCAGACCTCCGTGCCTGAGGCCCTGAACCTGCAGGAGGAGCCCGACTATATCTACGATCTGTATGGGCCTGAGTCCCGGACGCCCGGTACCTTTGCTGCCAACTGCATCCAGGCGCGTCGTCTGGCAGAGCGGGACGTGAAGTTTATCCAGCTCTACCACCAGGGCTGGGACCAGCACGGCAACCTGCCGCAGGATATAGGGGTGATGGCCCGGAGTGTGGACCAGGCTTCAGCCGCACTGGTACAAGACCTCAAGCAGCGGGGAATGCTGGAGGACACACTGGTTATATGGGGCGGGGAGTTTGGCCGGACCAACTACTCCCAGGGACGGCTGACCAAGGAAAGTTTTGGCCGGGATCACCATCCGAGGTGTTTTTCTGTCTGGATGGCGGGCGGCGGCGTCAAGCCGGGCATCAGCTACGGAGAGACGGATGAATTTGGGTACAACGTCGCCAAAGACCCGGTGCATGTGCATGATTTTCAGGCGACCCTGCTCCACTTGCTGGGGATTGACCACGAGAAACTTACCTTCAAGCACCAGGGCCGACGTTATCGCCTGACGGATGTCCACGGAAAAGTTGTGCCAGGTATCCTGGCTTAGCCGGGGCGACTTACCACTTTTCGACCGGAATCGTCTCAATACGATGGCCGTTTTCATCACGGTCATCCTGATCCTCATAGGTCGAAGGCTCGTCGTCCTCTATGCCGCTCATGTTATCTGAAGGTGGTTCCTGCTGATAGGTATCGCTGCCGAGGCCCAGTATAGGATAAAACAGGAAAGGCAGCATGGACAACCCGACCCCAAAAAGGCTGGATCGCCCAAAGTTTTTAGCTATGCCGATATTCATCTGGAACCATGCCACGATGTTCACGATGGGGATCAAAAACAGGAGTACCCACCACTCAGGCATCCGGGCGATCCGGGACATGACGTAGAGGTTGTACACCGGAATCAGGGATGCCCAGCCCGGTTCCCCTGCTTTTTCAAAGGTATTCCAGATACCCGCCAGATAAAGCCCGGCAAACCCGAAAAACAGCAAAAATAGTACAGCCATATAGATGGAGATTATACCTGATTGTACGACACGGCTGAACTTTCGTTGTATTACACGCAAAAATGAAAAACCGGCAGTGTCTTGTGACAACTGCCGGCGTGTGTGGTTGTTGAGAAAACTTGCCGGATCAAAACTACTCTCTGAATCCACTTGATCAAATGCGAAAATGCCGTCAGGCTGACAAGTATATTTACATCGGTTATTGTCTGCAGATGGCCCCTGATCAGGGGCAGCGCGCCTGGCAGGCCCGCATTTGCACCAATCCGGGGATGTACAACCCGCAGAATGGTCACCTTTATGGAGATCGTCTTACATCAGACATCAAAAAGCTGCCGGCCTCATGGCCGGCAGCCCCTCATCTGCTCAGGGAGGTCCCTGTGCATCTACCTGTCGCTCAAAAACCTTAGTTGATCTCTACGATACGGGGCGCTTGTGTACGTGCCTCGGTACGCTTGGGCAGTTTCACAAGCAGGACACCGTTTTCGTATGCGGCGCTGATTTGCGCAGTATCAATCGTCTCGGGGAGGGTAAACGAGCGGCTAAACGCTGCATAGTTAAACTCCCGGCGCGTATAGCGGCCTTTTTCGTCTTGTTCTTCCGCCTGGCTTTCCCGGCTGGCGCTGATCTTGAGTGAACGGTGGTTCAGCTCCAGCTTAAAGTTTTCCTTCGTGAGACCCGGAGCCGCTACTTCGAGCGTAAACCCATTGTTGTCCTCATGGATATTCACTGCGGGGGTATTAAACGAGGTGTTGGACCACTCAGGATAAAACAACTCGTCAAATACAGCAGGAAAACCGGGGAAAAGGCGGGAAGGGGTGGCTTGACGTTTTACCAGTGTCATGGCTTCTATGAATTAGTGGGTGATACATTGTTGAATACACTTACCTATGGCAACTGGCAGACCAATCTTATTTTTACTGCCATAATGGCATATTTTTTAAAATATACGGGCAAAAAGACAGTATTTGTTTAATAAATTATGCCATAATGGCAGTTTTTGTATTGGCATCTATAAAAAAGACCGCCCCTTAGTGGAGCGGCCTGCTTTTTTGCCGGGGCTGATGTTACTTCAGGCGAGCCTGGAGTTCGGCTGCATCCGGGGTATCGTTGTGGTGCCAGTGTCCTACTACGATGCCATTTCGGAGGAGGGTGTATCCGGGATTTGAGCGGACGATGGTTTTGAGGACGGTTTCATCCAGGTAACAGAAGGGGTAGGTAAGGCCCTGCTGCTGGATAATGCCGGCCATGACGGACGGGCCTGTAGCCGTAGCGCCTACCATCCGGATATCGGTACCGGTGAGGGCCTGGGCCAGGGCCTGGCTTTGGGCAAGCGCTGCGGCAGGGGCATGGGTGGCATTGTGCATGATCACGAGCAGGGTATTTCCCTCAAACAGGGGTATTTCTTCTTCGGGGAAGTAAGGTTCCCAGTCTTTGCACTTGGGATATCCTTCGGGGCCCGGCTCAGTGGTACAAATTTTCAGGTCTGTGCCGATTTTGTAGGCCCTGAAGTCTATCATGGGCAGGTGTTCATGACAATACCAGGAGAATATCCCCGTCACAACAAAGGTCAGGGCTGTGATCCAGCCTGCTATACGTCCATTGGGGACCGGGTGGATGGAGCGCCGCACCAGAAACACCGGTATCAGCATGAGGGTGAGGATAATATCCTTCACAAAAGACTCCCAGGGAGCCAGCTTCAGCGCGTCTCCAAAACACCCGCAGTCTGTCACCGTACCCGTGTAGTGTGAGTAGCCCGTCAGTATGGTAAAAAACACCATCATCAGCATTGTGAGCCAGGCTGTGAGATTCATCTGCCAGCCCAGGATCAGGGCTATCGCCAGGGCGATCTCAAACACGCTGATAAACCAGGCCATGGGCTCCGCCAGCGGGACAAACAGATCAAAAAAACCTTTGGTCCAGGGCCACTGCTGCCCAAAAATGGTGAAGTACTCCTCCAGCTTGTAGGCAAATCCGATATAGTCATTGGCCTTGACAAAGCCTGAGTAGATAAACAGGATGCCGATGGATATCCGGGTCAGCCAGATAAGGATGGTGGAGACGGGCAGGTAGTCCAGGTGCAGGGATTTGCGCCGTAGGCTTTCCCAGGTCAGGCCTGCGCCGGTGATGAGGCCCAGCAGGGCAAAGGCAATGCCGATGAGTTGATACGTATTCATATTAATAAGCAATACAAGCAGGACAAAATAGAAGGTTCTCAATCCAGGCTGTCCGCCCCCTCTCCGATCCGGATCAGGCAAAAGGCAGCATAGTTGAGGATATCAATGTAGTTGGCTTCAACGCCTTCTGAAACGCGGACTTCCCCCCGGAGGTTTTCGATTTGTTTGAGCCGGAAAATTTTCATCAGGATCAGGTCTGTCATGGAGCGGATACGCATCTGGCGCCATGCCTCACCGTAGTCATGGTTTTTGGCGATCATGGTGGTGCGGGCCTCACTTGCCTGATGATCATAGCTGGCTGCCAGGACATCGGCTTGGCTGAGGATGTTTTCCGCCTCTGCCGGAGTCAGCTTCTGGAGGTGCAGTTGCATCAGCGCAATGATACAATAATTGACAATCCCCACAAATTCACCCTCAATGCTGTCCCCGACCTGATTTTTGCCGGTCTCCTGGATGGAGCGGATCCTGCCAGCCTTGATATAAATCTGGTCTGTCAGGGCAGGCATCCGCAGGACACGCCAGGCAGGGCCATAGTCGTGATGTTTGGCGAGAAACAGGGCACGACAGTGCGCCAGTATCTGGTCGTATTGACGTAGGGTGTCTTGCATAGGGCTCTTGGCGATCAAAAATAAGACCCTGCCGGGTAATGGCGTCTAAGATCGGGAGAATATTCTTTATTTTGCCGCGAATGCTGCTTGCGCCCACATGGAAATTCTCAAGAGTCCCCATATCCATACGCTCAACTGCCGGGGCAGACTCCTGTCCCTGGAAAAACCCCGCGTGATGGGTATCCTGAACCTGACGCCTGACAGTTTTTCTGACGGGGGGAAATACACCAATATGGACCAGGCACTGGCCCAGACCGAACGGATGCTGGCTGAGGGTGCCACGATTATAGATATCGGGGGGTACTCATCGCGCCCGGGTGCAGCGCATGTGTCTGAAGCAGAAGAGCTGGCCCGGATTGAGGCTGTCACGGCCCGGATTCTGGAGACCTTCCCTGAGGTTATTATATCGGTGGATACCTTTCGGCCGGGTGTGGCGCGGCGTGTGCTCGACCTCGGGGCGCATATAATCAATGATATCACGGCAGGGTTTGGGCACCCGGATTCCTCCCCCGATGCGGAGGATATGTTTACGGTACTCGCCCGCTACGGAAACGTACCCCTGATCGTAATGCACATGGCCGGCACCCCGCAGACCATGCAGAACCAGCCACCTCTGCAGCAGGTTGTCTCGACGGTAGCAGACTACCTTGTAGGGCGGGTCAACGCCGCCCGACAAGCCGGTCTCCGGGACATAATCCTCGATCCGGGTTTTGGGTTTGGGAAGACCCTGACCCAAAACTACGAGATGCTCCTGCACTCCGGACGATTTGTCGGACTGGGCCTGCCGGTGCTGGCGGGTATTTCCCGCAAGTCTATGCTCTACCGGTTGTTTGATACCACACCAGATGACGTGTTGCCCCTGGCCGCTGCCCTGCACCTGAAACTCCTGGAGGCAGGGGTACACATCCTGCGGGTGCATGATGTGCGTGAAGCAGCCCGTATGATTACTTTATATGAATTTTTGAGGTCACAACTCCATGATACTCCTGTTTAAGATCGGTTTTATTGAGGTGTGGCTGACAGACCTCGCAGACATTCTGCTTGCTTCGGTGCTGTTTTATCAGCTATACCTTCAGCTCAGGGGCAAAGTCACCCGACAGCTTATGGCAGGTGTGCTGGGGTTGTTGGTAACCTACTGGCTTGTGAATGCCCTCAAGATGCGGCTGACCGGCACGATCCTCAACCAGGTGATCAACCTTGGCGCCCTGGCACTGGTGATTATTTTCGCGCCGGAGATCCGCAAGATGTTGTTGTCGCTGACTCAGCACTCGTTATTGGGGCGGATGTTCAGTCCGGCGCGTGATACCCAGATGCAGCCTGCCATCATGGATGAGATCACAGACGGGCTCCGGAGCATCTGCGCCGCTGGCAACGGTGCCCTGATCGTAGTGGCTGGCGATGACAACCTCGATGATATCATCGAGACGGGTGACCGCCTTGATGCCAATATCACAGCCCGGCTTATGTACGCGTTGTTTCAGAAAGAAAGTCCCTTGCATGACGGCGCGATGGTCATCCGGGGCGACAAGATCATCGCGGTACGGTGTATCCTACCAGTGAGCAAGTCACCCAATCTCGGACCCGAGCTGGGTCTCCGGCACCGCTCTGCGGTAGGGCTCGCCGAGATATGTGATGCCCTGGTTGTGGTCGTATCCGAAGAGCGGAAAGAGCTCTCCATTGTACAGGGGGAGACCCTGCGCCGGGGACTGGACTATCAGGAAGTAGAAGAGGCACTTATGAAACACAGGCGGCAACCCTAATCAATCACCATGGGAATCATAGCCATAGAAGGTATCCGGGTACAAGCACCCCACGGTGTGTATGCCCACGAGCGCGTACAAGGCAATACCTTTGTGACAGACGTATATCTCCAGGCAGATACGCGGGCCGCGGCTGCCAGTGACCGCCTGGAGGACACCCTCGACTATCAGGCAGTATATGGAGCCGTGACAGCTGTGCTGGCAGGACCAGAGGTCCATCTGCTGGAGCATCTCTGTGCCCGGATTGCTGCTGAGATCTGGCTTGTAGCCGGTGCGGCGATCGCTGAGATGACCATACGGGTCGCCAAAATCACCCCGCATGGGATGCCCGCCTGCGTCCGAACCTATGTAGAAATGAAATTTTATAGGGCCGAAGGCGAAACGGCATCATATTTGATCAAGGAAACTTGACAAACTGAAAATTATGCGTAGTTTTGCATCCTCCTGTAATCAAGAAGGCGACGTGGCCGAGTGGCTAGGCAGAGGTCTGCAAAACCTCGTACGGCGGTTCGAGTCCGCCCGTCGCCTCTCTTCCCTTCTTTTCCCTACCTTTTTGCGGGTTTGCTCTGACCATTCCAGAAAGATTACGCACCGTTCAATCTGCTCTATCTACCATTCCCTGCATGCGGCTTGAATTCAGGTATTTTTGCGTATTTATTTACGCTCGGATTTTTCAAGTACGCAAAATCATCTGACTGGCGGATAAAAATCGCTGCATGTAGGTCTTTTGTGCTATCGTTCTTTGATTGGGGTGCATGTATCTGGAATCAAACTCCCTATCCGCAGATCAACAGGATTTATCGTCCCGGCTATGCAGATTGTTTTATGCGGCATTGTGTTAAATTTGCCGTATATTAATATTATGCATATGTAAACTTTTTTGGGATAAAGAATTCTTTTGAAACCGTTCGCTCTGTCATACTGGCTGTATGTGCTGCATTTTCAGTCAATTGCTAACATACCTGACAGCAAATAAGCCGCTTATGACTAGCTTTACTCCGGAAAGATGAGGTGCTTCACATTTGATACATCACGAATTCGTTCTACTTTTGTTGAGCAGCATCCATTTGCCAACCGTTCTTCACGTAATTTTACTCAGACACCTGAAAATTTACTTAACCGAAAGGAAGTATATGAACAGTTTGAAACATCTCTTTGTTCTGATTTTCCTTGGCTCTATCATGATCAGCACTTTCGCGCAGGATGATGACAAGTACAAAAATGTCCGCAAGAAAGACTACGATCAGAAGGACCAGTACGAAGATGGCGACTATCTTTTTCCGCCAGAACCCAAAAACAACTGGTCTATAGGCGCCAAGGGCGGCCTGGCGTATGTCGCCGGTGACGTAAAACCCCAGCCCGGTACCGGATTTGCTCTCGACGTGCGCAAGGCACTGGGACATGCTTTTTCTCTGCGGGCTGAAGCGGGTGTAGGCCGCACCTATGGTCAGAACTATTCTTCTACCAATGGCTACCGCAATCATGGAGGCAACCCCTGGGCTGAGCTGTATTATCCGGATGGACGTAATCCATTGTTCGGTAATCCTGATCTTCAGCAACAATTTGAGGTTACGCCACCCTCCGTGTATTACAACTACCGGATGCAGTATGCTGACTTTGCCCTGCAAGGGATCCTGAGCCTCAACAATATCAACTTCTACAAGGAGCAGGTCTCCTGGAACATATATGCAGGCGCTGGTATTGGCGCGATGGCGTATAATGTAAAAGTAGATGCCCTGGATGCAGGCGGGACCTTATACACACACTTTCCTGCGGTAGACGCTATTGCACTCAACGATGTAAACACCTTCGGGATAGATGGCCGCAAGGAACGCCTGGACCTGCTCCGTTCCAGCCAGGACGGGGTATATGAGACGGCTGCTGAAGGCCACCAGGACGAAACAGGTCTTCAGATCAGCGGCGATAATTATGTAGTGAACCCTGTGATCACCGCTTCACTGGGCCTGAGCTACCGCCTCACCCGCCGCATTGAGGTCGAGCTGGAGCACCGCCTCGCCTGGTCCAATGATGACCTGATAGACGGACAGCGCTGGCAGGAAACAGGTTTTGGGGGCCAGGGGTCTTACAACTCCAGCCAGACCCCCCTCACCCGCGACTTTGACAACTATAACCATACCACCCTCGGTATCCATGTACGCCTGGGCAAAGGGGAAGAGTCTTCCTGGTGGCGTAACCCGCTCACGGAGGTTTATTCCAGTGCGCAGGAAGCCCGCGAGGTCGTCAAAAAACTGACCGACGATGGGGACGATGACGGGGTTCCGGATCTGTATGACAAAGAGCCTGATACGCCAGAAGGTAGTGTCGTGGACAGCCAGGGCCGTGTACTTGACTCCGATAGCGACGGATATCCAGACAGCGAGGATGGCGAGCCGTTTACCCCTAAAGGTTGTATTGTGGATGCACGCGGGGTAGCACTTGACACCGACAATGACGGCGTTCCGGATTGTTTTGACAAGGAGCCTAACTCTCCTGCCGGCATGTACTATGATGCCAAAGGGGTAGCGATCATCATGCCAGGCAACGACGGCAACGATGGCAAAGACGCTGAACTGCCTTGTCTCCTCCCAGTCATCTACTTTGACCTCGACAAAGATTATATCAAGCCAGAGTTTTATCCTGAGCTGTATTATATCGCCCAGGTCATGCGGGCTAACCCTGCCCTGAAGGTACGCGCCAGTGGTCACACAGACGTCCGCAACAGCGATGCCTACAACGAAGACCTCTCCCGCCGCCGTGTGACCAATGCAGTTGACTTCATCGTCAATACCTACAGCATTGAGCGCAGCCGCTTTGTGACGGACTACAGTGGTGAGAAAAAGACGGTCATCAATGGTCTGCCTGACAACCACAGCAACCCCAAATTTGAAGCCCTGCACTTCGTCAACCGCCGGGTAGAGTTTGAGTGTATCAAGTAATTATCAGGTGTTCTGAATCTGCAAGCCGTCCGCTGTCTGCGGGCGGCTTTTTTGTATGGGTTACCTGGTGTACCTTCACGTCAAATTAATCCTGAATACGTCAGGCCATGCGATATTTGTTCCAGCGGCTTCTGCAAGGGATATGGGTGATCTGGGGGATTGTGACCCTGCTGTTCATCATGTTTTTTGCGTTGGGTGATCCGATAGATTACCTGGTAGCAGACAATGCCGACGAGGCTACCCGGGCTGCTATCCGGATCCGGTATGGCCTTGATCAGCCCTTGCCGGTTCGGTATCTGGGGTATCTGCACCGGTTGTCTCCGCTGGGTATGATTCCGGCTGATGACCCGGACATGATCTGGCCGCTAATACCTGCCGGGGATACATACCTGGCGGTAAAAATTCCTGATCTGGGGCGGTCTTTTCAGGGTAATGCACCCGTCTCCCGGATGATAGGTACACGGCTGGAAGGGACCTGGTATCTGGCTTGGGTCTCGATCCTGCTTGCCGGGCTGATTGGGATTTCATTAGGGGTGATTGCGGCACTGCGACCGGACGCTTGGCTGGATCGTGTGATCTTATCTGTATCGGTTTTGGGTATTTCTGCGCCTTCTTTTTTTGTGGGGGTGCTGGTGGCCTGGTTGTTTGCAGTAGTGCTGCGTCCGCTGACAGGACTTGATGTGAGCGGGTATATGTTTGAGGAGGATTTGTTTACGCCGGGGCGACACCTGGTCCTGCGGCACCTGATCCTCCCGGCGCTGGCGCTGGGTATCCGCCCGCTGGCCATTTTTGTGCAGCTCACCCGGAGCAGCATGCTGGAGGTACTCAGGGCTGATTTTGTCAGAACAGCCTATGCCAAAGGACTCTCTCCCCGGCTTGTAGTGATCCGGCATGCCCTGCGCAATGCCCTGAACCCCGTCCTGACAGCCGTTACGGGCTGGTTGGCATCCCTCCTGGCGGGTGCTTTTTTTGTGGAGTATATTTTTAATTGGCAGGGGATCGGCAAACTCACCCTTGATGCCCTGGAAACCCAGGACTTTCCGGTGATCACGGGGTGTGCCCTGACCATCGGAGCTATTTTTGTCGGGGTGAATATGGTCACAGACCTTTTGTATGCGGTGCTTGACCCTCGCGTACGGCTCAGGTAAATAAAAAAAAGCCCGGCTGATACCGATCAGCCGGGTGTGTATCAGGGTATAGAGGTGTTATACCCGCCGGATAATCATGGCAGTAGCACCGCCGCCACCGTTGCAGATGGCTGCCATCCCGATCTCTCCCTGGCGCTGATGCAGGACCCCATTGAGGGTGGTGACGATCCGCGCACCAGAGGCACCGAGTGGGTGTCCGAGTGAAACAGCCCCCCCATGTACATTCACCTTGTCGTAGTCCAGGCCAAATGTCTCAGCAAAGGCCATTGTGACCACAGCAAAAGCTTCATTTACTTCAAAAAAGTCCACATCGTCCATGGTCAGGCCTGCACGCTTCAGGGCGAGGGGGGCTGCCAGGGTAGGGGCAGTGGTAAACCACTCGGGTTCGTGCTCAGCGTCTGCAAATCCGAGAATCTCTGCCAGCGGTGTCAATCCCAGTGCATGAAGGGTGGTTTCACTCACAAGCACAAGCGCAGCGGCACCATCGTTGATCGTAGAGGCATTGCCGGCTGTGACCGTACCATCAGGGGTGAATGCCGGACGGAGGGTGCGCAGTTTGCCGAAATCCACCCGTTTATACTCTTCGTCTTCTGTAAAAACCAGCGGTTCTCCTTTTTTCTGGGGAACGGTCACCGGTACAATTTCACCCGCAAATCCGCCGGTCTGGACAGCGGCAGCAGACCGCTCATAGGATCGGATCGCAAAGTCATCCTGCGCCTCGCGGGAGATCCCAAACCGGGTTGCTGTGCGGTCGGCACATACCCCCATCGCAATCTGGCTGTACACATCCGTAAGCCCGTCACGGGAGAGGCCGTCCACCAGCTCGGCATTGCCGTAGCCATATCCGTACCGGGCATTGGGCAGGTAAAATGGGATCTGGCTCATATTTTCCATGCCACCAGCGACGACGATGTTGTTGTATCCCAGCATGATACTCTGGGCACCAAGGGCGATGGCTTTGGTGCCAGAGGCACAGACCTTGTTGACGGTCGTGCAGGTAACCGTCGGGGGCAGGCCCGCATAGATAGCGGCCTGGCGGGCGGGTGCCTGTCCCAGGTTGGCTGAGATGACATTACCCATCAGGACTTCTTCGACCTGGTGAGGTTGTATGCCAGCTTTTTCGAGGGCCCCTTTGATGGCAGCAGCACCGAGGTGAGTAGCGGATACGCCCTTAAACATCCCGCCAAAACTGCCAATCGGGGTACGGACGGCAGATACGATATACACTTTGTTCATTGCTCCGGGGGTAAAGGATGATGAGGCTACTAAGGTAATGCCTGGAGTTGGTACCTGCAAAGCATTTGCGGCCAGAAAAGATCATCTGGCCAGATGCTGCGCCTGCTAAACAAAAACTCCTGTAAGTTATTGACTTACAGGAGTGTATTTTGTGGAGCCACTCACGGGACTCGAACCCGCGACCTGCTGATTACGAATCAGCTGCTCTACCAGCTGAGCTAAAGTGGCAAGTGGGTGCAAATATAGGAGTTTGTTGGGAAAAATGTTGGTTCCAGAACGGAAAAATTATGGTCAGATTTTGCAGGGTACGCTCAGCGGGTGGATGAGGAAATATATGGGCCAGAAATAGTTTTTGTAAAGGAATAAGCCGTCCATACGTGTTGTCAACATCGCGGATAACATTACCTCCGATGTTGCCGAAGTGTTTCTGAAAATCCCCGGCTAAACGGAAGCCTTCGTGTATGAAGGATATACGGCCAGCCGCTCAGCATACGGTGGTATTTTGCAGAAATGACTTGATTATCAGTAAATGGCGGATCAACTGGTTTGGTCTTCCGGCAGCCGGAGCCGGACCCCAATCTCAGGCAGCCCCTCCTGCACGGCTTGTGACTGGCGCACGGCCCAGTACCGGTCTTTGGCAGCGCGGGCAGCTACCTCAAAGTCTATCACCGGTGCCGGGTAGTCGTGCCCGATCCGGCAGTGGTAGAGCATCTGCTCCATAGCAGTCATGCGCCAGGGTTCGCTCAGCAGGGGGGCAGGTACCTGGGCCAGTTCAGGCACCCATTTTCGGATGAAAACACCTTCAGGATCGTGTTTTTCTACCTGGGCGGCCGGGTTATACACCCGCAGGGTATGGTATCCGGTAGTACCAGCCTGCATTTGAAACTGGGTGTAGTGAATGCCCGGCTCATAGTCCAGAAACAGCCGGGCCAGGTGGTGGGCACCTGCCTGCCAGGGTTGCCAGAGCGGGAAGGTGAAAAAAGTCACCAGCATGGCCCGCATCCGGAAGTTGACGTATCCTGTGGCCTGCAGGCAGCGCATAGTGGCATCCACCATCGGAAATCCAGTCTGCCCATTTGCCCAGGCGCTTATCAGGCGTTCATCCGGGGTTCGCACCAGCGCATGAAAACCAGCATTAAGGTCCTGATATTCCTGCCAGGGGGCTGATTCCAGCTTCTGGAGGCAGTGGCTCCGCCACCGGAGTCTGTCCTGAAAATGTGTCAGGTCCCGGTGAAATCCGCTATGGGACTTGGCGGCTTCTGATGCCTGATATACCTCACGCGCGCTCACACATCCCCAGGCGAGGTAAGGAGACAGGCGGCTACAACTGCGGCGGCTGGCCTCGGGCTTAGATATATGCCGGATGTACTGGCTGCCCCGCTCCTGCACGAAGGTCAGCAGATACCGCCGCCCCCAGGATGCTCCGCCGGGTTGTAGCCCGGGAGCTGGTGTCTGCCAGGCAGCAGGGAGCATCTGTGCGGGCCAGGTAGCCTGGAGTGTATCAACAATGGCTGCGGGAATCAGGCGGGCGGGTACGGTCTTGACCAGGGGCGCATGCATAAAATCCTGCCATTGCTCCATCCACCCGATGCGGTGCCGGGCCCCCCGTATCACCCCATCCTGGCCATACTCCGTCCAGATGATCCCGTGCTGCCGGCAAAAGCGAGCTACTGCCCGGTCCCGCTGGAAAGTCAGGCCTGATCCCGTCTCCTGATGCGAAAACAGGGTATGAATCCGTACTTGCGAGGTGATATGCGCCAGGACCTCCGTGACTTCGCCCCACGCAATGACAAGCCGGTGCCCTGCCTGCGCGAGTTCAGCTTCCATCTCCCGCAGGGCCTGACGGGCAAAGCGGAAGTGGCGCACATCAGCATCAGGTGCCTGGATCAGGGACGGCTCCGCAATGTAGAGCAGGATGACCGGCAGGCCAGCCTGAGCTGCGGCTGCCAGTGGGGCGTGGTCCGTGAGGCGGAGATCGCGCTTAAACCAGACCATATTGCAGGTGTGCAGATCCATCTCAGGAAAACAGCAGTCTGGCTAAAATGTTGTGACCCTGAGGTAGCTACCCAAAAACGGCCCCGATCCGGGGCCGCAATATGGTTCAGGTGGCGCTACATGGAAATTATCTCACCCGCTCCAGCCGCCAGGTACTGCTGGCGAGCAGAGGACCTGTGATAAGGGTGTCGCCGCTCAGGTGGCGGGCCTCTGCGCAGCGCATGGTGAAGGAGGACTCCGTGAAGGCATCCATGTCAAACTCAAATGAGTGTACGCCACTGCGCTCGGCTTCCGTACCTTTATGTACGTATAGGGCTGTGACCCACATGCTCAGGCGCTTGTCGGCTCCGAAGTATCCTCCTCCGAATCCAGAGTAAGCCGTCACGCTGTCATTGACGGCTATTTCCAGGCGACCTCCGGAGAGGTCGTTGTACACCAGGAGACGGCCGTAGTCACCGGTGGTGCCATTCACCTCGATGAGCCGCCACTCACCCGGAAGACCACACTCGGCATCCGTGTAGTTGCCGGCACAGGCACAGCCTCCGGCGCTGGTCAGCAGAAGTACTGTACCGAGGACGAATATCCAGGCGCTCCGGCGGTTGGGGGTAACAGAAGTAGTGTTCATATGTGGCACTGTAAGGTACATTGTGTTATAAATACGGTTGACCGGCATCAGGCTACAGGACTCCTGCAACGCTGCTGCACAATCTCTATACGATAAAAAGAGGCTCAGGTCTGGGCGTTACTGCGCAAACGGTCAATGAGATGACACGTTTGATCAGTATATATGGTTGAGTGGGTAGCTGCTGATTCTATACAAAAATCTCAGGCTGCGGGCAGCCGTTGATGGTGTGTTTTTCGCAGTACCGCTAAAACTTATCAGATCAAATATATGTACCGGCCCATCCGTGTGCCAGCCAATTATCAGGCAGGTATAACACCCGACAAGCCTGGCCTAACGGCGCTCGCCAAGCCACCACACAGGCCGCTGGACAGGCGTACGTTTTAAACCAAACTGATGGACAGCTTTTTCGATATGTCGTACAGCTTCCGGTACAGAATCAGTTACCAAAAACAGTTCCAAATCTTGCGCTGAGATCGCTTTTTCTTCTTTCATTTTTTCCAACAATTCAATCAGGTCTTTCCAGTATTCGCGGCCAAAGAGGATCATGGGAAAATCCTGGATTTTCCCGGTTTGGATCAGCGTAAAGGTTTCGAATAATTCGTCCAGGGTACCGGCACCCCCGGGCATGATAACAAAGGCGTAGGAGTATTTCAGCAGCAAAACTTTTCGTACAAAAAAATGCTCAAACGTGACAGATACATCCAGCCACGGATTGGATTTCTGCTCGTGGGGCAGGACGATATTACAGCCGACGGAGCGGCCGCCCGCTTCTTTGGCACCCCGGTTCGCGGCTTCCATGATGCCCGGGCCACCGCCTGTCATCACCGTAAATCCCAGCCGGGCCACCTCTCCCGCCAGCTGCCGGGCCGCCACACAATAGGGATGATCCTCCGGAAACCGTGCCGAGCCAAATACCGTCACACAGGGACCCACAAAGTGCAGCTTGCGGAACCCCTGCAAAAATTGCCACGCTACCCGGAAGATATACCCCAGCTCAAAAGCACGGCTAGCAGGGCCTTCTAAAAACTGTTTTTCGCGCTGCGGAATATGATTGATAGCCATAGGAAACGAGTAGGATGAGCATCTAAATACGGGAAAAATCAGTCGCTGTCAAATACAGAGGTTACAGCATAAGTGAGGGAGGAAAAATTATTTGTAACTATTTAGAATTAGTCTAAATAAAAATATATTTGCCCTGTCATTAACCCTAATACCTATGAAAGAATCAGCAAACGTATCTGTCGGGCTGGGATTTGCGGCCATCAATTATATCCAGTGCGACGAATCCTATGTCCACCGGTTTGAGACCCTGTTTATGACCCGTGCGGGAGCCATAGACAAACTGCCGGGATTCCGGCACATGCATGTCCTCAAGCCCCAGCGTCCCGGAGATGCCTATCTGGTGGTGAGTTATTGGGATACAGAGGAGGCATTTAAGGCCTGGACCCAGTCCCCGGCTTTTCTGGAGGGGCATAAGCGGGGATTTGAAGACATTCGTATGGCCCGTGAGCAAGGTCTGGAACCTCCCATGCGCTCGGAGTTTAAGACCTATACGATACTCACCCACTAAGCCCCTTTGTTTCGGATACATTTGCTGGGCCGGAAATCATATGGGTCCGGATGAAAGTTGTATATTAAGCGCCCCGTCTGTCGGCACTGTCGCCGGTATGGCGGGGTGACCTGCGTATGAAGTTGTTGCCTTCCGGTATTGCCCGGGCTGTATTTGTGACAGGACTGTGCTGGTATGGCTTGAGCTGTACCCGTGAGCCTGATGGGGAGACCCTGGCACGCCAGACGTGCAGCAGTTGTCATGTGTTTCCTGAGCCTGCGATGCTGGACAAGGCCTCCTGGGCCACCGGCGTGCTCCCGCAAATGGCAGTATGGGCCGGCGTGACCCCGCTGACAGAGGCACCGGGTATGGGGTTTAATGATGACATGGTTCGTATCCTGACAAGTGGGGTATTGCCTGCCCGACCGCTGGTGACACCAGCTGCGTGGAAGCGGATCGTAGACTGGTACGTATCCCAGGCCCCCGACAGCCTGCTGCCCGACAGCCTGCCAGCCGCCGCCTTCCAGCCGCTGGAGGGTCAGTTTGGGGTACAGTCTGTGCCAGGGTTTGAGGGACATGAGGTCACCCTGCTGCAACATGACAGCCTGCGTCACCTGCTCGTGGCAGGTACCCGTACGGGCGGGCTTTATTGGTTGGATCCCCTCACGGGCGTGCGGCGGGACAGCTTCCGGTTTGGGAGTCCGCCTACGTCCATTTCCCTGCTGGATCAGCACCGGTTTATACTGGCGCTGCCAGGGGTGATGGAGCCCAATGACAAACAGCAAGGTTCGCTCATACGCGCCCGGCGTATGGGGGATACGCTTGCGCGGGAGCAGGTGATCCGGCAATTGGCTCGTCCGGTGCATGTCACCTGGGCCGACATTACCGGAGATGGGATACCTGAATCCGTGGTCTCGGAGTATGGCCACTATGCCGGGCAGCTCGCGTGGTATTCACAGGATGGCAACCAGCCAGATCCCCATGTCCTGTATGCCGCGTCAGGCACTATCAAAACCATCGTACAGGATATGAATGGTGATGGCCGCCCCGACATAGTGGCCCTGACAGGGCAGGGGCGGGAAGGGGTGTGGATTTACTATAATCAGGGGGGCGGACAGTTTCAGGCACAGTATGTCTTGTCTTTCCCTTCCGTCTATGGCTCGCTCGACCTGGAGCTTGCTGATCTCAATCAGGATGGTCATATGGACCTTCTCTATGCCAATGGCGACAACGCAGACCGGTCGCCCATACTCAAACCGTATCATGGCGTACGGATTTTCCTGAACGACGGGCATAATCAGTTTTCACAGGCGTATTTTTTCCCGCTGCACGGTGCGATGAAAGTAATGGCCCGGGATTTTGACCTGGATGGAGACCTGGACATAGCCGCAACTGCCTTTTTTCCAGATTATAGCCGACGTCCGCATCTTGGGTTTATATATCTCCGGCAGGACGGGCCGCTTGTATTCACCCCTCATGCTACCGCAGCTACAGACACAGGCCGATGGATGCTGATGGATGCCTATGATGCTGATCGGGATGGAGACCTGGATATTGTGCTGGGCGCATGCAGTATGATACCCGGCCAGGCGACGACAGTCCGGCGATCCGCTGATAAGGTATCAATAGTCATGCTCAGAAACGAGGCGGTTAGCCGGCATAATTCTGCTCACCAAGTACCTTAATACGCTGTTTTGGGGGCTTTTTGCATAAGGTATGGGTATCGAATGCCCGTTTTTTATATCTTAGCCACATGATCAAGCTACCCTATGGAACGAGCCACTTCAGCTCCCTGATCCGGGGCGGGTACTATTATGTGGACCGTACGGGGTATATACCGTTGCTGGAGTCGCTGGGGGAGAGGTACCTGATATTCCTTCGTCCGCGCCGGTTTGGGAAGAGTCTCTGGCTCTCGACCCTGGCGCACTACTACGGGCGGGAGCACGCGGAGGCATTTGGGGTACTGTTTGGGCATCTGGCGGTGGGACGTGCCGTGACTCCGCTGGCCAATAGTTACCTGACGCTCCAGTTTGATTTCAGCGGGATAGATACCCAGACCCGCGAGACGACGTATGCGGGGTTTATGGAAAAAATCCGGCAGGGGATCCTCCGGTTTATAGATCGTTATCCTGGGTTGGGGGGTGATGCTGAACTGACCAGGCTGATGGCCATAGATACGCCGGCGGTGCTGATGAGTCAATTCATCACGTTGGTGGCCCGGCAGCCATACAAACTTTATCTGCTGATAGACGAATACGACCATTTTACGAATGAGCTGATCAGTTTTGACCTGGATCATTTTCAGGAGATCGTGAGCCGTCAGGGGTGGGTGCGTAAGTTTTATGAAGTGATCAAAAGTGGTACAGGCCAGGGTACGGTGGACCGTATCTTTATGACGGGGGTCTCTCCGGTGACGCTCGACAGCCTGACCTCGGGGTTTAATATTGG
>JANRLQ010000055.1:0-74292 GCA_033762375.1 Bacteroidia bacterium
TGAACACTACCCAGAAACCGCAAACAACTCAGCCATACAACCCATCTTCTCGTGACAACTTATGTTAGGTTTTAGAAGATCGTGTCAACTTTTTTCAGTTTTTTATCTATCAACTTGTCAACCAATTTTAGGAAGTGACCACCGCCTTCTCCTCCTCTCCCTGCTCCTCCTCACAGCGCCGGCCCTGGCCCAGCAGCCTAGTCAAAACTATGCTC
This sequence comes from Bacteroidia bacterium, assembly GCA_033762375.1. Taxonomy (GTDB): domain Bacteria; phylum Bacteroidota; class Bacteroidia; order J057; family J057; genus RDXT01. Next base: position 216 of record JANRLQ010000055.1, read on the forward strand.
TCTTTTTTGCGGTTGATACCTACGACAGCACGAACGCCTATCCGCCGCTGCTGAGCCCTGTGGAGGAGGCTCGCTCCCTGGCGCGGGTGCTGGAGCACGAGTACGGCTTCCAGGCTGAGGTGGTCGAAAATCCTACTGCCAGACAGACCGAGGAGAAGCTGGCGGAATATGCTGCACGATTCGCAGACGGCACCTGCGCGCCGGAGGACCAGTTGCTGGTTGTTTTCAGCGGCCGGGGGCTGGAGCAATACAGCCATGGTTATTTCCTGACACGCGACACCCGGCCCACGGAGGTGCACCGTACGGCTTTATCGTTTTTTCTGGCCAGGGTCCTGATTGACAACATTGCCTGCCAACACATCCTCGTGGCGGTGGACGCGCCTTACAGCCGCTATTTTGATCCGCAGCCGGGAGCGACGCCGGAAAACCTCCAAAGCTTGGAGGCAGGTGAGCAGATGTTTCAGCAGCACCAGGCGACTCAAAGCCGCTTGTTCCTCACCTCCGGCGACAGCCTCGGGCTTACGCCGGACCAGTCGGGCTTTACGGAGAGGCTGAAGGAAGCTCTGGCGCAGTCTGGCGGTGCAGATAGCACCCTGACTTTTTCCGAGCTGTGCGGCCTGCTGGGGCAGGGAGGGCCGGACATCCACCGGGGCAGTTTTGGCAAACACGAGGCAGGCGGCAATTTCCTGCTTATCAGAAACATCGCCGCCGCCGACTCCCTTGCCTGGCAACGAGCCCTGCGGGCAGATAACTGTGCAGCCGCTCAAAGTTACCTGACAGATTATACCGCCGGAAAATATCGGGAGGCAGCGGCACAGCAGGTAGAAACGAAGTGCGGGCAGACGGATTCCACACAGGTGGAGGCTAATGCACCGATTGGAAATACGTACGACAAGGATATGTTGGTTTACTTCGAACGAGATCCTGATATAGATGCTTTCATGTTTGCGGAATTAAAACCCCAAGCGATAAACTATGATGAGGTTCGGGCCTTAATGGGCGAACCGGTAAAAGGTATCCTTAAACGAGAAGAACATAAAGGGAAAAATATTCGCGTGGTTGCAAGGGTGCTGGTAGATAAATATGGCAACTACAAAAGGCACCGCCTTATTAGTATGGGTCATCCGATTTGTAGCAGACAGGTGGAAGCCTATCTTCACCGGCTGATCTTTACGCCTGCGATACAGGGAGGTAAACCCGTCAGCTTTTGGGTCAATATGGCTTTTACCTTTCAGGTAGAGTAGTTGGCAGCGCCTCCGGATCATCTACTCAGTAAAAATCTGTCCTCTCATCAACCCCATACCCCCCCCGCCACCTGGCTTGACTCCCAGCCCCGGTAACTGACCCATCCTGAGGTATCTCCACAACCCTCACCACCTTCTTGCGCCGAGATAGTGGCAACGCACCCGGGAGCGCCACGGGCGGATGCCCATCCGTCCTGACAAGCCCGGAGGTTTGGCGACGTTGTACACCAGCTGATCATCTACAAATATCAGCAGCGTATCTTCCAGCACCCGGATCAGGAAATGATGGCATGCGCCCGTAGCAAGGGAAAATGCCACTCCGTCATCTACATGGGTGTAATCTGAAAAATCATCCATCCCACGGGCACCGACCTGTTCAAGCAGCATTCGCTCCTCGGAACAAAGCAAATGGTAATAGGTCCGGGAGGCAGAGAATTCCTGCCAGCCCAGCACCAGGCCAAAACTTGCGGGCAAGTCTTTATCGCCTTCATCGAATCGGAGAAAGCAGATGCGGGCCTCCAGAAGGCAGGACGAGCCGTCGAATGTTTCCTGGCTGAGGAGAAAGCTGTACAGCCCGCCGCCGGTCAGGGTGCGCGCCTCGGCATCGAGGTCCCAGTCGCCGATGATCTCCAGGTCTTGCCAGTACGGCTTATAGCTGGAGGTTGTTTTTCGGCCTGCTTTCGGTGGTTTTGACGCCGGGGGCAGGCTTTGGGCTATTTCAGGCGAGAGATAGGGAAGCTGTCCCCACTTTCTGCCGGAAGACATCTCCACAAACCATCCGTCTTCGAAAAGGATCTGGTCCTGTGCTGCCAGATGATCTATCAGCGTACGGGCCAGGCGGCCGAATCGGGCTTGTTTGGTGGGTGGACGGGCGATCAGGACTTCAGTGCCGACAGGAATATACCAGCCCTTGAGCTTGGACAGATAGCTGGGCGCAATTCCGCAAAGGCTGGCTATATAACTTTGTTTTTTTTGTTTGACGGATATCGCGATGTACAATGCAGTCTGGAATATCTCCTCATTTTGATTAAGTGCCAATGGGAGGGACGCTTCCATAGTGGATTCCTGGGTTAAAGTCAAGCATAGATACAAAACGGACAACTATACGGGAAATTATACATATTTCCTGACAAGTTTCCTGACAGGGTTTGTCCTGCGGCCAAATAAAAATAGGTGCGTAGTATTGTTGACAACACGGCCGCATGATGCGATGCAGCTATTGGGCCTCGACATACCACAACTTTAACTCATGATTAACCCTATTATGCTCACCCTCACCACCGCCGCCAACGCCACCTGGCTCGACACCCTGCCGCGGCAGGAGTGGTACCTCTACTTCGAGATCCAGGGTGCCGACGCGCCGCCTTCCGAGCAGCGTGTGCCGCTCAACCTCGCCCTCGTCCTCGACCGCAGCGGCTCCATGCAGGGCGATAAAATCGCCTACGTCCGCCGGGCGGCAGCTTTTGTCGTGGATCACCTCAATGCGGACGATACCCTGGCCCTCGTGCAGTATGACGACGTGATAGACGTGCTAAGCCCCGCCGCGCCCGTGCGGGACAAGGCCGCGCTCAAGCGTCAGGTCCAGGCCATCGAGGCCCGCAACAGCACCAACCTCAGCGGCGGTATGCTCGAAGGCTTTAGCCAGGCAATAAGCTGCAAGGAACCCAACCGCGTCAACCGTGTGCTGCTACTCACCGATGGCCTCGCGAATCGGGGCGTAACGGACCCCGGCCAGCTCCGCAAACTCGCACAGGACAAGTTTCGCCAGGAAGGCATCGGGGTGTCCACCTTCGGCGTGGGCGCCGGCTTCAACGAGGCACTGCTCATGGGTCTGGCTGAGCATGGTGGCGGCAACTATTACTTCATCGCCAATCCCGACCAGATCCCCGACATTTTCCAGCGCGAGCTGGCCGGACTGCTCACGGTCGTGGCCCAGCAGGCGGCGCTGACGATCTCCTTTGCGGATACGGGTCTCCGCTGCGAGAAGGTCTTTGGCTATCCGGGGGAAATCTCTGACGGAGTGGTCCGGGTGAATTTTAATGATGTATTTGCCAGCGAGAAAAAAGCGGTGCTGCTCAAGCTGGTCGCCGACGCTCCTCTTGCGGCGGAAAGCCTGTCTTTCCACGCAGAACTGAAGTATGTGGATGCCCTGGCGGGATTTGAAGCGATGGCTGAGCGCAAAACGCTAGAAATGCGCCGCACCACCGATCAGCTGGCCTATGACCAGGGGCTTGATCCCAAACTTGCTGAACAAATCGCACTCTTCCTGGTCGTGGACTGGCGGGAACAGGCGCAGGCTTATGCCGACCGCCGGGACTTTCAGGCGGCAAATGCACTTGTCCAGCAAGCCAAAGCCTACCTCGAAGGGTATTTCAGCAGCCACGCGCCAAGCGAGGACCTGAATAACCTCTATCAGGAACTGCTTACCTACGAAAAAGTGCTGGCGGCAATGCCGCAGATGGATGAGGAAATGTATCGCTCACACAGCAAGGGATCCAATTATTATGCCTACATGCGGCGCTCGAAGCGGAGGCTCGACTACGAGGAAAACAGCAACCCCTGACAGGCGGCAGCCTGAAAGTATAGCGGGTGGCCGCAAAAAAACGGGCCATCTCCCGCGCCCTCAGGCCTTGTGCTCCCGGAGGCTTGCTGCGCGGCGCTCCTGGATGTAGTGCCCCCAGTAGGCAAGTTTTTCCCGCAGCTCCCCGATCTGGAAGGGTTTGCTCACGAAGTCACGCATGCCTGCCTCGTAGCAGGCATGAATATCTTCTTTCATCACCCCTGCTGTAACGGCCAGCACCACTGGGCGCTGCGCAGCGGGGAGTTCCTGGAATAGGATCCGTGTGGCCTCCAGTCCGTCCATGACGGGCATGTGAACATCCATAAGCAGCAGGTCGTAGGGTCGCTGGCGCAGCGCGTCAAGGGCCTCGGCGCCATTGCTGGCCAGGTCAGGGGTGTAGCCTTCTTTCTCCAGCACACGTCGGATAAGCTTCTGGTTGACGGGATTGTCTTCTGCTGCCAGGATGCGGAGCGGATACCGCTGTGCCAGTTTTTCGGCCAGCGTATCGGGCGGGATGGCCGGGACATCATCCGGGTGGACGGCGAGGAGCCTGGCGGCCTTTGTGCGCAGCTTGCTGATAACCAATGGGGCTGCATGCAGCTCATCCTGGGCACCTGCTTTTGAGGGGTGGCTGAAAATACTGTCGCGGGGCTGGAGCAGCAGCGCCGGAACTGGCTGCCGGGCTTGTTTTTCCAGCCAGCACGTAAAGTCCTGGGCAGCCAGGGCGCCAGCGTCGAGCAGGACGAGGTCGGCGGCAGTGGCGAGGCAGAGTGCTTCCGCTTGGTGGCAGATATAGGTTTCGCAGCCCCAGGCTGTGAGCTGGCCGCTCAGCCATTCGGCGCGGGGGGCACGGGCGTCGAGCAGCCAGACCCGTTTGCCTGGCCAGGCGGGCGGTGACACTGGCACAGCAGGAGCTGCTTCGACCCGGATATGGAACGTAAATGTACTGCCCTTGCCCGCTTCGCTGTCAAGTGAGATGCCTCCGCCCATCAGATGCGAAAGGTGGCGGCAGATCGAGAGTCCGAGGCCGGTGCCTCCATACCGCCGGGTGGTCGAGGCATCTGCCTGCGTAAAAGCCGCGAAGAGCCGTGAGGCCTGCTCGGGCGAAACCCCGATCCCGCTGTCCTGCACAGACAGGTACACTTCCCCTGCTCCCTGTGCAGGCCAGGGCTCCCGCAAGAAGACCCGGATATGCACATATCCCTGGACCGTAAACTTCAGGGCATTGGAAACCAGGTTGGTCAGAATCTGCTGTACCCGCACCGGGTCGCCCACCATCTGCGCAGGCAACTCAGGAGCAAGGTCATACAAAAGGTCCAGGTCCTTCTGATACGCTGCCGGGCCAAAAATCTGAACGACATTCTCCACCACTTCCCGCAGGTCGAAGGGTACTGACTCGATGAGCAGTTTGCCCGACTCAATTTTTGAGAAATCGAGGATGTCGTTGATGATCGCCATCAGGGCCTTGCTGCTGCTGCGGATGGTGTCGAGATAGTCGTGCTGCTCGGCATCAAGGGAGGTATCGCCCAGCAAGTCCAGCATCCCGATGACACCGTTCATGGGGGTTCGGATTTCGTGGCTCATATTGGCCAGGAATAAACTTTTGGCCTCAGAGGCTTCGCGGGCTTCTTCACTTTTGCGGAGCAGCTCCTCCGTGCGTTGCGCGACGAGTTTTTCCAGCAGGACATTCTGTCGCTTCAGCCGGTAGGACTGTAACCAGATCCCGAAGGCGAACATCGCGATCAGGAGCACACCGTAGACAACAAAAGCACCTGGGGAGAGATACCAGACCGGATGTACCTCGATATCCCGTGTTACAGGCTCACTCCATCCATACGAATCACCTTGTTTGACCCGTACTTCCAGGGTGTATTTACCGGCGTCGAGCGGCGGGGTTTCCCACTCCTGCGCCTCCTGGGGCTGTGACCAAGCGTCAGACAACCCCCTGATGCGCGTCTGATAGAGTACGGGTTCTCCTGAGTAGGCATAGTGGACAACGCGGGAGCGGACGCGGCTTCGGTAGGGATAGACAGTGGCATGGTCCTGATCTGCCCAGCGGGGCCGCTGGCTGCTTGGTGGCACGGGATCCGGGCGGCTGGACACAACCAGACCCTCGCGGGTGCCGATCCAGATATAACCCTCGCTGTCGCGGGAGATGGTGGCATATTCTGTCTCATCGGTCGGCAGACCGGAGGCAACGCCAAACTGTACGAAATCGTTGTGGCGGTAGCAGCCGATACCCTTACTTTTGCTGCTCAGCCAGAGGCTGCCTTCGCGGCCGGCACACACCGCCCGGATCTCCTCGTTGACAGGCCAGTTGCCTACTTGTATGCGGAGCACGCTTTTGCGGTCGTAGCGGAGCAGGCCATCGGTGGTGGCCATCCAGACAGTGTCGCCCCCCCCTAGCTCTAACATATGCACCTCAAAGACAGACGCAGGTATGAAGGACAAGGGCAGGCTCAGGTTCTCAAAGCGCTCTTTTTCCGGATCATAGCGATACAGGTAAGTTTTCTCACCCACGCCACTGAGCAGCAGGCTGCCGTCAGGGTGCTGCCGGACATCAATGATCCGCGTGTCCAGTCCTTCTGCCTTGCCAAAATGACGGATGGAGCGGCTGCGTGGGTCCAGGCGCATCACCCCGACCAGGGGGGTGCTGTCAGGGGCCTGGCAAAGCCATATATAGCCGGCATGATCCCGCACAGACTGGAAAATCGTACTTCCCTGGCTGCGAAAATCCAGCACGGTGCGCTCCTTGCTGCCGGGACGGGTGCGTAACAGGCGCCCGTCGTAGTCTCCGATCCAGAGCCAGCCCTCTTGGTCTGCCATCAGGCTGGTGGCACCGCGCCAGGCCCCTATATTGAGGGCTTCTGTCCGGTACTGCCGGTCCTGGCGGGTAATGCGGTATACATCGCCAGCGGTCGCATAACGCACGCCGGGCTGGGTTTCGTAGTTGGCCCAGAAAGAAACCTCAGGCAAGCCGGGTGGGCTGACAAAAAAGGCCGGGGTCAGCAAGTGCGCCCCGTCGGCTGCCGCTACCCAGATCGCCTGACCATCGCTTGCTGGTGCAAAATCGAGTACCTGCGTTATGCCGAGGGAGTCTATATGTTTTTGCCCCGTCTGGCTGAAGACAGGAAAAGAGCGGAGCGAAGCACCTGATGGCAGCCATTCATAGACGGGATACAGGCTGCCCGCAGCGAGCAAGGGGCCACCCGGCGTGCGAAATGCCCTGCTCAGGGGTTCAGGGCTCTGCAAGGTCAGGACCCGCACCTGAAAGGCCAGATTTGCCTGGCCAGAAATTTCGCAGGTGCTTTCCGGCCCCCAGGCCAGCCAGCGACTGGAGCCCAGGGCAAGTATGTGGGTATTTCCGCCGGGCAGGGTGACAGGCAACAGAAAAAAGGTCTGCGTATCTTCTTGCCAAAGGTACAGATTGCCTGCGGCATCCGCCGCGAGCAGGTGTCCGGCATCGTCGAAGGCCAGTTGTACCTCAGCGGTGCCCAGGGGAAATACCCTGAGCTGCCCCTGCCGCCAACGGGCTGCATACCCCGGACCACCCACCCAAAAGGTACCGTCACGGGTGGCGATCTGGCTGCCTGTCTGCGGCGGCTGGGGCAGCGGAAAGAGCTCTGCTGCCTCGGTGAGCGCCAGGTCAGGATGCCGCGCCGGAAAAACTGCTATACCACCGGGGCAGAGAGCGACCATTTTTCCTGCCCCGTATGCCAGATCAAACAGCGGCCCTGGTAAAAACGTCGGCGGCAACTCATGGTATTGCTGGCTGTCGAAGTAGGCAAGGCCCTTTGCGGTCCCCAGCCACAAGAGACCCGTAGGATCCTGTGCCAGTGCTGTAATCTGCTCCCCTCCTGTCAGGCCCGGAAAACGGGAAATACGGTATTGGGTACGCTGGGCAGTCAGCCCTGATACCGTCAGCATGAGAATCGTCCAGGCCATGAACGCCCGCCAGCCGCACAATTGCCGGTCCCTGCATCCAGGGCCTGTCAACAAAGCATATCGGCCGCAGAAAAAAATCATGTTCTGAGGGGGGTAAGTACTTGCAATATACGTTTTGCCATACACAGATGCCAGTGTTTCTGGTGGCAGATTATTACAAGATACGTATATTTATCGTCCACTGACGCCTCAATCACCCGCTCCTCAAATCCCGGCAGGGGGTGGTAGGCAAAGTCCATTTTCTACGGGGAGATAGAGTCGCGGCTGACCTCGAGGAAATACTTGTCTTGGCTGAGGCGGGGACGGAAGTCAGTATCGTACCCGACCATAGCGGCGCGACGCAGGGCATACAATCACCTGTGTCTGCCAGGCGGCAGCCTTATGACAAGCGGCAGTCAAAAATCACACAGAGCTACACCGAGACCATCTCTGTGAAACGCTGTGCCTCCTTCTTTTTGTGGGAAAACCCTGCTCACCCCCACACCACGCCTCGGTACAGATCCCGCATGGCGATTTCAGCGCCCATACTGGGGAGGCTGATGGTCGTTTCCAGTCCTTCATAGGCCCGGAACTGCCACAGGCCGCTCTCGTCGCGGGAAAACACTTCTACTAAGGGCTGCTTTTGCGAGATAAGCACGTAGTCGCGCAGGGAAGACAGGGTACGGTAGAGCCGGAACTTTTCGCCCCGGTCATAGGCTTCGGTGCTGTCGGAGAGCACCTCAGCGATCAGCACGGGGTTTACGAGGGCGTTGGGGTCGAGGGGCGAATAGTGCTCCGGACCGCAGACCAGCGAGGCTTCGGGATAGAGGAAGCAGTCCTCCGCCTCGATGCGGATGCGCAGATCGCCGTTGAAGGAAGTGCAACCGCTGCGGCGGGCCAGGAGATTGAACTCTGTTACTATGTTGCCTCCCAGCATGCTGTGGTTACGTGTGCCGCCTGCCATCGCAAACAGCTCGCCCCGGTGGTACTCATGCCGGACATCGGCGCTGCGCTCCAGCTCCAGGTAATCGGCCACGTTCAGGCGGAGGCTTATGGCTGCTTCTCCCATAGGATGATTCTTTGAGGAAATATACGGGTTTTTGGGAAAAAAGTAGCAGGATGCTCGCTTACACCTGCCTAAATAGCGCATCCAGCGTGAGCTGGCTGTCAACCAGCCCCAGGCTGTGGGCATTATGGCGCAGGCCAAAGGGGGTAATGAGGGTGAGCCATACTTGCTTGCGGGTGCCTGTAGCTTCCTTGAAGGCAGCTACCCGGTTGCGGAGCCGGAGGGCTTCCTCTTTTGTGAGGCTGAATTCCCCGGCGTAAAACTTGAGCTCGAATACATGAATCACATGGTCGCTTCGCTCCAGCAGCAAATCCACCTGAAGTCCTGGTTGAGAATCAGTTCCGCGCTGAATATAAGATCCTGCCTGGGTCAGCACGCCCGAAATGCCCAGCGCCTGTTTGATGGAGGGGAGGTGCTTCAGGCACATGTTTTCAAAGGCATAACCTGACCAGCTTACAAAACCTTGTTCTTTAGCGAGTTGCTGCCACTGCTCCACCCCACGCTCCAGATACGGCTCCATAAATTGCAGGTAAAACAGAGAAAACTCATCCGTGAGGCGATAAAGTCTGTCTTTTTTCTTCTTTTCAAAAGGGGCTATGCGGGAAATAAAGTCAGAATGCAGTAGTTCTTCGAGCACCGTGCTCAGGCTTCCGCCATCTGAAAGTCCCGTTGTGTGGGCTATTTCAGTGTATGTCAACCCCTTTTTCCGGGTTGCCAGGGCCTTTACAATGGCGAGATGTGTTTTGGGTGACTCAAATAGCGCTGCAAAAAGCTTGGGAAACTCATCGCGCAAGAGTCCGTTGGGAGAAAAACAAATAGCCTCGATGTTTTGGGCAGCGCTGCGGCCGCCGGTCACTTCGTTGAGGTAGAGCGGCACCCCGCCCAAAACCATATACAAGTGTGCAAGCTGGTAACGGTCAAACTGAATGTGGCGGGATTCGAAAAAAGCCTCCGTTTCAGCCAGCGTAAAGGGCTGCAAATGAATACGGCGTGTGATACGGTTGTGCAATCCCCCTTTGTGATTCACCACATGTTTGATCATCCAGGATGCGGCTGAGCCGCAGATCACTACCACGACGGGCTGGTTGACTGCCCAACTGTTCCAAAACCAGCTTAGTCCCTTCAAAAAGCCTGATCCATGCGTGGCCAGCCAGGGCAATTCATCCAGAAACACGACCCATTTGCCTTCTTTGGGTTTGTTTTCCAGGGCCTGCGATAATTGAAAGAAGGCATCAAGCCAATCACGAGGCTCAGGCCCTAAGGCAGAAAACCCACCCAGTCGAGCCATCTGAAAAGAAAAATTCCGGAGTTGCTCGCTTCGGCTGGCGTGTTGAATACCCGTAATTTCGAAATCGAGTTGTTGCTGGAAAAAGGATTTGACGAGAAAGGTTTTCCCAACCCTCCGCCGACCAACTATAGCTACCAGCTCTGCGCCAGGCGATCGAAGCGTTTGATGGAGGACTTGCTGCTCTGCCGTGCGACCAACGAGTGGGTAAGGAGTCATGCTAAATGGAGCTATGCGCAGGAACTCTCAAAGAAAGTAAGATTCCGCGAGTATTCCTAATAAACCTTGGCGGAATCTTACTTTTAAAACCACATTCCGCTAAAATTTTATGTGAACCTTAGCGGAATCTCATTTTTTTACCCACATTCCGCGAGCATTCCAAGTGATCACGCGCGGAATCTTGTCTTTTGCCCATATTCCGCTGGCATCCGCTGCGAGAAAGCTTGATTTTTCATACTTTGACAGCTACAACTCCCTCCCATGACCCTCTCCGACCAACTCCTCCAGCTCAAAAAAGCCATTCAGCAGATTGTGCCGATTCCCGACGATGAACTCGATGCGGTGAAGGACGATTTTGTGCCGCAGGAGATAGCCAAAGGAGAGCTGCTGCTGGAGGAAGGGCGCGTCTGCGGGCATTTGGCTTTTGTGAATCAGGGTTTGTTTAAAACCTACCTCCTCCAGGATGGCAAGGAGCATATCCGGCAGTTTATCGCAGAAAGTGGGTTTGCGATCGAGCTGGGGAGTTTTCTCACCGGCGCACCTTCTGCTTTTTCCATAGAGGCCCTGGAAGATTCGCTGATTCTCAAAATCGAAGCCCGGCGGCTGAATGCCATTTTTGAAAGTTCCCTGCTTTACATGCAACTCGGCAAAATACTGGCCGAATCTGCTGCCGTCAACCTCACCCGGCGTAGCGTGTCGCTCATCAAAGACAACGCCACCACCCGTTACCTTGATTTTATCCGCGAAAGGCCCCATCTCCTCCAACGTGTACCGCAGTTTATGATCGCCTCCTACCTCGGCATCAGCCCCGAAGCCCTCAGCCGCATCCGCAAAGAACTGGCCGCCGGTGCTTCTTGATCTACATCAATGTTCCACCGCCCGTGCGCCCGCAACTTTGCCTTTGTAATCATTCATCATTACCTCTTATGGCAAAGAAAATAGCTGTCATCGGTGCCACGGGCAGGCTCGCGCCGGTCGTGATTCGTGAACTGGCAAAAACGCATACGGTTACCGCCATCGTGCGCAATCCGGAGAAAGCAAAGGGGCTTTTGCCGCCAAATGTATCGGTAAAAATAGCTGATTTGCAGGATATTAACAGCCTGAAGGCAGCCATTCAGGGCGTAGATATGCTCTACCTCAACCTCTCCGCAGAAGCGCCGGGGGCTACCTTCCAGCCAGAACTCGACGGGGTCCGAAATGTGCTCAAAGCGGCGGAAGGCAGTACCGTGCAACGCATCCTGAAACTATCGGGCCTGGGCGCGTACCGCCCGGATTTTGCACCGGGAAAAACGCTCTTCGCCAACGAAATCCGCCGCCAGGGCCAGGAACTGATCCGAAGCAGCGGCATTCCCTATACCTTTTTTCATGCCACCTGGTTTATGGAAAGCCTGGAGCTCATGCTGAGGCAGGGCGATACCCTCAATGGATTTAAACCGCTGCCATACCCGTTTTACTGGATTGCAGGTGCCGACTATGCCCGTATAGTGGCCCGCGCCGTGGAGCTTGACCTTCCAGGCAACCGCGACTATATCATACAAGGCCCTGAGCCTGTCCTGATGGCTGATGCCCTGAAACGTTACGCCAGGTCATTTTCACCTGTTCTCAAGGTCCGCGAAACCCCCATCGGTATGCTGAAATTCATTGGATGGTTTGTTCCTGCATTAAAACAGGTAGCTGCGATGGGTGAATATTTTCAAGGATTTCAGGAGCAGTTGGCTGCTGGAGAGACCTGGAAAGAGCTGGGAGCACCGACGCAGCGGATCGAAGAGTTTGCACGGGAGATACAGCGATGAGCGGATGGCTGATCAGTCATATAAGCGTTTGTTAGCTCAGGGCGCCTTGATCGCCTCAATCACCAGCTCCTCAAACCCCGGCAGGGTCCGGTAGGCAAAGTCCACTTTCCACCGGGAGATATACTCGCGGCTGACTTCGAGGAAGTATTTGTCCTGGCCGAGGCGGGGACCCAGGTCGGCGTCGTTTTGGCGGTAGTTGATCACGATGGGGATGTCCCGCTCGATGAGGAAGTACTGCGGATGGGTGAAATACCCCAGCGGGGTCGTATCATACGGGATAAACCCTTCTACCCCAAACAGATCCAGGGAAAGTTTCATCCAGGGTTCGAGTACACCATAAAGCCAGCGGTCGGCTTTGTTGCCCTGCCGGAGAAACTGCACATCGGCTTTTCCGAGGTGGAGGTATTCGCTGCACTGGTAGCCGCTCAGGACGACGTGAATGCCTGCGTCGAGGATCACCCGGAAGGACTCGACGTCCAGCTCAAAATTATAGTCCCATACCGTATGCTGGCGCAGGCCGGGGCGGAAGGGATAACCCGTTGTGCGTCCGGCACAAAAGACGATGGTCCCGATGCGGGCGGCCAGTTCCGGGTGGTTTTTGAGGACGGTAGCAATATTGGTGGCAGGACCCAGGGCGAGGATGTTGAGTTTCTCCTGGCGCAGGGCAGCGGCCAGGGCGCGGGAGGCATCGGTTTCTGTCCCGAGGTCATCTCCTTTGGGCGAACCTTTATACACCGGGATCGTCCGCCCCGGCGCGTAGTCGCGGAGCAACTGCTGGGTCACCTGATACCCGTAATCTATCTCCGTGATCACGCTGATCCCTACGATGTCAAGCTGCGGCTGGGCCAGGGCCATGATGAGGGCGATCCCGTCATCCACCTCGCGGGGGGCGTTTTCGGGCAGGCCGATCATGATGTCCGTGTCAAGCCAAAGGCGGGTAGGCGAGGTCTGGGCCTGGAGGGGCAGGGTGCTTGCTATCAGGCAGATCAGGTACAGGAACAGGCAGCGCATAAGTGATCAGGATTGGTATCAGGGACTCAAACGCCCGAAGATAGGTCAGAATTGGGAATCAGGAAAAAATTATGTCGGGTCTGTCGGGCAGCCGTCAAAAAAACAGACGTGAAGGCACACAGGCTTACGGGGGCATCTTGGTACTTATTAGTATGTGCAATGCAAAATGATGTCGCTAGCTGTAACGAGATTTTCCCATCTTGGGATCAAGTGTAAATCCTCTGTCTTTTCCACGCAAAGCCCAAAAACGTCCTGAGTCTTTGCGTACTTTGCGAAAACTTAGCGCCCTTTGCGTGAACTCTCTTTCGAGAGAATTACCTGTCTTTTTCCACGCAAAGTTCGCAGAGGCCATGCCGCAGAGGGCGCAACGGGAGAAACTATCCCATACCTTTGCGTGCTTTGCGAAAACTTAGCGCCCTTTGCGTGGACCCTCTTTCGAGAGAGTCCCCTGTCTTTTCCACGCCAGGAATGTCAGTTTATTTCTACCTCGTTCCCTGGGAGGGGTAGATTTGGTATTGGTTTTTTCGTAAAACACGTATTGCGCACTATATCTTATTTCCATGCGCCTCTGGTCCTTACAGTCAACCGAAGCGGTGGATATCCTGCGCCAAACAGGTATCCTCCGCACCCCCTGGTCCCTCTCTGTTTCAAGCCCTGCGTGGCAACAGGCCTATCAGTGGATGGCTGACCGCATGGAGTCGGCTGGTATCAACTGCGAAAATCATGCACCCGTCTGGGCCTGGCACTCCTGTGGGAAGTGGAAGCAGGGGCCGACCCGGTTAGATGCCTATGCGCTCCTCAGCGACCTGCAAGTGATGGCGGGAGTTCAAACGATTGAGTTTGAATGTCCGGATCATCTGGTCCTGCGGTCCTGGTATCATATATGGTGTGACATCCTGTTTCATTTTCTTGACGGCATGCCTCTTGACGCCCTGGACCCTGCGTGGGTAACACAGTGTTTTAAGGTGCATCCGCGTGGGTTCAAGTCTCACTACGCGATCCAGGCAGCCCTTCCATATATCCGGTTAGCGTGGGTGCAGGACATCCGCCCCCTCAACCTGACGATGGAGATGCGCACCCACCACGAGGGAGTGGATTTTTCAGTTCCGCTCTGAAGCTGGCGGGGTATCAGGGCATCAGGCACTCCCGCCGGATCAGGTCCACCTCTGCCTGCAGGTACGGGGTGCCATCCTGCCGGAATATGTCGTGAAACCACAAGGCCGGCTCCGATCCGTCCTGATGGGTGGTATCCGACCAGGCATAGATGGTATTGGTTTTGCCGCTGACCAGGCCCCAGTTGATGGCGCTGACCTGTTCCCGCTTCAGGATCGGGAGAATGGTTTCGAAGGTACTGCCATTTTTCCGGGCCATATACTCCGAGCAGAGGAGGGGACGCTCATAGGCCCGGAGGGAGTCTATCGTTGCCTGCATGGAGGCCGGGTCTGTATAGTTGTGAAAGGTAATGATGTCAGACTCCGCAAGCTGGCGGACATTGAGATCCCGGAGGCTGGCGTTCCAGACGCCAGAGGTGACCGGCTGGGTGGCAGGGGTGCTGCGGGCCCAGGTAAATACTGCCTGGAGGAGGGGCATCGAGGCATTGCCTTTGCCGGAGTTACCGGGTTCATTATAGAGATCCCAGAGGACGATGCGCTCATCCGTGGCAAAATGGGTCATCACATCCCGTACGTACCGGGCCAGGATCGGGAAGTACGTAGTATCAGCACTTTCCCGCTGGCCGGGATCCTGGACCCAGCCTGAGTTGTGGATGCCCGGTTTGGGGGCTGGCTGGAGGCCGGGGGTACTGGTCCCATTCCAGCAGTCATCCATAAACACAAACATCGTGCGGATGCCATATCCATCTGCGAGGGTCAGGTATTGTTCCATCCGCGCTTTAAACCCGGTACTATCCTGTTGCCAGGCTTTGTGGTGGAGGTACACCCGCATGAGGTTAAACCCAAGTCCGGCGGCATAACCCAGTTCCCGGCGGATCGTGGCCGTGTCAAACGTCTCCGCCTGCCACATTTCGAGTTGGTTGATGGCCGTGCTGGGGATAAAATTAGCCCCCCGCATCCAGCCATGCTGGTTTGCCCAGGTCTGTGCCTGCGCTGGCGTCCAGCGGGTACGGGCTGTGGGAGCAGTTGGCGGGGTAGGGGAGGAGCAGGCTGCGACCAGCAGCAGGACGGGCAACCAAACAGATACAATACGCATGCGGGTAGAAGGATAAGGTAAATAGTCCGGGCAGCAAATATAGCCTCAATATACAGGCATTCCCACACGCCGTCAACGTTGTTCAAACCATTACAGGGCCTCATAATACACAACGTCAGTCCGGGAGCGAATGACGTTGTGTATTATGAACCGTGCGGTACAGATTGGCGTTACCGTATTTCGATCATGCGTGTTTCTGGGCGTCCGTTGGCAGTGACCCTCAGGATATACCGTCCGGCGGGATAAGCATCTACCGGGATTTCGGCATGATCAGGGGCCTGTCCCCAGGTGCGGTGCCAGACAGCCTGCCCGTGCAGGGTCATCAGCTCCACCTGTACGGGGCCGGCAAGGGGGGGGAGCCACCGCAGCGTGAGCTGGTGCCGGGCGGGATTGGGAAATACCGCCAGCGATGACAGGGACAGCGCATCATTTCTGGCAGATGTTTCTGCTGTAAAATCCCAGATCCCCCGCGCATACGTAGCAAACCGTACCGTACGGCTGGCACTCAGGTACTCCACGTCCATATAATGTACCAGCGGGGCATTGCCGGGGATCAGGCTCCAGCCACCGTTTTCATAAACAAAAGGGGCAATACTGGATGCGGCAAACAGCTGTGTTTCATCATCGCTGGCGGCCAGGGCTTCTACCAGGCAAGCAGGCATACCTGTATCAAACGGGCTGACCGTCAGGCCATGATCAGCGGAGTAATATACCGGCGCATTGGAGTAGCCGCTGCCGCCGACCCATACCTGATTGCGGTCAAGGTGTGACGGATAGATCGTCCGGACATACAGATACGGCGACATCAGCCGTTGGGTCCAGGTCAGTCCTGCGTCTGTCGAGCTGAAAAGATACCCGTTTTCCGTGCCCACATACCAGTAGTTGCTGTCCACGGGTGAGATCGCTATGGCCGTGATCCGGCCATTTGCCACTGCCTGAAAGTCATACGGAAGTTCTGTGCCGACAGCGTCTGTCCCTGGTACGGCCTGTACCCGCAGGAGGTGGCTCCCGCTCCCGCCATGAAGGTACCCTGCGGTGTAGCATACATCCGGGCGATGGGTGGACACCCAGATCGGGGCTTCCCAGTAGTCTATACGACCGTTTTGCAGGTATGGAGACCAGGTGGAGGATACCCCGCTCGTGAGCGGCTGGGTGACATAATTGCAGCCTTCGCCCCACCACCATACCCAGAAGGTTTCCCCACCGTCGCCGCTGGCCATATTCGTCACATCTCCGCCCCATACGCCTGTAAAGTCCACCGCCTGAGGTTGGGTACTGCCGAGGGCCGTGATCGCATACCCATTGTCCTGCGTACCGATGTACATCTCGCCGGGTCTTGCCTGGGTGGTCACCATTTTGTATATCTGGGTACAGTTCACCCCTGGTACACCCTGCTGCACAAAATGGTCCGTCGCCGCATCACGCTTGTAAATACCGCCATCAGTGCCCATCCAGGTTTCTGCTTTGCTGCTGAGCGGGTTGATGATACTGAGTGTTTTGGGTACATCGCCATGATACAGCGCATAACTCCCCGTAGGATCCATGTCCGGGAGGGTCCAGGTCGCGCCTCCATCCGTACTGCGTGACAGGAGGATTGAGCCAAAGTACAGCGTATCAGCCGAGCGGCGCGAGCAGGAGAAGGAGTTGTCCCCAAAGGGACCGTTTTGATACCACTCCACCAGATCGCCCTGATGCGTCCAGCCCGATGTGAGGCTGCTCCACGCATAAAAACGCCCCAGGCCCTGCGCCCCTGTCCAGGCGCGGAGTTCGACGACGCCCTGATGCTCGCGGCCTGTGAGCAGGCAGCCCCAGAGCGTAGGGTCGCCCCCGATCAACCCCCCAAACTGCCGCAAGCCTGACTGTTTATCCACCAGAAACAAACTGTCCTCCAGCGCAAGGTACAGCGTCGGATGTGTTGCGTTGTCCGGGAGCCACATATCACTTTTGCCGTGGCGGCCCCCATCCCCTGCCGGAATCGGGGAGCGGTAGCAGACACTGAAGGCACCCGCCCGGTCCGCCGAGCGATACACGGTGTAATAATCTCTGCCAAGCGCCGGATCATATTCCTGCACAAATACATAGGCCGTATCTCCCTGAAACAACATACGCCGGATACCCATCAGCGGGTATGTATCCAGCCCGGTCGGTTGTACCCAGGCGGCACCCAGGTCATCGCTGTAAAAAATCCCCCAGGCATTAAGGGTTTTTTGCCAACCAGCGACAACAATACGGGGTTGTGCCCCCGGCAGTACCTTCATCTTGGCACCCGTGCCCAACCCGAGCGGGTGGTGATCATTCAGGGAAGACCAGGTCTGACAACTCAGGTCACCAGATCGGAAGACCAGCCCGTAATCACTCAGCGCATACACATGGCCCTGGATATAGTCTATATCAATGTCCGTAATACGTCCCGGTACGTTGGCCGGGCCGCGTTCTGCCCAGGTACCCGTGATTTCGGGTATATGCATATCCCGGCCCTGGATAAGCGATTGCAGGCTACGGGCTTCTATCGCACGCCAGTCATCTCCCGGAGCAGTGCGGTGTATGAGGCTGTCCCAGGCCACAGGCCGACGTTTGCCATCCTCGGGCACAAGCGGCGTATAGTCAGCCCGGCGTATAGCCGGCGGGGTAAAGGCCTGTTTGTCAATAGACTGGCTCCAATACCAGATACCACCTGACAGCAGAATCCCTCCCAAGAGCAGGGGCGATAGACGCATATGAAAATCTTTATCTACTCAAGTAACACAAAAACCAGCTATCTGCAAATACAGACATGAATATCACAGGGTTGAGGTGGCAGGGAGAAGTGGGCGGTCGTGGGGTGAGGCAGATCTTATTCCAAACTGAGCAAACCGCGGCGTACTCCTGCATGGAAGGCGGCCGGCAACACCATTTATTCTCCCTATTACTGGTGTACCTGATCGAAGCCACAGGACCTGTCCTGAGCCCTTCGAAGGGCCCCCTCAGCAAACCTGTTCAGGTACTTTTCACCGCAGGCGTACATATCAACAAAAAAGTTGTATATATTTATGGCGCATCTGGCACCAAACTCCACTAGCCTTGTCCTGAGCGCAGTCGAAGGGTCGAATACGCTGCCACCAACACCGCAGTGAAAACGACTGTGACTTCAGCCATCCAGACTCCTGTGAATGATTCTTATTTTACGATCAGGGGTGTGGGAAAGAGTGAAATACCTCGGTTTCTTTAGACCACCTGGTAGAGTTTGTTAATGTGAGCCAAGCGGCTAATCGGTATCGTTCAGCGGGTTGAGGTATGTCAGTATCCTGGCGGGCCCGGTGGTGTACCGGTTTCTGCCCCGCCCCATCCTGCAAAAAAACGAGTCATCCCGGGCCGGATTGAGACAGAGGTACGGTATGGTATCGGCTTACCCTGATGGGTTTCTCGTGCCGGGTTGACAGACCAGCTGTCTTAGGAACACGCTCAGCATACATGCCAGATATTGCGAAGGGATTTTGTGCGAAGACAAGGAAGGCAACCCGAGTCAGCGCGGACTCAATCACTCCAGAAGGGGGATTAAGGGGCCCCCTTCTGGAGTCCTCTGACGCATCATCTGAACAAAAGCCCGAGTCAGCGCGGAATGTATGTTGAGCGTTTTACTTAGTGCCCCCGGCAGGAATCGAACCTGCATCTAGCGTTTAGGAAACGCCTGTTCTATCCATTAAACTACGGCGGCGGAGGGAAAACGGGTGTTTCCCGGGACAAAAGTACGGATTTTCTGGAAAAACCCTAGCGGAAGTGGCGTTTTAGCGAGGGCTGGGGTCGAAGACTTCCCGCCAGGTCTTGTGTCCCCGCAGGAAGTAGGCCCAGACGATGCTGCCCTGATATACCCCCGTCAGGGGCCAGCGGGGCGTGCCAGAGGCGTGAAGGGTCCTGCGCTGCCGGAGCCAGTATCCCAGTCGTCCAAACACGGCCCAGTGCGCCCGGAGGATGGCGACTGGGGTCTGCCAGTCGCGTTGCACGAGGGCACGTGCGGCCCAGACACCGTCCAGCAGCAGCCGGGCCAGGAATATAAACATCAGTTGGGGGGCAGGCAGGTTTTTGAGGAGGCAGATGAGGGAATTACGGGCGTTGAGGTAGGTTTTGCGGGGATTGGCGCGGGCGAGGGTACCCCCGCCTACATGCCAGACGACCGAAGCCGGTACACAGGCGATCTCATACCCCCGGTTCCGGGCCCGCCAGCAGAAGTCTATCTCTTCCATGTGCGCAAAAAACGCCGCATCAAACAGCCCGATCTCCCGGATCACCTCCATCCGCACGAGACAACAGGCCCCCGTCGCCCAAAAAACAGGCATTGTATCAGGATATTGGCCCTGATCGTGCTCTACCGTATCAAATATCCGCCCCCGGCAGAAGGGGTACCCCAGCAGGTCCATCCACCCTCCGGCAGCACCGGCGTACTCAAACTGGTCCTGTGCATGCCAGGCCCGGATCGCAGGCTGGACGGCGGCAGCCTCCGGGTGGGTATCCAGGTAGGCGGCGAGTGGCTCCAGCCAGCCCGGTGAGACAGCTACATCGCTGTTGACCAGGGCTACATACGGGGTCGTGACGTGGGGGATGGCCCGGTTATTGCCTTCAGCAAACCCGTAATTCTGGTCCAGCGCCAGGGTGCGCACCTGCGGGAAGCGGGTATGCAGCAGGTCCAGGCTGGTGTCCGTGGACCCATTGTCGGCGACGAGTACCTCCAGGGCCGGATAGGTCGAGGCCACTACGCTGGGCAAAAACTGCTCCAGCAGGGCTGCTCCGTTCCAGTTGAGGATGACAGCGGTAACAGGGGTCATGTCAGGAGAGGCCAAGTGCACTCAGGTCCAGGCCGGGGATATTGGGCATCATACCTTTGGTGACCCGCTCCAGCTCTTCGCGGCCCCGTACCTCAGCCTTGTCCAGGGCCTTGTTGACGGCGGCTGTGATGAGGTCGGCCATGAGCTCCGTATCGTTTTTGTCCACGACATCGGGGTCTATGGTCATCTTGAGGATACGGCGGTTGGCATTGGCGGTGACCCGCACCATACCGCCCCCGGCTTCAGCCTCTACGACAATGTCTTCGAGGGAGTCTTTGACTTCCTTCAGCCGTTTCTGCATATCCTGAAACCGGCCCATCATATCACCCAGATTAAACATAAGCAGCAAATAATCAGATTCTTTTCAGTAACGAAAAACCCTTCAGGAGGTTTGGCCATGGCCATACCGGACTTTTTGGAGGCCGGTCGCAGCGTCTATCATCCGAAGCCAGGATACCCGTTCGCCGGTTTCCAGGGATTCGTAGGCGGGTCCTTCCGGGGTAGAGACAATCCGGCTTTGGCCCAGCGCGTACCGCAGGGCCGTCACCTCATCTCCTACATGCAGGAGCCTGCCGTCCAGATCAGCAAACCGGACTACCGGCTCCTCAGCCGGTTTGGCGCGTCGGGATTTCAGCCAGTCAAACATAAGGAAAGGTCTTTGGAGGCAAAGATACACATCTGCTGCGATCCTGCACACCTGCCGCCTAAACAAACGAGCCTGCCGCAGGGCAGGCTCTGGATACGCTATCAGCAGCGGCAGATCAGAAATGTGGGATCACCAGTTCCTGGCCTGGGTGGATCATGTTAGGATCTTTCAGGATGCCGGTGTTGGCATTAAAAATTTTCATGTAATCCTTGGCATGCTCGTCACCATAGTAGTGTTTGGCGATTTTGCTCAGGGAGTCACCAGATTTTACGGTGTGTTTGGCATACACAGACTCGTCTGCAATGGTGAGGTCCACCTGGATATCAGCTGGGGTCTGGCCACCGACTTCTTTGATTTTGTTCCAGAGGGAATCAAGGTGGTAGCGGTAAGCGGCTTTGCCACCTACTTTCAGGACACCGTTTTCTTCATTGACATATCCGTCAGCGATGCCGAGTTCTTTACCCAGTTCGAGAACTTCGTTGTATTTGGCTTGCAGGCTCATGGAAAAAAGAGGTTAAGAGTTGATGTTTATGGAGTGGCAAAGTACATATTTCAGGTTACCAAATCATTATGTAACCAATATTTGGAAGCCGGAAATCTGCAAAGTCACTTGATCGGGCCCGAAAAAGTGACATTTTTTTACCGGACTCCCTGCCACCCGCGATGGAAAGGCATGAGGCCCGCGAAAACATCAGTTGGCATAAGCCAGGTCGGACACCTGTGGGACCTGTATGAGGTCGAGCCGCGCCTTCAGGCCAGCGGTCTCTGCCATAAACACAGGCAATTGTTCGGGTTTTAGCGGCTCGGCAGCGCCGGTATCCACGGTCAGGGGATTGACGGGCACCCCATTATGAAAAAACCGGAAATCCAGGTGAGGCCCCGTCGAGTGGCCGGAGGAGCCTACGTATCCGATGACTTGTCCCTGGATGACCCGGGTGCCCGGACGGATGTCAGCCCCGTAGCGGGAGAGGTGGAGGTACTGGGTGGTGTAGGTGCCATTGTGCCGGACCTCGACCATGTGGCCTGCCCCGCCACTGTAGTGCGCTTTGGTGATGGTGCCATCGGCGACAGTATAGACCGGGGTTCCGATGGGGGCAGCATAGTCCACCCCGTGATGCGGGCGGTAGATTTTCAGGATCGGGTGGAGGCGGCTGTGCGAAAAGTGAGAACTGATCCGCACGTAGTCCAGGGGAGCCTTGAGGAAGGCCCGCCGCAGGCTGTTGCCCTGTGCGTCATAGTATTTATAGCCTTCGCCATTGTGCCAGCCGAGGGCGACACGTTCTTTGCCACCGTGATACATGGACGCCGCCAGGATGGTGCCGGTACCTACGGTTTCACCCTGGACGCAGTACTGCTCGTAGATGACCTTAAACCAGTCTCCGGTCTGAATCTCAAAAAAATCCACCTCGGACTCCATGATCTGTGCCAGGGCAGAGACCAGCCCGGGGCTCCCGCCGGCTGAGGTCATGGCCACATACAGCGATGAGGTGATGATGCCTGAGATCTCCTGGCGTACCGTGTCCACGGGGTGGCTGCCTGCCTGGACGGCCAGGCTGTCTCCCAAGTGCATGACCACGTACCGTACCGGATCCACGTAGTAGATCAGGGCGCGGGCAGTCTGGGCAGAGTCCTGCTCATGGATGACGGTATAGGGTTGGTTGACCCGGAGTTTTCGGAAGTCAAATATCCCTGCAGCCATCTCGCTGAGGCGCTGCACGGTGGGCATGGAGACATTGTAGCGGGAGAGGATACCGGCCAGGTTTTCATTGGACTGTACGACAGCCTGCACCACCTGGGTAGAATCCAGGGGGATACCATAGAGGTGTTGTGGCGTATGCGCAGTATTTTGCGTAGATTCGCCCCGGAAAAAATGGAACCGGTTCAGAACGGGTAAAACCGCTGCCTGATAGACCAAGACCCCGGCGATCAGCAACAGGGTAAAGCGCAGGTAGGGTGATTGCATGGGAATGAGCGTGGAGAATGTTCGGACAAACTTCGCCATTGTCCGGCGAATTCCCAAATTTTTTGCCAGATTTGCCAGTAAAGGCCGTTTTTTTGCCAAAATTTAAAGTTTAGGGCCCTTATGATTCTCCATAACCGCATCAACCGCGACGTACTCAAAGCTGCCATGCAGGCCAGCCAGGAGGCCCGCAGGACGTTGTCGTTTTATAAATACCACCAGCTTCCGGACCCTCATGCTTTCCGGGACTATATGTATGAGGCTTATGCCCGCCTCGGGGTATTGGGGCGGGTGTATATAGCCAGAGAAGGGGTGAATGCCCAGATCAGTGTGCCGGAGCATCACTGGACTGCCTTCAAGGGCTGGATGGATTCAGTGGATTTTCTGCGGGGCGTCCGGCTTAATATCGCTGTAGAAGATGATGGAAAGTCATTTTTTAAGCTAAAAATTAAGGTTCGGGCCAAAATTGTTGCAGATGGCCTGGATGATGCTGCTTTTGACTCGTCACAGTCCGGGACCCACCTGGATGCTGCAGCCTTTAATGAAATCACCAGCCGCCCCGAGACCCTCCTCGTGGACATGCGCAACCACTACGAGAGCGAGGTAGGACACTTTGAGGGGGCTATATGCCCTGATGTGGACACCTTCCGGGAGTCCCTGCCAGTGGTTGTCGAGATGCTGGCCCCCTACAGGGACCGTCCGGTGGTCATGTACTGCACCGGCGGTATCCGCTGCGAAAAAGCCAGTGCCTGGCTTCGCCACAATGGTTTCCAGGATGTGTATCAGCTCGACGGGGGCATCATCCAGTACGCCCGTCAGGTACAGGCCGAGGGCCTGCCCAATAAATTTAAGGGCACCAACTTTGTCTTTGACGAGCGCCTCGGCGAGCGGATCAGCGGTGAGATCATCGCGCACTGCCACCAGTGCGGCACCCCCTATGACCACCATGTCAACTGCCGCAATGTCGCCTGCAACCTGCTCTTCATCCAGTGCCCGTCCTGCGCGGAGGTACACGAGGGCTGCTGCTCACCTGCCTGTCAGGAAGTAATCCACCTGCCGGAAGACCTTCAGCGTGAGCGCCGCAAAGGCACTGATCCCGGCATCCGTATTTTCTCCAAGGGCCGCATCACCCGCAAAGGGTAGGGGTCCTGCTGATTTCGGACGCGCCTGTATAGTTGTTATGGTTGAGCTTTACCCTTATCACAGACTTGCCGTGCACTTCCCGGATACCTTCACCCCTGCCGAACTCGATACCCTGGCCAGCCTCGATGGCAAAACCCTCCAGAAAGTGATTTACACCGTCTGGAAAAACCTCACCCCCGGAGGCGGGCAGTTTCAGGCCCTGGACTGGATCAGCCTGATCTGGTATGACGGGGCACGGACGGACCTGCATGCCGTAGAAGACCAGCCGGGAATCCGGATAGAACCCCTCAACTACGGCCTGGAGCAGACCCGCGTCATACAGTCCCTGCCCGGACAAGTAGAGATGGAGCAGGTGGACATGACCTTTAGTCCGGTCTGGATGGGATTACAAGGTGTCTCGGTGACCAGCATCGGGCTGGAAGAGGTGGATGAGGACTTGTTTCGAAACGATGTGTTTCACCTGGAGTTTGAGGATACGACCATTGAGATCAGCCTGGGGGAGGCGGGGATGTCAGCCCGGCGGCTTGCCGTGTGATGCCTTATTCCGGTTCCAACTTTGTGGATCGCAGGACGTCTTTTAGCTATCAGGTCCTTTCCGGCAGATCTTGCCCGGATTTCTGGCTATGATTTCAAAAAAAAGTTGTTGATTACTGCTGAATCCACTCAACCGGCTTTTCTGGTGTATGAATCCTTTTTTCCAGGCTGTTTTTGCCCCCTATAATTTGCCCTATACCCTGCTGTTATTGCTGTCGCTCTGCTACTGGCTCCTTGTAGTGGCAGGTGCGATAGACGGTCATGGCGGAGACCTGGATGCGGATGCAGACCTGGATCTGGATGCCGAGGCAGGTGTTGAGGCAGACCTGGAAGCTTCCGGTGCGCCCGGATGGGCTGCCAACATAGCAGCCTTTTTTAACATCGGCTCCGTACCGCTGATGGTATTTATCACCCTGCTCACCCTCTCCATGTGGGCCCTGGCGATGATCGCCAACCTGTATCTGATACCCGACCCTGCGGGTTGGGCGGCCCTGGTGTTGTTTCCGGTGGTACTGGTCGTGTCCCTGTTTGTGGCGCGGCTGCTCTCCACGCCCTTCAAGGGCATGTATCGCCAGATGAATGAAGGGGGCATCTCCAAGCGCCAACTGGCCGGCAAAACCTGTGTGATCACCGTAGCCGTTGCGCCCGGACGCATCGGGCAGGCCGAGCTGACCTTTGAGGGGCATCATTTCCTCCTGAACGTCCGCACGGCCGATGATGAATCACTCGCGCGTGATACCGCTGCCCTGCTCGTAGAGTATGAGCCAGATACAGATTGTTTTGTGGTGACCCAGTTTGACGTTTGATACTTCCGGCCCTGCTTAAGCTGTAAAAACCTTTGTATCCCCCTATATTTTTTCTCCCATGATTCTCCAGATTTTATTGACAGTCGTGATCATCCTGGCCTCAGTGGTGATCGGCTATTTCCTGCTCATCGCCCTGTTTTACCGCAAAGTAACCCAGGGTAAAGCCATCGTGCGTACAGGCATGGGGGATACCCGTGTCAGCCTTAAGGGTATCTACGTCATTCCGGTCCTGCACAATGCGGAGGTGATGGATATCTCGCTCAAGCAGGTACAGCTCAGCCGTGAGGGCAAGGATGGGCTGATCTGTAAGGACAACCTCCGGGCAGACATCAAAGTCGCCTTTTTTGTGCGGGTGAGCCCCAATGAAGATGACATAAAAAAGGTCGCACAGACCATCGGATGTGCCCGTGCTTCTGACCCTGAGTTGCTGCGCAGCCTGTTTGAGGCCAAGTTTTCAGAAGCGCTCAAAACAGTCGGCAAGCGGTTTGACTTCGTCGAACTCTACAGCACCCGTGAAGCCCTCAAGACAGAGCTGCTGCAGGTGATCGGCAAGGACCTCAACGGGTATATGCTGGACGATGCCGCGATTGACTACCTGGAGCAGACTCCCTTGCAATTTCTTGACGAAAACAACATCCTCGACTCAGAGGGTATCAAAAAAATACGGGACCTCACCGCACGCCAGATTACGGAGGCTAACAAAATCCAGCGGGACCGGGAGAAGGAAATCAAACGCCAGGATGTAGATGCACAGGAGGCCATCCTGCAACTGGAACGTCAGCTGGCAGAAAAACAGGAAGTACAGAAACGCGAGCTGGCTACAATCCGGGCACGGGAAGAGGCTGAAACACGACGTATCCAGCAGGAAGAGCTGACCAAGTCCGAGCGGGCCCGTATCGCACGCGAGCGGGAAATCAACATCGAGGAAGAAAACAAACTCCGGGACGTGATGGTCGCCCAAAAAGGAAAAGAACGCTCCGAAGCCATTGAAAATGAGCGGGTACAGCGGGACCGGGAGCTGGAAGCCACAGAGCGGGAGCGCATTGTGTCCATTGCCCAGATAGCCAAAGAAAAAGCCCTGGAGGAAGAAAAGAAAAATATCCAGGACGTGATCCGGGACCGTGTGATGGTAGAAAGGGCCGTGGTGGAGGAAAAAGAAAAAATCAAAGACACGGAAGCCGTTGCGTCAGCTGAGCGGGTGAAAAAAGTAGCCCTGCTGGAGGCTGAACAAAAAGCCCAGGAGCAATTGGTCCAGACGATCAAAGCAGCAGAGGCGGCCAAAGCGGCAGCTGAGCTGGATGCACAGCGCCGTATCATCGAGGCCAATGCTGAGCGTGAAGCAGTGGACAAGGAGGCGGCTTCCCGCAAGATCATGGCAGACGCTATCGCCGAAGAAAATGCTGCCCTCGGCCTGTCTGAGGCACGTGTGATCGAGGCCAAGGCTGCCGCACATGAAAAAGAAGGTATGGTCGAGGTCTCGATCATGGAGCACAAAGCGGCGGCTGAGGCACGTGCCCTCCAGCTCAAAGGAGAGGCCAACGCCGGAGCCGAAAAAGCCCAGGGCCTCTCCATCGCCGCTGTCACCATCGAAAAAGGCCTGGCTGATGCCAAAGTCCTCGAAGCCAAGGCCCTTGCCACCCAGCAGATGGGCCAGGCTGAAGCCCAGGTCATTGAGCTCAAGGCTGTTGCAGAAGCCAAAGGGATGGAGTCCAAAGCCGATGCCATGAAAAAAATGGACGGAATCGGACGCGACCACGAGGAGTTCAAACTCCGCCTCGAAAAAGAAAAAGCCGTGGACCTGGCCCGTATCAGCACCACTTCCGAGCTGGCAGCCGCCCAGGCAGGCGTATTGGCCGAGGCCCTGCGCGTAGCCAAGATCGAGATTATCGGTGGCGAGCAGGCCTTTTTTGACCGGCTCTCCGGGGCTGTCGTTAATGCCCGGTACGTGGATCAGCTAATGGACAAGAGCCATCACCTCCAGGACTTCAAACAAGCCCTGCTCAGCTCAGATACCAGCGGCAATACCCTGATGAGCAGTATCAGCCAGTTTCTGAGCCAGTTTCCGGTGAGTCCTGAAGACTTAAAAAACCTGAGCCTCACAGCCCTGATCGCCCGGCTGATGGCCCAGACCACGGACCCCGGCAAACTGGACGCACTGCGGCATATGCAGGGGCTGGCGACGGCCCTGGGCATCGGGGCGGAGGAGAAACCTGCTAACAAATAACAAGATACCTCCCGCCCGATCTCATGCCCAGAAGCACTGCCTGGTTCATACTGTTGCTGATGACGGCCTGTGGCCGTCATCAGACCCTGTTTGACCGGAGTGCGCCGGAAGACCTGCCGCCCCAGCTCCGGGAACTGGCGATTGCTGCTGCTGCCTATGGAGACCCATCGTATGTCCGGACCTATACCTTCACGGATGGTAACCAGCCGGTGCGGACTGAGGTTACCTGGCTCCGGCTCGATCCGGGCCAGCGTATCCGGCAGCGGGAGGTGTATCATGTATTTGACTCCCGCGCCCTGGACACCCGCGAGTACTACGTGACAGAGATGCGCCTGGACTTGCAAGATACCGTTTCCCGCCAGCTGTTTCTGGACTTCAGGATCGTGGCTGACCGGGATACGGCCCGTGTGGTGATCGCAGACCGGCAAGAGGTGCGGGTGAACCGGATTGATACCCTGGTTGTAGGAGGCGAGTCAGAGGTAGTGGCACGCCTGCTCGGATATGCACACGAGGGAGATGACCGCCCGGGCCACCACAAATATTGGTCCCCACGGTACGGCACACTTCTCGTCTGGTATGGAAACGGAACCCGGCTCACCCTGACAGATGCCCCGCCTGCCCAGCGAGATCAGGCCCTGGCCCTCGTTGCGGCCGTAAGCGCCACCCTTGATACAACCCTGACCGACCCTTGATGGTGACTTGAGCTGATGCACCGCTATTTTACCGCTTTTTTTCATGGCTGACTCCACCCCCCAGACCATTTCTGCCCAGCCTACGCTTGATACAGGGACTTACGAGCTCCTGCGCCGGCGTATGCTTGATCAGGCCACAGAGCTAAGCACCCGGCTCGACCGGCTGAATGCGGCCCGGCAGGCAATATTTGGTGCCTCCGAAAGCCGGCTCCTGGCGACCCGCCATATCACCACTGAAAACAACTGTATCCCGCGGGATATGGCAGCCTTTGGGCAGCACTTTTTATTCGGCTACAATGTCCATATCGGGTTGCGGGCCGGGATGCGGCTGGAGGATGTGTTCAGCTTGTTCCGGTTTGAGCCTCAGGATCACTCGTTCCATGAGCTACCCCTGGAAATGCTGCGCCAGGGGCGGTTTGAAGAAAACTTCCGCAACCTCTTCACCTATTATAAAGACACGACCTTTGCCCGGTTTGCCCTGATCGGTCCCAGCCTGTTTATGGTTTTCCAGACTGGCAAACAAGTTTCCGACATCAAGACATTCAAATGGACCATCCGGGAGGATACACTTGTGTACGAGGGCGACCGGTTTGACCACGAGTACCGCCTGCCGGAGCAGTTTGCCTTTACCTGGAAACGCACCGGCCGGGAGATGCAGCGCCGGGGGATTTATCCACATATTTCGATTGAAGACCGGTTATTTGTAGAATGTATTGGCGGAGACCTCACCATCAAAGTGGAGGACAATACCGATACAGGATTGGGTATCTATGCCGAACCCGTCGAGGTAGCCGACCAGACCCTGGACGATGCCGAGATTTCCTATGCCCTGGCAGGAAACCTGATTGTCCTCAAAATCAGGCCTTACCAGGAAAAACAAACCCGCTACATAGTCGTCAGCGACAAGCTGAAGCACGCCTTGCGGGTAGATGCCCTGGAGCAGGCCTGCGTCCTGCTGCCGGAGTCTCAGGGTATTATTTTTCCCAATGGGTACTACCTCCAGACGGGTGCCTACAAACTGTTTGACAAGCTGGCGGCAGGTCTTCAGTACGAAAAACGCATTCAGTCTGCGGCAGGAGAGGATTTTCTGTATGTGTTTTCCCAGCCCCAAACCGGCGAGTACGTATTGATGCCCTACAACCTTGTCGCCCAGCAGGTGACGACGCCGGTGATATGTCACGGGTATTCGTTATTTGATCAGGGAGAGTTGTGTTTTTTCAGGGCCGAATCAGAACCGGGGCGGCACCACGTGATCCAGGTATGGCATACGCCTTATGGTCGGCGGCCTGTGATCGCCAGCGGTGCAGAGGACAGTTATATCTATAAGGTCGGGAGCAAAGACCTGGTCCGGGGCATGGCCGAGTGCCGTGCCCTTCTGACCCTGGCCCAGCAGGAGACCCCTTATGATGCCTTGTATGCGGACCTGGTACACCAGGCCAGCAGCATGCTCGATGCGTACTATTGGCTGAGTCATCCGGAGGCAGGCGAACTGTCAGTACCGCTGGCAGGTCTGCGGGATGCTGCTGCTGCTACCATTGAGGCATTTGAAAGTACCCGCCGCCTGCAGCGCCACGCACAGCAGGCCCTGGCAGACTTTACGCATCGCGTGCGGTCACTGCTCGACAAAATCCGCCGTCGGCGGGCGGAGTCCCTGGAAACTTTTGTGGGGTATCTGACAGAGCTGCGGACTCTGCGGGGCGAGGCCATCTCCCTGCGCGAACTGCGGTATGCAGATACAGCTGCTTTTGCAGCGCTGGAGGCCCAGTTGCTGGAAGGACAGACCGATACCGGGATCAAGTGTGCGACTTTTCTCGCAGACCCTGCTTCACTCACTCCCTATGCGCGGGAGATTGAAGCCCTCAAGCAGCAGACGGAATCTTTTGCGACTGTAGCTGCCTCCAAATCTGTGCAGGAGGCTGCCGATAAGGTCGGTAGCAGCCTGTCGCTGCTCACAGAGACCGTCGGTAACCTGCCGATCACCGATACCACCGAATCCACCCGGATCGTAGAGCAGATCGCGGCCCTGTATGCAGCCCTCAATGGCGTACAGGCCCGTATCCGGCAGCGCCGTACCACCCTGCAGACCACGGAGTCGTCCGCTGCTTTTTTTGCTCAGATGCAGCTTCTCGCCCAGTCTGTCACCCATGCCCTGGATACCAGCCAGACCCCGGAGGCCTGCGAAGCAAGCCTTGGGCTGCTGACGGTGCAGTTGGAGGAGCTGGAAGGAAAGTTTGGTGAAACCGACACCTTCCTGCCCGAGCTCACCCGCCAGCGGGAGGAGATACACCAGGCATTTGAATCCCGGCGGTTGCAATTGCTGGAGGCACGGAATAAGCGGGTCACGACCCTCATGCAGGCAGCCGAGCGCCTGCTGGACTCCCTGCAATCCCGGGCCCAGCGCGAAGACGATCCGGCTGCATTGCGGGCTTTTTTTGCCTCCGACCTGCTCGCTGGCAAGGTCCGCACCATTATGACCCAGTTGGAGGCCCTTCAGGATGCCGGCAAGGCCGATGACCTCCGAAACCGACTCCGGGCCCTCGAAGATACCTCCCTGCGCGCCCTCCGTGACCGGAAAGACCTTGCCTCCGAGACCGCTGGGGGCATCCGGCTGGGGCGGCATACTTTTTCAGTCGTAGGACAGCCTCCGGAGTTGTCCCTGGTACCCCGTGACGGGGAGATGTACCTGCACCTGACGGGCACCCGCTTTTTTGAGAAAGTGACCGATCCGGCATTTCTGGAGACCCGGGCCACCTGGGAGCAGGTTTTTGTCAGTGAAAATACGCAAGTATATCGGGCGGAGTATCTTGCCTGGCAGGTATTACACCACGGCAACCTGCCCCCGGTACTTCCTGCTGCTGAGATACAGGCAGCCGTCAGGACATTTGCGGCGAGCCGTTATGAAGAGGGGTATGTCAAAGGGGTACACGACCAGGATGCAGCCCTGATCTATACGGCCCTGCGGGAGGTGCATGAGCTGGCCGGTGCCCTGCGTTACCTGGCCGGTGCACGCGCCCTGGCATTGCTCTGGTGGGAGCGTTTTTTGCCGGAGGAATCCCGAAAAAGGTGGCTGATCAGGCTGGAAGCTGCTGCCCTGGCCCGTGAGACCTTAGGTGTACATACCCAGGCGGCCGCCCTGATTGCCGCCCTTACCCAACACCTGGAAACCTTCGCCACCGACACCGGTATCGGCGCCGCTGCCCATGCTGGAGAAGCTGCTGCGTATTTGCTGGCAGTACGGGGGCGGGATTGGGTCGTGAGCAAGGGGGCCGCTACCGGACGGGAGCAGTTTGAAGCATATCTGAAGCAGCATAAAGCCGCCACACACTGGCAGACGGCATTTAAGGCCCTGGCGGATCACCCCGCTGAGCAGGCTGATATGGTCAGGACCTGGGTACAGGGATTTGTGCAGACACCGGGTGCTCCCGCCCTGCTGCCCGGCGAAGACGCCGAAATCATGGCCATGCTGATGTGTAATGCTCCTGTCTGGACGGTCCCCCAGATCTCACTGACACGGGAACTGACCGGCTTGCAGGGCGAACATCCCGTCCTCAACCAGGGACATTATACCTTTTCTTACCCGGTATTTACCCATCGCCTGCGCACCTATGAGGCGGAAACCGTACCCGTATTCCGGGCGTATCAGGCCCAAAAAACAAAGCTCCTCGC
The DNA here is from genome assembly GCA_033762375.1 of Bacteroidia bacterium. Lineage (GTDB taxonomy): Bacteria > Bacteroidota > Bacteroidia > J057 > J057 > RDXT01. The sequence continues at coordinate 31,996 of JANRLQ010000055.1, forward strand.
AGCGGCAGGAGAGCGGATCAAGCCTCACCAGCTCCGGCCACAGCCGATGGCTTCCTTTGTGCGGAATCAGCTCATTGACAAGGTATATCTGCCCCTGATCGGCGACAACCTCGCCAAACAAATCGGCACCAGTGATGCCAGCCGCGCTGACCGGATGGGGATGCTCCTGGTGATCTCTCCGCCGGGATATGGCAAAACCACCCTGATCGAGTATGTCGCGCACCGGCTGGGACTCATTTTCCTCAAGGTGAATGGCCCCGCGCTCGGGCGGGAGGTGACCTCCCTGGATCCGGCTGCCGCCCCCAATGCTGCCGCCCGCGAAGAACTGGAGCGTCTCAACCTGGCCTGGGAGATCGGCGACAACGTAATGTTGTATCTGGATGATATTCAGCACTGTAACCCGGAGTTTTTACAAAAGTTCATCTCCCTCTGTGATGCCCAGCGCAAAATCGAAGGGGTCTACCGGGGGGTATCCCGCACGTATGACCTGCGGGGAAGGCGTTTTGCAGTGGTCATGGCAGGCAACCCCTATACCGAGAGCGGCGAAGCCTTCAGTATTCCGGACATGCTCGCCAACCGGGCCGATACCTATAACCTGGGGGACATTCTCGGCAATACCCGGGACCTGTTCGGTCTGAGTTACCTCGAAAACGCCATTACTTCCAACCCTGTTTTGCAGCCCCTCGGCAGCAGCCCGCCGGAAGACTTGCAGACCCTCTTCCGGATCGCCGCTACCGGCAACCGGGAAGGTGTGCAGTGGGTGTCCAATATCGGTGAGTCAGAGGTCAATGAAGCCGTAACCGTTCTGCAAAAACTGGCCCGTATCCGGGATGTGGTGATGCTGGTAAACCAGGCGTATATCCAGTCGGCAGCCCAGGCAGAGGCCTACCGGACCGAACCCCGTTTTTTGATGCAGGGCTCTTACCGGAACATGAACAAAATGGCCGAAAAAGTCCTGGCTGCCATGAATGATACGGAGTTAGATACCCTTATTCTCAGTCACTATACGTCGGAGTCACAGACCCTGACCCGAGATGCAGAGGCCAATCTGCTCAAGTGTAAGATGATCTGCGGGTACGCTACACCCGAGGATGAAGCCCGTTGGCAGCAGATTCTGGAGACCTTTCGCCGCAACCATCTTCTGTCTGCCGACCGGATGGGACAGATTGTGCAGCAGCTCGGACTTCTTGCCGAAAACCTCGCCGGTATCCGCACCCGGTTTGAGGCGGAGGCGTAATACAGCCCGAAACAGCTTAGGAATCTGCACATGACACATTAATCCCTGTTGCTTAATCCGGAATGTGGCGTATATTAGGGGAGAATCAACCCGCTCATCAACCGCTAACGATCCGTTTGCTGATGAAGTTTTTTGTAATCCGTAAGCCTGCCTTCGCTCGTTCTTATTGTCTGGGGCTGCTCATGCTGCTGCTGCCTGCTGCCCGGTCTCAGCCTGCCTTTTCTTTTTTTTGCGAACTGGACAGTACGGCATTTCTCCAACTGACCCGGGACACCAGCGTGATCCGGGACTTACAGGCCATCCGGGCTGCTGTCAGGGTAGGGCTGCTGGACCTGAGCCAGACCCGCGCAGAGGGCGTTCGTAACCTCAATGCGGCAGGTATCCCGGTAGTGGCCTGGTTACTTCTGCCCGCAGACTCAGGATATTGGTTTAATATGTACAACGCTGAGCAGGCCCAGCGGCGGTACGACGCATTCAAAACCTGGTCAGCCGCCGACTCACTCCGCTGGATCGGGGTAGGCCTGGACCTGGAACCCCGCATGGCGGATATGCAGGAAGCCGTGCACGATCCCTGGCTAGGTGCCCGGAAGGCATGGGGCAGGCTCTATGAGCAAGACCAACTCACCCGCGCACGTGAGACCTACACAGAGCTGATCCGGCGCATGCGGGCTGATGGGTTCCGGACGGAGAGTTACATTATCCCGCCTGTGCTGGATGATCGCCTGACGGGCACGACCTCATTTCAGCTCCTGATGGAGCTGGTAGATATCGAAACAGACCTGGAGATTCCGATGTGTTATTCCAGTGTGCCCGGTTCCTCACCAGCACAGATCCTCTCCTACGGTGCAGGAGCAGCAGCAGTAGCTGTAGGCAGTACCGGCGGAGGCATCAAAGTAGACGGAATGGATGCCTTGCCCGCCATGAGTTGGGAGATGCTGGAGCGAGACCTGCTGCTGGCCCAGCAGGTGAGCCGTGAGATACATATTTTCAGCCTGGAAGGTTGTGTGGCACAGGGTTTTTTGCCCCGTATCCGCTCGTTTTATTACTTACAGCCCGTGGACATCAACAGCCGGGAGCTGGTGTCCGTGCAGCAGTTCCGGAGTCGCCTCCAACTCTTACTCAGGTTCCTGGCATATCCTACCTGGACGGTGGCCGGCATATGCTTAGCCCTGATCCTGGTCATTGCCTTCCTTGTATGGGGGGTGATAGGCGTGCGGCGTTTTTTCCGGCTTCGGCGCAAGGGCCGTGCCGCCGAGGTATCTTCAGCTGGCTGACAGGCAGAAAATTTCCGTCATGGGTGCCCATTTTACCCCATCAGGTGCCTCCGGGACAGGCTCCTGTAAGGTTGTCATGAGGTCTTCCCATTCGCGGCACCGGGGGTGGAGGTCCAGGTACCGGGGCAGGTCACGGTCCGGGTCAAAATCCACGCCGCCTGTCAGGTACATACACAACCGCCTCCCCAGGATAAATATCCGCATATCCTTGACCCCCACTTTTCGCAAGGCGTCTAATACCTCCGGCCACGGCTGGGCATGATAAGCCAGGTATTGCCGGATGGCTTCCGGATCGTCCCGGAGGTTCAGGGTTTTGGCAAAAATGTTCATCAGCGCATTCAGGTTACAGCCTCAGGCAGCCAGGTATCTCTTCCGTCAGGAAAAAACAAACCCGGGCGATACACTGGGGACTGAGACATTCGTTTGATACAGGAGGAAAGCCGGGTATAAAAAACATTTTCAAAATACTCCAAAAACCGGGAATATCAGACAAGTGAAAGTCACTTATCCACAATATCGGGCTTTTTTATCCACAATGTATTGTCAACCTTGTGGATAAATAAAGCAGGAGGCCGCTGGAAGCCTAAATGTCTGGTGTGCCAAATGTATATTTGTGGATAAATAGATAGGACGGTGTATTTCAGGCCTTTATCATCTTTCAAAAATGTGCGGATCAGGTAGTATCTTTAAAGCCCGGTACCAAAGCAGAAGACCCGATTTGACCCCAAACGCAACAGTTGCACATGGATAACACGTTTCGCGACGCACTGCCCACAGACCCATCAGACCGCGACAAAGGTAAAGTCCGCAACCTGGCCCAACAGGCAGGGATGGCTGGTGCTAAACTCCCGCCGCAGGCCCTTGATATGGAGGAGGCAGTCCTGGGAGCACTCCTGCTGGAGAAGGACGCCCTGCACCGTATTATGGACATTCTGCAGCCACCTATGTTTTACAAGGATGCCAACCGGGTCATCTTTGAGGTCATTCTGGAGCTGTTTCAAAGTTCGTCACCTGTGGACATCCTCACCGTCAAGGATGCCCTTCGCCGGGTCGGTAAACTGGAAATGACAGGCGGGGCTTTTTACCTGACCGAACTCACCGCACGGGTCGCTTCTGCTGCGAATATTGAATACCATGCACGGGTCGTCGCCGAAAAATACATCCTCCGCTCGCTGATCAAAGTATCCGACGAGGTTGTGCGGCAGGCATACGATGAGACCACCGATGTGTTTGACCTGCTGGACAAAGCCGAGCAGAGTCTGTTTGAAATCTCGGAGACCAACCTCCGCCGTAACTACCTGGGCATGCCTGAGCTGGTCATCAAAACCCTGGAGCGGCTGGAAGAGATGCGGAGCAAAAGCAGCAGCGTCACGGGTATCCCCTCCGGTATCGCGGAGCTGGACCAGATTACGGCAGGCTGGCAACGCACAGACCTGGTGATCGTGGCAGCCCGTCCGGCGATGGGTAAAACAGCCTTTACCCTGTCTGTGGCCCGTAATGCAGCACTTCGGTTCAACCAGCCGGTGGCCTTTTTTTCCCTGGAAATGGCGGCCGTACAGCTCACCCAGCGCTTGATCTGCTCAGAGGCAGAACTTGACGCCCAGAAGGTCCGTACCGGCCAGCTCGCTGACTACGAGTGGAAACAACTCATCACCCGCATCGGGGCGCTGAGCAAAACCCCACTTTTTATTGACGATACACCTGCCCTCACAGTGTGGGATCTCCGCGCCAAATGCCGCCGCCTCAAGGCGGAAAAAGGTATTGGTATGGTCATCATTGACTATCTCCAGCTGATGACCGGACAAGCCAGCAAAGGGGGCAACCGTGAACAGGAGATTGCCGGTATCTCCCGTGCGCTCAAGGAACTGGCCAAAGAGCTTGACGTAGTCGTGATCGCACTCTCCCAGCTGAGCCGCGCAGTGGAGTCACGCGGCGGCGACAAACGCCCCGTACTGAGTGACCTCCGGGAGTCTGGCTCCATCGAGCAGGACGCCGACATGGTTATGTTTCTGTATCGTCCGGAATACTACGGGTTTGAAACCGATGATGACGGCAACTCTACCGAAGGATTGGCCGAAATTATCATCGCCAAACAACGTAACGGTCCTACCGGTACGGTCAAAGCGCAGTTTATATCCAAATTTGGCCGGTTTACAGACTGGCAGGCAGGGGTCGTGCACGGGGCTGAGTCCTATGTGGACACAGGCAATACGATCACCCTCCCGTCCCGTATGAACCAGGAAAACAACTTTGATGTTCCCTTTTGAGAAGGGGTGATGTAAGGTTTCGACGAAAATTGCTTCGCTCCTGCGCGGTCTTTCATGATAAAAGACGCAATTTTTGCCAGGATTTCTCCTACCTTTACGAGAGAATATCCACCGGATTACGCCCCTAGTTATGAGAACATGCTGTATGGCCTTATGGGTCTGGGTTTCTCTTATATCGGCCAGTGCCGCCCCTTTTCCTGCCTGGCTGCCAGAAGGTCAGTTTGAGCAGGTCAAAAAACAGGCAGCCACTACCTACCGTCCGTTTCTGGTGTATTTTTTTCACGAGGCAGACCGGGATTCCCGCCGGATGAACCGCCAGACGCTTGAAGACGCCAACCTGGCCCTGTATATCCGCGAGCACTACCTGGCGATCCGCACGGACGTACTGGCCGAGAATGCTCAGGTAGAGATTATCCAGCAGTACAGTGTGTATAATTTTCCGGCGGTACTTATTTTCAGCCCGGAAGGCAAACTGATGGGACGTACAGAGGGGTATGTGTCGTCCGAAACTTTACAGGGGATATTGGCCAAACATCACGGCCGCATTGACCCGACACACCTCCTGCCACAGATCGCCCTGGTACAGCCTGAAGAAGTGGTCGCCATGGCAGAACCCCGTGGCACAGCACGCGGCGGGGCCAATGGGGACACCCCCATCAAGGTCACAGACCTGCAGACACCTGCGGGCATGACAGCACGGGACGGAAGCCTCACACCGCTACACCTGACCGTCAGCGGATTTGAAGATTACAGCCTCACCCGGCTGGAGCGTACGGAGGACAATGCGGCAGTATTTGGGCTGTTATATGGCTCTTATACCCAAGCCGATAAACTCACGACCCATCTCGACCGCCTCAAAAAATTCTGGCGGGGACATATATGGATATTCTGCGAAGAAATCTCCGGCACCCTGGTCTATCGCCTGGCCCTGGGACAGTATGAAGACCGGGAAACAGCAGAGGTATTTGCGGAGTCTATCCAAAAGCTGGAAAAAGTCTCCTGCCAGGTGCTGGTCCTGAGCCAGTTGCGGTGAGGATGCTGCAAGCAGCGCATCACAAAAAAAAACGTCCTGCGGACGTTTTTTTTTGTGATCAGCGGAGCTGATTTAGCGGTACGAAACCAGGGTCATATCTATCGTGCGGCGTCGGAGGTCAGTCCCGGCGATGGTGACGGTGACCGGGTCCCCGAGGCGGAGGACATTGCCGGTAGCGCGGCCGCGCAGGGCATAACTTTTTTCGTCAAAGGTATAATAATCGTCCTTGAGGCTGTGGACAGGCACCAGGCCCTCGCACATGTTTTCGTCCAGCATGACAAAAAATCCACTCTCGATCACCCCGGAGATCAGGCCGGTGAATTGCTGTCCGATTTTGTCTTCGATAAACTCTACCTGCTTGTACTTGACCGAAGCACGCTCAGCCTCAGCTGCTGTACGCTCCCGCTCAGAGCAGTGTCGGAGTTCGTCCTCCATCTGGACCGGATTGCCCCGGAATTCACCATTCCCGTAGGCCGTCAGCAGCCGGTGGATCATCAGGTCCGGATACCGGCGGATAGGGCTGGTAAAGTGGGTATAAAACGGAAATCCCAGCCCAAAGTGACCGATATTATTCGTAGAGTAGATCGCCTTGGCCATAGAGCGGATCGCAATGTTTTCGATTACGTTTTGCTCAGGGGTGCCGTTGACCTTGCGGAGGAGCTCGTTGAGGCGGGCAGACATATCTCCCGGCGTGCGCAGGTCTGCCTGGTGTCCAAAGGCCAGCACAAAATCCTGGAGGCTGGCCAGTTTGTCCGGGTCGGGTTTGTCGTGGATCCGATAGACGGAGGGCAGGGGAGGGTTGTCCTTGATCTTAAACAGATGCTCGGAGACCTTTCGGTTGGCGAGCAACATAAAGTCCTCAATCAGCCGGTTGGTGTCCTGGATTTTTTTGCGAATAACACCGAGCGGTTTTCCTGTTTCATCCAGGACAAACTTCACCTCATTGGACTCAAACTCGATGCTGCCCTTGCCCATCCGGTTGGCCCGCAGGGTTTTGGCGAGTTTGTCGAGGATGGTGAGTTCTTCGCGGTAAGGACCTTCCAGGGTGCCGTCCAGGACCTCCTGGGCTTCTTCATAATTGAAGCGGTAGTCTGAGTGGATGACCGTACGCCCGATCCATTCGCTGTGGATCCGGGCCTCGCTATCCAGCTCAAATACAGCGGAATAGGTGAATTTATCTTCTTTGGGGCGGAGGCTGCAGAGGAAGTTGGAGAGTTTCTCCGGCAGCATGGGCACCGTGCGGTCCACCAGGTATACCGAGGTGGCGCGGGTGAAGGCTTCTTTGTCTATCTCCGTGCCGGGGCGTACATACCAGGAGACGTCCGCAATGTGGATGCCGACCTCGTAGTGACCGTTGGGGAGGTGGCGGAAGGACAGGGCATCGTCAAAGTCCTTGGCATCGTAGGGGTCAATGGTAAAGGTCGTGATGCCGCGGAAGTCCCTGCGGTTGCGGATTTCGTCCTCCGGGAGGGCCTCAGGGATCTGGGCAGCTTCAGCCTCGACGGTCGCAGAAAACTTGGGCTGGAAGCCATACTGCATCAGGATGGCGTGCATCTCGGTATTGTGTTCACCGGCCTCACCGAGTACACTCACGACTTCTACCTCCGGCAGGCGGCGCTCCCAGGTCAGGAATCGTGCCAGGACCTTCTGGCCGGCTTTGGCAGCGCCGAGCGCCTCGGCGGGGATATAAAAATCCGTGCGGAGGGTATCGTCATCGGGGATGAGGAAATATTTGCCGGGCAGGCTCTCCTCTACGATCCCGACGAAGGTAGTCCGGCCCCGGGTGACAATCTCGACGACCTCGCCCTCCCGGCGACGGTCCCGGCTGCGTTGTGGTTTGATCCGTATGCTGACGGTATCACCGTTAAAGGCCTTGCCGAGGGCATTGGGGCTGATAAAAATATCGCCGCCCTCTTGCAGCAGAAATCCTGCCCCGCTGCGGGTGACCTGAATCCGGCCTGTAATAAGCCGGGGCTGGTTGAGGTAACGATACTTGGCCGGGGCTGTTTTGGCGAGGTCTCCCCCGGCAGCCAGCGTTTCCAGTATTTTTCGATACCCTTCTACGTTTTGCTGGCCATGAAATCCTGTCAGACCAGCGAGCTGCTTGGCAGAAAATTCGACTTCGGGATTTTGACGGAATAACTCCAGAACCTGTTTTTCGAGCGATGTACTTACCGGTGCGGAGGATGTTTTTTTGCGTCGTGAACTACGCTGGCGGGAGGCGTTTGGTGTTGCTTTTTTCTTTTTAGACATGCGAAATGATAAATAAAGTAGCAGCAGGCGTATGGCCTCTGCCAGATTTTGCTTGACTAAGCATGGCTGCACCGGAGGTGGGGACAGAGATGATCTGTTGTGCAGCAGCCTGTTGGGCGAATATACGTTTTTTACGTAGCAAATCGAAAAAGGATGTCAGCTATCTATAAGTTAACACTTGCTTATCGGTCCCATAACCTGATACCCCTGACAATCATTGCAGGTAGTTGTGTATCTTCACCCCATTAATGTGTTGTGTATGGCCCAGCCTGTTTCAAATGCCTCAGACCAGTCGCCACCCCGTCAGGCGCCGCAGGAGTATAAAGACCTGGGGTTTGGTACCAAAATACAGGATGCGCATATCCGGCTCATCAATCCGGACGGGACTTTTAATGTGCGCAAGACAGGCGGGGGCCTGGGGGCTGTCAATCCCTACCAGTACCTGATCCTGGCCCCGTGGTGGAAGTTTTTACTGCTGGTCCTGGGGCTGTATGTGGTGGTCAATTGTATGTTTGCGTGTTTGTATCTGGCCGCAGGTATTGAGAACCTGACGGGTGAGCTGGGAGCTGACGCCCCGATGCCTACTTTTTGGGAGGACTTTTGGCATGCATTTTTTTTCAGTGTGCAGACCTACACGACCGTCGGATACGGATCTGTATCACCTAAGGGGCTGATGACCAATACCCTGGCTGCTTTTGAAGCAATGTTTGGGGTGATGACCTTTGCGTTGGCGACCGGTTTGTTGTACGGGCGATTTTCGCGGCCCTCTGCCAAAATCAGGTTCAGCGAAAAAATGATCATTGCACCTTATCAGGACATCAACAGCCTTCAGGTGCGGATTGTCAACCGCCGTCAAAACCAGCTCATTGAACTGGAAGTACTGCTGACCCTGAGCTGGTATGAAATGGTGCAGGGGGAGCGGAAGCAGCGCTTTTTTACCCTGGACCTGGAGCGCAGTTCGGTGGCTTTGTTTCCCCTGAGCTGGACAATCGTACACCCCATCACGCGGGAGAGTCCGCTCTATGACATCTCGCCGGAGATACTGGCCAGCCGGCAGGCGGAGGTTTTTGTGATCATCAAGGCGTTTGACGACACCTTTGCCCAGGTCGTACACGTGCGCAGGTCTTACCGGGCCGAAGAAATCACCTGGGGTGCCCGGTTTGTACCGGCTTTTTATCCAGACCCGGCCTCTGGTAAAATTATCCTCAACATCAATAAAACCGGCGCCTGTGAGGCCGCCCAACTGAACAAGTACTGAGGGTCAGCGGCTAGTTGTAGGCAGCCGACCGCACACCGGAAAATACAGTCAGCGCTATGCCCAGTTGCTGTGCCAGTTGGGCCATCAGGTGGGCTGTACGTTTGTCCTGGTACTGGGTGGCGAGCATATAGGTCTCCCGCACGGTCTCCAGCAACTGACGTGTGGCGCGCAGGATGCTCCGCACGGCATCGTCAAAATGTTGTACCTGTGCAGGCACCTGCATCCGGCTGGGCGAGGGCAGGAGGGTACTGCCCATGACCGAGGGGGTATGTCCCATTGTGATCAGGTGCTCCGCTACGACGGTCTTGCCAAACTCGGCAGCGCCGTAGAGTTGCTGGATTTTACCTGAAAAATCAAGGAAGGGCCGCAGACGACGGTCCCAGCGAAGTTGCTGCACGTACTGCTGATACACCTGATAGTCTTCCAGCAACAATCCTACCTGCCGGGTGATCGCTTCATGTCCGCCCGGGGTAAGTGCATTAAATCGGGATAGTTCCATCTCAGACAGGTTTAGTACCTGCGGCAACAACATACCGCATGGTATGTTGTCTTAAACGAGACAAGGCTGCCGGATGTTTCGTGTGTCAGCGGACGCGTTTGAGCGCAAACCGGTTACTGGCGCTGTTGACCATCGCCCATGTGCTGAATCGTCCGCCCTCATTCACGGCTTCAAGGGTCTGGGTGAGATTTTCCAGCATAAAAAACTGTCCCGGGCCGTACTCATACAGGCGTACGGGTTCATTCCCGACGGTCGCCATCTGCTGCATGGTCAGGTGATCCCCGCTGAGGGCGATTACGATCTGGTAATTTTCATAAGCGTAGGTACCGGTCATACGCTGGTAGCGTGCTGCCCGGGTCTGGTAGTCAGGCATCTGAATCCAGGCCAGATGTGCCTGCATGCGGCGTATGATCTGGGGCGCTGCACGTTTGCTGAGGGCCGCCTCAATGGCAGGAGCTGCCGCAGCAGGATCAGGCCCCACAAATGCCTTAAAAGCTGCCTGGATGTGTTCGTTGACTTTAAGGGCGCCGCCCCGGTATTCATTAGACTGGTAGTACCGGAACCCACGTACGCCTCCTGTGCTGTCCGGCAGGAGCGAAATATCTGTCCCGAAGGCTGTACAGTACGATACCGAGTCAATGGGATACAACCGCACCCGATACTGTTTGCCGGTTCTCATGTACAGGTCATTCCCCTCAGCGTCCAGATAACTCCGGATATTGGCATAGGAAGTATTCCAGTATTCACCTGCTATGGCCGCAGGGGCATACACCATCCGGCTGGTGCCGCCGGCCTCGATATAGTCCAGGTGTTTGATAAACTGGCCAAAAGCTGTTACGTCTGGTGACAAGAGGGCCCCCTGTTCAAATATTTTCCGGGCTTTGTCCCGCTGTCCCAGGGCCAGGTACATCTGTCCGAGGCCGAGCTGGTTGATATTGTCATCCGGGTGATCCCGGAGGTATGGTTCCAGGAGTTCGATCCCTTTTTTGTATTGTTTGAGCGAAAAATAGCAGTAGGTGGCAATGGAAGTATAAATCCGGGGATCGTATTGTTGCCGCTTGAACTCTTCGAGGACTTTGAGGGCATCCTGGTATTTTTCCTGCCGTACAGCCTCCTGCAGGTAGATCAGCCAATAGTTGATATGCTGGGGATTGGTCTCAGCCAGGAGGCGGGTGAGTTCCAGGGCTTTGGCGTCGTCTCCGTGCTGGCTGTAGTAAAACTGCCGGATTTCAGCCTCAAATGCACCCGGGAGGCGCTTGCGGTGGCGCATGGCCTGGTCGCTGAGGGCTGTGATTTTTTGGGGGCTGCGTTGATAGGCTTCATAGACACTGCCCAGCACACGGGCCGCCCAGGCAAAAGTTGAGTCCAGCCGCAGCGCCTCCTCCAGATCACCGACCCGGTAGTACCCAATCGAGTGGGTCCCCAGGAGCCCGGCAGCAAATGCTTTGTACGCGGGCAGGGAAGACGTAAGGTACTGGGAGACAGGTAGATCTGCTACGGTGGCCAGGTGCTCTCCGGGTACGCCCAGGTTGAGTTTGACGTCCCGAGAGAGGGTGTCCAGCAGCGAAAAAAAGTCTTTGCCGGTATAGGTCAGTGATTTTTCTACTGTGCCTGACTGTGTCAGGTAAATGCTCAGGCTGATCTCGTAGCCTTTTTGGGGGGTGTAGGCGTAGGTACCGGTGAGGAGGCGGGCATGCTGCATCTCCTGCGCTTTGTCGAGCATCTCCTTGAGCGAAAAATTGTTGGTTTCGCCCGGATCGTACTGGTTGTACATATAGGGATCCTGGTCCCACTCCATCTCCAGGGCATACGGGATGCCGGTGGTCATCCATTCGAGGCTTGTGTCCCGGGTGGTATTGGTGAAGTGGGTCACATACACCGACTTGACCTCGCTGCGGGGTACCAGGGTCCGGCGTACCACATCGCCGTTTTCATCCCGAAACTCTCCTGCCGGTGAAGCCCCCAGGTTGCCCTGCATGAGGGGAAAGTAGATGATAGGTGCCAGTATCAGGAACAAGACAAACCCGGCCACATACTGCGCCCATACCGGGAGCTGCTGAAACCAGGCGACAGGTCCCTGTGCAAACCGCCGGTCAAACTTGCCGGTCATCTTGCGGGGATCCGGGATGGCCAGTCCGGGAACTGACAGTGCAAAAATTTCCAGGGGTTTGGTGACATTTTTAAACCCAAATACGCCCAGGCTGCGTACGGTAAATTCAGGCTGGTTTTTGATGTACTCGTACAGGCTCTCTGACAGGAGGATACTCCCCGGTATGGCCAGTGACTCTACCCGGGAGGCAATATTCACCCCGTCTCCGATCACCTCGGTATCTGACAACAAGACATCACCTGTATGAAGACCGATCCGGAGCGGTACCCTGGGAGACTCCTGCAGGGCCAGTTGGATCGCCTGGGCACAAGCTACCGCATCCACGGCACTGTCAAATACGCTCAGGGTTCCATCCCCGTAATATTGGACGATCTGGCCCCGGTATTGGGTATGGTACTGTTCAAACACCTCGCGGTGCCGTTGCCGGATCACCAGGGCCTGGGCTTCATTTTCCTGCATCAGCGCAGTGTATCCGACGATGTCGGTAAACATAATGGCAGCAAGGCGGCGGGTCGGATTCATACAATTAGGTTGCTTGGTGCAGCAATTTGGTATTTTTGATACTAAAAGGCACTATATGCCCTGAAGAAAACTTTGTCAGGCCGGGATTGTTGAAGGTCTGGTATGCTCAAGCATATCAGGATTACCTATGCAATCAGCGCCTGTCTTCCGGATGTTGTACAATCGCCTTCTCTCCCCGGCGGCACGGGAGACCTGTGAGCGGTTGATCCTCATCATTGCCATTGTGAGTTATCTTGTCCACCTCGGGCTGGTAGGTCTGGTGCACCTGGGGTATTTGCCGTCGCTGGCAGCAGATGCGCTGCTCAAGAATCCGATTGCGGCTATTTATACGCCATTTTCTTTTATCCTGGTGTACGAGGTGTATTTGTTGGTCTATTATCTGCCCCGTTCTATCACCACCTACGTCAGCAAGCAGTACGAGATCATCACGCTGATCATGATCCGGCGTATTTTTAAGGACCTCGCCAACCTGGAACTTACTTCGGACTGGTTTCAGATCAAGTATGACCTGATATTTACGTATGATATTGTCGCTTCACTGCTGCTGTTTTATATCCTGTATCTGTTTTATGCACAGAGCCAGCAGAGCCGCCGCGACAGCCTGGATGAAAGTGTCTTGCCGGGTAATCTGATCCGGTTTATCAGTTTTAAAAAAGCGGTAGCCCTATCACTGGTGCCAGTATTGCTGCTGCTGGCCATCTATACGTTTGTGAATTGGACCATCGGCACGCTGGATACCGGCAATCAGGCCAGTATTTCGTTTAAAAACATCAACAACGTATTTTTTGATGAGTTTTTCACCATCCTGATCATGGTGGACGTCATCCTGCTGCTGGTGTCTTTTTTTCATACGGATGAATTTCACAAGGTCATCCGCAACTCCGGCTTTATGATCTCGACCATTCTGATCCGGCTTTCTTTTTCAGTAGAGGGGTTGATCAATACGGTGATGATTGTGTCGGCGACCTTGTTTGGGTTGTTAATTCTGGTGATCCACAACCAGTATGAAAACATACATGGCCCTGGCCCCAAACCAGAATAGGCTGTTTGGGGCTCAGAAAAAACAAACAGCCCTAGCCACCGGCAAGCATAAGGTCACCTTTGGGATTGACCAGAATCGCTTGTTTGTCAATCAGATGCTGCAGGACATTCTCCCGCTGGGCTGCTGAGCCGGTCTGCAAGGTTTGTAAAAGTTCACGGTACGAGGCAGGTCCCTGGTGCAGCCTTCGCAGGATCGCCTGTTGTATCTGTGAAAACAGGTCGCCCGATACCTCACCCCGGAATTGTCCCCGGCAAATATCACAGACACCACACGGGCGGTCGTCCTGCTCACCAAAGTATCGCTGGATCATCAGGCTGCGGCATCCTGTGTCAGCCCCTACGTACGTCAGGAGAGCCTCCAGCCGCCGTGCTTGTGTTTCACGGAGGAAGAGGTACTTGTCCCAGTTGACTTCCTGCCGGGTAATGGGGCGTCTGGGTTTCAAAAACTTGATGCTGGGCTCGCCACGGGCTGGTGTATAATAGACCATATCGTGTAGTTCCAGGCGCAGCATACGCTGGTGCAGCTCTTCAGTAGTGAGCTGGAGCCATGCGGCCCATACCGCTGGCAGAAAAGGCCTGGCCCGCACAAACACGTCTCCACCAAGGGTCCGGAGGATAAAATGCAGGAGTGGTGCCAGGGCAGGATGCTGGCTCTGATAAATATGAACAGCATCCGGGTCTGCGGCCAGCCGGAGATAAGCAAAGTCATCGCGCTCCTCTACCAGCTCAACAAACCGCTCATTGTGCAGAACCCGGAGGGACGCATGCAAGGCCAGGGCAGACTCTCCACTGGCAGCCGTGAGCTCAGGCATCCTGAAAGGCAGGGCCTCCGGCGGAGGCGTCTCCTGCGAAAGCTGGAAGTGCTGACCCAAAAAATGCCAGTGGCGCTGGAGCTGCTCCCAGTCCGGATACTTCATGCTGCTCCAGCGCTGGAGCTCCCGGATATCACCCGGCGATCGAAACGCTACGGCAAATGCCCGGTTTCCATCACGCCCGGCGCGGCCAGCTTCCTGATAATAACTCTCCAGGTCGCCAGGCAGGTGGTAGTGCAGGACAATCCGGACATCAGGTTTGTCTATGCCCATGCCAAAGGCATTGGTCGCTACCATTACCCGGACCTCATTGTCCAGCCAGCGCTGCTGGATTGTGGCGCGGTCAGAAGCTGGCAGTCCACCGTGGTAGGCACTGGCAGCAATACCCTGCTGCATCAGCACTTTGGAGACCTGCTCAGTAGCCCGGCGGGTCCGCGCATATACGATGGCGGAGCCTTTGGTCCGCTGCAGCAGGTCCGTGATCCGCCCGATGACGTTTTCTTCCTCCAGGATGCCATACCAGAGATTGTCCCGCCTGAATGACCGGGCAAAAACCTGCGGCTGACGCATCCTGAGTTTGTCCAGGATGTCTGCCTGCACCTGGGGGGTGGCTGAGGCCGTCAGCGCAATGATCGGAATCTGTGGTTTGATCTCACGTATCTGGCTGATGTCCAGGTAAGGTGGCCTGAAGTCGTACCCCCATTGACTGATACAGTGTGCCTCATCTATTGCCAGCAGGCTCACCGGCATTTGAGAGAGGCGCATCCGGAACATGTCTACCCTGAGCCGCTCGGGTGCCAGGTAAAGAAACCGCAGTTTGCCGTCCATGGCTTCCTGGAGGCAGCGGTCCACTTCTTTGCGGTGCATGGCACTGTTGATATAGGCTGCCGGTATTTCCATCCGCTGGAGGCGTTCGACCTGGTCCTTCATCAGTGCGATCAGGGGCGAAATCACCAGCGTCAAACCTGGCAGGCACAGGCCCGGTACCTGAAAACAAACAGACTTTCCTCCGCCAGTCGGCAGCAATGCCAGGGTGTCCCGCCCTGCCAGTACACTTTGGATGATTTCTTCCTGTTGCGGCCTGAAAGAGGCGTGTCCCCAGTATCGCTGGAGTACCTCACGCGGGACCAATGGCTGGATCGGTGACATGCTGCGCATCAATAGGTAATCTCCTCCATGACACGGCACTCGGTGCCGCAGAAGACAAAGATCCAGGCCTTGAGGTTTGTGAGTGCCCGTGTATCATCGGAGTGGAGGTAACGCATCATCTGTGCGCGGGCCTCGTGTGTGATGTCGGCTAGCTGCGTTTCTTTTTCGCGGGACAGGTATTTGAGCTCGATGGCGAATAGGTAAGGCGGAGTATGCGGGGGCCTGCGGAGGAGGAGTATGTCCACATACCCCTGGCTGGCCTCGTATTCACTTTTGATCAGATAAATACGTGCAGCGTGCAGGAGTGCGATGAGGATGGCTTTGATATGTTTTTCGTCAAACTTGCGCCAGTCCCGGTTGGAGAGTTGCCGCAGGGTCTCGGATACCATCTCGACCAGCGGCGCGGGGTCGTTGTGCCATGCCAACTGATAGACCTGTTCCCTGATATTCACTTCCTCTTTCGGATAGCCCGCTCGCTCTCGTATGACCTGCGAGAAGTAGTCATAATAGAGTTCCCGGATGACGGAGTTGGGGGGTTCAAAGAGGAAATCTCCGTACCGGGTTCCCCCTATCGTGATCAGCCCCAGGTAATACAGGAGGCTGATGAAGTCATCCCGGCCAAACTCGCGCTCAAAATTGAACATACGGGTAAGCTGAGCCGAAATCTGCCCCTGGGTGATGAGCTCGTCGAGCATCTCCAGGTTTTGCTGCTCTTGTCCGCCGATCCGGAGGATCTGCCGGATTTTGCCGTAGTCAGAGGCGATGTTGGTATCGAGCATGATGTCCGGGTATCGCTTGTGCCTGCCATAGTCAGCGGCAAAATACAATACCATGTCAGGGTTGTACAGGCGGTGTGGGGCCTCCGGATGAAAAAGGTACCCATTGTACCATCCCTGCAGGTCCTCCATGATGGCAGGCAGCTCTGCTGGTCCAGCTCCCACCCCCGTGATGATCTCCTCGACCTCGTGGCGGTGAAATCCCATCATGTCGTAATATCCGCGATCCAGGGAGAGGTTTTTACCAATATTAAACCCCGAGGTGAGGCTGTCGAGGGTGATGGGCGAGACCCCTGTGATGAAGGTCCGGTCTATCAAACCCTGGCCCACGCCTGTCTTGAGGGTTTCATAAAACTTGCGGACAAATCCATTGCGGCTGATCATGCCCTGGAAGTCCCCAAACCGGAAGGCCAGCAACTCATTCGCAAAATGATCATACTCGTCTATAAGGACACAGAGTTTGGTCTCAGTCCGGCTCACGGCCAGCAGCAGTTCCTTGAGCATCGCATCAGGACTAGGCTGGGACAGAATGACTTTTCGTTCTTCCTGCGTACATAGGTGGGAGTAGGTACCGAGGAAGTGTGCTATAGCTACCTGCACATTTTTGAGAAAGCCATCATAAGTTGATGCTGCTGTTGCGGTATCAATTCTGCTAAACTCCAGTTGGAGTACCAGGTAGGAGGATACTTTTGGTGTAGGATGTTGCCCTATATAATACGTACCAAACATCTGGGCAAAGACCTCCCGGTGCTCAAGGCCATAGTAATGCGCCAGGGTGCTGATAAAGAGGCTTTTGCCAAACCGTCGGGGCCGGAGGAAGATCAGGGTTTTCTCGCCGCTGAGTTCCATTTTTTCGATAAAAGCGGTCCTGTCCACGAAGTGATACCCCTCGTTGACGATTGTCGGCAGATGACTGATCCCGTACGGAATTTTGATCATGGCCTAAAGATAGTAAAAATCCCCGGAGGCCGGACAGGCTCAGGCCTTACCCAAATGCGCCAGGGCCTGGTCCAGGTCAGCAATCAGCGTTTCCGGATCTTCCAGACCTGTGTATAGCCTGACAAGGTTCCACGGCAGTGTATTGTCTGCATAATGGGCAGAGGTGTACAGGACTGCCGCCGGATACACCAGCGACTCATACCCGCCCCAGGAGCAGG
The DNA here is from genome assembly GCA_033762375.1 of Bacteroidia bacterium. GTDB lineage: Bacteria > Bacteroidota > Bacteroidia > J057 > J057 > RDXT01. The sequence continues at coordinate 49,384 of JANRLQ010000055.1, forward strand.
CCAGAATGAAGTACTTCAACTTGTCACAAAACCGGTCTATATCTTCCAGGCGATCTGCTTTCAGGAGGACAGAAAAAAGCCCCGTAGGCTGCTTCAGTTGTCGTAGTGCCAGGTCATACTGTGGGAAGGACGGAGAAAAAGGGTAAATCACTTTTTCTACGGAGGGATGTGCCTCTAAATAACGCACCACCTGCGGGGCCGTCTCAGCGACGCGGTTCATGCGTATGGGCAGGGTCCGGAGCCCGCGCAGCATCAGCCATGCGTCATGGGGGGAGAGAATCCCGCCCAGGGTCATATATTCAGATGCAAAAATCTGCTCCGCTTTGGCCCGGCTACAACAAAGTACCCCCGCCACGATGTCACTGTGGCCTCCCAGGTACTTACTGCCAGAGTGGGCTACCATATCTATGCCCAGTGCGATGGGTTGTTGATTGAGCGGTGTCGCATAACTATTGTCGATCAAGGTCTGAATCCCATGCGCCCGTGCAATGGCAGCGACGGCAGCCAAGTCCTGCATCTCAAAGGTCATGGAGTTGGGCGACTCCAGGACAAACAGCCGGGTATTGGGGCGGATCGCCTGCCGGAAGTGCTCAGGGTCAGTCCCGTCTATCATGGTCGTTTCTATCCCAAAACGTGCCAGGAGTTGGTTGAGGAGTTTGTTCGTCCAGCTATAGGGTTTCTGCACACTCACCACATGATCACCTGCCCGGAGGGCAGACATGACGCCGGCTGCGATAGCGGCACTTCCGCTCCCGAATACGAGGCACTCCTCTGCACCCTCCAGGGCAGCCAGTTTTTGCCGCAAGATAGCTACCGTGGGGTTGTGACCCCGGGTATAAAAGGGGATATCCATCTCCCTGGCCAGCGACTCGCGCATCACCGCGATGGAGGGAAAGGCAAAATTGCTGGACTGCAACAGCGGTGGCGCTACCGCATACTGGTAGTGTTCGCGGTCTTCGCCCAGGTGGTTGAGGATATAGGAGACGTCCACGGGAAAAAGGAGGAAAGGGTCAGAAATCAATTATATAACAAACTGCCAGACGTATCCACCTGCCGGGCAGGCAGGCGGCAATTCCAGGAGACCTCTGCTCAGCCCATCCAGGCCGTCACAGAGATCTCGACCATGACATTTTTAGGGAGCCCGGCTACGGCTACGGTCTCGCGGGCTGGAAACGTACCCGTAAAATAGGTTCCGTACACTTCATTGACGGCCCCGAAGTCTTCCATATTGCGCAGAAAAATAGTCGTCTTGACCACCTGCTCAAAGGAAGCATCTGCCGCCGTGAGGATCGCAGCGATGTTTCGCATCACCTGCCGGGCTTCTGCGGCGACCCCGCCTGTTACGACTTCGCCTGTCTCGGGGTTTATCCCTACCTGACCCGATACGTACAGCAGGGAACCGACCTGTACAGCCTGGCTATAGGGCCCGATAGGCGCTGGGGCATGAGCTGTCTGAATAATATGTTTCATAAAACGGGGTTAAGCACTGATAAGCAGCGTACCGGGCAATTATACCCAAAAACCCACGCAGCTGCAAACAAATTGCGGCCTTAGTTCTCTTTGCGGGCTCTGCCGAGCAGCCACCGCAGGAGCTTTTTCTGTTTGTCGTAGAAGTAGTGAAATTTACCGAAGATAAAAGCATAGCCCAGCAGTAATACCTGATAGATCGGGGTGATCAGCAGGACATAGGCAGTCCAGTATTGCCAGGTGCCTTTGGCAAATCCCGTAATCGGCATAATCCAGCGCGGAAATATCGCTGCGGTAGTACCGGTCACGGCAAAAATGATGATGATCAGGACATAGTCCTTGGTACGGCTCCAGGTATCTGCCTTCATATCGAGGTACTTACAACCCGGCCACAAGTTACGGAATAAGCTGGTAATTATATGGACACGGACTATCTATCCCGATACCAACATAAAAGGAAAACTATTGTTTGACGGAGCTGCGGCTCCGGCGGATGGGGGCTGGAGGTACAGGTGCCGGTGTGGCATATAGCGTAAGACGGGGGCTTGTATTCCAGTTATAGTTATCAAAATGCCCTTCATTGACCAGACTCGTGAGGGCCAGAAAAGATGCCGAAAAAAAATTACAGGTAAAAGAACCCGGATAGGCCATGTAGTCATAAATATGGATCATGGCTGATATCCGGTTATAAAGCCGGCCAAAATTTTCAATCCGGCTTACAAATAACTCACCACTATTATCCACCAGTCCACTCTCCCGAATCACAATCGTACCGTCCGCTGACCGCACTACGATTCCCAGGGCTACTTCACAGATACCATCCACCTCAAGGTCATATCCCTGGAAATAAGCATCGGCATAGATGATTACCTTGTCCTCAGCAGGGATATGAGCACCAGGATAAGCCGGAAACCAGTTGGCAGGATTTTCATAAAAATGATCCTCACGCGCCATAAAATAGTACTCCCGGGCCGTCAGGTTGCTGACACCTGTGATCCATAAGCATATGAAAATCAGTATTTTATTCATCATAGAACAATCAGGGCTGAAGAACTTACCTGATACACTTACCGTTATCACCTTCCAGACAACGCGCAAACCTAACAGGCGGGGGTATTGTCAAAAATCCAAGCAAATAAAAATTATGAACATGGATTTTTTATACCGGATTTCCCCCAAACCTTTCCGATACCTATATAAAATTACATTACAGCCTCTTATGCCTGCTGTGGGTTGTGCTGGTCTGGTCAAAAACACGTATCACCGGAGGGCTTGGATGCCTGACCGGAAGCCTTGCAGGATCAGTCAAGCATAACACAATAAGTGTGCCGTTTTTAAACAAAAAAATCCCGGCTGTTGATACAGCCGGGATAGACTATGGCGGCGGAGGGTGATTATTTCACTTCCAGCAGCTCGACTACAAAGATCAGGGTGGCGTACGGCGGGATTACCGGAGGTGCACCCCGCTCACCATATCCCAGGTCAAATGGGATATACAGTTCATACTTGGAGCCGGGTGACATCAGCTGTACCCCTTCTGTCCAGCCACGGATCACCTGGTTGAGTGGGAACTCAATCGGCTCGCCGCGCTTGTAGGAGCTGTCGAATACCGTATCATCAATCAGGCGGCCTTCGTAGTGTACCTTGACCGTGCTGGTAGCAGCGGGTTTGGCACCGGAGCCTTCCTTGATCACCTTGTATTGCAGGCCACTTGGCAGGGCTACAACGCCGGGCTTGGTTTTGTTGTCATTGAGGAAGAGTTGACCTTCCGCTTTGGCTTTTTCTCCTTCCAGTTGCATTTTTTTCATTTGAGCTTCCTGGGCCTCCTGCTGAAAGGCCGTCAGAAGGGTTTCAATTTGGGATTCGTCCAGCAGGGATTCTGCGCCTCCCATTACGTCACGCAGGCCATGAAAGAAGGCTTCAGAACTCAGGGTCACATCTGCCGTCTTGAGATTCTGCGCGATATCCATGCCGAGGGCATAAGAGATGCTGTCCAGGCGGGTTTCCAGCTTTACCTTGGGCGCTTTGCTTTTTTTCTGGGCCAGCACCGATTGGGGTAAGAGAACTGCCACACATAGGGCAGCAAGGAGGTATTTCATACAGTAGGGATTAACAGCGGGTGAAGTTCAGCCTTCTCCGGCAAATAACCAAATCGGCGGTTGATCTTTTTGTGAATCTCCCTAAACCAAAAGGAGGCTGCCTCTCAGCAGCCTCCGGACGGTATGAACCTCAACGTTATTACTTATTTGACCATGCGGAAGGTCACCGGGAGGGTAAAATAGACAGGTACCGGTTGTCCGCCCTGCTTGCCGGGTGTCCAGCCTGACATGCGGCTGATGATCCGGACGGCTTCCTCATCACATCCGTACCCGATGCCTTTAATCACCTGAGGCGCACTCACGCTGCCATTGGCATTGACCACAAACCGGACTGTCACGACACCCTGTATACCTGCATCAAGTGCGGCGGGCGGATAGGCAGTATTGCGGGAGATATACCGGGCGATGCCTGCCATCCCACCGGGGTATTCTGGCATGACCTCCGCCGCAATGAGGGGACCCGTGACGGGTGCGGGTGTGGTAGGCCGTACTTCCGGCTCTGCTTTGCGGGTGATAGACCCGGCGTTTACATTGGTAGCCTCAAGACGGGAGGCGCCTGACATCATCCCTCCTCCCATGCGGGCTACTGGTTCGGTTGACTGGGTAGTGGGCTGGCTTGCTGGCTGGGCCACCGTATTGTCAGTGATGACGACATTGTCCGCAGATACAGGTGCTGCGCCAGGCTCTGTCACCCGTATGGCTCGGGCTGTCACAAACCGGTTGCCCGCCGGATCTGTGGAGATCAGGCGTACCGTATAACGCCCCGCCTGCGGATAGGTATAAGCAGCGCGGTCCCGGATCGTGCGGCGATACCCGTTGCCAAAGTCCACCAGGTAGGTGCTCCCCGGATTGTAATTGCCAACTATAAAAGAAATCTCCTGGCCTGCCACCCGCTCATTGCTGATGTCCAGAAAATAGCCCGGATCCACTACGGTGGCGGCTGAGTCTCCACCTGCGCTGACTTCGGTCACGGTCAGGCTATCTGTATCTGTTGTTTCATTGGTCAGAAAAGCAGGCTGCTCCAGATACTCCACCAGGCTCACCAGGCTGGCATAGTCTTCTACGGAGAAGATGGTATCATTGCCGATGTCAGGGTGTGACACCACGATACCTGCCGGATTTTCCTGGAACAAGGACTCCACCCGGCTGCGGTCCAGGCTGGCCAGCGCATAGGTACGGAGGGTTGCAGGACCACTCAGCATCCGAAACATGGCAAACCCCGCCACTCCAACAGAAAGCAGGCCAATTCCTATAAATAGTTGGCGGCGCTTCTGTTGACGTTCACGGGCTTCGATACGCTCCAGATACGCATCAAACTTGTCTGTGGTAGCATTTACATCTTGCATAATGAAAAAAAATGAGGTTGGGTAGTAATGTTGGGCACGTTATAGCTCACCCAATAACTCTCCGGGCCCGCCGGATAAGCCGTGGGAAAACAATGGATAACTGTGAGCGAAAACGATTACGGAAGAGCAGTCTGATCTGAAATGCCTGTGATCGGCGTTCATTCAGGTATCATGATCAAAAACAGTACCGATTCTGGTAGCCCGGATCAAAATCGTACGAACAGTAAAATATCAATTCCTAATGGAATATTTCATGTGCCTGTATGGCTTCAGCGCTGTCTGGATGGTACGGCTCCGGCATACCCCTGAAAAAAAACCTGCCAGCCGTGAGGCTGACAGGCAAGGTTGGTAAAGAACGGCAAGGTACCATTGCGGGTCCTTGCTGGGGCATTAGGGTTCGCGCCGGATGATGCGGGTCAGGCGGTGGCTGCCTGTCTGTACCTGGAGACGATACACACCGGGTGCAGTCCAGCTCAGATCGGCCTCGACCATCAGCGGCATATAAGGCCAGGAGCGGCTGTAAACGATCCGCCCGCCCGGTTTGTGAACACTGATCTCTACCGGCTCATGGCTGGCTGGCACCAGCTGGAGCCGCAGCACACCTTGTTCCCACTGATACGTGAGGGAAGGTGGAGACACAGGCGGTAAAACGGCGGCAGCATTAACCTGGCCCTGAAGCAGGATCCATACCAGCATCCAGGTCATCACCAGGCCGCCACCCATATACAGCCAGCCAGCACGAAAAAGTGTGTCAGAAAAAGCACTTCGTTTCATGGATCTCCCGCTTTTTTTTCTAGACCGGGAGGCTGGCTGTGTATGACAACCAGGCTCCCCCCGTCAGAAAAATTACCTACAGATTAAAGTACAAGCACAATCATACCTGTGTCCGCCTGGGGCAGAAGACGGTACGGAAGCGGGGGAGGCTGGTCCGGACCGGTGACAGGTGTATCTCTGTTTGCCTGGACCAAAGTAAAGAAGAATATATGAAACAGGTAAGAAAGCAGTCGTGTGTCTGATGTAGTGATCTGCGCTAAAAAATAATAAAATGGGCTTAATTTGAAAAATTAGGCTTTGTATTGTAAGACTAGCGGGTTGTTATGTTAGATACGTGATAAATAAATATGTAAGAAAAAAAGGAAGTTTAATACTGCCTTCGCAATATATCACATATTAAACAGCCACCAGGCCAATGCGGCAACCCCTGCGGCGATCAGGAGCAGGGTCCTGACCGGAAAGGATTTCTGCTTGCGGCCCAGGGGGGTCTGGGACTCCCAGCCAGATGCAGGTGCAAGCCGTTGTGCTTGTGCCAGGCAACGCTCCCGGAGCGACTCCGGTATATCAAGGCGGGCGGCCTGCCGCAGGAGCAGGGCTGCCAGTTGGGCACGCTGGTGTGCTTCTTGTACTGCTTGTGCGACAGCATACAGTGCCTCGGCATATCCCTCCCGTGCGCGGGCGAAGTAAGGCGGGAGGACATTGAGCAGCGCCAGCCAGTTTTCATCCATCAGTTCCTGCAACTCAGGTCCGGGTGGGCGGGTACGCAGGGTATCCGCCAGGTCCAGCGCCTCGCGTATATGCATATGAAGGTGGCGGTAGGTATCCTGCCAGGCTGCCGCATGCCAGGCTTCCGGGATCATCAGCGGCTCCCGTGTCATCACCTGTATCTCGGCCGTATCAAGCTGCCGGAAGGCATGAAAAAAACGTTTGTTGAACTGATGGCTGTAATATGGCGCAATAAACACCCGGAAGTCTTCCGGCTGTGCCGCCAGTTGCAGGACATCACCGCTGTAGAACCACGCTAAGGCAGCGCTGTCCAGGAAGTCAAGCAGAGATGGCATCTGATACACCCGCAGATGATAAGCCAGGGTGTCTCCCTGTGCTAAGTCTGTAAACAGTTGCAGGATGGCCGTGCGGTCCAGCTCGTGACTGCCGATGACGATAGCAGACTCGCCGCTGAGCTCCAGCTCAGCCAGGAGGCGGCGTTTTTCCATCCGCAAAAAATCAGCATCCAGTCCGGCCCGGAGGCGGTCATCATCCACTTCCAGGATCATCAGGGGATTGAGGTACTTCATGCGGCATTATACGACATATCCGCGCGGGTGTTTTCACCGGGTGCGCTGGCGGCGTCGCAGCTCACGGGAGAGCAGCTCCATCTCCCGGCTTGACTGGCCTGCGATGGAGGTGTTTTCATTGGCCCGGCGGATCAGATAGGGCATTACGGCTTTTACAGGGCCGTATGGGAGGTATTTGGCGGCCTGATACCCATGATGAGCCAGGTTGAAGGAGATGTGGTCTGACATCCCCAGCAACTGCGCAAACCATACATGCGGATGGTCAGGCGGGAGACCACGATCGGCCATGAGCTGGGTGAGGTACAGGCTGCTGGCTTCATTGTGGGTGCCTGCACAGATGGCCACATGATCTATATGCTCCACACAGAGGCGGAGGGCTGCATCATAGTCCCGGTCTGTGCTATCCTTGTCAGGCTGCATAGGGGTAGGGTAGCCGAGTTGGGCTGCCCGGTCGTTTTCACGCTCAAGATAGGCACCGCGGACGAGTTTCACCCCGAGGATATATCCCTGCTCCCGGCTGCGCCGGATCAGGTTTTCCAGGTAGGCCAGCCGGTCATGCCGGTAGAGTTGTACCGTGGTATAAACACAGGGAAACTGGGTATTGTACCGGGCCATCACCTCCTCAGCCAGCATATCTATCGTATCCTGAATCCAGGACTCTTCTGCATCTATAAATAAAGGTGTACGCTGAGCCGCAGCGGTACTGGCCAGCCGGTCCAGCCGGGCACGGACCCGGTCGAGGGATACCTGCTCGTCAGGTGAGAGGGCTTCACCGCGCTGCATTTTTTCCATCAGGTCAAAGGAGGCCAACCCTGTGAGTTTACACGCGCTGAAGGCTACCTCATCCATCTGCCCGCCGTGCAGCAGGGTGGCTTCTATCTCCTGGCAGGTCGCATCAAATCCAGCTTCGTTTTTTTCGCCCTCTACCGAGTAGTCGAGGATGGTTTTCACCCCGTAGGCATGGAGATAACGGGAGGTGGCAGCCGTCTCCGGCAGGGACTCTCCCCCACAGAACACCTCAAACAAGGTATCACGCACCAGCCCCTGGACGGGCAGTCCCATCCGCAAGGCGGCAGATAACATCGGCGGGCCGACCTTGGTCAAAAAAGGATTGTCTATCAGCTTGTATATCCAGTAGGTGCGCAGGAGCCGGGCCTGGGATTTTGCTTTGAAGGCCAGCTCAGTATTGTTAAAGTCGGGTGAAACGGTTGCTACGGGCATAATCGGAGAAAAAGTAAAAGTTCTTACGAAAAAAACAGCCACAGGCGCGGCAGAATATACAAGGACAAGCCGGTGCGGGTCAGGAAGGCAGCACGTGGCGTAAGACGAACTGCAGGCAGAAAATAAACCTTGTCTGTCAACCAGTTACCAGTGCAGGCGTGAACAGTTAATATCGGCTGCCAGGCTGGTACCTGATGGGTGAGACAGGGGGTATATGATATAACTTGTATCAGAGAGGGTTGTTTTTACTTGATCGGGATGGCCCTGTCCTCGACCGACTGCAAGGCCTCAGGCGCTACCAGGGCAGGCGGGATGAAGGAAACGGGACGTGGCGCAGCCGTCACATAAAAGTACTCCAGCGACTTGCGTCCGGGCGTGTAGGTGATTCGTCCGTACCGGGATTTTTCGATCCGGGTTTTATCCCAAAAGGTCGTGTCCTGTCCGGGCTGGAGGGATATGGCCACATACTCCCAGGTGCGGGAGAGCTGTCGCAGGTCGTGAATGTACAGATAGGGCTGCTGGTCCTGCTCGACCATGGCCGGGATCAGGGTCGTGTCGCCGTCTCCTGTCCAGAAGTATCTCGTGCGCCGCCACCCGGTATGGAGTGGGTCGGAGGTCTCCAGGGCCCCGGAGTCGGGAATCGCCACCTGCTCTACGCCATCTGCCTGATCAATGGCCGGTGCTCCCGGTACGCCGTAGCGTATGCTGACCCAGCCTTCATAGCTGCGCGGGATATAAATGTCCCGGTTAGGGCGTTTATTACAGGCCAGATACCCCAGGAGCAGGATCACACAGTTGACAGTCGAGATCAGAATGATGAGTTCTACACGGGTGAGAGGTCGTTTCGCCATAAGCCTGTTTCTGCATCTGGCACAAAGGTACGGCTTCATTTGATCCGAACCAACGTCACGCCCGCGTCACCCGCAGCACGATGTCCAGGAGGAAGTCCGTCAGCAGGTCATAGTCATCTTTTTTGATCTCTGTAAGCCGGGGTAGGTGAGCTGCGAAAAAAAACTGATCGTGGGCAGACTCCAGGAGCATGGACGTCAGGGCCGTCGGGTAGGGATACTGTGGATTGATCTCCCGCACCAGGTCCGCGATGTGCCGGCAGAAACGTTTGTAGCTCAGAAAATACCCCTCCTGGTTGTTTTGGTCTACTTCCTTACTCAGATATGACTTGGATGATTCCGACACTACGATCCGGTGCAGGGCTGCCTTGTCAATATCGGCACTGAGCTGTGTCAGGCCATTCTCGATCCGGTGGGGCTGGGTGACGATCTGCATGGCGATCTTGATCCGCTCGACCGGAGAGGCAATATTGTGGGTCAGAAACTCCAGCTGGTGTGCCTGCCAGTTCCAGTACCAGGCCACCAGGTAGGTGAGAAGGTTGTGTTTGTTTTCGAAATACCTGTAGATAGAGGCCTCCGTGGAGTTGATACGGGCGGCCAATTTCTTGAAGGTAAAGTGTTCAAACCCCATTTCATCTATCAGGTATATTCCGTCCCGGACGATCATACGCCCAAGATCGGTACTATCCGGGTCCTTGAGGTAAACCATTTCGTTTACTTTGATCTGGATCATAGTAATACTTACTTTTTTGAGAGCAAGATAAGTGAAAACCCGGAGTGAAACTATTAAAGTTGTTATTATTTTTTACCTGCTCATCCTGCGGAGTCTGTAACCAGGGTAACCGGTATTAACCAGAGATAACCTTATATTTGCCGCAGCCCCCAATTAACAACAAGCTTATGGAGAAAGGTTTTTTTCACGTCCCCACCCCGCACAATGAGCCATTACGCGCCTATGGACCCGGGAGTCCGGAGCGTGCCGAGGTGCAGCATACCCTCGCTGCCATGATGGGACAGTCGCTGGAGATTCCGATGTATATCGGCGGCGAAGAAGTATTTACGGAGACACGGATACCGGTCAGCTCCCCGCACAACCACCGGCACATCCTGGGTCACTACGCCCGCGGGGGGGCAGCGCATGTGCAGCAGGCGATCAGTGCCGCCCTGGCAGCCAAGGCGCAGTGGGAAGCACTGGCCTGGGAACACCGGGCAGCGATATTTCTCAAAGCGGCTGACCTGATCGCCGGACCCTGGCGTGCCCGCATGAACGCTGCTACCATGCTGGCCCAGTCCAAAAATATCTACCAGGCTGAGATAGATGCGGTAGCAGAGCTGGCTGACTTTTTCCGGTTTAATGTCGCCTACATGGCGCAGATATACCAGCAGCAGCCCGAGTCGTCTCCGGGTATCTGGAACCGGCTGGAGTACCGGCCGCTGGAGGGCTTTGTATTTTGCCTGACCCCATTCAACTTTACGGCGATCGCTGGCAACCTGCCCGCATCTGCCGCCCTCATGGGCAATGTCTGTGTCTGGAAACCCGCCGAAAGCCAGATTTACTCCGCACACATGATCATGCAGGTGCTGCGTGAGGCCGGGCTGCCGGACGGGGTGATCAACCTGATCTACGTGGACGGCCCTACCGTGGGAGAGGTGGTCTTCAGCCACCCGGACTTTGCGGGGATTCATTTCACGGGTTCTACAGGGGTTTTTCAGCGGATCTGGAAAACCATCGGGGAGAATATTCACCGGTACAAAAGTTATCCCCGGATCGTAGGTGAGACCGGTGGCAAAGATTTTATCCTGGTACACCCCTCTGCCCATGTGGAGGCTGCAGCTGTAGCCATATCCCGCGGAGCGTTTGAATATCAGGGGCAGAAATGTTCTGCCGCCTCCCGCCTCTACCTGCCAGCCTCTCTGTATCAGCCTGTTATGGATCGGGTACTGGCAGATGTGGCGACTTTTACGATGGGAGATCCGGCTGATTTTTCACATTTCATCAATGCCGTTATAGACGAGCGGGCTTTTGATAAGATCGCTGCCTATATAGACCAGGCCAAGGCTGATCCGCAGGTCGAGGTGCTGGCTGGCGGGACCTATGACAAGTCGGTAGGGTACTTTATCGCGCCGACGATCCTCCTCACCCGTCACCCGCAGTCGGTGACCATGTGCGAAGAGATATTTGGCCCGGTGCTGACGGTGTATGTATATGAGGATGACCAGTTTGAGCAGACCCTGGAGCTGGTGGACAGCACGAGCGGGTACGCCCTGACCGGCGCTTTGTTTGCCCAGGACCGGTATGTGATCGAGACGGCCTCCCGCCGCCTGCAGCACAGTGCCGGCAATTTTTATATCAATGACAAGCCGACAGGTGCAGTCGTGGGGCAGCAGCCCTTTGGAGGGGGCCGTGCTTCCGGCACCAACGACAAAGCCGGTTCCTACCTCAACCTGCTCCGATGGGTATCAGCCCGGACGATCAAGGAGAACTTTGTCCCGCCGGTGGACTACCGGTATCCATTTTTGGCAAAATAAACCTGCCACCGGCCCGGAGCGTCCCGCTCCGGGCGGCTTTTTATGTCTGATGATATGCTGCGAGAGATTATTACCCTGATATACAAAGAGTTGCTGCTGGAGTGGAAGCAACGATACGCGTTTAATGGACTCCTGCTCTACGTGATCAGCATGGTGGTGGTGATCTCGCTGGCATTTGCGGGGCAACTATCGCTCCAGACCTGGAATATCCTGTTCTGGATCATGATCCTGTTTGTCGCCGTCAATGCGGTCGCCAAAAGTTTTATGGCGGAGCAGGTGGCACACCTGATGTATCTCTATGGCGTGGCCCGGCCTGCCTCAGTCATGATCGCCAAGATCATCTACAATACCGTCCTGATGGCCCTGATCGCGCTGCTGACCCTGGGCGTATATATATTTCTGAGCCAGCAGGTACCCGCAGATCCTGCCATGATGGCGGGGATTGTGGTGCTGGGCAGCAGCAGTTTTGCAGCCAACCTGACCCTGATCAGCGCGATAGCCGCCCGGGCAGACAACAGTACCACCCTGCTCGCTGTGCTGAGTTTTCCGCTGACCGTGCCGGTGTTATTGTTGTTGATACGGTATTCGCGATATGCGATTGAGGGATTGGCCGTCACAACGGGCGTAAACAACCTCTGGTACCTGGCGGGTATCACCCTGGCACTGGCTGTCGCCTCGGTACTGTTGTATCCTTTTGTGTGGCGAGAGTGAGGTATCAGAATCTTTCGGTAGATTTTGCCTGTATTCATCAAAAATACTCCCGATATTTGAAGCCCTGATCTGGAAGTAGCCAGCAAATCGTATGATGCCCGCGCCAACAATCCAGGGAGCAGATAGTTTAGGTTTCATATGACACGAATGTCTTCCATACGGATCGCCTACCAGCTGCTGGCAGTCTTGCTGCTGCTGTATGGCATTATATATGGCATGATGGCGACCCTGCCGGAGTTGCCCGCACTCCAGCAGAGTGCCCGCATCATGTTTTATCACGTACCGATGTGGTTTTCGATGCTGACCCTGATGGGGATGTCGCTCTACCACAGCATCCGGCTCCTGCTGCTGATGGATCCGGATCGTGTACAGACCGAAAACCCGCTGCTGTCAGATATCCGGGCGACAGAGGCGGCCCGGATCGGGGTGATATTTAATATACTGGGCCTGGCGACAGGGATCATCTGGTCACGCGTATCCTGGGCTGCGGACCGTCCCAGCCATGAGTTTTCGTCCTGGTGGGCCTGGGATCCGATCCAGGTATGTGCCCTGGTGGGATTGCTGATTTACCTGGCGTATTTTCAGCTCCGGGCTTCCTTCAAAGAACCCAGCCAGCGGGCCCGTATTGCCGCTGTGTACAATATTTTTGCCTTTGCTACCCTGATTCCGCTGTTTTTTATTGTGCCCAAAATGTTTGAGGGCCTTCATCCGACTGCTGCCAAGGGGTCTTTTATCTTCAAAAAAGACCAGATCAGCAATGAGTTTCGCCTCATCCTCTATCCGACCATGCTGGGATTTATCCTCATGGGGGTATGGGCATATGAGTTGCGGACCCGGCTGGTGCACCTCGCCCTGCGGCTGGAAGAATGGCGTGCCCTCAGGGCTTATACCCACCAATCTTCGACCCGATGAATCACCTTACCTCACGTTTGCTTCAGGACACGGCCAGGGGCTGGTTGCTGGCCAGTGACAAAGTATATGCCGTCATGGCTGTGATGATCCTGATCCTCGGTCTCCTGACCGGGCTGATGCTCCTGACCGCCCGTCGCCTCTCTGCGCTGGAAAAACAAGTCGAATCCCTCGAAAAATCTGAATCCTGATCTGCCCCAGGGGCGTTCTGATACCTTTATATCCTATGAAACCAGTCCATATCGTAGTCCTTGTTGTCATGGCGGTGTTTATCGTCGCCCTGGGTCTCAACTTTGCCGGCACTGCCAGCATCTATACAGATTTTGAGACCGCCCGGCAGACCGGCCGTGAAGTACACATTGTCGGCACCTGGGTCAACCGCGAGCAGGCGGTATATGATGATACCCGTGACTTGTTTAGTTTTTATCTCCAGGACACCCTCAGCCGCATGGAGCTGGTGAAATACTACGATCCCATGCCCGAGAACTTCCATCAGGCTGAAAAAATCGTGGTTATAGGCGGATACAAAAAAGGTGAATTTGTCGCGGACAAAATCATCATGAAGTGTCCTTCTAAGTATGAGCCGGAAACGATCACCGGCAACTGATCTACTGGGCGTACTTGTGACCTCATTTTCAACCTACTGCGAATAACATGGATTGGTTTACCGGCGGGAAAGCAGGTGAAATGTTTGTGTCCCTGGCGTTTTCCGGGGCACTGGTGGCTACCATCAGCTACCTGATGGCGGATCGGTATGCGGACGCTGAGCGCCGCCGATGGGAGCAGCTCGGGCAAGGCGGGTTCTGGGCACATGTGGCCGGGGTGCTGGGGATTGTGGCGACCTTGTTTTACCTGATCTACACCCACCAGTACGAGTACCACTACGTCTGGTCCCACTCCTCCAATGAGTTGCCGGTACACTTTATGATCTCCTGCTTTTGGGAAGGGCAGGAGGGTAGTTTTTTGCTCTGGAGCTTCTGGCACTGTATCCTGGGACTGCTGGTCATGCGGAGTCCTACGCCCTGGCGCAATATGATCATGGGGCTGCTGGCCTCCGTCGAGATGATCCTGACCTCCATGCTGCTGGGTGTATATACCGGCGAAACCCTGACCTGGGGCATGTACCTGGTCCTGGCCCTGTTGCCGGCCCTGTACCTCGGCTGGCGCTGGTACCAGGCGCGGACCTCCCTGCCGCTCGGTGGCGCTTACCATCTCGGCGGTGTCCTGCTGGGAGCCTCCCTGCTGCTGATGCTTGTCCGGGGACAGATGGGCGTACCGTTTGAGCTGATACCTGACTTCAGTACCTTATCGCTGGCTACAGCAGGATTTTGGGTTATGGCCCTGGGTTCCATGGGATTTTTGGTGCTGTTTGGGGCATACCTCCGGCAGGCTGCTATCGGCAAACCCTATCAGGTATGGGAAATTGTGGCGGGTCTCCTGCTGTTTGCCCTGGCGTTTGTCGGAACCCAGTTTGTGCCTGAGTCGTGGAAGCTCGGCAGCAACCCCTTTATCCTGCTCAAAACCGTCTTTCTGGATGACCCCGTGTATGTGGATGATCCCAACTTTATCCCTACCAACGGCAACGGCCTGAACCCCCTCCTCCAGAATTACTGGATGGTGATTCACCCGCCGACCCTGTTTCTGGGATTTGCCTCTACGACGATTCCTTTTTGTTTTGTCGTGGCAGGCCTGATCAAAGGGCAATACCACGAATGGATACGCCCGGCGATGCCCTGGGTGTCTTTTTCGGTCATGATCCTCGGGGTAGGTATCATCATGGGGGGATATTGGGCTTATGAAACGCTGAATTTCGGAGGATACTGGAACTGGGATCCGGTCGAAAACTCTTCTCTTGTACCCTGGCTCTGCGGGGTCGCTGCCCTGCACAGCATGCTGATCTATCAGAAAAGCAAAGCCTATCTCCGCCTCACCCAACTCCTGATTATCAGCACATTCCTGCTGGTACTCTACAGTACCTTCCTCACCCGGAGCGGGGTACTGGGAGATACCTCCGTCCACACGTTTACGGACCTGGGCCTCTCAGGCCAGCTGATCGTACTCGTGGCGATTTATGCCGGTATCGTGGCGGTGCTGATGGCCCTGCGCTGGCGCTCCATCCCGCAGCGGGAGGACGAGAGCAAACTCTGGTCACCGGAGTTTATGCTGTTTCTCGGGGTGCTGATTTTTTCTTTTTCAGGCCTTGTTATCCTCATTACAACCTCCCTGCCGGTCTTTAATCAGATTTTTGGGACCGATATTGCCCCGCCCGTTAATGTCCAGCTGTTTTATTACCAGTGGAATGTCTGGTTTGCCATCCTCTTTGGTGCCGTATCGGGGATCGGACAGTTTCTCTGGTGGAAGCTGGGCCGCGCCAAAAGCACCGGAGATGCCCTTTTCAGGCCTTTTTTGCTCGCCGTACTGACGGGCAGTGCCATCCTGGTGGCGTTGTTTTGGGGGCAAAAACACTTCAACTACGACGCAGAGTTTGCCTCCTACCTCGAAAAAGGCCCCATGGGGTACGTCAGTTTTGCTTTTATGGCCCTGGCGGATGAGTTTCTGCTGTACTCAGCCCTGTTTGGCTTTTTTGCCAATGCAGATGTCCTCTTTTCCCTGATCGCCCGCAACCGCAAGGGCCTCAAGGTCATGGGCGGCACGGTGGTGCATATTGGTTTTGCGCTGATGTTGCTGGGGATACTGTTTTCGTCCGGATATGATGAGATTATCTCCAAAAATATCGTACCAGCAGACCTGGCTAATTTTCCCGAGCAGGAAAAAATAGACAACGTACGTTTGTACAACGGCCTCGAAATGCCGATCACGGGTTTTTCGGTGCAATATATCGGGCGCAAGACGGCCCAGCCTCCCGTCTCAGACCTGGATGTGCTGGAGGAGTCGCCGACCCACTTTAAGCTGAGTTTCCGCGACAAAGAAGGCAATCGTTACGCGACCGTACAGCCCCGTGGCCCGTTTCTGAAACAAACAGACGGGGTACAGCCTACCTCTCACACCGCGGAGTCAGGCGAAAAGGTCGAAGGGGAGCTGGATATGGCCCTCATCGAGCGCATGATGAACGAAGACCTGGCGGGATTTGAGCCCAAAATGGTGAACAACCGCACCCTGTACGGGCTTCAGTTCCGCTCACAGGCAGATACCGCCCGGACCTTTGTGGTGTATCCCGAGGCTGAGATGAATGCCGACCAGACAGGGATCATTTCCCATCCCGGTCGCAAGGTATTCTGGAACCAGGATATATATGTCTACACCTCCAGCCTGCCCGATCCCCGCAACCTGGAACCCCGGTATTATGATTTTTCGCTCCGGGTAGGGGATACGGCCCGTATCGGCAATGCGACCCTCTTCCTCGCCAATGTCCGCAACCTGAGCGGGAGACCGGAAGCCCAGGCATACGATGTCGCAGCAGCGGCACAGGTGATAGCCTTCAGCGGGCGGGACACCTTCGGGGCGATGCCCATGTTTGTGATCAAAGGGAATACCCCCGGCATGGTAGCGGACAATATCCCCGAGCTGGGCCTTGATATTGCCTTTGTGGGGGTGCAGCCCGAGCAAAACCTGATCCAGCTCCAGGCCCGGCAAGTGGACCCGCAGGCTGACTTTGTGATCATCAAAGCCATCCGCAAACCCTTTATCAACCTGCTCTGGCTGGGGACGTTTATCCTGACCGCTGGTTTCCTGATCTCCATCTACCGCCGGGTACAGGACATGCGTACGGGCAGGAGCCGGGAGGAGGGGTGAGGGATGCGGACAAAACGGAGCATACCCCTAAAGACAAAAGACTCAGGGCATCAGCCCTGAGCCAGTTGCCAGCGGTGGATGACTTTTCAGCAGCCCCCGTTTTGGGGTACGGCATACACGACATTGCCCCTAACGAATAGATTAAACACCTTATCTCCGACAGCAGGCAGGATGTGTTTCCAGGTTTTGCCGCGGTCAGCAGAGCGGAAAATACCGGCAGGATGGCCACAAACGAAGTTGCCGCCCACCTGCTTGATAGAGGCAATCAACGCTGACGGCGGGAGGCCCGCGTCAATGGCTTGCCAGGTTTTGCCTCCGTCGGCAGAAATGCGCACCCTGCGGGTCCTGGACGTTCCATTGTAGGTGATGGCGGCAAATCCGCCCTCGATGCGCTCCACGGCAATGCCCACACCCCCTTCGCTGATCACAACCTCCCAGTTTTCGCCCCCGTCAGTCGAGCGCAGGATGCCCTGATCGCTGGTGCGGATGCGTACGCCGCCTGACTCCACCATGTTGGTCCGCCCGCCCTGCTCCAGGGCGTGTTTCCAGGTCATGCCACTGGGCAAAACGGTGGCATGGAGGCTGTAGGGGTATATCGCTTTTCGCCAGGCAGGGGTATGGGAGGTGGTGCTGCTGTAATACATGGTGTGCTCAGCACCTATATAGATCCCGGTCTCACCGACAAAAAATCCGTCGGCCTGCAAGTTTTCAGGCAGCCCTCCGCTGACGTCCTGCCAGGTTTGTCCACCGTCTGTGGATTGAAAGATCAGGTTTACCGCCGCTGGCTGCACACGTTCTACCTGCCGGCAGCTGACGCCCGGTGCCTGTGTACGAGGGATAAACGATTGAAAACAAAACAGCAACGCAACAATGGGGAGATGCATGACTTTAAGGGAGTTAGTGAAACCATGCAGCGAAGATACAGGCGGGAAAATGGCTGCCCGCACGGGCCTTGTAAAAGGAGGTAAAGGATGTGTAAAAGTATGTTACGGGGTGCAGCGCGATCCGCTTACTGCCTCTCTGAGGTGATGCCACAGGTCTGCGACCTCCCCAAGGAGCTGTGCAGAGAGGAGAAGCAACAAGAAGACAGACAGCGGACTGATATGGGGATCTGCCGGGTTACTTTTGGGCGGCGGGCAGCCGAAGGAGTTGGGGGAAGAAAGCAGGCGTCTTTGTGTGCTGCGAGGAGAAGCGGACACTCCCCTAAGCCCCTGGATGATGCGGATGTATTCTCGTGGAGGGAAAAAAACTTGCGTACATAATTCTAATTTTGGGGATATATGCGCAACTGCTTGGATGTTATTGCGTATATACTGGTGGAAGCAGCGTAAACACTTGGACATCTCCTACCCGGCGCAAAACCGATCCCGCAGGCCCACCGATTTTTTCCGAGGAAACCTTGCGTGAAAAACAGTGTTGGTGTATATTGCTTGCGCAATAACATAAACATTTGAGTGTTATGTGTCACCCTAAAGCCCACCAGAGAATAAAAAACATTAATTTTAATAAATATGAATAATTCAAAAGATATGATTTTCAATATATACTATATAAATTTTCCAAAAGTTTATGAAATAAAAATGATGCTTAGCAATGTAATTTCTTTAAATAAAGAAATTACCAATGATGCTACAGGAGAAGTTCAGGCATCTATGAAAACTAAACTCGGCATCAACTTTATGGATTGGTTTAAGTTGAGTGAAGTAGAAGCATCTGGAGAGTTAAAAGGTTTGCGCTCGAAAAAGGTATTTGAAACCTTTGAAATTAAAACAACTAAATCCGTAATTCTAAACGACATAATTGAAAAATCTAAAATAGTAGAAGATTTTTCTTCTATTGAAGAAGGTGAATTACTTAGAATTGATAATGTTAAATTAAGTCTTGAAAACGAAGGTGAGCTACGGATTGTAAAATTCATTAATAGTGGAGCAATGAAAGATTTAGTTGTTCCAGGAGCTAACGGATTTGATATGAATAATCTTTTTAATTCAATGTTCAAAGATTACGCTTATAAAATCAAAGGCAAATTTAAAGACGACGATAATATATTAATTAAAATTCCATTAACTTTTGAAAGTGAATTTGAAAGTTCTTATAGTGTAGATGATCTTTTTGTAGGTAAAGTTTCGGTAATAGGATTGTATAAAGGAAAAATTAAAGTGGACGACTTAAAAAATTCATTCCAATATTTTCAAGAACTAGGACAACTACAAAACGCTCTCCCTTTAAGTAAAGAAGATGAGGAGATAGAAGAAAGTCATTATAAACTTAGTGAAGTTAATAATCAGTTTACTTTTAAAAGCTCAGGAGACGGAAATGAATATAATTATATTGATTTGCTTGCCATTATCCAAAACGTAAACATAAAATAACTATCGGTGGGCAAAGTTTTATTTTTTTATAAAAAAGACGATTATTATGATTTCAAAGATTCAAAAACTTTGGAAGGCTACTCAATTACAAGTATAACCAAATTAATTTGTAATGTATCCCTGGTTAAAGAAATTGATATAAATAGCGAAATAATTGACATTTCTGCCCTTACAGAATATAATAGTATTCAATCTATTTTTGAGCAGATAATATACCAATTTGATGAAACTCCTTTTTTTATTTGTGATGTTTCTAAAAGAGAAAAATTAGAATACGAGCTACGCTTTATATTTGATGCTTTTGAAAATGTAGATAGAGATTCCTTTGTAAAAGAAGAGGAAGAAACGGAATCGCTAAATGACGAAAAGCAGTTGGTATCCAAAAGGCATAAAAAAATAATTGATTTAAGCGATAATGAATTAGACCAATTTTTTAATGAGTTCAAAAATAGTCTTTACGGGCACTCCAAATTTAAAACAGATTTTGAGCAACAAATCAGAACATTTCGAATATTCAATAAATTAGGAGAGCACAAGATTTTGTCCCTTTTCCTAATGGGAGAATCTGGTGTTGGAAAAACAGAAGTAGCAAGAACAATTTTTAATTGTTTGAAAGGAGAAAAGAAACTTGCTAAAATAAATTTCGGAAATTATAGTAATGAATTTTCGTTAAGTTCATTAATTGGTTCAGCAAGAGGATATATCGGAAGCGATGATGGTGAAATTTTTATGAAAGTGCGTGAAACAGATATAGGAATTTTACTAATTGATGAATTTGAAAAATCTAACTCAGCTTTATTCAATTATTTTTTAGAAGTTTTAGAGAGTGGGAAAATGACAAGTTCTTTAGGAGAAGAAATGGATTTGAATGGTTTTATTATAGTATTTACTTCAAATATTTCAAAAGAAAATTTCAAAAAAATAATTTCACCTGAATTAAGGTCTAGATTTGATTATAAGTGTATTTTTACTCTGTTGAGTGATGAAGATAAAATGAAATACATAGAGTTTAGAGCTGAAAGTATCAGTAAAAAGGTAAAATCAGAATTTAGAATAGACTTGGGAGAACAGTTAAAAACATATCTCTCAACTTGTATAAATGTATCTTCTTACAAGAATATGAGGGATATAAACAAACAAATTAAAAAGCAATTTTTGGAATATTTTTCAATATATCAATCTAATGAAAGCGAAAATACTAAAATACAAAATAACAGATCTAAAAATGGCTCTATAAAAAAAATTTTAAATATTTTTAAAAACTAAGAAATTAGTTTAATTTTTCTATAACTAAATACACACCTTAGGTAGTACATTTGCATTGGTACAACCGCATAAAGCCAAACAAAGAATTCAAAGGAGCTGATAAGCCCACACAGTAATAAAAAGGACGAAAAAAAGGGCAAAGGCATAACAGCCGTTTTACAAAAGTGGGGATTTTGTACTTCTATGGCAGTTAAGTGCTAAATTTAAATTTTTGCATCTAATAAAATTTAGTGCTAAAAATCGCCACCTTCGCCAAGCCTGAAACCGTTCCCCACAAGCACCCGCTCCGACCCGACACAACACCCTATCCCACAAGCCCGCTGATGCCGCCTGACAGGCTGATACCCCTATGGCCGCTAATCAGGCCCTGCCCCCCCCCGCTTACTACCGCTCTGAGGCAATACACCAGGTCGGTCGTCAGGCAGACTCCCGACTGCGCACATGCAGCGTCTCCACCTGCCCGGGCCGGTACGGGTACCCACTACATACCCTTCGGCTTACGCTCAGGGCTGATATGTTTGGTTGTAAGGTGGTTATAATCAACTGATTGTATATTCCTGCCTCGGCCGCACGCCGTACAGGCCTTGCCTTGCAGCATACGCCCATCTCCTCCGGGATAGCCCGGACTTTTGCGGCCACTTGTAAATCTGAGGATACGGGGTTATATTTGTTTGGGTCAGTGAAAAACGAAACGTTACCCATAACGTTTGTAAAGACCTTGACAGCCATTACGAAAGGCGATTATGATACAGAAGTATGAGCACTAAACGATCGGCAAAACGCTTATTCCTGGCCGTAATGTTCACCTGCCTGTCATCCATTGGCGCTTATGCACAAAACAAGCCTGAAAACGTAAAAGCAATTTGGGAAGACGTTACCCTTTCAGATTCTTTACGATTTAATGCGCTCCACAGGTTTTACGAGCACAATACGTTCGCTCAGCCCGATTACGTACTTCAACTGACTGAGTATCATTTACAGCTGGCAGCGGAAAAACAAAACGATAAAGAGAAGGTGAATGCTCTGAGTGAGAGAAGTTTTGCTTTTTTTACTAAAGATAATATCCAAAAAGCCGAAGAAAATTTAGAGGATGCTATACAAATACAGATCACGCTGGATGACAAAGTTTCACTGGCCCGTTTGTATGCCAATTTAGCTTCTGTTTACCGGGAACAAGGCAAGTTTATAGAAACGATACGTCAATACAATTACTCTTTAAAGATATTTGAAGAGGCTAAAGAGGAAAAAAGTGAAGCAGCCGTTTTAGGGAATCTGGGCCTGGTGTTTTTTGACATCAAAAACAATGAGATCGCATTAGATTATTTTGAAAGAGCCCGGGAAAAATATAAAAAATTAAACCTTCACGATAAAGTGGGATATGTCAGCTTAAATATTGGCGCTATTGATTTTGAAAAAAAGGATTACAGCCAATCCATTAAAAATGCGGAGAAAGCCCTGACATTATTTGAAGAAAACAATAACCTGCTGGCTATCATAGACTGTTATATTTTATTAGCAAAATCATTGCAGAAATCCAATCAGACAGACCAGGCATTGGCCTATATCCATAAAAGTTTGGAAGCGAGTCAACAATTAGGAAATACGTCTAAAGTCATAGAAAACAAGATTCTGATGGCAGAACTCTATGTAGAATCGGATATACATAAAGCTACTCAGATCGGCGAAGAGGCGCTGGCGATGCTGGATGCAAATTCTGATAAAAAAACCAAAGCAAGCCTTTATAACTTATTGTACAAGTGCTACAAGGGAACCCAGAAAATGGAACTTTCGCACAACATGTATGATCAGTATGTGGTGTATAATGACAGCATCGTAAAAGAACAAAGTAACCTGGAACTAATAAAAGAGGCTGTAAATCAAGAGTTTAAGATCAAACTGTTAGAAACCCAAAAATCATTTGAACAATCAGAAAAAGAGTTAAAAAGAAGTCAGATCATAAAATTAAGTGTTACGGTGTTCGTATTTGTCCTGTTGGTCTCCTCCATATTTTTCTATTTCAGAAGAAGAATCCATTCCGACCGGAAAAGAAGAGAAGAACTGGTTGAAGAAATCGAAAAACTTAAAAAAAGCGGGACATTCATGATTTCCGGAGCTACAGAAACCTTTCAGCTTGACCGGGTAAAAATTGAAACCGCCATCCAGCGAAGACTCAATGAGACCGATTGGAATGTTTTGAATGTCTTATCCCGGAATCCGGTTATTTCCAACAAAGAAATCGCCACACAGGTTTTTATGAGCGTGGACGGCATAGGCTCTGCGCTGCGCAGAATGTATGACTATTTTGAAATCGAAGAATCAAAATACAAAAAAACGGACTTAATCCGGAAAGCGATTCAAATTTCTACGGATTCTTAGTACGACCCTCTACCCGCGCAGGGGTACCTTTGGGGCATTACCGCTGACAACCCTGGGGCAGATGTTTAAATCAGGGGAATATGAATGTGTGAGACGCCTCAACCGATCAGTTATGGTCTATCTATGTATTTTGCCAAAACACTCGTCCCCTGTCCGGAAACGATGAGCCATTTGCCATCGATGAGTTCGTAAATAATTGTTCGCCTAACGTAGGAAATCGTTGCATCTTTTCTTGTCAATTTTTTTGTGACGGACATTGTTGCAATTTTATCTGAATACTTAAATATGTCATATTGCAAAGCGGTTCTCTCTACAAGTTGAAGCGGAAGTTTTAGTAAGGTTGCAATTTCATCTGCTTTGGAGTTGACCTCCCCCAATGGTGTACAGTTTATGTACGATTCTGCAAAATGGGTAACAAAAAATATTGAGTCCTTTGTCACCATAGCCCGGTTAAAAGCATCATCTATTTCATAAAAATATTGTTTCATTTCTTCGATATTTTTTTTGTCTAACGTGTTCGGAGTATTTGTTTGCCCGAAGCACATCATTGAGAATCCAAACGCTAAAAAGAACAGCAGGTTTTTCATATTTTTCTACGTTAAATGGCCTGAATGGAAACAGACTGAAGGACTTTCGTTGCCTTTCCAGCAATATACGCAAACACTTTGTCCCGTACAAATCATACTCGAAGGGTATCGGCGGGCCTGCGGCAGGCACCGCCGTTTGAGGTGGTTTACAGCAATATTTCGTTGAACCCGCTCCTTTGGGAGATTAACCCCATGAAGAGGTGCCAGCCTTACCCTTTTCATCGCCGAAGCGTCATTTTCACCCCTACACGTGAAGTGATTTTCATCATTTCCATGGACATTTGGGCAACCAACTCATAAAAAGATGAAGAACCTTTTACTTACGCTTCTGCTGATCTCAACGAGTCTGACCGGCTTCTGCACCGTTTGGACGATCAACGACTCAGGGCTCACATTTACTCCGGCCACCATCACGATCAACCTGGGGGACACGGTTAACTTTGTTCTCTCAGCGACACACAATGCAAGAGAAGTGAGCCAGGCGACCTGGAATGCCAATGGCACTACGGCACTGGCCGGAGGCTTTCAAGCTCCTTTTGGCGGAGGAACGATTTTGCCCGCACAGCTTGGCGTAGGTACGCACTATTATGTATGCACCCCCCACGCTTCATTTGGGATGAAAGGCACGATCATCGTTCAGAGCTGTGCAACCCCGGCTACGCCCGGAACGATGACGGGAAATGCGGCCGTGTGTTCGACAAGTTCAAATACCTACAGCGTAGCAGCCGTTTCGGGTGCCACCTCTTACACCTGGACCTTGCCCGGTGGCTGGACAGGAACCTCCACCACCAATTCCATTACCACTACGGCCAGTGCCACAAGCGGTAACATTACCGTTTCTGCAAACAACGCCTGCGGTTCCTCTTCAGTAAGGACCTTAGCCGTATCCGTAACCGCTGCTCCTGCCACACCCGGAGCTATTACAGGAAATGCAACCCTGTGTCCGGCCAGTGCCAAGACCTACAGCGTGGCAGCCGTGTCGGGTGCCACCTCCTATACCTGGACTTTACCGGGCGGCTGGACCGGGACCTCAACCACCAACTCCATTACCACTACGGCAGGTACCACCAGCGGAAACATTACCGTATCCGCCAACAATGCCTGCGGTTCCTCTTCAGTAAGGACCTTAGCCGTATCCGTAACCGCTGCTCCTGCCACACCCGGAGCCATTACAGGAAATGCGAGCTTGTGTCCGGCCAGTGCCAATACCTACAGCGTGGCAGCTGTGTCGGGAGCCACCTCCTACACCTGGAACTTGCCGGGCGGCTGGACCGGGACCTCAACCACCAACTCCATTACCGCTACGGCAGGTGCCACCAGCGGAAACATTACCGTATCCGCCAACAATGCCTGCGG
>JANRLQ010000056.1:0-10078 GCA_033762375.1 Bacteroidia bacterium
GATAATTTCCCACTGGGAATCGCTCAGCTCGGTAAACTTCGTTTGCATAATTTGAAAGATTGGTACCTCCAAATTATCTGGGCGATTCCTCTTTTTCAAATTCACAACCACAACTACATGAACGTCCCAAACATGCTCTTATACATTCAATCAAATAGCTAATCGTTGCTTGTGCCTGATTTTTGAATATTTCTAAGGCATCGTCGTCAGCAGGTACATTTTTGAAGTTGCTCATTTGAGTTCTTATAATTTAAATAAGACATATATAAGCCAATTGCTGGCAAGTATACGTTTTAGCCTTAAAACGGTTCATTTTACCCATTTTAATCAGTACATTGATGCCCAATCCTCCCCACCCGTTTTCCCTTTTACGTAGCGGCGGGCAGAACAGGCGGCACAAAGCGCAGCCTTGCGTTAGCAGCTATATTAAAGATCATACACCGTTACCGAAATATCTTTGTCTGACAAGCTTTGCTTAACCAAGGGTTCGATCTTGTCCCAGGTTCCACCCGCAAGTCCGCAGCCTATTCTGGGCATATGAACGGAGGCATTTTTTTCTACTGCAAATTGTCCCACTTTTTCTAAGCCATCCAGGACAGCTTCATAACGGATGGGAGGATTGCCATTTTTGTCTTTGTATAGGTTGTGCTGCCCGATCAGATTGGCAACCCAAAGCGAAGGTTCGACCTGAACAAACTGTACCTGTCCGAGTGAAAAGTTTTCCTGCGAGGTAAACCACTGCCGGTATTGATGCGCTGGCTCTTTCCAGCGTTTAGAAATGGCCATGACAAACCCTTTTCCCCAGCCTCCCATGTCATTACAGATGTGTACAAGGACTTTATTACCTTCTGAGGTAGGATACGTCGCGTCGCCTTTGGTATAAAATATCTCCATTGTCAGTTTTGTTGGTATCTGGATGTATTGAGCCCTCAACAACTACAATCCCCATACTTCGCGGCCTCCTTCAAAAAATAACCCGGCTCAGCCCCTGATGACAACCACAAGACTACGTCCCAGCAGGCGTGGTGATGGGATACGGTCAGGATCATGTCCAGTTGCTGGTCGCCGTCGAGGTCGCCGATCCAGTGCAGATGGATACCGCCCCGGTATTGGTAGCTATTAAAAGTGTCAAACGCTGTATCGTACAGGATACGGTCTTCGAGGGTGCCGTTGAGCTGCCGACGGATATGTAATGTATAGTTCCGGATGCCTGAGAGTGCATCAATCCGGGTACTGTCCTGGCTTTTTTCAACTTCGCCAGTGGCGTAGATCAGATACGCGTGGTCGCCATCGTACTGCCACAGGATGGATTCGCCGGGATACAGAAACCGGGCGTCAAAAAACATCCCTTTATTGGCGGTGCCGGGGCTTAGGGGGAGACCGGACAACAAGATGCGGGGTTTCTCTGGCTGTGCCAGAACCGTGGCGGCATGCGCAGGAGCCTCTGAGGGCCACGGATCAACCACAAAGGAGTCCATGCGGGTTTCGCAGCGCTCAAGGCTGGAGGAGAGCTGGGAATCTTCCTGTTCCCGGTAGAAAAGGCCATAGTAGGTTTTAGCAGGCGGAAACCCCTTTGCCATCCAGCGACTGAGAATCGCTACCTGTATCGGCTCCTGCCGGGTGAGAAACGCTACACGCACAAATCCGCTGGTATCAGCGAAAAAAGCCCTGATCAGGGTGTCATCGCTGCTCGTGACGTATCGCGCATCTTCGCATACGGTGAGCACGGTTTTATAGGGGATACGTGTGATGACAAGCGCATCTTCTGTCCAGTCAGTCAGCAGCAGCGCACCCTCCGGCGCGCTCACCTGGTAGTGGCCGAGGGGATTGGAGCCGCAGTCATAGGATTGACCGGTAGCGCTAAGGGTGCCCAGCATCAGGTACGCCGCCAGGAGGAAGCTGTTGTGTTTCATGCTACAGGGTCAGGTGATGGGTAAATGGTACCTGTTATACGCAACGTTTTTTTCTGTCCAAGGTTTTCCTGAACCGTACCCGTGCCTGCGGGGCTGGGATGGGGAAATGGTTGGTGAATATGGCTTGCGGAGGGGTGGGAGGCATATTTTTTAATTTTCTTTTTCCGCATCATGGCCTCACCTACCCCTGTCGAGTATATGATTTCGATTTCATCTTCGCGTGAGATCATTTGCACTTTTCCAAAGTCAATCGGGCCTTGTTCCTCTAATTCCCATATCCCATCGTTTTTTTCAAATATCAGCAGGTATCGTTCTGTTACCTTATACGAGCAGCAACGAGACATAACTCCTTGAAAAGGCACTGATATAATAACCCCGTTTTCTTCAAACTTTTTTTCATCCGGTATGAACGGAAATAGCAGTACGGATACCATATATCCCAGCAAGAGGCTCCGAAACAGGTATGCTCCCACCAGCAAAAACGCTGAAACTGCATACATGGAGAAGTACACATTTATTTTCTCAAACGGCTTCAAGTACAAAAAGAACAGTGCCAGCCCACTGATGAGCGCTACTACCTCGATTCCAACCTCAATGTTTCCTGCCAGGCTTATCAAGTACAGGTGTTGGACAAGTGTATTTACAATAACTATCGCCCAGGCAGCTATATGAATGGTTATCAATATGTTTCGCAGTCTCGTCTTCATAGGGTCACAACTGTCTGGAGTAGATGTTTGGGTAGGTATTGGCGTGTGCGGCGATCAATAAGCCCGACATGGTGATAGGAAACCATTGGCTCCGGTTATGTGCTGAGCCTGCTTTTTCCTATACGTATGTGTTATGAAAAATCATCTCAGACCTGTCTTGGCAAAAAAATCATATATATGCTTGCAGCACCAAGATTACCCAAATGTTTTACAAAGAGCAAATTTCAGACTAACCATACAAGAAGCACCATCACACCTGCTTCTCAAAGTTGTCCGCAGTGGATGGTTACCTGTTGTATTACCAGAACTTCCACCACTTTTTTTGGGTTTTTTGTCTCTCTAATCGCAATTTTTCATTTGCTTCATGCCACTTTTTAGTTTCTACTTCGGTGGTTCCATTATCGTCAAAAGTAACCCAGCAGTCGAATGCTGTGGTAGCCTGGCCTACGGCTACTACTCTGTCTTTATGCATCATTACCCCAACGCCGTGGTCTTCATCCCAATTACAACCAAGTTCAAATCCGACATAAGCGAAACCCTCTTTGTCCGATTCCATTAGGTGTATGTTTGCCAGCCCAATAACGTCCTGAAAGTCCTCGATCTTATGTACTTCGGGAAGCAGGTCTTCATATATGTCTTCCAAGCCGGGCATTTCATGTAATAGCCCGAGAAGAAGCGCATCTCTCACGTTGTCAGCATTGTCTATCAGGTATTTAACAGCGTTCACTTGCTCAGCAGTAGTAACTTTTACACCATCAACTTCTTTTCCTGTTATAAAAACTTTTACCAGGCCATCCGACGCTTTGTTGCTGTTTTTGGAAGCATAGGAGCCTTGCCGGCTTTGAAAGCCTGCCCACGATGGCAACATTAATTCCCCCTTATAATATTGACCAATGATAATATTGGGTTTTAATTCACTGATATTCATGGTGGTGAATATTTGGGGAATAAGACGGATTCTCAGCAAAACAATTTACTAACCTTGCGACTGTTGAACCTTGAACGTATGTCTTGGAGATACATTTCAGCCCCCATATTGCTACACAGATGTTAGCAGTGGTGTTTTTATTAGCCGTCATACAAATGTTGTTTTTCTTGTTAATGTACTTTTGTCCAATCCCAGTTCATCGCAAAACCAGTTTGTAATTATTTTTTCTATTTCGTTCTTATTGAATGTCCTGGGGTTCCGTCTTGATTGTACATAATTTTCTCTTGTCATTTTTTCAACCACTTGCCCAATGGTTTGCAAGTCAAGTTCGTTTCCAAGTTTAGCTGCAAACCCCAATCCAGCGATTGAAAACACACATCCTGCCAGTGCGATCGGCCAGTTAGAGAACAATCCCACCAGAGATATGAGAAGTACAATGGTAAGTGCTCCTGTCCCCCAATGTGGGGGTCGCAGCAT
Organism: Bacteroidia bacterium; assembly: GCA_033762375.1. Taxonomy (GTDB): domain Bacteria; phylum Bacteroidota; class Bacteroidia; order J057; family J057; genus RDXT01. The sequence goes on from JANRLQ010000056.1 coordinate 4,026, forward strand.
GTTGAGCTTAAAACCTACATGTTTTTCCAATTTTTTTATCCTGGAGCGTCTGTTTTGTGTTGGCAAAAAATCAGCAAGCAGAGCGTTTGTCGAGATGGCCTTACGATCTACTTGAAGTGTCGATGAAATTGCGTCACGCAACTTATAAAATGCTTGTTGGCTGGTGCAGTCGTCTGCATGGTCAAGCTGGATTTTACCAGCGATAAGGTCGCATACTTCACCAAAAGTGGAGATGTACATAAGTTCGGTTCTACCAACCTGAATATCAAAGGATTTTTCAACCTTTACGAGCAAATCGCCAATTTCTTCGGGGTCGATATGGTTAAGTTTGTAACCTTTCATCATACTATCCAATAATACATTTTCCTTGAGGCATTAGCGGGCTGTGGGATGGCTTTTCGCCGGGGCGGAGCGGGTATTAACTATGACCATCCACCCTGATGTACCCCCCAATACACGTTCAATATACATCAATATTTCTTTTGTACGCAAGAAACTATCGGCCCGAAATGCCCGGGCTGCGCCCTGTACCGGGGGGGAGGTGTTTTTCACACGCCTTCTTCCGTCATCGCCTCCTCAATCGTCCCCAGCATAAAGTCACACTCGTCCTTGCTGATCACCAGCGAAGGACGCAGCGTGATGACATTGCCTTCGATCAGCTTAAAAGCCAGCCCCTTGCGCATGCAGCGGTACATCAGGCGCTCGGCGGTCTCGTGGGCGCACGCACGGGTGCGGGGGTCTGTCACGAGGTCTATGCCAATGTGAAAGCCGCGGCCTGCCACGTTACCGATGATGGGATGACGGTCGCTCATGGCCTCAAACCCTTCGATCAGGTATTGGCCCAGGGTGGCAGCATGGGCTACGAGGTCTTGTGATTCGATATACTCGATTTCGGCCAGGCCTGCGGCAGCGCAGAGGGGATTTTTCTCATGGGTAAAGTGGCCGATGGAGCGGTCGCCGAGGATGTCGTACTCCGGGCGCGACACGATCCCGGCAAAAGGCAACATCCCCCCGCCGAGTGACTTGCCGAGGACCAGCACATCGGGCGTCACGTACTGCTCGCAGGCAAACATGGTGCCTGTACGGCCAAACCCCTCGATGATCTCATCAAAAATGAGGAATATCCCCTCCCGGTCGCAGAGGCTGCGCACTTCCTGCCAGTAGCGCTGGGAGGGCACAACCGGCGTAGCCGAAATCGGCTCGGCGATGATGGCTGCGATGTCGGGTTCATTTCGCAGCACCGTTTTGAGCTGGCGCAGGTACTCTTCGTCTATGGCATCGGTGTCGGTCCAGCCCCAGGGATTGCGGTAGTAGTTGGGGAACTCTACGTGCAGGGCGCCGGGTACCATGGGGCCGTTGCCTTTGGCGAAGTGTGCCTGTCCGCTCACGCTGGCCGCCTGAAAGCCCGTGCCGTGGTAAGCCTCCCAGAAGGAAAGGGTTTTCCATTTGCCGGTGATTTGCTTGGCGAGCATGACGGCCATTTCGATCGCCTGCGAACCTCCCGGGCAAAAGAGTACTTTTTCCAGGCCTGCGGGGGTGATTTCGATCAGTTTTTGGGCCAGGCGGATGGCGGGCAGGTTGGTGTAGCGCCGGGGGGTAAAGGCAAGTCCTGCCTGCAGCTGCTCTATCATCGCTGCGATGACGTGGGGGTTGCTGAAGCCGGCATTGTGGACCCCGTTGCCGTGCATATCCAGGTAGCGATTGCCGCTGAGGTCGTAGAGGTAGGCCCCTTCGCTGCGGGCGATCACGTTCATGACCGGGGTGGACAGGGCCTGGTGAAAAAAGCAGGTTTCGTCCTGTTGGAGCCAGTGGCGGGTGTCAGCATCGAGGCTTTCGACAAAAAGCTCGCGCTGCCGGGTCGAGTTGATGTCACCCTGGTCTTCGGAGATAAACGGCTGCTGCATGAGGGGGGGATTAGGGGCCGGACAAATATAACGAAACCCCGCCGTACCCCAAACGCTGGCGGAGCGGCTTCGGGATACTACGTTTTATCTACCCTCCGTATGTCGCATACAAGCGGTCTCCCAACTCCATGATATCCTCCATCCGTGCGATAGATGCCACCCAGTAGCCGGGCATACCTGACTGGCCATACCAAAGCCCCGCTAGTCCACCCGCGATGGCCGCAGCCGTATCGGTATCGTGCCCCAGGTTGATGATGGACAAAATGGTCTCTTCGTATGAATGTTTGTTGAGAAAAAACCAGATCGCCGACTCCAGGACTTCTATGACGTATCCGCCTGTTTTCAGGCGCTCTACCGGGACCTCCCGGATATCCTGCTGGATTACCTGCCGAAAATGAATTCTTTCGCCTGGGTCAACCTCCATCTCTTCCCAAAACGCCAGCACGTCGTTTCGCATTTCTGCATACGCACTGTCTTTTGTTTGCCCCGCCAGTAGTTTTTCGGCCAGTTTCAGGTAGATCAGGCAACTCATGGCGGCCCGTATATGTCTGTGTGTCAGGGCAGAAACCTCCCAGATGATTTCAAACTGTGTCTGTATGGGTTTTCCTTTGATGTAAAACAGCAACGGGAGTATTCTCATCAGGGACCCATTGCCATTGTCATATTCCTCCGCCCCCTGCCGCAGCGCCCTAAGCGCCTCCGGATCATCCGCCTCCAGTATGCGCTCCAGCCTTGAGATGGCTTGGGCTGTTGTCATTCCGATATCAAACACACTTCCCCTTGCTGACCAGTAGGCCTCCTGTTTCCACCTGATGAACCGATGGGCAATGTCTTTCAGGTCATAACCCTGGACCAGGGATTCAGCCAGGCAAAACGTAAGCGAAGCATCATCTGACCAGGTGCCCGCAGGCTGGTGGTGTGTGCCATACCCCACGATATCTTTGGCCGGATGGGCCCGCATCTGCTCCCTTGACCTGAATTCAAAGGGTACGCCGACAGCGTCCCCGATGGCAACCCCTAACAGGGCATCTGTAGCTGGATTTGACTCCATGTTGTATCCGTTGTATTATGTTTATCATCGGAATATACCCGCTAAAAAGTCCATTTCACGCTGGTATATCTCTGCCTGCTCCAGCTTGGTTGCTTCTATCCCCACAACATTTTCCATCAATGACCCCTCAAACGTATATGCCTCCCAACTTCGCCCTTCTTTCAGTTGATCCAGCAGTTCAGGCTTGTAATAGGTGTTTAAGGCAAGTTTCTCCGCTATTTGCTGATTGCCTGAGATGATTTGATGCCGGAAGGTATTGATTTTTTTCCTCAGCTCATGTGCCTGCCCGTCTCCATGGCCTTCATTCGCGGTTGGGTTTACTCCCATCCAGTAGGTCTGTGTGTCGGGGTTTCCGCTGTTGTCTTTCTGCAGGAGGATCTGGGTCTTTGAAAGGAATCTCTTATGCCGCTCCAACTCTCCCTGTACCGCGTAGTAGGCCTCGTCCAGCGATAAAACCAACTGTTTTACGTCATTCGCCAGGGCAGAGTCGCGCGGGGCTGTAGTCTCGATTATCTGGACAAGTATGTTCCGTTTATCGTTCAGGGTTGAATCCGCTTTGGCAGCTTTAATCGCTAATTTGGACTGTACATTACCGAAGGCTCCTTTTACTTCCCGGGACAAAAACCACGGAACAAACACGATGCAGATGACCCCTGTGAGGATGAATAACAGTCGTTTGTTCATATGTTGCATATCTGAGGGAGTAGGCGGTGTATGATGCAGGGCATTAGGAGGGCCGTGTTATGAGTCAGCATTTCTTGTCTGCAATGTGTTAGGTTGGGGGCATATCTGCCGCAGACACTGTTTTTGTTCCCCCTACTGCTTCAGCAGCCGCTCTCTGCACACCAGAGCCTGCTGCGGGTCCCTCACACACAGGATATACATCCCCGCCGGGAGCAGGGACACATCCAGCAGCTCGGTGTGTGCGCTGCCTGCCTGTATGGGTTTCCCGAGCACCTCGCGCCCCAGCGCATCCAACAGGGAAAGCTGATAGGCACCGGGCCGGAGGCCCTCGAAACGGGCCGTCACCTCGCCGGAAGCCGGATGCGGTGACAGGGTGAGGAGGGGCTTCCAATTGCGATCCTCCAGCCCGTTTACCACGGAGGCAGGTGCTTTGAAGACAACTTGCGTAGCAAAACTCTGCGTATTGTCCATCGTGACGACCGCGATGGGTTCTTTTTCAGTATTGCTGTAAAAGTGGTAGCTGACAAGGGTATCAACCCCCAGGGCGCTAACACCGGCCAGGAGAACAACATCTGTGACGTCGAGCCAGCCGAGCGGAGGTACCTTGGCATCTATGCGCGCCTCGCGGTATTGGGTGTGCTTTTCGCGCAGCACCGGATAGGTACCCACAGGCGTGATGACGCTGCCCCAGGCATCCACCACATCCAGACGGCTGACGGCGATGCGGTAGCGCAGGGAGTCCGGCGTAAAGGGTAGTGAGGCCATAAAAGCAGGCGGAAAATCACTGGCGGCAAAACCTTTCAGTATATTGGTGGAGATTGCATTGATGTCAAAAAAATTGACCGGCGAGCGCCTTTCCACCATCGGCGGACTGTAGGTAAATACGCTGCTGACGCCAATAGCATAAGGGTCGGGGCCTCCATACCCCAGTTGCTCCCATTGGTTGGCGGTGACATTGTAGTACACTTCCGTACCGGGTACAGATGCTGAGAATATCTCTGCTCCAGGGAAGGACGCCGCATATTGGCCAGCGCCAGCGGATTGATAAACAAGGATTTGTGTCGAAGAAACCTGCAAGCTGCTGAAATCCCAGGTCTGGTTGCCGCCGGGCGGGGTCAGCGCCAGGATGCCCGTCGGGGCATTGTCCGTGGCGAAGTACAGTGTGTCACCTGCTGCGGGAAAGGTAGCACTGGTTATGGTAATCTGTGCCCCAAGCCCGGCGGGGAGGCAGAGCAGCAGGAGCAGGGAGAGGCGTGGCTTCATCAGACAGGGTGTGAAATGGTGAAGAGCGAAGGTAGGAAATTCCGGGACAGGTAACAGTCTTTCTATGCTCCGTAGGTTGTGTATGCAAGATCGTGAGTTGTGTTATTGAGGCCCAGCCCTACCCGATCTTCCACCAGGGTTTCCGTTTTGCCGGGCGGGCCACACGGGTGGTTGCGGACGTCCGCAGGATCTGCTCCAGTTTCGCGAATGCCTGCAACTGATCCACCGGCTGACGCCGGGCATCCAGCCCATACTGCACCTCGCCCTTAAACCCCTCGTCACGGATGCCTGCTATTTCAAAAAGGGCCTCGCAGGCATGGTAGCGGATCAGATAGGCATGCTGAAGGTTGCTGACGATCTCAAACAGGGGCCAGATGGCGCGTGCGGTGCCTTTCTGTGCCAGCACCCGCCAGACCTGGAAGTTGCCGCTGTCGCCCCAGATGTCCTTGTGCCGGGCGGCAATCATCACCAGCAGGGTTTCTTCATCGAGCCGGTTCAGCCGCGCGAAGGTGTCGTCGGATTCGGCTTCGTAGCGTTGTTGAAATTCTTCGTAGGTCATGGATAAGCGGGAATACTGCATGTTTTTACGCCTGACCTCTCGGCAGGGTTGGAGGGATGTCCGTTGTTGTAATATACCACACCCGGGAACCTTAGCAAGCCTGCTCCTGTATATTTTTTATTAAAGGACCCGCCGCTGGAGCGGAGGGGGGATGTTGAGACGGGATTGGGGGTAGGGGCTGATTTTATGTTGAGACAGGATTGACAGGATTTACGGGATTGGGGGTAACCCTGTTGTGGTATGTTAAAGCGGGAGACACAGGATGGTCTGGGGTGCCTGGGACCATGTGGTGGTACATATTCTTTCCCCGCTCCGCTTTCCTTTTCGCCCGTTTCCGCGTAGATTCACCCGCACAAGTGAGGCTGCGCCGGAGCCTCGCACGATCTTTGTTGGGACTCTCTATCTGTTTACGCTATTACCCCCCTATCTGTATGATGATTGCACTGGACCCCGCCATTCAGCAAAAAGTCAATACCTGGCTCGACAGCGGCATCGCTGACAGTGCCAAGGCCGAAATTCACGCCCTGCTCGCGGGCGGCAACCCCGACGCTGTCATAGACGCCTTTTATCAGGACCTGGAGTTTGGTACGGG
>JANRLQ010000057.1:0-30158 GCA_033762375.1 Bacteroidia bacterium
GTTGTCCTGCACGCTGAGCTGGTAACATACCGGTCCTGCACCAGGGGGCAGGACGTCTGTATAACTCCGCAGAGTAGGATCTGTCAGCTCTGCTATCAGGGTGAAGGTCTGGCTCCCGGGCAGGCGCCGGTACACCCGGTACCCGCTGAAGTCGGGTACATCATTAAATGTCCAGGAGATGGTGGCGGCAGCTGCTGCGGGATCCTGGGTCACCTGACACAAGTTCACTTCGGGTTTGCTGCTCAGGCAGATGGTATCACTCGGTGAGCCGATGACCGGGACCGGACATACGGTACGCATCGCGATATAATAACAGGGGGCCGCTCCGGCACTGGAGTCGGTGTATTGCCGCTGGTCGGGATCTGAGAGGGTCACGAGAGGGGACCAGCCAGTACCTGTGTCCCGGTATATGATCCATGCATCAAATCCGCCCGGGGGGGATACCTGTAAATCCCAGTTGAGCTCGACTACCTGTGCGCCGGTGGTGCGGATACAGGTCAGCTCCGGGGTGGGGGTCGGCGGTGGCAGTACTTGCAGGATCAGGGTGTCAAAAGCTTGGTTGGGCCCCGGGCAGTCATTGTTGTCCGTCATGGAGATATATATCTGCGAGTACTGGATCGGCAGCGGGTTACAGCCGGGATTCCAGCAGATACGGGCTATCTCCGGGGAGAGCAGGTCGGTGGTCAGGGTCAGGCTGGCATTGTATGGGGCTGAAAATACCTCCCCCGTCACGGAAAACTGGATGCTGTCCACTTTTACCCCAGGACCATTGATGTCCAGAATACTCAGATCAAAACAAGCCAGTTCGCCCTGATAAAACACCAGGGTATCTCCCCGTACATCGGGTCCGCTCGGCAGGCTGACCTGGGGAGGATAGTTGATGGGGCATTCGATGACGTTGATCTGGAGGTCTCGTTTGATCTCACTCAGCAGGGTACCGTTGCGATACTCATAGACAGAGACAGAAAATACATATTGGCCGAGTTGGGTGGGCCGTACCTCCATATTGCCCGAGATAGGGTCCAGGGTAATGTCAGGATTCCCGTCCATATAATTGGTCGTGCCGTATCCACCGAGCCAGGTCACTTGTGGGTAGGGAGGGGGCATCGGCAGGGGGAATGGGTCCAGGGGCGATCCGGCAGTGAAAGGCGTTGTGATCCGATATACGAGTGAGTCTCCGTCTGCATCCGTCGCGCTGTGATCAAAGGTGAACAGGTCATTCACACATATATAAGTTGGCAGCGCATTTTTGAAGGCTGGAGAATTGTTGCAGAGGGTAGTGTTGGGGATAGAAGCGGTGAATACCACCCCGGCACTGCCAGGCTGGAAAATATTGCGGATCGTCTCATTGCGGCAGCACCGGCCCCACTCCAGGGTATATCCCCGCACGGAGGGTGCCAGGGTGATGGTATCCCGGTACACCCCTTCGGCATAACACAGGCCTGGTGGTGGAGGGACACAGGGATCACTGCCCCGGAGGGAGAGGATGGTAGAGTCTGTAAGCCGGGTTTTAAACTCCAGGGTTTGCTGTAGGGTAGCATTATTAAACACCGCAATGCTTACCTCCCGGTCAAAAGGTGTATTGGGTTGTCCCGGGCTTTGCTCCCGGCAGTCCCGGTAGACCTTGAGCGTGATCTCATATCGGGATTGCCCCTGTGCATCCACCCCCAGACAGCGGTATGTCATGTCTCCCCCTACCAGGTGACGGGCTTGAGTGGCCAGCACAGCCATGCTGATCCCCAGCCAGATACAGCGATACAGAAGTCCCTTAGCGTGTGCCATGTTAGGTTTATTTTGAATCTCCCGGCATGCAGGATTTTCAAATAGAACTATGCTGCGTACTTTTGAGAAGAAAAAAAATCCGATACGGTTTTTGTGCATACGTACAGTTGATTATCAGACGCCATCTGGTACTGTTTCTGCCATCACCTGTCCAGGGAGGCGGAAAACAGGGCCTTATGATGGTTGGTTGATGATAAAACCCATGTCCAGTCAGGAAGAATGCCTGTTTGGTAATACTACAACTTCAGGCGTACCTTCCCTGCTTTGAAAATTATTCTTGTCCCTTCATGAACACCCTGACCTGGAAACATCTCCCACAGCCTGATGCAGACACCGTAGGCCAGCTCTCGGCAGCACTGGCACATGGAGATCAGGTATTTCCCCGTGCCTTGGCGACGATCCTGCTTCAGCGCCAGATCAGTACCTTTGAGGCTGCCCGGACGTTTTTTGCGCCGGACCGGAGTGCCTGCCATAGCCCCTGGCAAATGCGGGATATGGACCAGGCCGTAGCCCGGATGCTGGCTGCACGTACTGCCCATGAGCACATACTGCTCCTCGGTGACTACGATGTGGATGGCACTACCGCAGTAGCCCTGATGACCTTGTGTCTCCGCGAGATGGGTTTTCACACTTCTTACTATATCCCGGATCGGTATGCTGAGGGATATGGCGTATCTTACCAGGGTATAGATCATGCCGCTGCGCAGGGGGCTCGTCTGATGATCACCCTCGACTGCGGCATCAAAGATGTAGAAAAAATCCGGTATGCCAGCGTCAAGGGCGTGGACGTAATCGTATGTGACCATCATACGCCCGGCCCTGTGATTCCGGCGGCCTGCGCCGTGCTGGACCCCAAGCGCCCCGACTGTGCGTATCCCTACAAAGAGCTGACCGGGTGTGGTGTGGGGCTGAAGCTGCTGGAGGCACTGGCTGAGCGCCTGCGCCCGGACCTGCCACCAGGTTTTGATCCGCTGACAGCCTTTGCGGACCTGATCACCCTCAGCATCGCCTGTGACATCGTACCGATCACCGGCGAAAACCGTATCATGGCCCACATCGGACTTGAGAAACTCCGCACAGCCCCCTTGCCCGGTATCGCAGCCCTGATGGCCCAGTCCACCGAGTCCCGGAGCTGGGATATATCGGACCTGGTGTTTTTTATCGGGCCCCGGATCAATGCCGCAGGCCGTCTGGCACATGGGAGCGGGGCCGTAGAGGTACTGCTCGGGCAGACAACTGCGCTGGCAGCCCTGGCCCAGGAACTGGAGGATGCCAATAATGCCCGCAAAGAACTCGACAAACAGATCACCGAAGAAGCCCTGCATCAGATCGCGGCTGATCCGGACTTTGGGGGGCGGTCAGCTACGGTATTATATGACCCGGCTTGGCACAAAGGCATCATCGGGATCGTGGCCTCACGGGTGATCGAGCATCACCACCGCCCTACGGTCATGCTCACCCAGACAGAAGGAAAACTGGTAGGTTCGGCCCGGAGTGTACCCGGATTTGACCTCTATCATGCCCTGGAGGCTTGTGCGGAGCACCTGACCCAGTTTGGGGGGCATACCTATGCCGCAGGTCTCACCTTGCATCCCAGTCAGCTTGAGGCATTCCGTCAGAAATTTTATGCGGTCGCGGCGGACCTTATGACCCCGGAGCTGCGGCAGCCTGTTCTGACCATAGACACTATGGTGACCTTTGAGGAGGTGACGGACCGCATGGTGCGCATCCTGGACCGGATGGAACCCTTTGGTCCCCAAAACCGCCGCCCGGTACTGGCTGCTGCTGATGTACGCGTCACCTATGCGACGATCCTCAAGGAAGAACATATACGCCTGACCCTGGAGCAACATGGCGTCACACATACAGCTATCGGATTTAACCTTGCCCGCAAGTGGCACGACCTCGATACCACCCGGCTCGACATTGCTTTTCAGCCCGTTTTTAACACCTGGAACAACCAGTCCCGTATCAATCTGCGTTTAAAAGACATACAACCTTCACATGCCTAAACCATCGTATTTTTTCCCTGCTCTTGTGTTCTGTCTGCTCTGTGTCCGGGCCGCAGCACAGCCTGTCTGGACCTATGAACCCATTGCGCTTGATGTACAGGAGTCGGGTGCACAGCCAGACCTTGTGAGAGATGCCAGCGGAGACCTCCACGTCACCTACTGGAACCGGGCAGAGGACAGGCTGCTCTATGCCCGACGCAACCACCTCAATGGCCTGTGGACACTGGAGGATATACCCGATGTGGGAACCTTTGGATATAAGTCTGCCCTGGCGCTGGACGTAGCCGGTTTTGTACATATCGCCTATCTTGCCAATACAGGTGGGGCGTCTGCCCTGCACTATGCCACCAACCTCGGAGGCGGATGGACTATAGAGGAGGTCAACCCCGGCACTACGATCGGCGTTTATGGCCCTGATAATGTGTATCCGACCTATATCCAGGCTTCGCTTGACCTGTTTTTTCAGGACAACGGGCAGCCGGGTATTGTGTATTTTAATGGAGCAGTGAACAATATCTCTGTGTGTAATACCATTGACTCCATCTATACCAATTACGAGCTGAACATGAACCTGGCCCTGCGGCAGTCTCCCTCCGGCTGGACGCAGTACAAGTTTGATGACAGGGACTACAAGGGCGCATTTAATTGCCTGATCGGCCCGGACCGTGTCGGAGAGTTTTGTCAGATGTTGCCTCAGTATGGAAACCGCCGGCGACTGGTAGCCAACTCGCTCCACAATCACGAACTCCTGCTGGCGACATCGGCTCCCGGCAGCCTCACAGACTGGACATACACAGTGGTAGACTCGTCTTTCCGGCTGTTTGCCAATGCCGGGAACAATAGTTATTTCCGCGAGGGATTTGCCTCCATCGAACCCTATCAGCACAGTGATTCGGTCCTGCACCTGGGATATACCCTGGTCAATTTTTACAGCAATGGCACCCAGTTTGGCTTACGGCAGCTCTTGTTGTATGCCCGGGTCAAACCAGACTCGCTGGGGCAGCCAGGCTACCGGCCCTATTATTATACCTTCCCGCAGGTCAGCCGCAACCGCAAGCACGTAGCCTTGACCGGTATCTCGGACACCCAGTTGTTTATGGGGTATTACAGTGCCAATGAGGGGACGGTCGTCGTGGCCAGCACCACCAATGCCGGCCTTACGTGGACACAGGACACCCTCTACGAAGTCCTGACCAATGCTCCGCTCAAACTGGAAGTTAATGGTGACAGCCTGGTGTTACTGGTATATGATGCAGGAGACGATGTATTGCGGATGTCTTCCCGCAGCCTCTCGCAGCCCGGATGGCGGCATACACGGGTCACCCGGTCTGAGTTTCGGGGGGGCTCCCTGGGGTCTGCGGTGCGGCGTGTCACCGGTGACGACCTGATCTACCTGGCATTTACAGAGGCCTCCGATGACCAGTTGTACTACCGGGAGCGGATCGGAGGTATATGGAATGAAACCACCCTGGATGTACCGGGCAAAGCCACGGATCATGTATCCCTGGATGTAGATGCCCTGGGCAGTCCTTGGGTCGCATACGTACACAAGGCGACCAATACCCTGCGCGTAGCCCGTCGCATCAATGGGGTATGGAGCCTGGAGAGCATAGATACGCAATCTGCCGCCCGGGATGTCGTACTCAAGATCCAGGGAAATACTACCCACGTGGCCTACTACGACCTGATATCAGGCTCACTGAAATATGCCATACATACCGGCAATGGCTGGAGCCTGGAGACAGCGGATGCCAGTGGCAGTTTCACAGGACAGCGCCCGGATATGGTCGTCAGCCCGGATGGGACGGTACATATCTCCTACCTGGATGCCCTTAATACCCGCCTGCTGTATGCGACCCGCTCACCTGCTGGTACCTGGACCCGGACGCCGGTGACAGATAATTTTGCTTTTACCCCTACCTACAGTGCGATCCAGGCTGATAACGGGGGGACTCCTGGCATTGTATTTCGCCATGCCAATGAGAACAAACTGTATTTTGCCACCCCCGGCACTACAGGCACTTTTGAGACGGAGGAGGTCATCGGTGATATCGCCAGCCTGATCGGCATCCCTGTCAGGATGGTATATGATACCTTTGACAATCCCTGGGTGCTGTACAACTACTCCTCCGCTCTCGATGAGCTCCGCCTGGTACGCCGGGGACTCAACCAGGTCTGGCACCCGGTTGCCCTTACCAACCCCGACGGGATCGCCAATGAATATGATTTTCACCGGGCAGGCAATGACCTGTACATCATCGGGCGTAATACCCGGATCGGTGCGACGGGCCTCGGCATGCTGACTGCCCGCAACGGGGTGCTGACAGACATTAGTGGCGACCTGGCGGAGGCGGGCCTGACCCTGTACCCCAATCCCGGCAAGTCTGCGGCATACCTGCGGCTGGAGATGGACCGGAGTGCCAGTTTTTCACTGGATGTGTACAACCTTCTGGGTGCCCGTGTGCACCATGAAGCAGTTACGGCCCTGTCTGCCGGCGTGCACACCTTCTCATGGGAGGGGGAGCATCTGCCCCCCGGTGTGTATATTTGCAGGGTCAATGTCTCTGGTATACCTTACACCCTGCGGTGGGTCAGAGAACCCTGACCAGGGGCGGCTGAATATCCTCAGCACGAAAGTAATGCGATGTCAGTGATGACATCGCTTTTTTTATGTATATTCATCAATTCAAAGCTTACGTGGCTAATATGGTATTAAGGGCTGAAAACCTCGTGAAAACGTACCGGCAGCGGGCGGTAGTAAATGGCGTATCGTTGCAGGTGCGGCAGGGTGAAATTGTGGGACTCCTGGGCCCTAATGGTGCGGGCAAAACGACCACTTTTTATATGATCGTGGGGCTGATACGCCCCCGCTCCGGCAATATCCTCCTCGATGAGCAGGATATCACCCATATGCCCATGTACCAGCGTGGCAAACTCGGGATCGGCTACCTGGCACAGGAGGCCTCCATCTTCAGGAGTCTGTCTGTCGAAGATAATATCATGGCTGTCCTGGAAATGGCTACCCAGATGCCCCGCGCCCAGCGCCGGGAGCGTATGGAGCAGTTGCTGGAGGAGTTCAGCATCACCCATGTGCGCAAAAGCCCCGGCAAGGTACTCTCCGGCGGTGAGCGCCGGCGCACGGAGATCGCCAGAGCGCTCGCCGTCAATCCTCATTTTATCCTCCTTGACGAACCCTTTGCCGGGATTGACCCCATCGCCGTGGAGGAAATCCAGCAGCTCGTCTCCGAGCTTGTCAAGCGGAATATCGGGGTGCTGATCACGGACCACAACGTACATGAGACACTCAACATTACAGACCGCGCGTACCTCCTCTATGAAGGTCAGTTGAAGCTCTCGGGTACAGCTGAGCAACTGGCAGAGGATCCGGAGGCGCGGCGGCTATACCTGGGCGAAAAATTTCAACTCAACCGACGATGAACCGGCTGGTCAACAAAGTTGCCCTATGGCTTCTGCGCCGCAGGATGGAGCAGATCGAGTACTACATGGAGCGGCCCGGAGAGGTCCAGGAGGCTCAGTTTCAAAAACTGATCTCCCGGGGGCGGCTCACGGCCTGGGGGGCTGCGCACGGGTATGAGGACCTCCATTCGTATGCTGATTTTCAGGCGCGGGTGCCTGTCAGCTCGTACGAGCAGTTGTTTCCGTGGATTGAACGTAGCATCGCCGGTGACCCGGACGTGCTCTGGCCTGGGCGTGTGAGCTGGTTTGCCAAGTCCTCCGGCACCACCAATGACAAAAGCAAGTACATCCCTGTCACGGAAGAGTCGCTCGAAGACTGCCACTACAAAGCAGGCCAGGACATGCTGGCGCTGTATTTTGCCCATAAACCAGACAGCCGCCTGTTTACCGGTAAAAGCCTCTCCATCGGCGGAACACATACCCTCCATCCCCTCAATCCACATGCCCGCCTGGGGGATGTCAGTGCCGTCATCCTGGAAAACCTGCCCGTATTTTATGAGATGGTCCGGGCTCCGCGAAAAGAAATAGCCTTGATGGCCGACTGGGAACAAAAGCTGATCGCGATGGAGCAGGAGATCATTTTTGATGACATTACCTCAATCGTAGGGGTGCCGACCTGGACCCTGGTCCTCATCAACCGCCTGCTCGACAAGATGCAGATATCCTCACGTAACCTGCTGGAGATATGGCCTAACCTGGAGCTGTATATCCACGGCGGGGTCAGTTTTGATCCGTACAGGCCTCAGTTTGAGGCCATTTCGGGGGGGAATCTTTCATTTCTGGACTGTTATAATGCTTCAGAGGGTTTTTTTGGGGTGCAACTCTCCCCCGAGAGCCGTGACTTGCTGCTCCTGCTCGACTGTGGGGTTTTTTATGAGTTTATTCCCCTGGAAGACCTCGGTACAGACGCCCCGCCTGCGCATACCCTGGATGAGGTGGATCTTCACCGCAACTATGCGATGGTCATCAGCACCAACGGCGGGCTGTGGCGGTACCTGATCGGAGACACCGTAATGTTCACCGGCAAGTCGCCCTATACCTTCCGGGTGACAGGCAGGACCCGGCAGTTTATCAACATCTTTGGGGAGGAACTGATGGTGGACAATGCCGATACCGCCATCACAACAGCCTGCCAGGAAACAGGAGCCCTGGTCCGCGACTATACAGCTGGACCCGTATTCCCGGATGCACAGGGACAGGGGGGACATGAGTGGCTGATCGAGTTTGAGCGTATGCCGGACTCCCTGGACCGGTTTGGGTGGGTGCTGGACCAGACCCTAAAGGCCATCAACTCTGACTACGAAGCCAAACGGCATGCCGGGCTGGCCCTCCAGATGCCCCGCATACAGATTGTGCCGGATGGGACTTTTCACCATTGGATGAAAAACCGGGGTCGGCTCGGAGGGCAGAACAAAGTCCCCCGCCTCAGCAATACCCGGCAGCACCTTGACAGTGTATTTGCCCTGCTGGAAACCCAGGGATATCCTATGCATCATCCCTGAGCCGGAATACGCGCCAGAACGGTACGACCGGCCTCTGTTGGTTGCCCGAGGCTGACACAGATCTCACACGAGAGTGGGAGCAGCACGTCCATCCGGGATCCAAATTTGATAAACCCAAACTCAGCACACTGCTCCACCCGGTCGCCCTCCCGGACATAACACCGTATCCGGCGTGCTACATACCCCGCAATCTGCAGATACCCCACCCGGATGCCTGATCCTGCCACGACCGTAAAAGAGCGTTCGTTTTCGGTAGAAGACTTGGGATTGGCAGCCAGCAAAAACTTGCCAGGCAGATACCGGTGCCATATGACCTCCCCGCTGATGGGATTGCGGTTGACATGGACATTCAGCGGAGACATATAAATACTGATCTGCCGCACAGGCTCCTGAAAGTATAAGGTATCCTGTACCTGCTCAATCACGACCACCGTGCCCTCGCAGGGAGCCAGGATCGCCGATGGATCCTGGACCCGCACGATATCCGGATCCCGAAAAAAATACAGGATCAGCCCCGCCAATACACACCCTCCGATCAGCAGCAGGCCGCCCAGGATAGGGTGAATCCAGAATCCTCCGGCGACCAACAGGCTGATAATCAGGATCGAAACAGGGATTGTCGAAAATCCTTCTCGGTGGATGCGCAGGGCCATAGGGCGGAAATTATGAGGTAAGATAAGGAGGTCTCAGGTGATGCTGGTCCGGTTGCCATGTCGGGTATGCCTGTTTTGACCTGACAAATATATTGCGCTATTTTCCATCCCGTACAAAAAATCATATCAGCATGAAAGCGGAACATATCGGCATAGCCGTCAGGAGCCTGGCCGCAGCCAGCGAGGTGTACAGCCTGATCCTGAATACGTCTCCCTACAAGCAGGAGGCTGTTGACAGTGAGGGCGTGAATACCCTGTTTTTTCGGGCAGGTGATACCAAGATTGAGTTGCTGGAAGCTACCCGTGAAGACTCTCCCATCGCCCGGTTTATTGAGAAGCGGGGAGAGGGAATGCACCACATCGCTTTTGAAGTAGCCGACATCCGTGCTGAGATGGAGCGACTCCGGACCGCAGGCGTCCGTCTGCTGAATGAAACCCCCAAACGGGGGGCAGACAACAAGTGGGTATGTTTTCTGCATCCGGCTTCCTGTGGTGGTGTTCTGGTGGAGTTATGTCAGGAAATTACCGAATAAAAATATAAAAAGGGCCCCTGACGCCGTATGAAGGCCTGTCAGCCCCAGGCTTATTTCGATTGCACGTAAGATCAAACGCTTAATTGCCGTACATGTTGGTAGCAATGCATCCGGTTTTTACTACCTTTGCGCAGTATAGCCCATCTGCATGAATAAAATATTCTGGCGAATATTCCTGACCACGACGACCTTTCTGATCTGCGGCGTAGTCAGCATGGCCCAACCTACCGGCACAGGTACCCCTGCTGCCCTTCCCCTGGATAAACTGCCCACCTTTCAGCAACGGATAGATCAGCTCCGGGAGGCAGGCGTTACAGACCAGCAATTGCCTGGATTGTCTGGAATTGGCCTTCCCGCCATTCCCGGAAGTGTATCACCTACCAACTCCGCCTCAGGCTTTCCCACCCCTACACCTGCCCAGGTCGACGTGCCTGACGCCACGACAGATGGACAGGCACCTGTACTGGAGGAGGATGAAGCAGAGTACAAGGACAAACCCAAACAGATTACCTCAATCAATCTTTCCAGGACACCTGCCAGCAATGTCTTCGGACACCAGCTTTTTACGGGTAGTGATGTCTCCTTTGACCTCAGTACCGGCAACAGTGTGCCGGAGTCCTATATCGTCGGGCCGGGAGACGTATTTACGGTGACAGTATATCGCCGGGCGGAACTTTTTGAGAGCCTGCCAGTGGCGACAGACGGGTCGGTGATCCGGCAGTACATCGGCAAGGTATATGTAGGCGGGCTGACCTTCGGGGCGGCACGCGAGGTGCTGGAGAGCCGGTATCGCCGGATCGTGCCGGAAGATGCGGTGATCGAGATCCGCCTCACACCTAACCAGCGGGCCATCAATGTGAATATTGTCGGCGAGGTCCAGCGTCCGGGTGCCTACCGGATAGACGCAGCAGTACCGGCATTTAATGCCTTGTTTGCCGCAGGGGGGATTACCAATATCGGCTCCGTGCGCAATATCCAGATCAAACGCAATGGGGTCACCATCCAGACCCTCGACCTGTACGACTACCTGATCCGGGGGACAGACAAACCCATCTACCTCAAGGACAATGACTTCATCTATGTCCCGGTGCAGGGACGTATTGCGGAGGTGGTGGGGGCTGTGCAGCGGCCCCGCGAGTACGAGTTGCTGGAAGGCGAGCATCTGCACGAGCTGCTGTACTTTTCGGGTGGCCTCACATTTGATGCCTTGCGCAAGGATGCCCAGATCGCCCGGCTGGACCTGGAGAGCGAGCGGGAAGTATTGATCAATTTTCCCCTCGAAACCTATCTCGACAGCACAAACCGGGACTACGTCCTGATGCCGGGTGACCGGGTCATTATCAAAAAAGTCAACAAAGGGGCCTACAACATAGTCCAGGTGTATGGCAATGTCGAGTACCCCGGCAACTATCAGCTCGTCAGTGGCGAACGCATCACCGATATTGTCTCCAAAGCCGGAGGGATAGGGATAGATGCGTATCTGGAGCGGATATACCTGGTGCGGATTGTCCCTAATACCAGTGAGGTGATTTATATTCCCCTGGATGCCTCCAACATTTTTCTGGAGTACAATGACCCCAACAACCTGGCCTTGCAGTATTTTGATGCGCTGATCATCTTCTCGGAGTCGGATTTTCGGGACAACCGGGCCATCAATGTTACCGGACAGGTCCGCAAACCGGGTATTTATGGCACCAGCCCCACCATGACCCTCAAGGACCTGCTGTTCCTGGCGGGGGGCTTGCAGGAAGATGCTGATTTTCAAAATATTGAACTCTCGATTATCCCCCGCGCAGAGGCCCTGGAGATCGCCAAAAGCAGGAAAGGCAACGCAGCCACCGAAGGCGAAGCGACAGAGGGAGATGCTGCCGCAGCGCCGGCTGCCGAAACCGAAGACCCGTATGCTGACATTGAAGACGATCTCAAGACGGTCGTGCGTATCAGCATTTCCCGGGACTGGCAGAATGATCCTACCCTGGATACACTCCTCGTCAGGCCCTATGACCGGGTGAATATTTATTCTAAATACGACTTCCTCTCCGTGCGGTATATTGAGGTGGAGGGTGCCGTCAACCGTCCGGGGCGGTTTCAGCTCAAGCGGGGTATGACCCTCAAAGACCTGCTCTACCTCTCAGGCGGCCTCTCGCCCCAGGCAGACGTGAATGAAGTAGAGTTGTACCGCTATATTGACCTGGAGCTGCTCGGCAACTATAATACCGGGTACAAAGAACCTGAGATTGAACGCATCGCGATTGAGCCAGACTGGCGGGAGAGTTTTGTGGCGGATACCCTCATCATGGAGCGGTACAGCAAAATCGTGATACGCTCTGAGTCTGATTTTTTGCAAAAAGGCTCCGTCCAGATCAAAGGCCTGGTGAATAATCCGGGAACCTTTGAGGTGCGGCCCAATATGACCCTCAAGGACCTGATCTATATGGCCGAAGGGCTGATGATGGAGGCTGATTTTGATCGGATTGAACTTTCCCGCGTCATAGAGGTGGACGACGGCAATGGCAACATTATCCCCCGGCCCATCCTGCTGCGGACAGTATCTACCCTGCAGGACTGGCAACATGATCCCGGGCTGGACAGCATCAAGGTGAATGCCTTTGACCAGGTATTTATCCGGCCTAATCCTGAGTTTGAGTTGCAGGAGAGTGTATTTGTCCTGGGGGAGGTCTGGGTCGAAGGTGAATTCAACAAAATCCGCAAAGCCGAAACCCTCAGCTCGCTCGTCAAACGGGCCGGCGGGGTGACGGACCTGGCGTATCTCGAAGGGGCCTACCTGGTCCGGCAAAATATCGGAAACATCGCCCTCAAGCTGGACAAAGCCCTGCGACATCCCGGATCTGCCGCTGATATTCCGCTCCTCGAAGGGGATACCCTGGTCATCCCGCCACGGCTTGATGTCGTAACCATAGAAGGGAATGTCCTCAAGGCAGGTACTACCGTGATGTATGAGCCTCGTAAGCAACGGTTTAAGTATTACGTAAACCTGGCAGGAGGTTTTGACCGGCGCACCAAAAAATCGCTCAGCACAGTAGCCTATGTGGACGGTCGTGTGAAGTCTACACGTCGGTTTTTTATCTTCCGCCATTATCCTACAGTCGAGCAAGGCGCTGTTATCACCGTTGCGGCCAAACCTTCCCGCGAAGAACGGGGCAAAAACGGTATCCTGGCGACCCTCAATATCCAGGAAATCCTCTCCAGCGCTACAGCTATCCTGACCTTCTACGTACTGCTGCAACGAACCCTCTAACCAGAAGCTGTTCCCTTGGATATTCTCTCGATACTCCAACGCCTGACAGACTACCGGGACGCGATCCTGCGCCGGTGGTGGCTGGTGGCACTCGTTACCCTCTTGCTGACGACATTGCTGGTCGTCAACGGTATGCTGAGGCCTACCTTCTACTCTGCCCTGACGGTGTTTCACCCGGAGACCACCGGAGAAGGATTTAGTGCGGAGACCAGTGCCATCTCCATGATTCTGGGGGGCGGGCAGGAAAAAGGCCCTGCCAGCTTCATGATCGGCGTCCTCAAAAGCCGCCATATTTCAGAGGCGGTCGCTGCAGACAGTGTAGAATATCATGGTCAAAAACGCCTGGTCGCCGACCTGGTCATCGAAAGTACCCCCAAATACGGCTCTCTCATCTCCTGGATCACCAGCCGGTTTGCGGCGGCACCGGATACCATCCCGTACCGCTCCAAAATCATCAATACCGGATACAACCTGCGGGGCAGCCTCAAGCTGGAGGTACGCCCGGATGGATTTATTACGATGAATTTTTTCTGCTCAGACGAGGAACTGACAGGGGTACTCAGCCGGGAGTATATCAAACAACTGGATAAATATTATCTGGAGAAAAAAACAGAAAAAGCCACCCGCAATGTGGCGTTTTTTTCACACCGGGCCGACTCGATCAAGCGGGAACTGGACAAGGCATCTTACGCCCTGGCCCGCCTTCAGGAGCAGAACCGGTACGGCTTCCTGCGGCAGGATGAGGTCCTCCCCGGCGAACTCCTGGCACGTCAGACCATGCTCCAGCAACTCTATGTCACCCTCACCATCAGCCGGGAGCAGGCCATGGCCCAGCTTCAGCAGGATACCCCCATCCTGCAGGTGCTGGACGAGCCAGATCCTCCCTATGAAGTTGTCTCTGGCCAGATCGTACTCTACATGGTAATCGGGGTCCTGGGTGGTATCGCTGTGAGTGTACTGGTCATCTGTTATCCCCTGATCAGGACCGATGCTCAGCAACTGATCCAGCAGTTTTTGCTTCAGCAGCAGCAGACGCCGCCATCCGGCGCTGCTTAAGAGCAGGACAGGACATAAAAAATCCAGAAAAATCCTGTATGTTGGGGGGAAAAGCTCCCGTATGTCCCGATTTTCTCAGGAACCTGTCCTGATCACAGGCGCTGCGGCCGGTATAGGCCGGGCTGCTGCCTTCCTGCTCGCCCGCGCAGGCGCGCACGTGATCGTGTCTGACGTACAAGAAGCTGCCGGCGAAGATACAGCTGCCCAGATCCGGGCTGCCGGTGGACAAGCCGAGTTCATCCGGGCTGAAGTAGCCGATGAGGCCAGTGTGCAGGCATTGTTCCGGGAGATAGAGACACGGTATGGCCGGCTCAGCGGTGCTGTCAACAATGCCGGGATCGAGGGCCCCTGGGGCCAACTCGTCGCATATCCCACCGATGCCTGGCATCGGGTCCTGGCTGTCAACCTGACAGGGGTGTTTTTTTGTATGCGGGAAGAGCTCCGGCTGATGAGTGCGGCCGGTACCGGCGCTATCGTGAATATCGCCTCAGTCGCAGGCGTATCCGGTTTCCCGCGGCATCCGGCTTATGCTGCCAGCAAACACGGGGTCCTGGGCCTGACCCGTACCGCAGCCCTGGAGCACGCCCGCCAGGGCATCCGCATCAATGCGGTCTGCCCGGCCTTCACCCGGACAGACATGGTCGGACAAAACCTCACCGAAAACCCTGACCTGGAGCCCAAGCTGATACAAGCCATTCCCCTGCGCCGCCTCGGAACAGCCGAAGAAATCGCCGAAGCCATTGTATGGCTCCTGTCGCCGGAGGCGTCCTTCATCACGGGCCATGCCCTGCTGGCGGATGGCGGTATGCGGGCCTGATTGTCCATTTTTACTTGTTCTGATACTATTGCTACTATGAACTTTCGTATTGTTTGGTTGACGATGATCCTAGGTCCGGGCCTGCTGATGGCCCAGACGCCGGAGTGGCAGGATGAGACGGTGTATAGCCAGCAGGAAACCCCGCCACATGCGACCCTGATCCCCTACGCCAATGAAATCCAGGCCCTGACGTTTGATAAAACCCAGTCGCCCCGGTACTTGTCCCTGAATGGTACCTGGCAGTTCAGATTCCTGGAGCGTCCCGGTGATGTCCCGGCGGGATTCTGGGCGCCGACCTATGATGACAGCCGGTGGGATACGCTGTCTGTGCCCTCCAACTGGCAGCTCAGAGGATATGGCCGCCCGCATTATACCAATATCCTGCATCCTTTTCCTCCTACCCCCCCACGGGTGCCGGAGGATAAAAATGAAACCGGATGTTACCGCCGCAGTTTCCAGGTACCCGCCCAGTGGACAGGCAGTCAGATATTTTTGCACTTTGCGGGGGTGCAGTCTGCCTATTATGTCTGGGTCAATGGCCAGCGTGTCGGCTACAGCGAAGACGGCATGACCCCTTCAGAGTTTAACATTACCTCCCTCGTCAAGCCTGGTGCCAACACCCTCGCCGTGCAGGTTATCAACTGGTCAGATGGTTCCTACCTCGAAGACCAGGACTTTTGGCGGCTGGCCGGGATATTCCGGGACGTATTTTTGTTTGCGACCCCTCCGGTACACCTGCGGGATTTTTATGTGTACACGGACTTTGACAGCCGGTACGAGCATGCGGCCCTGCACCTGCGTTTGTCCCTCGCCAACTACGCTGCCACCCCCGCCAAAAAATACCGGGTTCAGGTGAATCTGTATGATGCGGACAACCATATAGTCTTCCGCTCCATGGTGATCGCCCCCAAAACCATCGCCGGTAAGCAGGAGGCCCTGCTCACCCTTGATGAGGCCGTGCAGATGCCCCACAAGTGGAGCGCCGAGGACCCCTACCTCTACCGGATGACGATGCAGGTATTTGACGGGAAATACCAGGAGATCGGAGCCATCAGCACCCGGGTCGGTTTCCGGCAGGTGGAGATGAAAAACAGCCAGCTTCTGGTCAATGGAAAACCCGTCCTGCTCAAAGGTGTCAACCGCCACGAATTTGAGCCGACACGGGGCCGTGCCGTGACAGAGGCCATGATGCACCGGGACCTCCAGTTGATGAAACAAAACAATATCAATGCGGTGCGGACGTCTCATTATCCCAACCAGACCCGCTGGTATGAGTTGTGTGACGAGTACGGCATGTATGTCATGGACGAGGCCAACCTGGAAAGCCACTACCTCTGGCAGATCGCCCATGATACCCCCGCTAATTATCCCAGTTGGCGAAATGCTTTTGTGAGCCGGGCAGTGGACATGATCCACCGGGACAAAAATCACCCCTGTATCATCATCTGGTCCATGGGCAATGAAACCGGGATGGGGCCGAATATCCAGGCAATGGCTGATACCACCCGCAAACTGGACCCGACCCGCCCGATTCATTATGAGGGGCGCGAACCCTATGAAATGACGTCCCTGCCGCCCTTTGACTTTATCTCCAATATGTATGCGGGCACGGATCATATGGTCGAGCTGATGAAAAAAGACCCGTCCCGCCCGGTGCTTCTCTGCGAGTATGCCCACTCGATGGGCAACAGTACCGGGAATTTTAAGCAGTACTGGGACACCATCGAAAAATATCCCCGGATGCAGGGTGGGTTTATCTGGGACTGGGTGGACCAGGGTATTTTGCAGTACAAAAACGGCCAGCCGTACTTTGCCTACGGCGGAGACTTTGGGGATACCCCGACAGACAGCAATTTTTGCTTCAACGGGATCGTATTTGCCGACCGTACACCCCAGCCAGCGCTCCAGGAGGTAAAAAAAGTCCACCAGTTTGTCAAAGTTGCCTGGGCTGATGCCAGTCAGGGCCGGGTGACCCTCCGCAATACCTACCATTTTATCAGCCTCGGCTTTCTGGAACTTCGCTGGGAACTCCTTGAGAACGGGGCTGTCATCCAGCAGGGCAATCTCCCGTTGCCGGCCCTGGCCCCACAAACGGCCCAGGACCTCATGGTGCCCTATACCCGACCGACCCCCCGGCCTGGCGCCCGGTACCACCTGAACCTGTCCTTCCGGCTGCGCGAGTCCACTGCCTGGGCCCCCAAAGGTCACGAACTCGCCTGGGAACAACTCTCCCTGCCCGTGGCAGCCCCTGCGCTGACAGCCATAGACCCTGCCAGCCTTCCGCCTGTCAAACTGGATGATGTCGGTGGCCAATACCTGGTCCGCAGTGCAGCCGGTGAGGTCCTGGTGGACAAAATCACCGGGCATATTGCCTATATGACTGTCTCCGGGAAGGAGTTTATCTTCAAGGGCATGCAGCCCAATATCTGGCGTGCGCCCGTGGACAATGACAAAGGGGGAGGCGACCGGAGTTTCTACCGGCGCTGGGTGACCGCCGGATGGAATACCGCACAGTGGAAACCTGCCCGTGTCACCGCCAGCCAGGTGCGGGGCGGGGTGGAGGTCGTCACCAGCGGCACCTTTGAGGGGGCGGGGGTTCCCGTCACGGCCACAGTTACCTACCAGTTCTGGGGCAATGGGGATATCTACGTGACCACCCGTATCTCCGCGCCGGAGGGGCATCCGCCTTTCCCGAGGGTAGGAGCCTATCTCACCCTGGACTCAACCTACAACCGGCTGTCCTGGTACGGACGGGGGCCACACGAGTCCTACTGGGACCGGAAGGACGGCGCCCGGCTGGGTATATACGCCGGCCAGGTGCGGGACCAGTACACCCCGTATGGATTCCCGCAGGAAAACGGAAACAAAACCGATGTCACCTGGATGACCCTCACCAATGCACAGGGGCAGGGACTGCTGGTATCTGCTGCCGAGCCGCTGAATATCAGCGCTCACCACTACGACATGTACAAACTCGGCAGGGCCTATCACCCCTACAATATCCGGGACGAAGCCCATATCACCCTCAATGTGGACCATCAGCTCATGGGCGTAGGCGGGGACGACTCCTGGAATCCCCGTACCCACCCGGAGTTTCTGCTGGCTGGGACTGAGTATGCTTATACCTGCCGGATCCGGGTGATTGACCTCAACAAAACCACCCCTGCCGCTATATGGGCCGAGGGCTGGATACGGTAAGATATTTGTTGCCTTAACAGACCGGGCGATAGGTACAAAAACACCCCACACAGCAACTATCACCATGATAGTTGTTGTGTGGGGTGTGGTCTGTTGAGGGCGATGTAATATCGCCGTATGTTCACCACGCCCGCAGGAAGCCCTCCCCCCTCATCCGGCCTATCCATTTTCCCAGGTACGGGTAGCATTGATGGCCTCCTTGTCCCGGTAGGCCTGCTCCAGGTCCACCCCGTAGCGGTTGGCCAGCTCCATGAGGTAACTCAGCACATCCGAAAACTCGCGGGCGAGCTGCGCATCGCTGACCTGCTTGTCAGGGCGTACCCAGATACGCTCTTTGTAGCGGATAGCATTGGCGAGCTCGCCCACTTCTTCCATAAACAGCAGGAAGGTCTCCAGGCTGGAAGCCTGGTCCCAGCCGCGCTCGGCACACATATCATGCTGGTACTGCTGGAGCTGGCGGAGGCTGGGCGTAGTCGGGATCTGAGCCATACATAATGGGATTAGACCCCGAAACTACAGGCCCGGCACCAGACCGCCAAACCTTAGCAGCAGCCTCCGCCGGGCGTGCAGCAGGGTTCTCCGCCCGGACGTGATGCAAATACCGTCAGGCTGTAGATACCCGCTTCTCCCTGCCGGAACTCCGCCAGCTCCGCAGGAGTCAGGTACGTCAGCAGGATATCATCCGGGATAAAAATAGGCTTCAGTTTTTGTACCGTCACCTGCTCAAACCCCGCTGTCCGGATCGTGTCCAGGTAAGCCGCCTGCTGGATAGCACCTGATACACAGCCTGCATACATCTCAGCCGCCTGCTGCACCTGCACCGGGAGTGCGCCCTCGATGACCACATCCGAGATGCTGAAGTGCCCGCCGGGCTTCAGCACCCGGTATATTTCCTGGAAAGCACGGGTTTTGTTGGGGACCAGGTTCAGGACACAGTTGCTCACGACCACATCAGCCGTCTGGTCCGCCACCGGGATGTCCTCGATGTCCCCCTCCCGGAAGGTCACATTGTCATACCCAAGTTTGGCAGCATTCTGGCGGGCGCGGGCGATCATCTCCGGCGTAAAATCTATGCCGATCACCCGGCCCTCCGGGCCCGTCTCATGGCGGGCGACAAAACAGTCATTGCCAGCGCCTGAGCCGAGGTCTATCACCGTCTGGCCGGGGCTGATCTTCGCAAACTGCGTCGGCAGGCCACATCCCAGGTTCAGGTCGGCATCCGGGGCATATCCTTCCAGCGTGGCGTAATCATCAGACATAATATTATAGACCTCCTGGCTGCAAGGGCCTGAGCCACAGCAGCTATTGGCCTGGCCCTGCTCCTGGGCCGCGATCTCGCCGTACTTCTGCCGGACGAGTTCTTTGAGTTGATCGGGTGTTTGCATACGAAAACAAGAGATAAAATTAATCGGAATATTACGATGAATAAAGGCAAAAAAAATCGCAGCCCCCGAAGGTGCCGCGCCGGAGCGGTCAGCAGCAGGTGTTGCCGGGTGTCACAGGGGCGGATTCGCGCTGCAAAAACGCCGTCAGGCTGCGCTGCGCCGCTTCCCAGGCCACCAGGTCTATACAATAACATACCCGTACCCCCTCGATCTCCCCCCGGATCAGCCCGACCTCCTTCAGCTCCTTGAGGTGCTGCGAGACCGTACTCTGCGAGAGCGGAAGCTCCTCCACAATGTCACCGCAGACACACGCCTTGCGGCTGAGCAGGAGCTCCAGGATCGCCACCCGTGCCGGGTGCGAGAGCGCCCGCGCCAACTGCGCCACGCGGTTTTGAGCAGGACTGAATGCAAATGACTTGGAGATACCCACGAGGTTGTTATTTATCGTAATGTTACGATGGATTTGATATAAGGTTTCCTAAACCTCGAAGGTTTAGGAAACCTTATAAAAAAAGCCAGCCTTCTTCAGGCTGGCTATGCATGTCATTTTAAGTTTACTAAACCTTGAAGGTTTAGTAAACTTAAAAAAAATGTGGATCAGGCTTCTTCTTCTTCCTCCTCGTCGCCGGAGAAAAATCCGAATTCACCTACCATATACAGACCTTTGGGGTCGTCGTCTTCATTGTCGTCGGAGGCGGACTCTACGACCTTGAGGGAGTCTTTGTCCACGGCTTCTACTTCAAAGTCGCGGATCATCTCCAGGGCTTCTTCTTCAGAGTCGGCGATGGCAGCGTAGGTAGCGAGAAAGTCAACGGGATTGGCATTTTCGTCTTCGAGCTGGCCGCTGACGAGGAGCGAAAAGAGGCGGGCTTTTTCGGAGCGGACGCCGTTGATCTCCCGGATCAGCCAGAGGGTGTCGGGGTTGGAGCGGTCCAGCTCTACGGCCTCGCGGATATAGTCGGTGGCGGTCTCTTTGTCTTTTTCCTTGTGCCACCAGGCGCTGGCGATGTGCATATAGATGCGGGAGAGGGCATCTACGTCCTCGGTGCTCTCCGGGTCAGGCAGCTCGGCCAGGGCATCCTCGGCCATGTCTATGATCTCGGCATACTCCTCCTGCTCATCGAGGATGGTCATCTGGTAGGAGAGGGCATCAAATACAAGGTCTGGGTGTTCGATGGCCTGGAGGGCTTCCAGGGCTGCGTCAAAAGCCTGCTGCTGGTAATATACCGTAGCGCGGCTCATGCGGATGAAGTCCCGCTCATCCTCGGTGACGTGCTGGTCGGCCACGTCAAATACTTCCAGGGCGGCATCCAGCTCACCCTTGGCGGAGAGCAGGGTACCCAGGTGCTGGGGGATCTGCCAGGACTCAGGGAGTTTTTCCATGCCTTCGCGGAGGAGAGCCTCAGCCCCTGGCATGTCCTCTTCTTCCTGCCGGACATTGGCCAGGAGGATATATCCGCTCTCCTCGCCAGCCTCGATCAACTGGCTTGCGGTGTCTGCCGCCTGCTCGAATTCCTGCTCCTCATATGCTTTCCAACCTTCTTCGATCAGTTGCTCGAGTTCTTCTGATGTTAGTTTGCGCATGAATATGGTATTGATGCCGCAAAGATACACATTACCCCCTGAATACCTGCGGCTATGCTGTTAAATTTACAGCCATGTCTCAGGCGGCGGTTTGCCGGGCTGGCGTCAGCTCCCGCCACACAAACCAAGCCACCACCACCGGCGAAATCAACTGATACCCTGCCACCACCCAGGTGTACCACGGCATCCAGGCACTCACCCCAAACCAGTCTCCCTGGTACCAGATCAGGCCCAGTCCAATACAGGACTTAGCCAGTTCCATCCAGGCGGCGTGGCGGTTGTGGTCCATCAGTTCTGTATAGGCAAATACACTCAGGCCGATGAAGGCTCCGTACAGCCAGATCCCGGGCGTGCCGATGTCGCTGATATGGGCAAAAAAATAGGTCAGCAGGAAGTACATAAAAAACATCTGCGTCCAGGCCCAGGCCACCATCCCCTGCGAACTCTGGGGGGCGTACTTCTCCAGTTGATAGACATCCTGCACACTATACACCGGAAACCGGTCCTTGACATCCTGAGGCCGCCACCCGGTGGGCATAAACCAGAGGCGGAGTTTGTCCCGCCAGTTCCGGGTGTACCAGGCATCCCGGAGCATCAGGCCCAGGTGCTGGAAGTTGATTTTGAGGGGGTTCCAGGTGCGGGCCGGGCGGGTGATCCCGTACACGGGTGGCACATTCGGAAGCTCTTGCTGAAAAGTGCCAAACCATTTGTCCCAGAGGATAAAAATCTGGCCGTGGTTTTTGTCCAGGTACTCGGGGTTGATGGCGTGGTGGACCCGGTGGTGGGAGGGGGTGACGATGATGTGTTCCAGCCAGCCGAGGTTGCCGATAAGTTGGGTATGGTACCAGTACTGGAGGAAAAGATGGAGTGGGCCGATCACGGCTACTACGTGTGCGGGGACCCCCAGCAAGGCTGCGGGGAGCATAAAAATCGTGAAGTAGTTGACAAACTCCGAGATAGACTGCCGCAGGGCGCAGGAGAGGTTAAACTCCTCGCTGCTGTGATGGATCACATGGTGGTTCCAGAGGAAGTTGATCCCATGGGAGAGCCGGTGTACCCAGTAGCCTTTAAGGTCTATCGCGATAAAGGCGATCACATACGTCAGCCACCCGTCCGGTACCCGGACCACTGCGACCCGTGACACGAGCCATTCATAGGTGATGACAGCCAGGGTCAGGCCCAGGACGTCCTTGACGACATTGGTGATGCCTGAGCTGAAGCTCGATACACTGTCCATCCCGCGGATGACCTGTTTCCCCTGCCGCCACTCAGCGATCTTCTCGATGAAATACAGGAAAAAAAAGATGGGAATCGCGATGTTCAGCACAAAACCGTAGGTTTCCATATGCCAGTAGGATTGCAGCAGCCAGATTAGTCCTATAAAAATACAATAATTTATGGCTCAGTCAATGCTGGCGCGACAATCCGGAGGGCTGCTGACGTCTGCCATAAAAAAATAGGCTGCCGGGTATGGGTCCGGGTGAGTTTGTTGTGTATTTTCCGGGATCATTTACCCTGAGATAACATCCCCATGCATACCCACACCGTTCGGGCATACGGCACAGAGGCCGCCGACACCCCCCTGCACCTGATGGACATCCCGCGCCGTGAGTTGTTGCCCCGGGATATACAGCTCGACATCCTGTACTGTGGTATCTGTCATTCAGACCTGCATATCGCCCGCAACGAATGGCGCAGCACCACCTATCCCGTAGTGCCGGGACATGAGATTGTAGGCGTTGTCACAGCCGTCGGGGCTGAGGTAACCCGGTTTCAGCCGGGTGACAGGGCAGCAGTAGGGTGTATCGTGGACTCCTGCCGCACCTGCGAGTACTGCCAGGAAGGCCTTGAGCAGTTTTGTGTGCCGGGCAATACGATCGTATTTGACTCGCCGGACCGCCACCTCGGCACCCAGACCTACGGCGGGTATGCTGAGTCCATCGTGGTGGATGAGGGATATGTCCTGCACATGCCTGACGGGCTGGACCTGGCGGCGGCGGCCCCCCTGCTCTGTGCTGGTATCACCACGTACTCTCCGCTCAGGCATTGGGGGGTAGGGTCCGGTACGCAGGTGGGTATCGCAGGGCTGGGGGGACTGGGACACTTGGCGATCAAAATAGCCAAAGCGATGGGGGCTTTTGTGGTGGTGTATACGACCTC
Source organism: Bacteroidia bacterium (assembly GCA_033762375.1). Taxonomy (GTDB): domain Bacteria; phylum Bacteroidota; class Bacteroidia; order J057; family J057; genus RDXT01. The sequence goes on from JANRLQ010000057.1 coordinate 23,419, forward strand.
TGCTGCCAAAGTAGCTGATATACAGCGGCTGGGAGCTGACGATGTGGTACTGTCCACAGACCGGGCTCAGATGAAGCGATACAGCAAAAGTCTCCACCTTGTCCTGGACACCATCTCCGGTGACCATCAGCCAGATATGTACCTCCGACAGCTCCGGGTGGACGGGACACTCGTCCTGGTGGGCGCCCCGATGGAGCCCCTTTCGGTTTCTTCCTTTAACCTGATCAGCGGGCGGCGGCGTTTTGCCGGATCCAATATCGGCGGCATCGCCGAGACCCAGGAGATGCTTGATTTCTGTGCCGCCCACCAGATCACGGCTGATATCGAGCTGATCTCCATCCAGCAACTCAATGAGGCCTACGAGCGCCTCCTCCGGAGCGATGTGCGGTACCGGTTTGTGATAGACATGGCAAGCCTGCGGGCGTGAGAAGGGTGTTATTGGCACTAAAGTATTTCTAATCCGTTTCTCCACCCATACCCAGGCAGCGGTTTGGGCTCACTGGGCAAGTATATCCCGCTTGTGATGATCTCTTTTCAACCTCCGGTTCTTCTCTTGCACGGTGCCCTGGGCAGTGCGGCACAGATGGCGCCCCTTCAGGCGTTGTTTGCCCCTGATATGCAGGCTCATACCCTCAATTTTTCAGGGCATGGGGGGCGGCCTGCGGCCGGGCCGTACCAGATTGAGCAGTTTGTCCGGGACACGCTGGCGTATCTGGATGAGGAGGGCATTGCGGTATGTGATATAGTTGGGTACAGCATGGGTGGGTATGTCGCCCTGGCCCTGGCTTTCCTGGCGCCGGCACGGGTGCGGCGGATTGTCACCCTGGGCACCAAGTTTGACTGGCGCCCGGAGACCGCCGCCGCTGAGACCCGGATGCTCCAGCCAGAAGTCGTAGCTGCCAAAGTCCCCCGGTTTGCGGCCTTGCTGGCCGAGCGGCATGCGCCCCTGGACTGGAAGCAGGTGATGCTGGAGACAGCCCGGATGCTGGCAGACCTGGGAGATGGGGGCGCACTCCCGCGGGCGTGTTTTGAGTTGATCCCCCATCCGACCCTGCTGATGCTGGGCGACCGGGACCAGATGGTGACTCTGGCGGAGACACAGACCATCGCTGATTCCCTGCCCCAAGGGCATGTATATCAAGTGCCCGACACCCCCCACCCATTTGAGCAGGTTGATGTCGGGCGTATCTATGATCCCATCTGGGTTTTTCTGACAGCAGAAGCCTGATCAGGCCTGCACAATGTTGCGATAGTAGGCGATCACGTCATCGAGGATCATTTCCAGCGAGTACTCAATCTCAAAGTCAAGGGTGGTACGCAGCTTGGTAATGTCTGCCGTGCGGCGGTCCATGTCTTCAAATCCCTCGCCATACACCTCCTTGTAAGACTTGTGGATGATCGCGGAGCGGCTGCCTGTGCGGTCCACGATCATCTGAGCGAGTTGGTTCATGGTGATTTCAAAGGGGTTGCCGACATTAAACTCCTCTCCGACCCCTTTGCCGCTAAACATCAGGCCTGTGATGGCCCGGATGGCATCCTGTACGTGGAGGAAACTCCGCTTCTGCTCACCGGACCCAAATACCACAATGTCCTCATGGGCCAGGGCACGCCTGACAAAGTTCGGGATGACCATCCCAAAGGTAGAGAGCTGCCGGGGACCTACGGTATTAAAAAAGCGGGCAATGACCACCTCTGTACCATACTCTTTCCAGTAAGCAAAACCCAGGAACTCATCCATGGCTTTGGTATTGGCGTAGGCCCAGCGGTGGTTGCGGGTAGAACCTTCGACCCGGTAGTCCCATTCGTTGAGTTTTTTTTCACGGGTGGGGTCCAGCATGTCCAGGCTTTTGCCATAGATCTCAGAGGTAGAAGCCAGGAGGACCCGCTTTTTATAGCGATTGACCAGGTCCAGGACGAGGTCCACCCCCCGTATGTTGTCGAGGATAGTCCGGACGGGATTATCCATGATATACTTGACCCCTACAGGTGCGGCCAGGTGATAGCAGTGGTCACACCATGCTACCAACTCGTCCATGACATCCCGGTTGATGACATTCTCCTGGACAAACTCAAACCGGGGGTTAGGGATGAAGGGTTCGACATTTTCGATGCGGCCTGTGGCCAGGATGTCGAGGGCTTTGACTTCATGCCCTTGGTTGAGGAGCGTTTCTACCAGATTGGACCCGATAAATCCGGCGCCACCTGTCACAAGAATTTTCATAAGCAAGGCGTGTTTGTTGGATTAGGAAACACAGAGCACTGCTGCAAAACGGGTATGAGTTACACCGGGTACAGCATAAAAAAAACTCCAAGTAGGCTGCTCTCTTACCCGGTGGGGATCAGGAGCAGACTACCTGGAGGTCATGACCGGTCAGGCCGGACATGCTGCACGGGTGGCCTGTTATTTCTCAGGCGACGGCAGCAGTGCCTTATGACTAAGCCGGAATTTATTGGTTTTCGGATCAACACCGATGAGTTTAATCTGGACTTCGTCTCCGACCTTGTACAGGCCTTCCATAGACTTCAGGCGCTCATGTGAGATTTCTGAAATATGGAGCAGGCCTTCTTTACCGGGCAGAAACTCTACAAAACAGCCGTAGTCGGTGATGGTTTTGACCTTAGCCATGTACACATCTCCCACGACCGGCACCTGGATGATTTTTTTGATGGCCTGTACAGCCTTGTCAATCGCATCCTGGTTATCACCGGAGATAGTAGCCGTACCCATGTTGTCAGGACCTTCTTCGAGGTTGATCTGGGCACCGCTCATCCGTTGAATTTCCTGGATAATCTTACCACCCGGACCGATCACTGCACCGAAGTTTTCATGCGGTACCTCCACCACGAAGAATCTCGGCGCGAAGCGGGAGAGTTCTTTGCGGGGTTCGGGCAGGGCCTTCAGCATCTCGGAGAGAATGTGGAGGCGGCCTTCGCGGGACTGCTGAAGGGCGGTTTCAATAATCTCATAGGTCAGGCCCTGGATTTTGATGTCCATCTGGCAGGCTGTCAGGCCCTTGACCGTACCTGCGACTTTGAAGTCCATGTCACCGAGGTGGTCTTCATCCCCGAGGATGTCGGAGAGGATCGCAAACCCATCCTCCATCGTGATCAGACCCATCGCAATACCGGATACCGGGCGCAGGATCTGAATACCGGCATCCATCAGGGCAAGTGTGCCACCGCAGACAGAGGCCATGGAGCTGGAGCCATTGGACTCCAGGATATTGGATACGAGGCGGATCGTGTACGGGATGTCTGTAGGGACCATCGGTTTGATCGCGCGCTCAGCCAGGTTGCCGTGGCCGATCTCGCGGCGGGCAGGGGCCCGGTTAGGTTTTACTTCGCCGGTAGAGTAGCCTGGGAAGTTGTATTGGAGCATAAACCGTTTGGAACCCTGATACGTTGCCGTATCTATGGTCTGCTCATCCAGCTTGGTACCGAGGGTTGCGGTGCAGAGAGCCTGGGTTTCACCACGGGTGAATACCGCTGAGCCATGTGTACGGGGCAGATACCCGACTTCACTCCAGATAGGGCGAATGTCGCGGGTGCCGCGCCCATCAAGGCGTACCCCTTTGGTCACAACTGCCTTGCGTACGATCTCTTTCTGGATCTCCTTAAAGTACAGGCTGAAACGGGTACCAAAGTACTCCATATCAGCATATTTTTCTGTCAGCGCCTCTTTGGCAGCTTTTTTGATCTCGCTGATCCGGTTGGAGCGTTCTTCTTTGCCGAGGATCGCGAGGGTGACCTCTTCGATACCGGCAGAGATATGCGCCTTCAGATCGTCAAAAAGTCCCTGCTCAAATGTCAGGGTCTCATAGCTGCGTTTGGGTTTGCCAGCCGCCGCTACCAGCTCAGCCTGAAGTGCGTTGAGGGTTTTGATGACTTCGTGACCGTATTTCAGGGCTTCGAGCATCGTCTCTTCGGAGACCTCCTTCATTTCACCCTCGACCATGTTGATAGAGTCGCTTGTCGCTGCAATCATCAGGTCCAGGTCACACATCTCCATTTCCTGGAAGGTAGGGTTGATGATGAAGGCACCATCCTTACGGGCTACCCGAATCTCAGAAACCGGCAGGGTGAAGGGGATATCAGAAATACAAAGGGCAGCCGACGCAGCTATACAAGCCAGCGCATCAGGCTGCTCCTTAGAGTCAGAAGAGATCAACTCTACAATTACCTGGGTGTCCCCATGATAATCCTCCGGGAAGAGTGGACGCAGGGCACGGTCTATCAGACGTGAGATAAGCACCTCGTGCTCGCCCATCCGGCCGTCACGCTTAAAAAAGCCGCCTGGAAAACGACCGGAAGCAGAAAACCGCTCCATGTAGTCTACTGACAGCGGCAGGAAGTCTGTCTCAATGTTAATCTCCTTGCGGGCGACTACAGCAGCAAACAGCACTGTGTCTCCACATCGTAGCACCACGGCACCATCTGCCTGCTTGGCAAGTGCGCCCGTCTCCAGCGTAATCACCCGACCATCGGGCAGCTGTGTTGATTTTCGAATGATTTGCATATAAGCGAAATGGATCGTGCTTGGGTGGCTGCCTGATCGGGAGGGGATTACTTACGAATACCTAACTCCTTGATCACGGCGCGGTACCGCTCCACGTCCGTATGCATCAGGTAGTTGAGCAGCTTGCGACGCTTACCTACCAGACGCTGAAGACCGATCTGGGTAGACTTGTCTTTTTTGTGCTGCTTGAGGTGCTCAGTCAAATGCTGAATACGATAGGTGAAAAGGGCGATCTGAGACTCAGATGAACCGGTATCTTCTGCACGCTTCTCAAAGCCGTACTTCTCAAAAATCTCCTGCTTCAGTTCTTTGTATAGATACATGACGTGGCCGTTTGTTCCAGTTATGATTTGAACGTGCAAATATAGACAAACTTATTCATTAACCAATAGAAAAATCTGCTAAAAAAAATGCCGGCCCAAAGCCGGCTATACAGTCACCAATCACTTCAATGTGAGTTGATTAGTTTTGCTTCATCTGAATGTTACAGTTGATGCGGACATCCGGACCTACTACGGCACCAGCCTCTGTGAGGGCGTTCCACTTCAGGTTGTAGTCAAACCGGTTGATGGTGGTGCTTGCTTTGAAGCCTGCTTTGGTATTGCCATAGGGGTCCTTGACGGTACCTCCGTAGGTCACATCAAATACAACGGTTTTGGTCACGTCCCGGATCGTCAGGTCTCCCGTCAGTTTGTAGGTTTTGTCGCCGGTCTTCACAAATGACTTGCTCACAAAGGTGGCCTTGGGGAAGGAGGCGGCATTAAAGAAGTCATCTCCTTTGAGGTGGCCATCACGCATCTCGTTGTCGGTATTGATCGAGTTGATGTCTATCGTAAACTTGATCTTGGCGTCCGTAAAGTCAGCTGCGGTTGACTCCATCGTACCGTCAAACAGTTTGAAGCTGCCATTAACCTCAGAGATCACCAGGTGCGTTACGCTAAACTGTACATTGGAGTGTGAGTTGTCCAGGCTCCAGGTAGCTGTCGGGCGAACTACAGGCTTGGAAAGGGTGGTCTGTGCGAGGGTCTGGGCAGAAAGGCTGCCGGCCAGCAACAACAACGTAAGGGTGGAGAGGATCTGTTTCATAAGAGGTTACTTAAACTGAATTAATTAATGTTTAAACATTGATATAAACGCACGACACGGAAAATGGTTTTGGGGCAATCATATTTTTTTATTTTTTTCGGTTACCTGATTGATAATGAGGGATTAACAAAAAACGGCTGCCTGTCAGGCAGCCGTTGTCGGGTTAGGTGTCCGCAGAACATTTACTGCTTCTGAAACCGGAGGGTCTGCGCTGCATTACCGGCCGGGTCCCGCAGGGTGATGAGATAGGTGCCCTCAGCCAGGTGTGACAGGTCCCAGGCCAGGGTAGCACGGGGTGTCAGCATGACACTCTGCTCAGGAAGGGCGATGGCCCGGCCCCGCATATCGGTCAGCTCCAGGGTAAGTCTGACCGCAGTGGCTGCTTCCAGCTCCAGGACGATCTGACCTGTCGTGGGATTGGGATAGAGCTGATACGAGACCCGTATCCCGGGATCGTCAATTCCTACCCGGAAGAGATCTCCCTGCTGGAAACCCTGGCTCAGGATAAAAGCGCCTGACTGAAGGGTGGTGGTGGCGGCCTCGCCTACGGTGCTGGAGAGCTGGATACCGGCAGCTGTCCCAAACCCGCCGGCAGCCCCGATTACCTGACGCTCCAGGGTCTGGGCCTGTACCAGGCTGCCTGTCAGGAGCAGGGCCAGCATCAGGGTGTAGATAGATTTCATTGTCATTTTTGTTGAAGTTGCAGGAGCATGGTCTTCAGAGATGCTAGCTCGGCGCGTAATGCCTCCAGCTCAGTTTGTTGTGCCTCTATTTGTGTTTGCTGCTCCTGGATGGCTTTCAGGGCAATCACACTCATGCCGGCATAGTCCACGGTGTAGTATTGCTGATCATCACCCCCAAAATAGACAAACTGCGGGAAGATTTTTTCCAGCTCCTGGGCGATAAATCCGGTGAAATAACGAGGGTCTTGTACGTCTTTGTACTGGTAGGTTTTGGCCTGGAGGCTCATCACCCCTGGCAGCACATTGCCCAGCAGGCTGACATTGGTTTTCAGCCGGGCATCGGAGACAGCGGTATAGGCACCGGAGGTCTGGTTGATGGTAGCGCGTTTGATCCCCTGCTTAAAAAACTCAAAATCACCGGTCGTATTGGAGGTGTAGAGGTTCCAGTAGTGGGC
>JANRLQ010000058.1:0-16722 GCA_033762375.1 Bacteroidia bacterium
CTGCGCCTCCGGGGTCGGCTCCACGGTCACCAGCACGCTGTCGCGGGCGGATCCGCACCCAAACGGGGAGCTGGCCACCACCAGGTACTGGGTCGTCACGGCCGGGCCTGCCAGCGGGGTCCCGCTCGTCGGGTCACTCAGACCCGCTGCCGGGGTCCACTGGTAGCTGTACAACACGCCATCCGGGTCGCCTGAGGCCAGGCCACTCAGCTGGACGCTGTCGCGGTAGCAGATCACTTCGTCCTGACCGGCACTCACGGTCGGGATCGTCTCGACCGTGACCCGGATCTGGTCACCGTCGCTGTCGCAGCCGCCGCTGCTCACCACCAGGGTGTAGGTCGTGCTCACCAGCGGACGTATCCACGGGGTGGCGGTTGTCGCACCGGTGATGGTGCCGGGCACCGCCGGGGTCCAGCTGTAGCTGTAACCCGGACCGGCACCAGCGGCAAAGCCCTGCAGCCGGATGCTGTCCCCGAGGCACAATACGGTATCACGGCCGGCAAAGGCGACGGGTTTGGGATTGACCCGTACCTCGACTGTGCTCAGGGTATCGAGGGTCGTGGCGTTGCTCTGGCACCCGTTGACGGACACGCCCCGCAGGGTGTAGATCGTCGTCGTGTCGGGGCGGGCGTAGGGGTTGATGGTGTTGGGGTTGTTGAGCCCGCTGGCCGGGGTCCACTGGTAGGTGATCGGCTGGGGGGCGGCATTGTCAGCGGCCAGGCCTCCCTGGAGGAATACCCCGGGGGCGTCCTTGGGACAGATCACCTGGTCGGGACCGGCGTCCATCCGCGGCTTGGCCTTCACGATTACTTCTACCGTGTCTACTCCACTCCGGCATCCGTTGACGTCGGTCACCTGGTAGTAGTAGGCGATGGTGTCGGTCGGGCTCGGGGCGTTGGGGTTGGCGGTCGGGTCTTCGGTATTGGGGTCACTCAGGCCTCCATTGGCTCCGATCTCGCTGATCCACTGATAAAAATAGGGCTGGGTACCGCCGCTGGTCTGGGCGGTGAGCTGCACGCCGCCGTCGCCTTCGCAGAAGGCTTTGTCCGGACCGGCACTCACGATCGGACCGGCATTAACCGTCACGCCCTGGATCACGGCTTTGGTGCAGCCTTTGTAGCTCACCGTCAGGATGACTTGTTTCACGCCTCCGGTCACGTACTCCACGCAGGGCGGATTGGCCTGGCCGGAGGTCTGCGGGATGGCCCCGGGACCAAAGTCCCACTGGAAGGACTGGGTAGGACCGGCAACTGTGCCGCCGTAGCTGAAGGTCACGCAGCTGTCGGTACAGGTCGTATTGCTCGATACGTTGATCGCGGCTACGGGCTCCTGCACTACCTCAAAGCTGATGATGGAGCTGTCGCTCACGCAGCCGTCCTTGATCGTCACCAGGGACACGGTTTTTACGCCGGGGTTGACATAACTCACCAGCGGGGGGACGGCCTGGTTGCTCTGCGCCGGGACGGCGGAGGCACCGAAGTTCCACTGGTACACATCGGCGGTGCCGCCGGTTGTGCTGAAGCTGAAACTGTTGCCGCTAAAACACTGGTTCGCCTCCGGGACAATGTTGATGTCAGGGCGGATGTTGACCGTGGTATTCCGGCAATTAACCGAAGAGGTACATCCCTGATTATTCACCTGAAGACAAACATTCCGGTTGCCAGACGTGGACCAGACGACTTTGTACGGCCCAATGGTGCTGGTCGGAGCACTCATGTTTTCGACATAAGCGGCTCCCGGAAAAGACCATGAAAACACAGCCCCTGTACCGGCATTACCCTGGTACGTATAAATGGCCGTATCTCCGGGGCATACGCTGGCCGGGCCGGTGAAGTCGGCTGTAGGTACCAGGAGTACGTCAAGCGTCGCGCTCCCGCTGGGTCCTGCGCAGCCATTGTCAATCACAGACAACGTGATGGTTTTGGGGCCTGTGGTATTCCAGGTGACCTGATAGGGGCCGGGGCCATTGCCCAGAACGATGCTGGGGTTATCAAAGTCCCAGATATAGGTCGCCAGGAGGTTCGCGTTGCCGGTATAGTTGATGGTGGCAGGCTGACCCGCGCAGGCAGTGAGCGGATTGATAAATTGTGGCAGCGGCAGGGGTTTGACCGTTACGGTTACGGTAGCTGCAGAAGCACAGCCGGCACCATCTGTTGCTGAAACCGTGTAGGTCGTTGTCGTCGTCGGGCTGACCGTGATAGAGCCACCTGTGAGGTTGCCGGGTGACCAAAGGAAGGTGTATCCGGGCTGGTTGGCAAATGAGCTGGACAGGGTAGTGGACTGTCCGGCGCAGATCACGGCAGGAGAGGCTATCGCCGTACCGCCGGTGATGCCGATAAAGGTTGTAAGGGTATCGTTGATGCCGATATTGCCACAGTTGTCCTCTACGGAGTCAGACAGAATGATCGTAAAGTTACCGGCCTGGGTGATCAGTGGCGTGGTGGTCAGTTGGAATGCGTTTTCAAAAGTCCCGCCTGCCTGGCAAGCGGCACCGATAACGGCCGTAACCGTATAAGGGCCACCAGGACCGATGACCGTGAAGTCGGAGGGCTGGACGCTGGAGCAGAGGATATTTTCTGAAAAATTGACGCCGATCGTCGTAGAACCACAGGCTGTGACGAGCGCATTCATCTGTGGCGGCTGGTTATCAAAAATCACAGCTGTTGAAGCACTGAAGTCCAGCGAATAACCATTGGCAGAGCTGGAAAAGTTGCTGACATTGACCACGTAGGTTTCGCCGGCCAGTACCGGGATTACAGGTTCATTTTGACCGCTGCATGGACCCGTGGTCTGGCCGTTAGGGCCGGTGACACCGCCGCAGCCTACGTTGCCGGAGAAGTTGCAGCTTACTTCCAGCGCGGGGTTGGTGAAGATGTCACCACAGCTCGCCGTTGTAAGGTTGTAAACGGCCCAGTCATAGTCATTAGAACCATTCTGAGGGGTAATTGAAAATGCCAGGTTGCCGGATACCTGTACCGTGAAAATATACCAGGTATCATTGAGCTCACCGCTTCCGAGGCAGGATGGGCCGCTGTCTATCTCATTGGGGTTTAGGCCCTCTCCCTGATAGGAGTTGGTCTGGGTGAAAACGTTTTGACAAACCGAGAGTGCATTGATACAGTCTTGCTCGGGTTGGTTAGGGGGAAGCTGCGCAAAGGCATTCAGGGTTACCCCCATCCAGAACAGCCCGAGAAGTCCCAGGTTGTATAATTGTTTCATTACAGAAAGCTGAGGAGTGGTGGAAAAATAGGAAACTGAAGCTGCCGCAAAACAGCTTCAGGTATATCAGACAAAGGTTAGTATTGGCATGCGCTTACCGGCGGGTAAACGAAGCATTGTCCACAGAGATCAGTATTTCAGTTCCAAAGTCAGCTTGATCAGCTTCGGGGCGGCTCAGTTTGAAGGCCTCAAGGGTGGCAGGCAGCTCCAGGCTGAAGGTGAGCGTTTCGGTCTCAAGTTTGAGCCGGAGATTGGCTTCAAGCAGCTGGGTAGTGCTGTTGAAGGTCACCTGTACAGGGATGGTCACTTCGCGGGACTGGCCGGGCTGGAGGGCAAGTGAAGCCAGATCCGCTTCCAACACGAGCAAAGCATTTTGCTGGGGCAAAAATACGCGGTTCAGGATGCCCGTCTCGGCCGGACCAGCACCTACAGCAAAGGAGCCTGTTTTGACCAGGAGCATAAAGCGGCCCGTCTCAGGCACAAACCGCCCTGAGAGTTGCTCGGACTTGAGGAGGGTGGTCCTGGCAGTTCCTTCAGAGGAAATCTGGACAGGAGCAGTCCCGGCATACAGCTGGGCCTGGAGGGATGTCGTGCCCAGGAGGCAGACGATCAGCACCATCAGACGGAATACAGGTGTCATAATCAGAGGAGAGTTGATATGTGAGCTGAAAACAATCAGGCGAGTATCAAAAAGTAAGGCACGCAGTGCCTGCGTTTTCAGGCAGGTAAAACTAATCAAAATTACCTTACAAACAGAAACGAAGGAAAACACCCTACCGCTGCCGGCATAATAAAAAGCAGCGCCCCGTAGGAGACGCTGCTGAAGTTTGGTCAGGCGGAGACGTAAAGCAACGGCCTATTTAGCGTAGGCTACTGCCCGTTTTTCGCGGATGACCGTGATCTTAATATGGCCGGGGTACTGCATCTCCTTCATGATCTTCTGTGAGATGTCAAAGGCCAGTTTATCGGCTTTCTCGTCAGATACTTTTTCCGCTTCGACCATAACGCGGAGCTCACGACCGGCCTGGATGGCGTAGGTTTTGGTGACACCGGGGTAGGCGAGGGCCAGTTCTTCGAGGTCTTTGAGGCGTTTGATATAACTCTCCACAATCTCCCGGCGGGCACCCGGACGAGATCCGCTGATCGCGTCACAGGCTTGTACGATGGGCGAGATCAGGTTGAGCATTTCGATCTCATCGTGGTGGGCGCCGATGGCATTACATACATCGGGGTGTTCGCCATACTTTTTGGCGATTTCCATGCCCAGGAGGGCGTGCGGGAGCTCGGAGTTTTCTTCGGCGACCTTTCCGATGTCGTGAAGCAGGCCTGCCCGTTTGGCTTTTTTGACATCAAGGCCTAACTCTGCCGCCATGGTCGAGCAGAGATTGGCTACCTCACGGGAGTGTTTGAGCAGGTTTTGCCCGTAGGAAGAGCGGTACTTCATGCGGCCTACAAACCGGATCAACTCTGGACGCAGGCCATGAACGCCGAGGTCAAGGACGGTGCGCTCGCCCGTCTCGATGATCTCCTGCTCTACCTGCTGGGTGGTTTTTTTGACGATTTCCTCAATACGGGCCGGGTGGATACGTCCGTCCGTCACGAGCTTATGCAGGGAGAGGCGGGCAATCTCGCGGCGTACGGGATCAAACCCGGAGAGAATAATGGCTTCGGGTGTGTCATCCACGATAATCTCAATGCCCGTAGCCATTTCGAGGGCGCGGATGTTGCGGCCTTCACGTCCGATGATCCGGCCTTTGACATCGTCATTTTCGAGCGGAAATACCGTCACAGTGTTTTCGATCGCATGCTCAGCTGCCGTACGCTGGATCGTCTCAATGACAATTTTTTTGGCGTCTTTGGTGGCCGTAAGCTGAGCCTCTTCCATAATATCCTTGATATAGGCAGATGCTTCAGACTTGGCCTCTTCCCGCAGGGCTTCGATCATCTGGGTACGGGCCTGCTCAGCAGAAAGTCCGGCGATGCTTTCGAGTTCTTTGACCTGGCGTTGGCGCAGGGATTCGAGCTCTTCCTGGCGTTTTTCTACGACTTCCAGTTGTTTGGTCAGGTTTTCCTTGAGGGTATCAAGTTCCACTTTTTGGGTGGTATTCTGCTGGAGGTCTTTTTTGACCTTGGCTTCCTGTTGCTGGAGGGTCTGTTCGCGTTGTTTTTGTTTGGTAGCTACCTGGTCCAGTTTTTCTTTCTGGATGGCGGCATTTTTTTCAAACTTTTCCTTCAGTTGCTGGTACTTCTCATTGGCACGTGCGATACGTTCCTGCTTGATATTTTCACCTTTAAGTTCAGCTTCCTGGAGAATATGTTCCGCTTTGATCTTGGCGTTTTCGATCATGCGGCTGTTGGCGGCAGAGAGGACGTAGCGGTTGAGAATATATCCAATGGCAATTCCTGCTACCAGCGCTACTCCTATGAGGAGATAGGTCATGGGGGTACATCATTAACATGAAACCATAGGGGCGACGTATACTGTCCCGGCAGGAATAGTTATTAATACAACGTCCTTACTTCCCTTCTGCAAAGGGGGAAGTATCCAGTTTTTTTTCCAGCAGCGAGAGTTGCTTGAGGGCAGTCTGCAAATGCCTTTCGGCTTTCATCTGGTGTGTCAGAAACTCAGTCATGATTTCCAGACAACACATGATGGCAATATCCAAGTCGTCCTGTGTTTTATAAGCTGCCTTAAAGGCTCTGATCTTGGCGTTTATTGACTGCTCGGCTTTCTCAATGACAGCCGCTTCCTCTTCATCTACGCTGGCTGGGAACTGGCGTCCGAGGACGTTTATTACGATCGAACGTTTATCCAATCTGCCTATCCGTTTAATGCCGGTACAGGTTATTCACCCAACTGTTTTAAACAAGCGTCAATATCCCGGAGGTATCCATCTATCCGCTCACGAAGCAACACCCGGTCAGGGTCTTCAGGGTGTGAGGCCTGCTGCTGAAGCGTCTGTATCTGCACACGCAGGGCCTCGTTGGCCTGCTGCTGGCTGACCAGCTCTGCGGTCAGCGTATCTACCTGTATTTGCAGGGTTTCGTACGCCTGCTTCAGCCGTTGAAATTGCTCTTCCTGCTTGCCAGCGCGACGTACCGCGTCCTCCAGCCTTCGGATAAGCTCTTCCATGGGATTGATGGGTCTCGGAATAAAATCGTCGAATCTAATGCCCGACTCAAAGAACGATGGGGTTAAACCAGAACTTTACAAGATTCGCGTCAAGCTACTAATTATTAACGGCTTGACCAAAATTTTTTGCATAAAATCCCAGTCTCCGTTTGGGCATGTGCCTGTCTCCCGGTCCCGATGGGGGACCTGGTCAAGGTATTATAGGGAGTAAGTGTTTGATAATAAGACAGTTGGAACTGGTGTTACCCCTTGCGGATCTCTGCACCCAGCTCACGTTCCAGCAAGCCCGTGATCTTGCGCATCACCTCGTCCACCTGTCGGTCGGAGAGGGTCTGGCTGTCATCCCGCAGGTCGTAGGAGACCAGATAACTTTTTTTACCCTCGGGTATGCCTTTTCCCTGATAGACGTCGTGCAGCTCTATGGCGCGTATCAGGGGGGAAACACCGGCTGTCAGGGCTGAAATTTCCCGGAAACTCCGGCCCGTATCCAGCAGGAGGCTCAGGTCGCGCCGGGTACCCGGATAAACAGGGATGTCCCGGTACCGGGTTTCGGTGGTGGTGTAGAGCTCGGTCAGGGTGCGCCAGTCTGCCACCAGGTAAAAAACCTCGCTGCGCAGGTCATGACGCTCCGCCAGTGCTGCAGCGACCTTGCCATACCGCACCAGCACCTGTCCCTCGTGGACCAGCTGCAAGCCGTAGGCAAACTCCTCATGCTGACACTCTTCCAACTGACCCGGGAGGTCCATCCAGGTCTGAAGCCGCCCGATCTCGCGGGTCAGGGTGCTGAGGGTGACAGGGCGGGGTTTGTACTGCCAGTGTGGGGCATGATCCTGCCCGCTCACGGCCATGGCTAGCCATTCACGCTCTGCAAAACCATCTTCTGTCCGGTGGTAGGTTTTGCCAAATTCATACAGGGCCAGGTCGGTCTGCTGCCGGTTTTGGTTGTAGCGCACGGTTTCCAGGACCCCATAGATCATGGAGGAACGCATCACCCCCAGGTCCTCGCTGAGGGGATTGAGCAGGGCGACGGCATCAGAGGCACCCACGGCCTGCGGCACGAGGGAGTTGTTGAGGATCTCGTACCAGCCATTGGCGGAGAGATGGTTGGCATAATGCTCGCGGAGGCGGAAGCGGTCCCGATACTGCCGGAAGGGCAGGGTGTAGGACATCTTCTCGGCGATCTCTACATTATTATACCCATATACGCGGAGCAGGTCCTCCATCACGTCCACGTCCCGCTGTACGTCCACCCGATAGGGCGGAACCTGCAAGTGAAGGAGGTCTCCGCCTTCGGCTACGGCGATCTCCAGGCCGTGGAGGATCGCGATGATTTCTTCACGGGGAATGTTTTTTCCTGCCAGCCGCTGGGTTTTGGTGACGGAAAGGGTCACCTCAAACGGCTTGAACTCGCTGAATACCTGGTCATCCGGGGCGGAAACGACACCACCAGCTACTTGTACAATCAGCTCAGCGGCCCGAAGGGCTGCTGTGAGGGTCATGTGAGGGTCTGCCCCCCGCTCAAACCGGAAGGAGGAGTCAGTGCTCAGGCCCAGCCGTTTGGCGGTGCGGCGTACGGTACCGGGATGAAAATAGGCTGATTCCAGAAAAATATTGCAGGTCGCCTCCGTGACACCGGAGTTGAGTCCGCCCATCACCCCGCCGATACAGAGCGGACGCTCCGCATCGCAGATCATCAGGTCCTGACCTGCCAGCAGTTGGCGTTGGGTACCTTCCAGAGTGACAAAAGCAGTGTCGGCAGACAGGGTCTGTACAATCACCTGCTTGCCCTGGAGCTGGTCAGCGTCAAAGGCATGCATGGGTTGGCCGAGCTCGTGCAGGACATAGTTGGTGACGTCCACCACATTGTTGATGGGGCGGAGACCAATGGCCTGGATCCGTTTTTTGAGCCAGTCCGGGCTCTCTCCTACGGTCACTCCGGTGATATACAGGGACGTGTATCGCTGGCAACGCGCGGTATCAGAAACCGTTACGGGGATCGGATGGGTAGCGGAGAGATGTATCGCCGGGTCGAGGGTCTGGGCAGGGAGCTGGGCACGGGTGCGCAGCAGGGCAGCCAGGTCGCGGGCTACTCCATAATGAGAGGCGGCATCCACGCGGTTAGGGGTCAGCTCGACTTCCAGGACATAATCCGGGTGGATGTCCAGGGTATCTATAAAAGGGGTGCCCGGTATCAGGGTTTCATCCAGGACCATAATACCTTCATGGTCGGGTCCGAGGCCCAGTTCGTCCTCTGCGCAGATCATGCCCATGGAGACTTCGCCCCGGATTTTACCTTTTTGGATGGTAAAAGCTCCGGCGGCGTCCTTGCCCCAGGGCTGGAGGGTGGTCCCGATGGTGGCTACGGGAACCTTCTGGCCGGCAGCGACATTGGCGGCACCACATACGATGGGGAGCGGTTCGGCGGCCCCGATGTCTACCACACAGCAGCGCAGCCGGTCGGCATTGGGGTGTTTTTCGACAGAGAGGACATGGCCTACCACCACACCTTTTAAACCGCCGGGTACACCGCCGATCTCTTCAATGCCGGACACCTCCAGGCCGAGCATGGTAAGGGCATGCTTGAGTGCTTCTGGTGTATGCTCAAACGGGACAAACTCTCGGAGCCAGGAATATAAGATCCGCATAGGAATCAGGGTTGACAACAGACCGCCAGTACAGCGGCGGGCAAAGATAGGAAAACGGGCTGAAATAATCAGGTATTAAACCAGTTTCTGATATGTTCCCACCAGGAGGCTGGACTTTGTTTGTCAGGAAGCTCCTGTGCCTGCATCTGCTCGAAGGCCTCCCGCCAGGTGTTCATGAGCCGCAGCGAATACCGGTGATCCGGCATGGGATGACGCAGCATCTGGTCCTGGATATAGGTGAGATAAGGATACGGGTAGGGGTTGCTGAAAATCTCATTGGCCCAGGCCATGCTGTCCTGCAAGCCGGGGATGGTGGTCTCCAGGGACTCCCGGATACGCTTGAAGTTAAGGGGGGGCAGGGGACGCGGGTCAAAGTCCAGTCCGTCTGTCATCACAAATGCCTCCATGTCCGAAATATGTACCTCCAGGGGCTGGTCGGACACGGCCAGCAGGGCCAGGGAAGGCGAGAGCCAGAACCGTTTGAGGCTTTCCCAAAAAGTAACATCATATCCCGGATGGGCATTTTCCCGCTGCCAGATCAGGTCCAGGTGATTGATCAGGAGCCAAAATTTCCCCCCATGTACCTGAAAGGCTTCTACCAGCTCATCCAGCGACTCCGCAGGCGACTCAAACCCCAACTGCTGGCTGATCTCGGCCATAAATCCCGGATAGTCCTGCCCGTACAGCTGCATATCCGCCAGCAATACCCGCACATCGTCAGGCGCTATGCGCATCAGGTCCACCAATAGGCGGGAGGCCCCCTGGGCGTCTGTGCCGATGACATTGATAGCACCGCCAGCCAGTAGGCGCTGGGCCAGCCGCCGGGTAAATACAGGTCTCAGGATAATAGGCGTTTGCATGGGGCAAACATAAGAAATTGAGCCCGAAATCTGCTAATGCCCCCCTCATGATGCCATATGGTTCCTACGTCAGAATGCGTATCTTTGTCCCGAAACCGGAATCAGACCTGCCGGGTTATATACGCATGAAAAGAAAAGCCCTGATGCATGTGGAGGGAGTCCCCAATCCCAATGCAATGAAAATAGTACTGGAAAACGGGATCCTTACAGATGAACCCTATGAATTTCAGTCATTTATAGAGGCAGAACCCTCTCCGCTGGCCCGTAAACTGATGATGTTCCGGTATATCGAGCGGGTAATGATCAACTTTAATTACGTCACCATCGTCAAGGCGGAAAAAGGCAGCCCGGCCTGGGATGAAATTTTGCCTGAGCTGCAACAGTTGATTCAGGATCACCTGGAGCAAAACGAACCTATCCTGTACGTCGGGGCCCGCACCCTGGTACACCGCCGCTCGGATGATATTGTGATGAAACTCGTCCATGAATTGCTTGACAAACGCATCCGCCCGGCAGCGCAGGAAGACGGCGGGGACATTGTGTATGAATCGTTTCGGGACGGAGTGCTCAACCTGACCATGCACGGTGCCTGCCACCACTGCCCGTACGCACACCAGACGCTCCGGGACGGGGTCGAAAAAGTCATCATCGCCATGGTGCCAGAGGTGCGGCGTGTCACGGCTACCAGCAACGGCGTCCTCTGAGCCGTATTTCCTGTGAAGAGCGGATATACATAACTGTTACACCCCAATGCCAGCCACCCGCCAGCCAGTCGGATTTCAGGATATGGGCAGGATCCCTTACCAGCCTGCCTGGGACTTGCAGGAGCGCCTCCTGGCATCCAATGTTGCGCTGAAGCTGGCCGGACGGGCGGCGGAAACCCGGCACTGGTTGCTGTTTTGTGAGCATGACCCCGTGTATACCCTCGGCAAAAGTGGCAAACCGGAGCACCTGCTCCTGGATGAGGCAGCACGCGTGGCCAAAGGCATTGAATATTATAAAATAAACCGGGGCGGAGATATTACCTATCATGGCCCCGGCCAGATCACCGGTTACCCGATCTGGGACCTGGAAAAATTTCGGACGGACATCGGCTGGTACCTCCGTACGATGGAGGAGGTGATGATCAGCCTGCTGGCAGACTACGGCCTGACAGGCGGGCGCATCGCAGGAGCTACAGGCGTATGGCTGGGCACCGACACCCCCGATCCCCGCAAAATATGTGCGATGGGGGTCCGGTGCAGCCGATGGGTGACGATGCATGGATTTGCTTTTAATGTGAATACGGAGTTAGCCTATTTTAACCATATTGTCCCCTGCGGCATAGATGACAAAGGGGTCACCTCACTCGCTGCCGAACTCGGTCATGCGGTCCCGCAACAAGAGGTGCAGGACAAGCTCCTGCACCACCTGGCAGCTCATTTTGAGCTGGATATAACCCCCGCAGATGTGTCCGTCGCATAGCAGAAAAAAACACCGCTGGCAGGACCTGACAGTACCAAACAGAGAATCAGCGGGAATGATTGATTGTCACGTGAATACGTATGTAAGCCGGGGCTGATGGCCCGGACACACGCCGGAAATGCAAACCCGTCGGGTGTCGTGACGTACAGCTACTACGGGATACATGACGATTCGCGCAGGTAAATCAACCGTTCGCGCATGAAAAACTTCCGTATATGTGGGTAGGATGGTATATTGGCTTTGTTTTTGTGGCAGAGGCTTTGAGCATGCAATATTTCTGAGCGAAGAAAGTTTCAGGCCCTGCCGTACAACCAGTATTACACCGCACATTTTTTAATCCGGCCACTTTCTTATCAGAATCCGCGTATATGCTCCGGCAGAATCAACAGCTAAAACTGCTCCAAAAAATTTCCCCGCAGCAGATTCAGTTTATCAAACTGCTGCAGGTGCCTACTGTTTCCCTTGAGCAGCGGATCAAAGACGAAATCGAGCGAAATCCTGCCCTGGAAGACCTGCAGATGAGCTCTGGTGAAGAAGCCCCCAAAAGTGAATACGAAGACCTGGATACACCGTCTGAGGCTTATGGTGGGATGGCTGAGCCGGAGGGTGGCTCCAGCCACGAGCTGAGCATGGAGGACTACCTCGCCAACGATGGCTATGACTATCGCACCCACCTCCCCACCGGGGGAGACGATGATGACGATGATTATGAGGCTCCCATCGTCCAGATGAAAAGCCTGCATGACCAGTTGATGGAGCAGCTTGATATGCTCTCCCTCACGGAGCATGAACACATGATCGGGGAGCATATCATCGGCAATATTGACGAGGACGGATACCTGCGGGGCCGTGCCAATATGGACCCGGTGAAGGCCATCGTCAACTATATGGCGTTTAGCCAGCATATTTCTACGACTTTTGAGGAAGTCGAGGGCATCCTGAAAAAAATCCAGCAACTCGACCCCCCCGGCGTCGGCGCCCGTGACCTGCAAGAGTGTTTGCTCCTCCAGCTTCAGGCCAAAGAACAAACGGAGGCCGTCGAGCTGGCCAGCATCGTGATAGACAAGTACTTTGACGAGCTGACCAAAAAACACTTTGCCCGCATCAAGTCCCGCCTCGGCCTGGATGACGAAGACCTCAAAGATGTCTACGCGATCATCACCAAGCTGAATCCCAAGCCCGGCGAGTCACAGACGGTCATCAAACACGAGTACATCGTCCCGGACTTTATCCTTACCGTCGAGAATGGGCGGGTTAATATCCGCCTCAACAGCCGCAATGCGCCTGATATCAAGGTATCCCGGAGTTATATCCGGATGTATCAGGAGTACAAACGCCTCGACAAAACCCAAAAAAGCCCCAAAAACCGGGAAACCCTGGAGTTTGTCAAACAACGGATCGAGGCTGCCCAGTGGTTTATTGATGCCATCAAACAACGGCAGTTCACCCTCCTCAAAACGATGGAAACCATCGCGGACAAACAGCAGGAGTTTTTTCTCTCCGGCTGTGATGAGCGCAAACTCCGTCCCATGATCCTCAAAGACATCGCCGATGAGATCGGGATGGACATCTCCACCGTGAGCCGGGTCGCCAACAGCAAATACGTCCAGACGGAATACGGCATCTATCCCCTCAAATTTTTCTTTACAGAGGGTATCGAAACCGAGGACGGGATGGTTTCCAACCGCGAGGTCAAAAAAACCCTGGAGGAGATCATCGGCACCGAAAGCAAACGCAAGCCATACTCCGACGATAAAATTGCGGCCATGCTCAAGAAAAAAGGCTATAACATCGCCCGCCGCACCGTCGCCAAGTACCGCGAACAACTCGGCGTGCCCGTCGCCCGCCTGCGTAAGGAAATGTGAATGGCCTGATAATCAGGATATACCAGCCCGCCTTCAGGTGGGCTGGTTTGGTTTTGAGCGATTACGCCTCCTCCGCCCGCAGGCTTGCCACCACTTCCCGCACCGTATCAGGATGGCGGGCTGCTACGTGCAGGAGGCTACGGGTCGGGCCGCCCCTGTTCCCAACCAACTTTGTCAGGAAATGGGGGCATTTTTCGACAATTTTTGTCAGGAAATGGGGGCATTTTGTGGCAGGCGTGGGTTGCCGGGGTACATGTACCGTCTGCCAGGTTTTCAAACAGGGCCATCACAGACGCGCGGGTACTGGTGAACATCCACCCCCCCAATTTGAACGCCCGGGCGGTAGCGTACGGCTGGATATGTATGGCGTGAGGCGGCAGGCGTAGATGTGGATACCTGGTTTAGCGGAACAGGCGCAGAAAACCGCCGCCCCGAAACCCCTCACGCCGCCGCAAAATCCGTATAAGGTCGCTTGTAGGGTGCCTGGAAGCCCAGCACAATGTCTTCGCGGGGCACACCGAGGTCCACCAGTTCATTGGCGACACCGTACTCCGTGCCATCACGCTGTACCCAGATCTTCTCGCCTCTAAGGTCAATGTGTATGAGGCAGGCGTGTATGCGGGAGAGGCCGTCCCAGCCTATGTGCATAAGATAGTAATGCCCTTGCGTGTCGTCCAGGAGGACTTGGGCGTCAAACTCCTCCGGTAAGCGAGGGTTGTGGTAGGGGGTATGGTGCTCCAGAATCTGCCGGATCAACTGGCGGTAATGAGCAGCTTTGTTTAGGGTATCCATACAGAGATATGGTTTTGCACAGGGTCAAAAACAATCAGATTCAGACGCTCTTCCTGGATGGTCTCCTGATAAAAAGGCTGAACGAAGTATTCTTTGTACGCATCAAGGGGTACTGCAAGATACAGCTTCCTGTCTGGTTCTGTGCGCAGCATGATACGACGGTAGTTGATATACTGACCCAGTGCAGCGTGGAAGTCATAAATAAAAGAGCCGGAAAGGAAACCTTTGATCTCTACTGCGATCTTTTGCCCTTCGCGTTCTGCGCCGAGCATCGCCTCTGCCCCCAGGTCAATAGCCACTTTCACGTCTTCGTAGGTAATTTGATAAGGATCATGCGTAATCTCCCAGCCAGCATGTTGCAGGGCGGCTTTGACTGTGGAGTGGAAGATATCTCGGGCGGGCATGGCGGAGTGGCTTTGAGAAAGCAAGATAGGGAAAAAGGCGGTAAATGTTATATTTGGGTGTAGCCGTTTGCTGGCAAGTTGCTCCTGCAAACTTCCCAGGTGCCTTAATTTGTATACCTGACATTCCCAAGCCATTATTCCCCGCCGACAGACGAATCTGTAATACCTCAGGCGAGTGCTGCCAGTCCCATATTCTCCGCAATCACGTCATGTGGGATGAGGACATACCGCCAGGGTTTACCTCCTTGTTCGCGGGCGTAGTCACTTGCGTGCATACACCAGTTGCGGGCAGCCTCCTGCTTGGCAAGTACGACAGGGTCTTCCAGATCCCTGCGTGCTTTGGGTTCCAGCATCAATATCTCAGTCTCGGTCTCAGCCACAAAGTCTGGCTGATACTCTTCTTGCCCTGAGCCTGACCGGTAAAAAATCTGAAACTGCCCCTTGGCCGGGCGAAACCAGCGCAGGCTGTCCCGGTCGAGGATAATCGCCAAGACACGCTCAGCGGTGGACTGAAACTTGACGGTATCGTAGAGGCAGCGTTTGTACCCGCCAAATACGTGTTTTACGATCTGCTGGCCGTCGTATCGGGCATCGTAAGGCATCATGACTTCTCCTGCCAGGCTGGTGAAGGCGCTGGGTTTGAGGGCCGTAAACCCCCTTGTCACTTTTACCTCATAGCTGTCGGCTTCTTCCCAGTAATGTGCCTGCATCTGCACATACACAAACCGGGCTATCTCTTTTTGGTGCAGGCGCAGCACCTTGCGGGCTTCTTCCTCACTGAGGTATCCTGTAAGATGCCGAACGACCTGACTAGCAAGGTCATACAGCAAGCTGGCGTGACGATCATAGGCGATGTCGTCAAAGTCTATCAGACCACTCACCACATAATCCTCCAACCTGCGCTCTTCCGTGCCGCCCTTGCTTAGAGACAGTAATTCCGTCTCGCGCGTGCGCAGGTGCTGAATCCAAAGCGCGTCTGCTACAGGCGCATATTTCATGCCGCTCAGGTCGAGGGAAAAGGGATGGAAACCGCTGCGCCTGCCGCTGGGGATCACGATAATACGCGGAATATCAAGGGTTTGCTGAATGGCCAGATGGGTGGTTTTGGCTACAATCTCGGCCACGTTCATGACCGGAGCCAGCCCTTCAATGGTCATCTGACGGGGAGGAAGCTTCTCTTCTACGGCACGGGTAATGGCAGCCTGCACTTCGGGCCGGTCAAGTGCGCGAACGTTGGGTGCTATATCCGGCTGTTTTTCAAACGATTGGATCACTTCATAGGCTACGCGTGCGACTGATTTTTCCTCTTCACTCCCAAACAGAGGGACAGCGGGTTCGTCTGCACCGGCCACAGGTGCCTCTGGCAGCAGGTAGGGGGTATTCAGCGCTTTTTCGAGGTTGGATACAGATACCACCGTGGTGGTTTTCTGACTCAAATCTTCATCAGTGAGCGTGAGCGATTGCAGGCGAATGACGGAATCGGGCCGGTTGGCCTCGTCCACAATCTCCTGAAAGCGGTCGTGTGCCACGATGTTCAGCCGGTCCACAACGGCCACCCCGGTCCGTTTGCCGTAGGGCAGGCGTAGGCCCCGCCCGATGGACTGCTCGATGAGCACGCGGGCATTGGCGGCACGCAGCGGCACAATGGTGTAGAGATTGGTCACGTCCCAGCCCTCTTTGAGCATGTTCACGTGGATCACAATCTCCGTGGGTTCGGCGGCGTCCTCCACTTTCAGCAGGCGGGAAATCATTTCCTCTTCCTCTGCGCCTGTTTTGCTGGAGTCCACCTGGATGGTTTTTTCGCGGTAGCGGCCTTCGAAGAAAGCCTCCGATTGCAGCAGATCGAGCAGTTGCTTGGCGTGGGTGGTGTCGCGGGCAATCACCAGCACAAAAGGCTTCACGATCTTCTGCCCGGTCTGGCGGGCATAGGTTTCGAGCTCCACCTTCACGCGCTCGTGCAGGCGGATGCCGTCTTCCAGCTTGAGGCGCTCCACCGCCTCAGGAGCCATACCTGCCGGGTTGAAGTTCTGGCGGGTAACGACGGCAGGTTCTTTTACAAAGCCGTCGGCCATGGCCCGGCTCAGGGGGTAATCGTAGATGACGTTTTGGAAGGGAATAGCTCCCTTGCCCGTCTCGACATAGGGCGTAGCGGTCAGCTCCAGGCCGAGGATGGGCTTAAGCTCGGTGATGGCCCGCGCTCCGGCACTGGCCCGGTAGCGGTGCGACTCGTCCATGAGCAGCACGAGGTCGGGCAGGCCCGCCAGGTACTCAAAATAGCTCTGCCCCAGGTACTCCGACAGGCGCTTGATGCGCGGGGCCTTGCCGCCCCGTACTTCGGAG
>JANRLQ010000059.1:0-17327 GCA_033762375.1 Bacteroidia bacterium
GCACTCGGAGCCCACATTAAGAGGCCGTCGGTGCCTTCGGGCCTGGTCTTAATCCTTGTTGTAATGGATCATGCGCTCGGAGTACGCCAACCGACACCGTCTATCTCCCCGGAGATAGGTCTTAATCCTTGTTGTAATGGATCATGCGCTCGGAGGAAACTCCTCCACTGTCAAGAATCATTGAACTTGCTGGTCTTAATCCTTGTTGTAATGGATCATGCGCTCGGAGCACCATTTGTGCCCTTGCAGACATTAAACACGAGGTCTTAATCCTTGTTGTAATGGATCATGCGCTCGGAGATCTGCTCAATCACCCTTGAACAAGGGGGATTTGAGTCTTAATCCTTGTTGTAATGGATCATGCGCTCGGAGTGGTTGGCATCGCCTTCGGTGAACCGTCCTGGAACAGGTCTTAATCCTTGTTGTAATGGATCATGCGCTCGGAGTCAGAAGGCATCCCCGAACACGTCAAGCCAATTGCGTCTTAATCCTTGTTGTAATGGATCATGCGCTCGGAGAATTGACGTTTTTATTAATAAGGCAAACCCAAATGACGTCTTAATCCTTGTTGTAATGGATCATGCGCTCGGAGCCCGCGCTCTGTGTCAGATAATCGGGGTTAACCCCGGTCTTAATCCTTGTTGTAATGGATCATGCGCTCGGAGTTATGGCGTTCGAACGATTTAGATACCTCCGCGATGGGTCTTAATCCTTGTTGTAATGGATCATGCGCTCGGAGAAAGCTCTGCAGAGATTGAACGGGGTTCAATAAAAGGTCTTAATCCTTGTTGTAATGGATCATGCGCTCGGAGGCGCAATACAGATTGATAACATGCTTCTTGAATTGGTCTTAATCCTTGTTGTAATGGATCATGCGCTCGGAGCAAACAGAAAAGCCCAAAAAAGTAAAAAAGGGCGGTGTCTTAATCCTTGTTGTAATGGATCATGCGCTCGGAGTCTTCTTACGACCGCAAACAAATAATATGAACCAGTCTTAATCATTGTTGTAATGGATCATGCGCTCGGAGGCAAAGGTCTACGTCCTAACAGGGCGTAAGCAGCTCGGTCTTAATCCTTGTTGTAATGGATCATGCGCTCGGAGCAATATCGTAAGCATTTAGTATTTGAAAATGAAGGTGTCTTAATCCTTGTTGTAATGGATCATGCGCTCGGAGGCTTTGAAAAAGGAGGACTGGATTGTGCCTGCTGAGTCTTAATCCTTGTTGTAATGGATCATGCGCTCGGAGTTCTATGGCAACTCTGACCAAAATCAGCAAAGCCGTCTTAATCCTTGTTGTAATGGATCATGCGCTCGGAGTCCAGGCTTATGAGACGGGGGCTACCCACGCCCAGGCGTCTTAATCCTTGTTGTAATGGATCATGCGCTCGGAGTAAACCAACTCCGCAAGTAGCAGAAGAATATAACCTGGTCTTAATCCTTGTTGTAATGGATCATGCGCTCGGAGGGCTTTTTGTCTGCCAAAGACAGAGATGTTTGAAAGTCTTAATCCTTGTTGTAATGGATCATGCGCTCGGAGGTGCAGAAAGCATTTCTCAAAGGATAATATTCCCAAGTCTTAATCCTTGTTGTAATGGATCATGCGCTCGGAGCGCACTTTTTGACTATACCCAGATAATCAGGCAGTTGGCTTTTTTCCGCTTCCTCAAACCGCCTTGTACGTCAAAAATCCTGAAAAAGGTGGGGTACCTTTTTCATAGTACAAAAGTACGATGCGCAGAAGGTATTCTCCAACTGTTTTTGAAAATTTTTTGAGTCTGATTATCAGCCATTTACACCATATGCGCAAAAATTCCCGTCTCCGGGGTTGATGCCGCCCCGGAGACGCCGTCACAGGCCTTTGAGGATTTTGATCTCGCTGCGGTAGAGCAGGATACGTCCGTCGTTTTCGAGCTGCTTGAGCAGCCGGGAGATCACCACCCGGGAGGTGGCCAGCTCGTCTGCTATCTGGTGGTGGGCCGCCCGGATGACGCTGGAGCCGGTCAGGCGCTGTTTTTCTTTGAGGTAGGCCACCAGGCGCTCATCGAGCTTGTGAAAGGCGATGGTCTCAATAGACCGCAGCAACTCCAGAAACCGCTCGTTGAAGCTGCGCATGATATAGTTTTTCCAGGTGGGATACCGGCAGAGCCACTCGTCAAGCCGGGCATGGGGGATGCCGATCAGCTCTACCTCGTCCTCGGCGATGGCCTTGACTTCGCTTTTTTTGGCCTCCAGGCAGCAGTTGTAGGCCATGGAGCAGCTCTCGGTGCTGGAGAGGTAGTAGAGGAGGAGCTCGCGCCCGCTCTCGTCCATGCGATATACCTTGATCGTGCCCCGCACGATGATGGGCATAAACTGGATGTACCGCCCGTACTCCATGATGGCCTCTCCCTCCTGGAAGGTCATCCAGCGTCCGTGTGCCTCGATCTCGCGGATCAGGGCTGGCTCAAAGAGCGATTCGAGGGTGGTCAGGGAAGCCATAGTCTTCAGAAGTGGTAATTGAGCACTGCATGATACAAAAACATGTCCACTTTATTAAATATATACCGGTATCCGGAGACGTCTTTTCCGAGGGCGGCTTTGTGGACGAGGAGGAGCTGGGCATCCAGTCCCTCCATAGATCCTCCGAAGGTATATCGCAAGTCGAGATGGGTCTGCCAGTAGCTGGGGAGGCCATATTTGTTGAGGTCCGTGCGCCGCACATCCGGGAGGCGGTAGGCCCCCGTCGCCAGGGTGGTCCGCAGGGGGAGCCGGGTCCAGCGCCGCTGGAGCTGGGCGGTAGTGGCGTGTACGTCTCCGAGGCCCTCGTTTCGCTCCCGGGGGAGGAAGGTAAAAAACGGGTCCCGCCCCCACTCGCGGGGCATAAGGTACCGTCCGTGATCCGTGATGCGGGTATAGGCCAGGTATGCCTCCCAGGGGCCGTGGCTCCAGCTCAGGCGACCGCCCCAGGCGCGGGCCCCGGTACCGGGTGCGATATAGGTCTCTGCGGCGGCCAGTCCGCCCCCACCGGTACCGGCCTGGACCAGGGCCTGGCCGGCGACTTTCCAGCTATGGGGTTTGCCTGCCGTCACCTGGTACTCAGCCTGTGTGAGACCTGTCCAGGCGATATTTTCGATCCAGATCCCCCACCCCTGCACCTGGAGCCGGGTCAGGGGCTGGGAGGTGATCCCCAGCAGGGCTACGCCCCGGCTCTCCAGCAAGCCAGCATACCGGGAGGGCTGCCCGTCGGGTTGTACGCCGGTGGGATACACCCCGATAGACTCACCCATGCGGTACCAGCGCACAGTGCTCCGGGGAGAGACACCCGCCAGCCACCCGCCCTGCACCCGGGTGCGGGGGATATGCCGGGACTCCAGCCAGAGGCCAGAGACCAGGGTGGGTCGCATCCGCCCGTCCTGAAGGTTGACAAAGGGGGTATTGATATGCATACGCCCCAGGCTCACAGCCCCTTTGGCGGTGCGGTAGGAGACCATGAGTTCTTCGAGGCGGTCTATATCAGACTTGTTGGCGGGGTTTTCGATATCAAACAAGCCCAGCTCATACCGGCTGCCCTGCCCGGTGAGGGAGTCCCGCTGCGTAAAATCAGAGGAGGCTACGTTGAGGATAAAAAAACCGCTCATGGTCACCTGGAAGTGGTGCCAGGGCGCCGTCTCATACCGCAGGCCGGCCCCGGCAGCCAGGGCGTAGTAGTCGGTGAGCGGGCCGCTGTTGTCGGTGGACATACAGTAGGAGCGGAAGTGCCCCTGGAAATGCCCGGTTTTGCAGGCGTGCAAAAAGGAGCTGGTATCTGCAGAGGGCTCACGGCGGCCCTTCCAGGCCGCAGGAGCCTCAGCCAGGTCCTGGTGCTGGGCCGTGAGCAGGGCCGGAGACAGGCTCAGCATCAGCATACCCGTCTGCCAAATGGCCCTGGTGAAAATAGACGTCTGGTATTTCATGTGGTCATCAACGATACAAACCGCTCCTGCCTGAGCATGACAACTCCACCAGCGTACCTGAACTTCAGGTACCTGTGACCGTCAGGTCAGCCAACAGCGGAGGATACTGCTTTTAAAACCCGGACTTGATATAACTCCAGCCTTCCTCCTGCTTGGTGACGATCTCGATGATCGCAGAGGGGACCGTGCCTACCCCCGAGGTGAGGGCCTCGCGGGTGAGGTTGCGTTGTTTGAGGGTAAATTCACACCCGACAAATACGATTCCTTTGGCACTCATGTCTGCGATCCCTTTTTTTACGCGGGACTGCTCGCTGAGGACCATGTCCAGGCCGGGGCCATGGCATACGACCTCGATACGGGCATCGGGTGCGACAGAGATGATATTGCCCAGTTGGCGGATAAAGGCCTTGTGGACGGTCGAGTCAGCGGATGTCATCTGAAACACAATCCGGTGTGGCTCAGGCGTCTGGGCAGCAGCCAGGGTACCTGTGAGCAGACATAACAAGAGGAGACGAGCGGTTTTCATCAGCATGATCTTTAGGCGGCAAATAAATAAGGTTTTTCCAGGCAATCTATTTCATCGGAACTCATACGGCACCCCTGAAACCTGGGTGAGCAGGGTCGTGGGAGCGTCCAAGATCCGGGCGGCCTGCGGGGGGGTCGGTGTCACCGGTGAATGCACCTTGAGGTAGGCACGCATGACACTGTGCAGGGTATGGGGGGTATTGCGGCCATTTTTGACCCCTCTGATGCGGCAGAGCATGTCCTGCGGGTCTCCGTCCCGCTCACAGGCGCAGATGGCATACATCCGCTCAGGCTCCAGGGGCTGGCCGCCGATGGTCACCGCCTGGACCCGCTGGTCCTTGTCTGCAAATGCCTTAAAGGTGACCTCCATGCCCTTAAACTTCACAACCCATCCCCCGAACCGCTGTGAAGCATCACGGGCAAATACGTTGTTGAGTTCTTTTTCGAGCCAGGCCTGGAGCTGGATGCCTTTGACCTCCGCTGTGCGCACGGTACTGTCCACCGGGAGCATGTCGTAGAGGTATCCCTGCGTGATCGGGATCAGGCCCGTGGCATCAGGGGTGGTGCGGGGCGGACAAAACCGGAATCCATTGGACAAAACCACGTCCACCTCCGGCATCTGCCACTTCAGGGCATCGAGGATGAGGGTGTCTATGGGGTTTTCGACGACAAAATACCGGTACAGGGGAATGGTGCTATACCCCAGGACCTCACCGATCTCTTCCCGGAAGGGGGCCTCCTGCGCGCGGATCAGGGCCGATACGGCCGGATCAGCCTTGTAGCGGGCGGCCGTAATCTCGACGAGTTCGTACGTGTCAGCAGTGACCTTGCCGTCCTGGATGGTGAGGGAGAGTTTTCCGACAAACGATCCGAAGGCACCCGGCTCCACCACCCGTGCATACCGTCCCTGGATGGGCGTGCGCACCCGCTCGTGGGTATCTCCGCCGAGGATATAGTCTACGCCTTCGCAGGCAGGGAGATTGGCGAGGTGGAGCTGCTGTGAGAGGCCCAGGTGTGCGATTATGATGACAAAAGCACACTGCTCATGCTGGCGCAGGACTTCTACGTAATGGGCGAGGTTTTCTTCGGGGGCGGTGTACAGGATACCTTTGCTGTAGTTAGGCGACTGGCGCAGGGGCACCAGCGGATCGGTATAGCCTAAAAAGCCAATTTTAGCTCCGGCGACCTGCCAGATATGGTAGGGAGGGAAGATCAGCTCGCCTTTCTGGCCATTGCCCAGGTCGTGGTACATATTGGCACAGACCTTGGGCGCGTGCAGGGCCCCCAGCAGGGTCTGCATGGCTTGTTTGTAATAGATCACCTCCCAGTTGCCGGGCAGGTACAGGTCATAACCGAGGGCATCCAGGATCGGCACAATGGCTTTGCCGGTGGTCTCGACGGAGAGCTGGCTGCCCTGAAACATGTCACCGGTATCGAGGAGGAAGGTATTCGGATTGCGGCGGCGGGCCTGGCGCAGGTAGGTGGCGAGGTGGGCATATCCGCCTGTCTGGCGATATACGGCCTGGCCATTCTCCCAAAACAGCTCATCGTGGGGGTGTATCTGGCAGTGTACATCCGTGGTCTGGAGGATGTCCACCGTGACCGGTTTGTCAGGCGTCACATCTTGAGGATCCATTTCCGGATCAGCAGATGCAGGGGCAACCGGTGCTGCGGATACCAGTCCGGCACCTGCGCCGATCAGGCCGAGTTGTCTGATAAAGTTTCTTCGGGAGTTTTTCATGCAAAAAAGTTAGCGGGTAGCAGGCGCAGGGGCAGCAGCAGCCTCACGGGCTTTGCGGGCTGCCTGGATAGGTTTGAAAGGTCCGTATTTGTGTTGCCGGGCCGAAAAAGCATCTGCATAGGGCCCGAAGGGATGGTCCAGGGGCTTTTGGCTGATGTCAGGCCAGTCATTCGGGGTATTTTTGTGGGGCCGGGGTTGGGAGTTGATATAGGCAGCAATGTCCCAGGCCTCCTCATCCGAGAGGACAGGCGCCTCATGGGTCGCTCCCAGGGGCATATTGTACTTGATATACCTGGCCAGGTTGGTGATCCGAAACAACCCTGCTGCATCATTATAACTATGCGGTCCCCAGAGTGGCGGATAGGTATAAGCGATGCCGTCAGGCTGCATAAGTCCCTGACCGTCACCCTGATGACAAGACTGACATGTAGCCTGGTAGGCAAGGACTCCTGCTGCCGGATCAGCTGCCCGGTCGAGAAAAGGCAAGTCCTTGAGACCGGAGCCGGGGGCTTTCTGGCCCCTGGGGACATTGGAGCCGATATAGGTGATATACGCCCGGATAGCGGCCATCTCGTTGCTGAGGGTATCGAGGGGGCGGCCATTGAGGCTGCGCTCCATGCAGTCATTGACCCGTTTGTTCAGGTCCTCAATGGTCCCGCTACGCGCCCGAAACTTGGGGTACTGGGAGGCGACGGATCCGTAGTTATTGCCAAAAACCCGTGTCCCGGCATCCAGGTGGCAGTTTTGGCAGTTCATGCCGTTGGTGAGCGGACGCACAGACCCCTGCGGGCCGAGGTAGCGGGCTGTATACGCGATCAGCTCCTGCCCGTAGGTGACCTGTGCCTTGAGGGTGGGATCAGCAATCAGAGAGAGATCAGCCGCCTGCCAATAGACCGGGCGGGCGGGTGAGGGGGCTGCCGGAGCCGCTGCCAGCGCACGGGGCGCCGGAGCTGCCACCGGGTGCGTCAGAAAATGCAGGAGCACCATCAGGCATACCGCTCCCACCCCTGTCAGCACAGAAATCAAGGCCAGGAGCCGGATGATCAGCAGGTCTTCAGGCTTGGAAGAGTTCTGTAATGCACGCATACTCAATGTGGTAATTTTTCTCTGAGGCGTCCATACACCCAGGTTCCTGCAATGGCACTCAGCAGGGTGACGGCGATCACACTGGCCCCTGTGCCGATCTGCGCAAACAAAGGCCCCGGACAAGCTCCCGTAAGGGCCCAGCCCAATCCAAACATCAATCCACCCCAGATCTGGCCCTGGTTGAAGGTTTTAGGGTGAAATACCACCGTTTCGCCCTCCAGGGTTTTGAGCTGAAAGGTTTTGATCAGCCACACTGACAAGGCGCCCACCACTACGGCAGAGCCAATCACCCCGTACATATGAAACGACTGAAGGCGAAACATCTCCTGTATCCGAAACCAGCTGATGACCTCGGACTTAACAAAGATAATCCCAAAGAGGATACCGATGACCCCATATTTCAGGTTGGCATACCAGGGAGACTGTACCTGACTTTCGTTGATACAGATAGCATCGAGGGCGCGGATGTCCTGCGCTTGTTGTATATCTGGCGTTTGCATTGCAGCGAAGGTTATGTCAAAGAGAAAGAATCAGGGGAAGAATGACATTGGCCATGAGAAACCCTCCGGCCATAAAACAGCAGGTAGCGACCAGCGAGGGCCACTGGAGCGTAGAGAGCCCCATGATCGCGTGTCCGCTCGTACAGCCGCCCGCGTAGCGGGTACCAAACCCGACCAAAAATCCGCCCAGGACCATCAGGATCAGGCCCCGCAGGGTGAAGAGGGAGTCCCATGAAAACAACTGAGCCGGGATCAGGCCATCATACTGGCTGACACCGTAGGTGGCCAGCTCAGCCGCGAGGGCCGGATGTACGGATACAGGTTCGGGGTTTTTGAGCAGTACAATTGCCAGGACGCCTCCGAAAAAAATACCGGAGACAAAAAAGAGATTCCAGGCTTCTTTTTTCCAGTCATACTGAAAAAACGGAATCCGGGCAGGCATACACGCAGCACAAATGTGACGCAGGGAGGAGCTGATCCCGAAGGACTTGTTGCCGATCAGCAGGAGCGCGGGCACCGTGAGGCCGATCATCGGCCCGGCCACATACCAGGGCCAGGGATTGGAGAGAAAAGATAACAGTTGCATAGATACAAAAAGGCTGATTCAGAAAACACAAGCCTGACCGCCGCGACAGCGGCCAGGGATACCATACGTATCAGGCCCTTCCTGTCAGGATTTGGTTCCAGTACATCCAGGGCAAAAGGTAACGCTTGAGCATCCACATAGACCACCGGGGTTTGGTCTGGTCCATGGGAAAGGTCATCTTGGGGGTATTGCTGTAGTCAAACTCCGCCAGCATGAGCCGTCCGTATTGGGTAGGGATCGGGCAGGCGCTGTACCCGGTGTAAGATGCTGATGTCGTGGCCTGCTTCAGGGTCGCCAGCAGGTTGTCCACCAGCACCGGGACCTGCTTGCGGATGGCCGCACCGGTTTTGCTGCACGGTGCATTGGTGCAGTCTCCCGCCGCAAATACATTGGGATACCGCACATGCTGCATCGTGTGTTTGTTGATCTCCACGTATCCGTAAGGATTATTGGCATCAGCCAGAGGGCTGTTTTTTACAAAGTCAGGCGCACGCTGGGGCGGTACCGCGTGGCACATGTCAAAGTGTATTTCCTTGCGCACGGGATTGCCGTCGGCATCCTTTTCTTCGTAATAGACTACCTGTTGGTCCCCATCTATTGCGACGGTATTACACAAAAAATGTGGTTTGATATTGTTCTGCGCGACGACACCTGTCAGGGTGGCTGCGTACTCCTTGACGGCAAAAATGGCACCCACACCGGAGATATAATGTACCTCACATTTGTCCAGGATACCTTTTTTCCGCCAGTAGTCACAGGCCAGGTACATGATCTTATGTGGTGCCCCTCCACACTTGATGGAGGAGGCAGGATTGGTAAAAACAGCCGTTCCGCCTTTGAAGTTTTTGATCAGCTCCCAGGTGTAGGGGGCCACATCAAAACTGTAGTTGCAGGAGACGTTGTTGCGGCCCAGGGTTTCTTTGAAGCCGGCAATTTTGTCCCAGTCCAGTTGGATACCAGGACATACCACCAGGGCATCGTAGGAAATGACCTCACCCTTGCTGCATCGCACCCGGTTTTGTGCGGGCTCAAATTCCGTGACGGCATCCTGCACCCAGGTCACCCCTGCAGGGATAAAATCCCGCTGTGCACGCACTGTCTTGCGGATATCAAACACACCGGCCCCGACCAGGGTCCACGCGGGCTGATAATAGTGATGAGTGGCAGGATCTATCAGGGTCACCGAGAGTGACTTGTCGCGCCTGACGAGCCGGGAGGCGATAGATAAGCCTGCATTACCGGCCCCTACAATAACAACTTTTTTTTGTGATGACATACGTGTAAGCTAAGGAGTAGTGTAGAACATGTATGATAAAGATAACCCCTGCAAAGCCGTCAGTAGGTTACTTATGTTACACTCTTCCTGGCAGACAGCGCCGTCGGAGATCTAAAAAAGGGAGCAGCCCTTGCCGCTGCTGCTCCCCTACCGACGTTTCTACTACTTTTACGCTTTCATCACTTTGCTCTGGCACACAAAATCCGTACGGGGCACTTCCGTTTTGGCGATGGCATTAAATCCGCCTTCGACCTCCGTAAAGTTGCGGTACCCGCGGGCCTGAAGGATAGAGGCTGCCATCATGCTCCGGTATCCGCCGGCACAGTGCAGGTAGAAGTGTTCCTGCGGATTGATGTCCTTGACCCAGTCATTGATATAGGCCAGGGGACGGTTATAGGCTTCCGCCACGTGCTCGGCAGCGTACTCTGTTTCCTTGCGTACGTCCAGGACTTTGCTCTCACCAATTTTGACCTCAGCAGCAAACTGCTCAGGAGAGATGCGGTGTACCTGATCCATCTCCTTGCCGGAAGCAGCCCAGGTCTCAAATCCCCCGGCGAGGTGTCCGAGGAGGTTGTCAAATCCTACCCGGCTGAGGCGGGTGACGGCTTCTTCTTCTTTGCCGGGATCGGTGATCAGGAGCAGGGGCTGGTTTACGTCAGCGATCAGGGCACCTACCCAGGGGGCAAAGTCACCGCTGAGGCCGATATTGACGGACTGGGGTACAAATCCCCGGCTGAAGTCACCGCTGCTGCGGGTATCGAGGATCAGGGCTTCGGTGGTTTCAGCTACGGTCTCAAACTCTTCTGCGCTCAGGGCCCGCATACCGTTGTTGAGGACGGATTCGAAGCTCTGGATGCCCTTTTTGTTCATGGCGACGTTGAGCGGGAAGTATGCCGGAGGTGGCAGCAGGCCCTCTGTCACAGCCGCGATGAAAGCTTCTTTGTTGGGCTGGCGCAGGGCGTAGTTCATTTCCTTCTGGTGACCGAGGGTATCCACGGTTTCCTTCATCATGTTTTTGCCGCAGGCACTGCCGGCTCCGTGTGCAGGATAGACGATCACATCGTCCGCGAGGGGCATGATTTTGTGGGTCAGGCTCTCATAGAGAAGGCCTGCGAGCTCTTCCTGGGTCATGTGAGCGGCTTTTTGTGCCAGGTCAGGACGGCCTACATCACCGAGGAAAAGGGTGTCACCGGAGAAGATGGCATGATCGGTGCCGTTTTCGTCACGGAGCAGGTACGTAGTACTCTCCAGGGTATGACCGGGGGTATGCAGCACCTTGATGGTGACGTCACCGATGCGGAACTCCTGCCCGTCTTCGGCTACGATACACGCAAACTCCGGCTGAGCCGTAGGGCCATATACAATCGCCGCTCCGGTCTGCTGGCTCAGGTCCACGTGCCCGCTGACAAAGTCAGCGTGAAAGTGTGTTTCAAAAATGTATTTGATCTTCACGCCGTCTTTGGCGGCGCGGGCCAGGTACGGCTGGACCTCGCGGAGCGGATCTATGATAGCAGCTTCGCCGCCGGAGGTGATGTAGTAGGCCCCCTGGGCCAGACATCCGGTATAAATTTGTTCGACTTTCATACAAAAAACTACATGATGCGGTAAAGGGGAAAAGGGACGGAAGGAGCAGGTACCGGACTGGTATACAGCGCCAGTTTCTGCCGGGCTTCCAACTAACGGACAAAGAACGCCTTCAACAACAATCAAAGATACGAAGAGAAAATGGTAGCGTTGGGTGACTTATGTTACAGGCGAAATGTCAGACCCAGAGTTCTTTGAAGACAATATACGCCCCCATGACCAATACAAACCAGCCAAAAGCCCTGCGAAGTTTGCCACCGGGGACCCGCTTGGAGAAAAACAGGCCTGCAAAAATACCTCCGACCGCCAGGGCCGTAAATATGCCCAGCAACCGCCAGTCTATGACCTCTCCGCCTTGCAGGTCGCCGATAAATCCGATGAGCGACTTAGCCGCGATAATAAACAGGGAGGTACCCACTGCCTTACGCATAGGCATCCGCGCCAGCAGCACCAGGGCCGGGATGATCAAAAAGCCCCCGCCTGCCCCTACCAATCCTGTCAGTACGCCCACCACGGTGCCTTCCAGCAGAATCATGGGATAGTGGTAGTGAATGGTGGTATCTTCTTCACGCTCAGCCTTTCCGGGCCGGATCATGCTGACGGCCGCTGCGATCATTACCCCCGCAAACAACAACATCAGGGCCATCGGTTTGGTGAGGGTAAAGTCCCCAGCCCGCCACAGGACCTCCGGGATCAGCGGCACCAGCCAGCGCCGGGTCAGGTACACCGCCGCGATAGACGGCGCCCCAAAAATCAGCACCGTCCGGAAGTCCACCATCCGGAGCCGGGCACTCTGGATCCCCCCCACCAGGGCCGTGGACCCGACAATAAACAAGGAATAGGCCGTAGCCAATACCGGACTCACGCCCATAATATACACCAGGATCGGTACCGTGAGGATAGACCCCCCACTTCCGATCATACCCAGCGAAATCCCGACCAGGACCGCCATTACATACCCTATGATTTCCATGCACAGATAATTGATACCCTCAAAAGATACCCAAATATCCGACCGGCACCCGGACAAAAACGGTGACAAAAGTTACGGAGGGGGATTTTAGCTTTGCCACCCTGTTAATCGAAGGAGGTTATAGGCCACCCCTGACAATCCCGCAGGTTATTTTCCGCATAGCTAAGGCCTTTACGCAGAAGCCAGTTCACACACCCGAGACGCAACATTCCCCCAATTCTACTACCTTTGCCCCTACCTACAACCTTATTATGATTGAGATCGGGGTATATCAGACGCTGGAGGTGCTGCGCACGACTTCGGTGGGGGTGTTTCTGGGAGACGGCTCGGGGCAGGATGTCCTGCTTCCGCTCAAGTATGTCCCGCCGCAGGTACGGATTGGCGACTCAATCCGGGTATTTGTCTATAAGGACAGCGAGCACCGCCCGGTCGCCACGACCCTGGAGCCCCGGATCACCCTGGGACAGTTTGGGTACCTGCGGGTGAGCTGGGTCAATGATGCCGGTGCCTTTATGGACTGGGGGCTGGAGAAGGATTTGTTTGTACCGTTTAAGGAACAGCCCCGGCGCATGGAACTGGGACAATACCATATGGTATTTTTGTACCTGGAGGAAGAAACCGAACGCCTGGCGGCTTCTGGCCATGTATATCGTTTTTTGCAGGAGGTGCCCCTGACCATTGCGGAGGGAGAGGCCGTGGACCTCTTGATCTGGGAGGAAACCGATCTGGGGTATAATGTGATTATCAACCATTTGTACAAAGGTCTGCTCTACCGAAACGAGGTATTCGCCCGGCTCCAGCCAGGTGAGCACCGCCAGGGATACGTCAAGCGTATCCGTGAGGATGACAAGGTGGATGTCACCCTCCAGTTGCCTGGCCCGGCCCAGATCGAGCCACATGCCCAGCAGATTCTGGAGATGCTGCGGAGCTGTGGGGGATTTCTGCCCCTGAACGACGACAGTGACCCTGCCGAAATCTCCAGGACCCTGGAAATGAGCAAAAAAAGCTTCAAAAAAGCGGTCGGCAGCCTCTACAAACAACACCTGATCCGCCTCGCTGCCGAGGGGATATACCTGGTCCGGCTCTCATGATTAACCTATCACACGATGTACCTGCGTGGCCAAGAGTGGACTTACGTCCGGGCGTGCCTGGACAGCAGCTGGATCTCATCGGCTGGTCCGGAGACGGACCGGTTTGAGGAGGCGCTGGCCGCCTGGATGGAGGTGCCGTACGTGGTAGCTGTGACCAGTGGAGCCCAGGCCCTGCACCTGGCCCTGATCCTGGCAGGCGTAAAGCCGGGCGACTATGTCATCACTGCAGACCTGACGTATGTCGCCACCGCCAATGCCATCCATCATGCAGGCGCGACGCCCCTGCTGGTGGACGCAGACCCGCACACCTGGCAGTTGGATATTGACCTGCTGGAGGCACGGCTGACCACCGAAACTTACCAGACCCCGGAGGGTCTGTACCTGCGGGCGGACGGCAGGCGTATCGGGGCCCTCATGCCGGTACATGCCTGGGGCTGGGGGCCGGACATGGACAACCTTTCGGCGCTGGCAGCGCAGTACGGGCTCCCGCTCATCGAGGACGCCGCTGATGCGATGGGGAGCCGGGACGCCGGGCGGCATGCCGGTACAGCCGGCCTGATAGGATGCATGAGTTTTAATGGCAACAAAATCATCACCACGGGTGGTGGAGGGGCGCTGATGACCGCAGATGCAGCCCTGGCCCGGCAGGCGCGTCACCTCTCCGTCCAGGCCAAAACAGACCCACTCGCCTACGATCACGATGCGGCAGGATTTACCTGCCGGATGCCAGCCCTGCTGGCGGCCCTGGGACGCGCCCAACTGGAGCAACTCCCTCACCTGCTGGCCCTGAAGGCCAACCTGGCTGCCCGGTACCACGAGTTACTGGCTGATTATCCTGCCCCGCACACGCCGGAGCAGTTTCTGCCTAACAACTGGGTATATCCTTTCCTGCATCCGGCTGCTGACCGCCTGCTCCGGGAACTGGTTGCACGGGGGGTGCCTGCCCGGCCGTTGTGGAGGCCCCTGCACCAGTTGACCCTGTACGCACACTGCCCCTACTGGACAGAATCCCATGTTTCAGCCGGGTTGGCAGCCCGGGGGATCACCCTCCCGGTGGATCCTGCCCAACCTGTGGCAGAGTTTGAGGCAGTAGCAGCAGCCATTCGGGCGCTAAATTCATCAAATATATAACGCAGGCGCTTTTTCTTCTGTCCGGTGTACTATTTTTAGCCCGTTGGACGACCTGCGGGTTGCGCCAGTTTATTACTCAACCTATAACCCTACCGGACTATTTTGGCAGACTATTTTGTACACCCCACCGCCCTTGTTGACGAACCCGTAACCATCGGGGCCCATTCCAAAATCTGGCACTTCTGCCACATCATGCCCCATGTTGTCATGGGTACCGGATGCAGCCTGGGCCAGAATGTATTTGTTGCATCGGGGGTTGTCCTCGGCAATAATGTCAAGATTCAAAACAATGTGTCCCTGTACGAAGGGGTTATCTGCGAAGATGACGTATTTCTGGGACCTTCTATGGTGTTTACCAACATCCGCAACCCCCGGAGCGGTGTAGTGCGCAAGGGCCAGTACACCCAGACTTACCTGGAGCAGGGCGCTACCCTCGGCGCCAACTCTACGATCGTCTGCGGGACACGTTTGGGCCGATATTGTTTTGTGGGGGCAGGTGCTGTCATCACCAAAGATGTGCCCGCCTATGCCCTGGTGGTAGGAAACCCGGCCCGGCAGATCGGCTGGATGAGTGAGTATGGCCACCGGCTGAATTTTGATGCCGAAGGCATGGCTGCCTGTCCTGAGTCTGGCTACCAGTATCGCCTGGAAAACGGGATTGTTTCCCGCGTAAGCTGAGCGTATCCCCCCGGCTGATCGCCGGGGGGATTATTTCTTTACACAAAACACATCTGATCCTAACATAGGCAGAAGTATTTGCTTGCGTTTAAAACAATTTGAGTAATTTTGTTACTCAATCTTATTATGATCGAAACCCTTATCTCCTCCAAGACCCGTATCAAGCTGTTGCTGAAGTTTTTTCTCAACAGCAACACCACGGCCTACCTGCGCAACCTGGAGGCTGAGTTTGGGGAGTCGTCCAATGCCATCCGGGTAGAACTCAACCGGTTTGAGCAGGCAGGTATGCTTCAGTCCAAGCAGGAGGGTAATAAAAAGATATTCCAGGTGAATGCCCGGCATCCTTTGTTTCAGGAGATACACAGCATCGTGCGGAAATATATCGGGCTGGACCAGATCCTGGAAAATGTGATCAAACAACTGGGTAATGTAGAGCGGGTATATCTGACGGGGGATTTTTCGCGGGGCCAGGATGCAGAGGTGATAGACCTGATCATCGTGGGAGAAGTGAACCGTTCTTACCTGGCAGTATTAACCGAAAAGGCCGAAAAAATCATTCAGCGTAAGATTCGGTACCTCAACTATGCGGGGGCCGAGTTTACGCAGCGCGAGATAGACCGTATGACCCCGCCTCCGCTCCTGCTATGGAGCTGGGACAACTGACTGAGCACCTGAGACTTACCGCAGCCTGATTGTCAATACATTATTTTTTTGCCTGCAAATGTATCCTGTAGCATGCGCCTGAAACCCTCTTCCGGACTTTTCTCCCTGCTGCTGCTCACGCCTGCGCTCCTGTGCTGGTCCCAGCCCGTCGTCAACCTGGGTGCCAACCCGATCGCCTGCGGTAGTTATACCCTGGACGCCGGCAACCCCGGTGCTGCCTACCTTTGGAGCACGGGTGATGTGACCCAGACCCTCACGG
This sequence comes from Bacteroidia bacterium, assembly GCA_033762375.1. Classification (GTDB taxonomy): domain Bacteria; phylum Bacteroidota; class Bacteroidia; order J057; family J057; genus RDXT01. The sequence continues at coordinate 16,027 of JANRLQ010000059.1, forward strand.
TCACAACCTCTGGCATCTATTGGGTGGATGTCACAGATATAAACGGCACTACCCGCGACTCTGTCACGGCCACCATCATCGAGCAGCCTGTCGCGCCGGGCGTGAGTGACATTACGGCTTGCGGAGGGGGCAATATCACCCTCAGTGCGAGCAGCAATGCCCAGACCATCTTCTGGTACCGGCAACTGACCGGCGGAAGGTTTGTAGCCCAGGGCAGTACATACGCCACTACGGCTCCGGTGTCCACAACGTATTATGCCGAAGCGGTCAATTTTGGGACCTCGGTCACCGGTGGTTACAGCAGTGCTACGGCCACAGGACTGGTCTATCAGCCCGATAACCGGGGCCTGAACTTTGATGTGTTCCAGCCATGTGTGCTGCGGACCGTCACGGTTTTTGCCAACAATGCCGGCAACTTCCTCATCCGGCTCCAGACCTCCAACAATACCATCCTCGACTCGGTCACGGTGTTTCTGCCCACCGGCGGCGGTGCGGCCCACGTGATCCCGCTGTATTTTAACCTTCCGGTAGGGACCAACCTCAAGCTCATGGGAGATTTCCTGGGCTCCGGTACGGGGGTAGGCGTGCGCAACAGCCCCCTGCCCCAGGCATTCCCTTTGCCGGTCTCTAACCTGCTGACCATCAAGTCCTCCAACGGCGACATCCCGCAGCCGCTCACGGACCGGTATTATTATTTTTATGACTGGGTCGTGACCCCTGTCGTCTGCCGCAGCCCCCGTGCTGCCCTCAATGTCACGGTAGCACCAGCCCCGACCCTCTCACTCCCCAACATAACTACTGCCTGTAACGATACTGTCCTGCTGGATCCAGGCTTTAGCGCAGGCGCAACTTACCTCTGGAGTACCGGCGATACCACGCAGACCCTTAAAATTACGGCCAACGGAACCTATACCATCACAGCCACCTTGGGCACGTGCAGTGTTTCAGATGCTACCGCTGCCATCCTGGTTACACCGCCCCTACTACCGCTTGTGACAGACACCAGTGTATGCGGGCCCGGCACATACCTTCTCCATGATGACGGGATTAGCGATGAAACCTTCTGGTACACCCAGGCAAGTGGCGGAAGAGCATTTGCCAGAGGAAAAAATGTGTCCCGCTCCGTTACGGCTACCAGTACATACTACGCTGAAGCCGTTAATTTTGCACCGACTGTAATGGGAGGCTACAACAGTGCTACGGCCACAGGACTGGTCTATCAGCCCGATAACCGGGGCCTGAACTTTGATGTGTTCACGCCATCGGTGCTCAAAAGTGTGACGGTTTTTGCCAACAATGCC
>JANRLQ010000060.1:0-20408 GCA_033762375.1 Bacteroidia bacterium
CCGTCGCCTTGATGTAGCGCCTACGGTGCGTACCGAACTTCTTTTGAATCGCCCGAAGTTCTTGCAGCTCTGTTTCTGAAAGCGTGAATTCCATGGCCTAAAAATACACTTTTTTCCCTTTCCGCTTAGTTTGGGGTATACCTTCAAAAATTATATCAGATGGCGGGACCCGCTGGAAGGTCAGGTAATTGTACACCCCCTGGTCACTCATACGGCGGGGTATGCTGGTATCCACAAGCAGAGCCTTGATCTCGCTGGCAAAGTGCATCCGGTCCTGGTGCAGGGTAAAGTACAGGGGCTTGATCCCGACCCGATCCCGGACGATCCATAGCACATCTTCCCGGTTGTCATACAGGGCAAAAGTAAACATCCCCAGCAGCTTTTTGACTGCGTCAGTACCCCAAGTATGGTATGCGTGTACAATCACCTCTGCGTCGGAGTGATCCTTACGAAACTGATACCCGAGGTGTATCAACCCTTCTCGTAAGGTGGTATAGTTATATATTTCTCCATTAAAGGTGATCCAGGCCTGATCGTCATAGCTGTGCATAGGCTGGCCAGCGAGCGGACTCAGGTCCAGGATCGAGAGGCGCCGGTGTCCCAGGGCCATGGCCCGCCTTAGCGGCCGCTGGCTGATAATGGCCTCTGGGCACTCAGTTTGCAGGCAGCTGACAAAATCAGCAGGCACCTCAGCTGAAAACAAAAAACCCTGGCCATCCGGAACCCGGTGGTGCATGCGGTCGCTCATTCGGACAATAATCTGATTATCAAGCCGATCGCTTTTTGCTAAAGAGACAACTCCAGCGATTCCACACATAATTTGAAGTTAGTAAGTGGATCCGAAAATGTAAAATCAGAAATATTAAAAAATATTTTCCAAGTACTACACAATATTATTATTTGAATAATATAAAAAAAATACAGGTTTTTATGTATAAGAGAGCGTTTTTCTGCCGCAACTCTTATGCAAAATATCAAGCCCAAAGCGGAGTTAATTTCTTGAGTAATTCTCATGATTACTTATCTTTATGTGAGTAGTGTGATTAGTTGATCGGTTACATAATCAAAAGAAAATCGAGAATGGTCGTACTTGGTTTGGATATGCCTAGGATCAAGTATGGTGTAGATTGTACTGTTCAATAATCCATTTTGTAGGTCTTGGATATCCAACGATTGACCTATTTTTTCATCATCTAAGAATTGGGATACATTTCCCTTATCTCCTAAGAGCAAGAAAGGTTTGGATAAAGTTAGATACTCAAAAAATTTGGTGGTTTTGTAATGTCTTATATGAGGTAGTGAAAAAAGAAGACAAATACTTGCTTCACTTATTTTCTGATACATTTCTTTTACAGGCACAGTTTTATTTAATGAAATAATTTCTGGGTGTTTTTCTTTAAAATCTAATCCAGTCTTCGTTTCATTAGTATAAAAATCAATCCGAATTCGCTCATAAAGTTGAGAGTCTTGTTGTTGTAAATTTAAGAGGGCATCTGCCCAGGCGGTAAGAAGAGGCTTAAGACCTTCGTAAAGTGTACCTGTGTAAATAATTCGTATGATATTGTCCTGTGGGGCTTGGGCTTGGATAGCTGGCAAGTCGTCTTGGTCGTAAGCGTGTGGAAGTTCTACAATCTTTGTTTTAGGCAAAGCCGACTTTATGGCTTCTGGAATTTGTATAAAAGGGTCAGTAGGACTCATGATTACATCTGCGTTTTGGATAGCTTTTTTCTCGATATCGAGTTCATACTGTAATCTTCCTCTACTAAGGCTAGACATTCCGTAGTTGATAGCATTGGTCCAGGGATCTCGATAGTCTAGCAAGATTTTCACCTCTGGGAAATCACTCCTGAGAGCAGTCAAATAGTAAAAAGGTTTGAATGGAGCACCTGTAGCAATTATGTGGCTGATGGGATAAGTATTAAGTAGTTTTTTGACCTGGATAAGCATAGGAGTTTTCCAGAATATGCCGAGATCATAGATTGTACCTCTTGTAAGCAAGTACATCATATACCTTGCGAGTCGGTTCTTTATCTTCCCTAAGATAGACTTCTGAGGCTTTAGGTGGATATAACGATCAGCAACTGGATACCGAATTATATCCGGATGCTGTATGTCGGAGGTCCAAAGTGACTCTGGTTGATCCGGGTTGGGAGCGCAGACAACATGTACTACATAGCCTTTCCTGACAAGATATTTTGCAAACTTTGCCCATCTCCTTCCTCCTATGCCAGCATATGGAGGAAAACTATGACAAATCAGAAGTAGGTGTTTTTTGTTGTTAAGCATAATGAGAGATGTAAAAGTTGCTACAGAATACCTCCGGGATTTTTACGCAAGGCCTTCGTTGGATTTATGGTTATAAATTCGCTCAATAATCTCGACTACCTTTAAGCCTTCCAGAGCATTAGTGGTAATCGTGGAGCGCCCACGTAATGTATCCACTACATTTTCAAATATCAGGTGATGGTTTGCTGCTGAACCTTTATATGATCCATAATCATTTGCCGGATTAGCAGGCGGCAGGATAGGCATTTCATAATTCTGAATATTGCAGTAAAGCACTTCATTCATGTATTGTCCACCTACCTTTACTGTACCTTTTTCAGCAATCAGGGTAATGCTGCTCTCAAAGTTAGTATCCCAGATTGACGTAGAGTAATGGATACAGCCTGTGCCACCTTGCACAAAGTCAAATGTAACAATCCCAGTATCTTCAAATTCAGTCAGATTTTGGTGATTAAAATCATAAAACCGGGCGTGAATATTTTTAATATCGCCAAACAGCCAATACATAATGTCTACAAAATGAGAAAATTGTGTAAAAAGAGTGCCGCCATCTAGGGCTTGTGTCCCCTTCCAGCTACCATGTTGGTAGTATCGATAGTCACGGTTCCAAAAACAATTGATCTGAACAGAATAAATTGATCCGAGGTGTCCACTTCTGATCAGATATTTAAGCCACTGTGATGGTGGCGAATACCGGTTCTGCATGACACAGAATACATGGCATGACATTTGAAGCGCTTTAAAAATGATTTGCTCGCAATCATACTTGGTCAGTGCCATCGGCTTTTCGATTATGACGTGTTTACCATGCTCTAACACATGTAGTGCGTGTTGTGCGTGGAGGCCGTTGGGGGAGGCGATGCAGACAACGTCTAAGTTTGGCAGCTCCTCCAGCATCTGATCAACTGTCCCGAAAAAGGGAACATGATAGGCTTCGACTTCTAGTTTAGCCGCAGGGCGTATATCGCATATACCTAGCAACTGACCCTCAGGAAGGCGCAGGATCATATCAGCATGCCGCTTACCAATATGTCCGAAACCTATTATGCCAAAATTTACAGGCTTCATATGTAAAAAATAAGATATGAAAAAAGGACGCTACACACATAAGCCTCAGTATGATCAGCTGGTATCTGTGAGGTTTATGTAGTTTTTACAGGCACTGCATATATACCTGCGCGCAAGTATACACGTTTTGACTCAATGAAATGTACCATTTAAGGTAGCTTGTAAGATTTGAGAGAGGAAGGCATACTGTTCTCTTGGAAAACCTATGCAAATCATAGCGCCATGATATAAGATAGCTGATGAGATTCGTCGGGTCCATACATTCGTAAATGATATACTCCCGCTCGCGATGACTGATACATATTCATCATGCATGCTACCCTGATCATGTTTAACAACCAGTTGGGCCTCTGGCTCAGCATCTATGACAGCCGCATGGCGCTTGCCGATGCTGCCACAGCCGACGAGGGCAAATTTGATTTTTTCCATAGGTAGTTCAGATTGGGGGTAATCGACTCGCACAAACAGGTACCGATACTTGGCCAGATCAGACTATTGGCGCAATTATACAAGTTCTGTCTGTATGAATATTACCATATCATGTAGCTTGTAAGGAATGACTCTTTTTTTGAGGGTAAGACGTTGGCTCATTGGGCTCAGATGACATCAAACAACTGAGCGGTAAGGTCCTGCTGTGCGGGATAGCTGATGAGTACGGCCCGGTGCACGCCTTTGTACACAAACATACTCCCGGCAGCAGTAGCAGAAGCCCCGCCGTCCCGCACAGCCGCCCGCATGTGTGCGATGCTGGCAGCACCCCCACAGGCAATAACAGGAATCCTAACCGCGTGGCATACCGCTGCAAGCAGTCCCGTATCGTAGCCCTCAAAGGTCCCGTCCCGGTCTATGGAGGTGAGCATCAGTTCGCCGGCGCCCGCAGACTCCATGCGCAAGGCGGCTGTTTTGGGGTCGTCGCCCAGCTCTTTGCGGCCACTTTGGGTGCATACCCGGTATTGACCCCACATATTTTTTTTGACATCCAGCGACACGACGACACTCTGGCTTCCATACTCCAGTGCGATGGACTCCACCAGTTTGGGGTTTTCGAGGGCGGCAGTATTAATCGCGACCTTTTCAGCCCCGGCCTGGAAAAGCTGACGGGCATGCTCCAGGCTGCGTACGCCTCCGCCGTAACAGAGGGGCATAAAACACTCTCCGGCAATCTCCCGTGCCATCCGGTAGTCGGGTGGGGTACCATTCGGCGTGGCAGAAATATCCACGACGATGATCTCGTCCACCTCTTTTTCATTAAAAATTTTGACCGCATTGACCGGATCGCCCACGTAAGAAGGCTTGCGGAAGCGTATCGTTTTCACCAGTCTGCCCTGTTCCAGCAGCAATACCGGGATGACCCGTATCCGTCCCATGATCAGTAGTGGGTTACAAAGTTGGTGAAGAGTTTCATGCCGTAGGTATGGCTTTTTTCGGGGTGAAACTGCACGCCCAGGATATTGCCCCGCTCCACAGCACAGGTGACTGGATATCCATGCGTGGCGGTGGCCAGGACGTCCTCCGGGTGGTCGCAGATCACATGATAGGAGTGGACAAAATAAAACCGGGGTGCCTCTATCCCCCGCAGCAGGGGGCTCTCATGGGCGGGGTGAATATCCGTCCAGCCCATGTGCGGAATCTTGTGGTGGTCCTCCAGCCGGGTGCGGTCAAACCGGCGGGTATCTGCTGCGATCCATCCCAGTCCCTGTGCGTCTCCTTCCTCACTAAACCGCGAGAGGAGCTGCATACCGAGACAAATCCCCAGGACAGGCCGCTGGTGGTGCAGTACCTGCTCATTCAGAACCTCTATCAGCCCGGAGGCATGCAGGTTTTCCATACCCTTGGCGAAGTGTCCCACCCCCGGCAGGATAATCCGGTCAGCGGACGCGATCCGGGCCAGGTCAGCTGTAATCTCGCTTGTGATCCCCAGCCGCCGCAGCATATTGCGGATCGAAAGCAGGTTGCCCAGGCCGTAATCTACAATCGTAATCATGTTGTCTGGGATTGAGGGGTAGAGACCGGGCGTCCGGCGAGTTTTTTCAGGAGTTGTGTCAGGGGGCGCACCGCTTCAAAAAAACGCTCATGATACCGGTAATGCCGGGTTTCATAAGACGGATAATGTGTGTGCGGGACAATAGGCGCCTCCATGATGGCCTGAAAGGCAGCTTCGTCCAGTCCAAATTTTTTGATCACAAACTCCCGGTCTATCTCCAGTTGCTGCGGATCGTAGACAGGCTGCTCCAGCTCGGCGAGTGCCTGTGTTTTGGAGAGTTGGCCGGAGTTGATCAGGGTCGAAAGGTGGGCCTTGCGTTTATCCACGTTAAACTTGACAGGCAGGATATACCCCTGATAAAACCGGGTGATGATAGACTCGTAGTGTTTGCCCCCGTAGTCACGCCAGCCAAAGTCCTGCATAATGGTGGCCTTGGCAGCAGCCTTGTCATAGGGGAGATAGTTCAGGATCTGGACCGTACGGAGCCGGAGCAGCAGGTCAAAATAAGTTTTTTGCCAGAAGCTGGTCCGTGGAAAGGTTTTTAAAGGTACTTTCCCAAACAGCTTGTGAATCGCCTTGATATTAAGCCAGTCAAACTTACTCCAGCGCCAGGCCTGCGGCAGGATCCCCTCCGTAGCGACATTAAACCCGCTCATCAGATACCGGATTCCGTACTTGCGGGCGATATAATAGATCAGCGAAGAAATAGCATGATCCGAGGTCAGCTCCAGGTCTATGACGGAAGCCCGGAGAAAAGACAGTTGCAGGTCCCGGAACTCTTCCCAGTTGATGACATGGGTATAAAGGTCAAATCCCGTTTTTTCGATGATATTGTGGATATTCTGGACGGCAATTTCTGAGTTCCAGCCATTGTCCAGGTGGATGACCAGGGGACGAAGGCCGTTTTTCCATGCCAGCCATGCCATATACGTGCTGTCCACGCCACCGCTTACGCCCAGGATACAATCATATCTTTTGCCCTGTCCATGCGCCTTGATCTCCCGGATCAGCCCATCAAACAAAGCCTGGCCTTCGGCTTCGCTGTACAGATACTGCCGGCGGAGTTTTTCGTAACTATGACAATGGTTACAGACCCCGTGCACATCAAAAGAGATGTCTGGATCCGTAGTATCCATGACACACCGGGTACATTGTTGATAAGGAGGGGTGGATGAAGACATATCAGATCAAAAATTAGCAGACTATAATGGGTTCAGGATACCGGTGCAGCGATCGGGTGAAGAAACATCTCAGGTTGAAACGGCGAGAAAAAATGCTCAGGTTCTGCCGGGCTGGATTCTGTATGGAGATCCAGGGGGTTCTGACGGAGCTCCAGCCTGCGGGCTGCACCCGTCTGGAGAATATCCGAGACATACCCCGCGCAGGACTCGACCCACAGCGCATAAACAGGCAGGTGATGCCGCAGGGCCTCGTAGAGCACCGTAGAGTAGATCGTCACCAGCACATCAGCCAGCTTAAAAAGGCCCGAAACCGGGTCTAGCGTCAGGATGACGTTGGGGCATGCCCGCAGGGACTCATAAGGGGTGAATCCTTCTGCCGGGTGGGGTTTCACCAGAATGACGGAGTGGTTCCCTCGCGCCAGGAGATCAGCCGAGAGCCAGGTCACATAGTCCACAAAATATGCGTCCAGCATCGTTTGGGTCGCTACCAAAATTACCTGTCCGCCACCAGCGGTTCGGGTACTTACCAGGGCCTCGATGTCAGCAGTTGGTTGGGGATTTTCGTAGTTATAATATCCGCAGATGGTCAGCCGTGAGGGTGGATACTCAAAGCCTTGTCGTACCACCTCTTCCCAATAAGGCCCCCATACCCATAACTGATCTGCAAATAAGGCTCTGTCTCGCACAACAGTTATAACAGGCGGATACACATAAAATATATCCATTGGTGCGATCAGCCCATGCTGAAGCTCAGTTACAAATATGCCTTTTCGTCGCAAGGCGAGGATGATACCTTCTTTGTGATAGTGGCAGTTGAGATAACAGGCACTGGCAGTACTCGTTTGCAGTATATGTCTAACGATGCGGTACACCATCCACATATGATAGCAGGAAATACTGATCCAGGTGCAGGCTTCAGCCGAAAAACGGGTTTCTCGCCGCAGCCGCCGGACCGTATTTCGCAGGGCCCTGAAGGTAGCGGCATCCTCCGGCGTTACGGACAGCCAGAATTCATGCGGTAGATACATAGGCAGGCTAACATCATACCCCAGGTCCTCACCGTTGCGGGGTGGTACTTCCTTGAGATACGTCACCTGATCCCGTCCCAGCACCTCAAAGAGCCGTTGGCTATATACTGGTACCTTGCTACCCGCTGGATCTAGGGTAAAGGTGCCGTCATCAAAGACCAGCCAGGGCCGGGTCGCGAGTCCCTGTGTCCGGATACGGGTATCAACTGCTTCGAAGGGATTCACACCGCCCCGCAGCCGGGCTACCAACCGTTTCAGAAAATGCAGGGCCCGGATCGCCCATACAGGCCAGCTCAGCCGGGAGCGGCCACTATACTGCACTTTCAGCCCGTCCTGTGCCAGTTTCAGGATATTAAACTCCTGACAGTCAAATACAGCCGGATCGTCAAACAAGCTATAAAACCGTTCGTTGAAAGCCTCAAAGGTTTCGGTGACACCGGGTTTGGGATGAGGAGATTTCATTTTCCTGGGTAATGTAAGAATAGTTTTTTAGCTCAGGCATACACAGGTTGAGGTTCGTCCAGGGCCTGCAGGAGGCCATGTGAGGTCAGGGATTCGATCACCCCGGCATAGTCCAGGGCGGCATCGCCCCGCCAGTCGGCGATTTCGATCAGGTCACGGGTACCATCAGCAAAACTCAGCAGGTGCAGGATACGGGTGATGTCTTCCCGCCGCTGCGGATTACCACCCACAGTATAGTACAGCCCCCGCTTGCCCAGTTGGGGCTCGCCGTATGGCTGGGTATTGACATAGTAGCGGTTGAGTTCCAGGGTGCGCACGATGTCGGCATACACCCCGATCGTCCGGACCATCGCCTCAAAGGAAATGAAGTCCTTGTTGTCGAGGGAGGTGTGATACTCCGGGAAGTTCAGGTACATGGAGCGGATCAGCGACCCCACCGGCAGGTTAAACCCCGGCGAACAATACTGACGCTCATCGCTGCCCCCGACGGCAAACTCAATCTGGCGGTAAGGTTCGGCCTGGTGCTTCAGGACATGCGCTGCGGCTAAATCAGCAGCACTGGTTTGGTGTTTGGACCGTTTGTAGGTGAAGGGAGCAGCATCACCCACGCAGGTAACTACATAACCCGCCCGCGTATGGCGTTTCATGTGTGTGCCGTTGTCAAACAGGTAATTGACAATCCCGACTGTCTCCGGCGCAAATACAAACCGGTACGTATAGCGTCTCCGGGGCATAGCCGCCACCATCCGGTACAGAAACGCGGTCACCAGTGGTCCGGAGAGTTCATTATTGGCCATGCTGGGGTGGCAGATATAGGTCGAGAACAATACTTCCTCCGCTGTCTCACCCGGCAGGATCAGGTCGCCGTATGTCAGATGCCCCGGTGCCAGGGTTGAGTCTATGACTACCCGGTACATCCCCGCCTGCGGCAGGCTCTCCAGCTCGTGGTGGGTGAGGCAAAAGCCCCAGTTTTCGCGGTAATACGAAGTCATATACGGGATGGCATCCGGCATGTCAGGCAGGCTGAACAAGTGTGGCCGCAGCTCATCCCACGTCAGGTACCGGTCCACGGGTATTGAATAACTCATCACGTGGAGGTTGTGACGGCTAAACTCCGCCACCCGCCGCCCGTCCGGGGTCTCAATCCAGGCATCGCGGATATTCCACTCATGGGGGATGGTCCAGTCAAATACCTGCCGCCCGCTGGGCACCTCATGTACCGTCAGCGGGACCAGCTCCCGGAGGATGTGCAGGGTCTCCCGCACCCCGTCTCCCGTCAGGCTGCGGCAGATGGGCCAGAGACGGTCAAAGTATGATTCGAGTTCGGAGGGCAGGGATAAAACCATCTGTTGAAAATAGAGAAGGTGATAACAGGGCTATATCTTCTGCCCTACGATAATAATTTCGTCCTTAAACTGAGGAAAAACCGAGCATATCAGATCCCGCTTCCACAGCTTAAGATTGTTACGGTACTGAAGTTTTATCACTTTAAACCTTTCGGCTTCAAATATTTTCTTCAGCTCTCCAGGGGTGTACTCCTTGACGTGCATCCAGTCATCCCAGATCATATAATCCGAAGTACCGTCGTTAAAAGATTTGTAAATCTCAAACATGGGGTTATCGGAGTGTTTTTTTACCTCCTCTGTGATAGGTTGTCCTTTCAGTATGGCCGAGACTTTCTCCAACCGGGATGCATTGACCGTACTGAGGTAAAAATACCCGCCGGTTGGGAGCTTGTTCCAGACTTTTTCCAGCAGGATATGAGGCGGAAACCTGAAGTGAGCAATACAATGCACCAGCGAAAAACAATCTACCGGTTCCGTGATCTCATCCGTAAAATTGTCCTGAAAAAACTCACCCTTATATACCTTGATACCAGACTCTTTTCCCCATTGGGCGCGGATTTCAAACTCCCAAGGCGCTTCGACAGCGATGACTTCACGGCCGGCTTGTTTGATGAGTGTTGGCATAAATCCCATCCCGGGACCGAGGTCACAGTAGCACTTGGCATTCAATTGGATTAGGTCTTGGGCGGTATTGGCCAGCCGATCCTTGTCCCATGCGGATAATGAATTCATAATATGTTATCAGTGTATTGGTGAAAGTTAGATGGATTATCCCAGCATGTTCCACTGGATGAGGTCGTCCTCCTGGATGTCAGCCAGGGCTTTGCGGCCCAGCACCTCATGGTAGTCGCGGGGGCTGATCCCGTGTGCGGGGCGTTTCCAGGTGAGGTCTTCCGGGGTGATGGTATGGCCTGCGGGGATCGCATGTTTGGCGACCAGGCTGCGGCGGGCATTCTGCCGGGATTTTTCTTCTGTCGGCAGAGGTTTTTTATCAAAACTGCCCAGCAGCTCAAACACTTCATCCATTTTGCCCCAGAATACTTTCAGGTCCTCCTTGTCCATGGCATGGTAATGGTCATTGCCAGGCAGGGTTTTGTCGTGGGTAAAGTGTTTTTCAATCACACGTGCGCCCAGCAGGGTCGCTATTTTGATCGGCTCCATCGCGCCGGGGAGGGTATGGTCAGAGTAGCCTGCTACTGCCTGCGGATACCGGCGCCGCAGGTCCAGGATCATGCCCAGGTTGGCGTTGGGGTTTTGGGTAGGGTAGTTGAGTACGCAGTGCATGAGGCAGAGCGGATTGCCCATAGACTCGATCAGCTCTACTGCCTGCTGGATTTCCCAGAGATATGAGGCTCCTGTCGAGAGGATCACCGGCTTCCCAAAACTGCACTGATACTCGATGAAAGGCAGGTTGGTGAGGTCAGAGGACGAAATCTTAAATACATCCATCAGGTCATTGAGAAATGTCGCAGACTCCACATCAAACGGCGTGGACATAAACTCAATGCCTACCTGATCACAGTAGGTCTTCAGCTCCTCGTATTCACTTTTCCAGAACTTATCGTATTTTTTAAACAGCTCAAACTGGCTCCGGGTCGGCTCCTTGGTGATGTCCCAGTAATAGGGGCTGTGTTTGGAGGCGAGTGTTTCGGCCTTGTAGGACTGAAATTTAATGCCTTGTGCCCCTCCTTCGGCCGCTTCGTCTATGAGACGTTTGGCCAGCTCCATGGAGCCTTCATGGTTGACGCCAGCCTCGGCCAGGATGTACGGACGTGAGAGCGGGGCCGGGTGGGTCTCGGCAAATACATCCAGCAGCCGCAGCCGGTTGCTGGTATGGGTTGGGGTTTGCAGGGTATTCATAATCAAGGTGTTTTGTTGTTTGGATAGAAAAAAAGCAACGGTTACCAGGCTGTCCAGCCTCCCTCTACGAGGAGGTTATGACCCGTGACATAACTGGCCGCGTCCGACATCAGAAAAACCAGTGCCGGGGCTACCTCATGGTTATAACTCAGGCGCTGGAGCGGGGTGAAATTGGCAAAATTGGCCTCAAACTGTGCCTCGTGGTTGTTCCAGACACCGTGTGGGGTGATCTGGTTGACCCGCACGCCTTTGGCTGCCCAGTAGGTGGCCAGGTACTGGGACAGGGCCATGACACCGCCCTTAGAGGCAGAGTAGGCTGCCGGACTCCCCATGCTGGTACCTTTGTAGAGGTTTTGGTTAGGGGCTACGACGCTGTAGGTCGAGGGGATGTTGACAATAGCGCCGCCCCCGTTTTCGGCCATCCAGGTCCCGATGATCTGACAGGTCAGGAAGGTACCTTTGAGGTTGGTTTCGACAACAGCGTCCCAGTTTTCCTCGGTATAATCTTCAAATCGCTGGAAAAAGCTGTTCGTTTTGTTCTGGTGACCATTCACAAGGCCATCTATCCGCCCAAACCGGGCCAGGACCTCATCCCGGAGCGCTGTCACGGAGGTTTTGTCGGCGACGTTGGTGGGGAAGCCCAGCATGGGGCGGCCTGCACGGGCTGCCAGGGCAGCAGCCTGCCCCGCCGGATCACTTTGCGGGATATCCGCCAGCACAACCGTCGCCCCAAACTGGGCTACGGCCTCACAAAACGCCCGCCCGATCAGGCCGCAGGCACCGGTGATGATGATGACTTTACCATCCAGGCTGAATTTCTCCCGGAAGTCTATCTGCGTAGGGTCTGTCGTACGAAGGGGTTGAGACATGGGACTGATAATCAGGTATATTTGCGGAAAACAGGCTTAATCACAGGGCCAATGAGGTGTTTTTCATACCCATCTTCCAGGGCTTGGGCGTACACATCCAGTGCGGGCTCCATCGCTTCGAGGAAAAAATCGACCTCTGCCGGGGTATGGCTGTAACTCGGACAAAATCCACCGATAAACAGCACCCCGCGCTTGATCAGCTCCTGATGAAACAGCGTCCGCATGCCCATACAAGGCTCTCCCTGCGCATTCTTGTACGCCAGGCCCGGGAGCCAGTCAAACTGGGTATTGATCACATAGTCAGAGAGGCCTTTGTTGCGGATGAGGTCGAGGGTTTTTTCGATAAAAAGAGCCCCGATCTGCCGGTTATGCTCCACGACGTTTTCGTTCTTAAATATCTCCAGGGTCGCCAGGGCTGCCGCGATAGCGTGGGTTTCACCTCCGTGTGTGGTGGAAACCAGAAATACTTTTTCCTGACCTTCTTCCTTGATGCCGCCCAGCCGCATGATATCACGTTTGCCGGTCAGCGCACAGAATGAAAATCCATTGGCGATCCCCTTACCCCAGGTGGACATGTCTGGCACCACATCGTACCGGGTCATCGAACCCGGAAAACCCGTTTTGTACCCCGTGATCATCTCATCATTGATGTAGAGCGCACCGTATGATTGGGTCAGCGCAATGGCGTCCCGGAGGTGCGTAGGGGAGAGCTGGTTAAATTTCTCCGGCTCCGAAATCACACAGGCAATCTGGCCAGGGTACTTCTCAAACACCTCCCGGAGGGCGTCCAGGTCATCGGCCTTGTACATGACGGTCAGGTCGCGGATATCGTCCGGGATCCCCCTGGGACAGGCCGTACTGCCGATAAACCAGTCGTCGTAGGAGTAAAAAGGATGGTCATACGGGCGGGCGACGAGTTTGCGTCCTGTATAGGCGCGGGCCAGTTTGACCGCAGCAGAGGTGACCGTAGAGCCATTTTTGCCATACTTGATCATGTCGTGACCGGGAAGCAGGGCCAGGAAAGCCTCAGCCATTTCCCGCTCGATGACAGAGGGCCGGGAAAAATTGGCCCCTTTGTACAGTTCCTGGATCACCCGCTCAATCACAGGCTCATAGGCGTGTCCCAGGCTCACGGCGGTCAGGCCCATCAGGCCGTCCAAAAAACGGTTGCCGTCCAGGTCCCATACATAGGCCCCCTTGCCGTGTGTAATGGCAGCCGGAGATAATACCGGAAACTGGTCGTCTCCCTTGGAGTAGGTATGTGCCCCTCCCGGGATCAGGGTATGAATCACAGCCCGATGTTCGTCGGACTTGGTGAAGTTGGTTATCAGCGGATTGGAAGTCAAGGTATCCATCGGTTCAGGTGGTTAAGGTGAGATGGAAAAGGTACAGATTCATCATCTCCCCTCCAGGGAGGGGATACTTTCTCCCCTCCCTGGAGGGGCCGGGGGTGGGACACGGGATCACGCATCTATCACACGATCTTCAGCGAGGGACTTGAGGTATCCGGCATTGATGACACTGGTCTCATTCAGGCGGAGGATGTCCGGGCGGTCCCGGAGCAGGGCGGGCACCAGGCTGGGGGAGAAATACACATCCGGCGCAAAAGCAGCAAAGATGGCTTCCGCAGCAGCAAAATCCGCCGGGGTATCTACAGAGAGTTTTTGGGTCCAGTCAGGAAACGCTTTTTGCCAGGCACAGGTAAAAAGTCCGCTGTCTTTGATAAAGGGGGTCACGTGTTCACGCTGGGAAAGCAGGTTGGCTTCCCGCCAGGCCGTCTCCAGTGCCACAAACGTAAACACCTCCGTATCACATCCGTCCTCCAGGACATCGGGTTCGTGGTTGGAGTTGGAAAAATAGTCGGTGCCTGCTGCCGCAAAGGCCTTCAGCGCAAAGTCCACCACTTCTCCGTGGTGCAGCGGGCAGTCTGCCGTGATCCGCACGATGACCTCCGGACGGGTATCGCCGAGGGTGGCGGCACCATAAAACCGGTCCAGCACGTCCCAGTCACTGCCCCGGTGTACCGGTATGCCCTGTGCCTCACAGTAGGCTGCCAGGGCATCATCTTCAGGCTGAGTAGTGGTGGCGATCAGCACCTGATCCAGCAGGGCAGACCGGCGTACCCGGTCATAGACATGTCCCACCAGCGGTTTGTCCGCCAGGGGTTGGAGCACCTTGCCCGGCAACCGGCTGGAGCCCATGCGGGCCTGTATGATAGCGAGAGATTTCATAATACCTTCCATTCGTGAGCCAACATCCCCATAAATAATTTGTCCACGTACACGCCATCGCTGAAGACCTGCTCCCGCTGCCGCCCCTCGTGTACAAAACCTATTTTTTCATACAACCGGATGGCAGCGGGGTTATTGGCATAAACCGCCAGCCAGATCTTGTGGAGGTTCAGCCGGTTGAAGCCGTAGGCCAGCACCAACTGGCAGCTTTCAGCGCCGTATCCCTTGCCCCAGGCTGTTTTGTCACCGATCAGCAGGCCGATTTCTCCCGTCCGGTTGAGCCAGTTGAAATTGTGGAGTTTGATATTGCCCACATGCCTGCCGGATGCCTGCTCGATCATGGCCAGCATGACCGTATGCGGATCTGCCGCTACCTGTTCCAGGTACCGGCGCAGGTCCGGGAGGGTGGTGGGGTATTTTCCGGACTCCAGCCCCCGCGTAGTTTCCTCGTCATTGAGCCAGGAAAGATACGCCTCAGAGGCATCATCAGGCTCGATCGCCCGAAGTCCAAGATGGGTTCCGCGTAAGAAATACATGATCAGCCAGGCAAGGTAAGGGGTCAGGTGTGTTTGGTGCGGAGTACTTCGGCAAAGTGGTTCATCACCTCCGCGTTACTGGTGAGGTTAGCACCATGGCGGCGGTACCGGTACAGGGGCAGCGGAATATTGTAGGTGCTGTATTTTTTCAGAAACCGGATGCGGAAATCTTCTTCTTCCCGCGCTTTGAAGGTTTTGTCATACAGTCCAATATCAAAAAACAAATCCTTCCGGTACATGATCCCACAGGCGATCGGATCCTCCGCAGCGCTGTAGGACTCCAGGTGTTGCTCTTCTTCGCTGACCGTGACGTAGTTGACAGAGACGGAGTCGAGGGCGGGATTGAGGGTCAGGTAATTATACTGCATCAGGAGCATATCGCGGTGGATATAGTCATCCGCGTCAATAAACACCACAAACTGTCCCATAGACTTGCGCACCCCGATATTGCGGGCCTCCGCCAACCCGACATTTTGCGGGAGGTTGATGCCCCGTATCAGGTCTTCGTAGTCATGCAGAATCTGGGGGGTCTCATCTGTACTGGCATCGTTGATGACGATGATCTCGTACTTGTTTTTTTCCAGCGACTGGTTGTACACACTGCGGATGGCACGGCCCAGGTATCGGGCGTAGTTATAGCAGGTGATAATGACAGAAACTTCCATGGTGAAAGGGATAAAATCAGGCTAAAGAAGAGGACGCAGGACTGGCTTCGCGCACGAGTCCCAGTTTTTCGCGCAGCAAGGTATCGTAGTCATAGGTTTTGACGATCACCCCCTGGGCCAGCTCGTGAATCCGGCTGCAACCCTCCAGGGTCGTGAGGCGGTGTGCGATAATAAAGAGCGTTTTGCCGGCCGCCGCCAGCTCCCGGATGGAGGCCGTGATCATCTGTTCAGTCTCAGCGTCCAGGGCGCTGGTCGCCTCATCAAATACCAGGATATCCGCCTGCCGGTACAGGGCCCGGGCAATGGCGACCCGCTGCCGTTGCCCGCCGGAGAGGCGGTTGCCAAATTCACCCAGAGGGGTATCAAGGCCCTGGGGGAGCGCCGTCACAAAGGCTTGAAGCCCTGCGAGCTGGACTGCTTGCCATACGGCTTCGTCAGAGATCGCCTCTGGTGATACCCCAAAGGCAATATTCTCCCGTACCGTACCGTCCTGGATAAAAATATGCTGCTGCACATATCCGATATGGGCCAGCCAGGCCTCGCGGTTGTCGTCCCGCAGCGGGGTCTGGTCCACATATACGGTCCCCCCCGTCTCATGATAGAGCCGGAGCAGTATGCGCATAAGGGTGGTTTTGCCCGAGCCCGACTCCCCGATAATACCCACGGCTTCGCCTTTTTTGACTTCCAGCGTCACCTGGTCCAGGACTGGCGTGACGCTGTCCGGAAACCGGTAACTCACCCCCTCAAACCGTATCCCCTGTTCAAAAGGCAACCGGTGCGAGGGAGCCGCTGGCAGATAGTCTGGCCAGATCTGGCGGCTTTCGACCAGGTCCAGGGTATAAAGATGGGTTTTGATGCTCACGACGGCCATCAGGATCCGGTTGGTTGAAGGCAATACCCGGTAGGCCGCAATCGCAAACACCCCCAGCAAGGTGAAGAGGTCACTCCGGGCCTCGGCAAAAAGCAGGGTATACGAAAATACCAGCAGGATACCCAGGATCGCGATCAACTCCGTCAGCCGGGTCGGAATCTGTGACAAAAAGGTGCGGTTGGCCTGGTGATGGTTTTCCTGACGCACCAGTTTTAGAAACCGGTCCGCAAAATATCCGGACTTGCCCAGCAGCACAATGTCGGTGAAACCTTGCAGAGACTCGTTGAGGGACGCGATTGATTTGGGGGCCAGGTTCCGGAGTGCCTCCCCGATGCGGTGAGACCGGCGACGGGTACTGGAATAAATCACCCATACACAGGCACCCATGATAAGCCCCAGCCCGATGACCAGACGGGGGCTGTAGAGGGTGATGCCGGTCAGGATGATCAACGCAATTCCCACCTCCGCCACGAGTGTTATCAACGGGATGATAACACTTTGCGCCAGGATCATGGGGTTATTGCGGACGTTGGAGATGTAATTGCCGGAGTCTGTGTTTTTGACCACCTCATACCCTGCCTGAATGTACCGGGCATACTCACGTGCAGATAGGTCTGTGGCGATCCGCATCGCAAAGTGTGACTGCCAGTAGGTAAGCCCTACGCCCAGTCCTGTTTTCAGGCAAAACACCAGCAGCAGCACGCCCGTCATCAGCATCAGCAACTGGTCCGGATGGGTCAGTCCCAGGGCATCATAGACGGTTTTCAGAAGTGTCTGCTGCTGGATCATCTCAGGCTCAAGGGCCACTGCGATGACCGGCAGGACCGCTGCCAGCCCCAGGGCATCCAGAAAGGCATTGGCTACTGTGGCCAGGGATAGCAGGATACCTTGTCGCTGCTGGCCTGTGGTTAGTAGCCGGCTCACCCGGAGCAGTGTCTTGATGATGAGGTTATTATGCATGGGCTAAAGCAAGTTGAGCAGGGAAAAAAGGTTATAAGATCACCAACTGACGCACCCAGCGGGAGCCATCCTGAGCGGTGACCGAGATCAGGTACAGACCCGGAGGCAGATCCCCGACCGGCAAGGCATGTCCCACCGGTGCAGGCAGGGTCTCCTGTATCCGCAGGATACGTCCGGAGAGATCAGCCAGGGTGATCAGCACCGTACCGGGAATTGACTGGGTAAAGACGACCTCTACCACTTCGTCTGCGGGCACCGGCTGTACCCGGATACCTGCCTGTGACAGCAAACCGCTCACGTGGGTCGTCGCAATAATTCTAACCGGGAGGGTGATGGTATCGCTTCCGCAGTTGTTCAGATAGTCTGTCACGATCAACTGCACCTGGTAGAGACCCGTATCGGCATAGGTATGAACCGGGCCCAGGTCTATGCTGCTATTGCCGTCCCCAAAATCCCAGGAATAAAAACCCAGGCTGGACAGGTTTTCAAAAAATACCTGATACCCGCTCACCGAATACGCAAACTCTGCCCGGGGCGGTGGCACGATAAATACACTGACGGTATCTGTGCTGGCGCAGCCAAAGCTGTTGGTGACCGTCACGGCGTAAAAACCCGTGGCTGATGCGGTGATCTGCTGGGTGGTGGCACCCGTACTCCAGAGATAAGACAGGCCAGGCAGGCCTGCATCCAGCACATCACTGGTACAGGCGGTGCGGGCAGGTCCCAGCTCCAGGGCCGGGAAGTCCTGAAAGCCTGAGATCACAATCGTATCTGTCAGCGTACAGCCCAAGGGCTCCTGTACCGTGACGGAGTAGGTCCCCGGGGTTTGGATGTCAATATTGGCCGTGGTGTCGCCGGTGCTCCAGATAAAGACAGATCCGGTGCCAGCCCAGCCGCTGTAGAGTGTATTGCCGCAGAGGGTGCCGTCTGTACCCAGGTTCACGACCGGGATTGTAATTTGTATGGAGTCCGTAGAAGTACACCCCTGACCATCGGACAATAATACACTGTAAGTGCCTGTTTCAGAGACCGTAATCAGCTGGGTCGTATCACCCGTACTCCAGAGAAAAGTTGCCTGTGGATTAGCCGCGTCCAGCATGACCGGATCACAGCTATATACATCACTGCCTAACTCCAGGGGAAGAGCTACCGTCGCCGTGATGGGTACTCGGGGACTGATACAGGTCTGGCTGACGAGTTTCCAGTCAAAGAAATAATAAGCGCCGGACGTGGTGCCTGCTTCATTTCCCGTGATCACAAAATCGCCGGGCAGGGTATAGGGGTAGGATGCATTGGGTGAAAAAGCAAGATTACCGCCCGTGATATTGCGGCCGATCAGCCGGTAAGCACCAGGGGGGATATCAAAAAACAAAAACACCTCTGTCCCGGCTGTATTGGGTACAAAAGCCCTGACACTATCTATCCGGGTACCCGTCGGGGTCTGAAGTTCAATGGTGACATAGGCTGGTGCATTGGCATACAGGGTTACGGACTCCAGGGTGATGTCCCGCAGCACCGTAAACCGGGCCCCGCGTATGTTATTTTGGTAAGACGCCGCTGCCGGATTTCCCAAAACCGGACCCGTGGTCAGCTCATTAGAGAGGTTGGCTGCGGCCACGTACCGGGTAGTCGTATCGGTCAGGTATTCGTTATAGGTATTGCTTACGGCCAGGAAGTCCTCTGTGCTGTCATTGGCGTACCAGATCAGCCGCTCGGAGGTAGCCACCGCCGTAAACGTAAAGGGGCCATTGCCACATACCTGCACATCATTGACCAGGGGGGCTGCCGGTTCGGGTACCAGCTCTACCGTTACCGTATCGTACCTGAAGCAGGTCGCGATATTGGCCGAAACGGAGTAAGTGCCTGATGAGGAGATGGTCAGGGTAGGCGTGGTGTCACTGGTGCTCCAGAGGTAGGTAGTGCCGGGATAGGCAGCATTCAGGAGATATTGATTACCACATACGGCCGTATCAGCACCGAGTGAAAATTGTGGTGCGCTCAGGACATTCACCGTAAGGGGCAGGCGGTCGCTGCGGCAGGCTATGGGGGTCACGACCCAGTCATAAAAATAATAATACCTGTCTGTGAGCGGCTGCGGGATGTCTCCATTGGAGGACTTGATGGTCAGCAGGGTCGAGACCGGCAGGGGGAATGGCTGGGGCAGGGGGCTGTTGCGAAGGCCTATGCCTGTACCGGAACCCAGGAAGTCGCCCATGAGCTTGAGATTGGTTCCCACAGGAAGGTCAAAGTAAAGCGGGATCACGTGGGCTGTGCCGCCGCCGGTGGGCAGATTGACAATCACAGAGTCGAGAACCGTGTTGGTTGAGGTCTGGAGCCGGATGAGGAAGTTACCGGGATTGTTGGCAAACACAGTTACACTTTTGAGCACCGATGGCGTGAACACATCGAAGTTCAGACCCCGGTTGTCAGGTTGATAGACCAGCCCTGTGGCCGTGGCACTACTGTACCCGCCCGTTATCTCCGGTGCAAAATTAACTGCCTCCGCATAGTAGGTCGTGGTATCATTCAGGGTTGCCAGGGCTGACTTGCCACGTGCTATAGGCTTGCCCCCTAACGGTGTGGTGTACCAGAAGGTTTCGTCGCTGGTGCCGTAGTCATTCAGCGTATAAGTACCCGGTCCGCATACAATGGTATCAGTTACAGTAGCCGGATCTGGCGGGTGTACAAGGGTCGCCAGCGTATTGTCTGTGGTGGTACAAGAGGCCAGGGTGGCAGCAACCGTATAAGTCCCGCTAGCCGTTACGGCAATGGTTGGGGTTGTTTCGCCGGTATTCCACAGATACGTAGCACCTGCCGTAAGCCCGGGATCCAGCAGCAGGGTGTCACCACAAATACTGATTTTGGAATCAAGGGTTAATATCGGGGCGTCCAGAACGTTCAGGGTCAGGGGCACACGTGGGCTCACACACGCCAGGGGGGTCACGACCCAGTCATAAAAATAATAATACCGGTCCGTGAGCGGCTGGGGGATGTCGCCGTTGGAGGACTTGATGGTCAGCAGGTTAGAGACCGGCAAAGGGAATGCCTGGGGCAGGGGGCT
>JANRLQ010000061.1:0-42218 GCA_033762375.1 Bacteroidia bacterium
GTGCCAAGTTATACCTCGAACTCAACCTCGCCGCAAGGATAAACTCCGGGTCGTCATCTCTGTGACAGGGGCGTTATCCTCACTTGCGACAAGGGTAGTAGCTGACACTCAAAATTCAAAAAACAAACATATAAGGGGTGACATACAGGTTTCGCGGTTTATGCCACCCCTTCGGGGTTATGCCAGCGACTGGGGACGATGTTGGGGGCTATCATCTTGTCATCCCTTCGGGATTGGGCGGTGCGTGGAGGCAGGTCCCCGGACCGCGAGGCACGAACGTGATCCGGGGCCTCCCGTCAGTAAAAACCATGTCGGGTCTTGTGTAGAGACGCGGTGAACCGCGTCTCTAGAGGATGCTGCGCATCAGCCCGGGAACCTGTAGGGGCGGTCCGGCAGGCCGCCCCTGCTGCCAGTGCCCGCTGGCCATAACCGGGCTTCGGCGACGGCGCTGGGGAGCGCCTGCTCAGCCCTTTTCTCCAGATGCATAGCATCGCAGGCATCCAGCCCTGAGCAGCGCCCGCTTGGGCGCGTCGTCGAAGGGCTTTTCACGATGCATCACATCATACCGAAGACCCATAAACCCCCTCCCCCCAATTTCCGCGGCGGGTGGGGGCTTGCAGGCCGGCTGCCAGGGCTTGCAGGAACTCGGGCCGGGGCAGGGGCCGGGCACCGAGGCTGGCGAGGTGGTCGGTATATACCTGGCAGTCTACCAGGGTGAAACCTGCGAGGGTCAGGTGCTGGACCAGGTGGATAAAGGCGGCCTTGGAGGCATTGCTGGTGCGGGCAAACATGGACTCCCCAAAAAAACAACTCCCCAGTGAAATGCCATACAGCCCGCCCACCAGTTCGTCGCCGATCCAGGCCTCGGCGGAGTGGGCGTATCCCATCTCGTGCAGGGTACAGTACGCCTCCAGCATCTCGGGGGTGATCCAGGTCCCGTCCTGGCCTTCGCGGGGGCTCTGCTGGCACCCGGTGATCACGGCCCGGAAGGCCCGGTCCAGGGTCAGGGTGAAAGTATGGCGCCGCAGTACCTGCTTCATACTTTTGGACACGTACAGGTCGGCAGGCCAAAGGACAAACCGGGGATTGGGGGACCACCACTGGATCGGTTCACCGGCATTGTACCAGGGAAAAATCCCTTTTTCATACGCCAGTAATATACGCGCCGGTCGCAGGTCGCCTCCGATGGCCAGCAGACCTTGCCGGTTGGCGAGATGGGGAGGCGGAAACACCAGGGCCTCGGACAGGGCAAAAACCGGCATCAGGAGGCCTCCTCCAGGGTAGCCCCGATGCCCCGGTCAACCAGGGCCTCGCGCATGGGCTTAAGTTTGCGCATGGTGCCATGTTTGACACCGTATTTGCCATTATGATGGATGATCCAGGCACACTGCTCGGCCTGCTCGTGGCTGTGGCCACACACATCCACCAGGGACTCAATCACCCAGTCAAAGGTATTAACGCTGTCATTCCATACGACCAGACAGACCGGATCTTCTACATCGGTGTTTTGCAGGACGGCTATGTCCTCTTTTTCTTTGATGGCGACGCCATATAGTCCGGCAGCGGGAAACAAGGTGGCTTCAGATACAGATTTCATTGTTACCCAATCTAAAACGTAAGAAAAGATACATACCGATATGGGACAAAATTACCGAAATGCCTGCAATCGGCAAAAGGTATGTGCGGGATTTTTTTGCACAGGTATGCTGTTCAATTTTTGTGCCGGGCCTTATTTCCCCGAGTCCGTCAGTTCCAGCACATACGGTGTAGCCGGTAGCCAGCCCATCATAACCCCCCCTGTTGCTGCGTTTTACGTATGAAAGCTTTGTATGTTTGTCGCAGATTCATCAAATACATTCTTTATGATCAGGCGTTTTACGATGGCCGTATGGTTGGGGCTGGCAGCGATCGTACCCGCACATGGGTGGGGGTTTTGGGCGCACCAGCGTATCAACCGTCTGGCGGTATTTACCCTGCCGCCGGAGATGATCGTGCTGTACAAAAAACATATCGAGTACCTCACGGACCATGCTGTGGACCCGGACATGCGGCGGTATGCCGTGGATGGAGAGGCGGCCCGCCACTACATGGACCTGGACCGGTATGGCAAGTATCCTTTTGAGAATTTGCCCCGGCAGTGGAAGGAGGCGGTAGCCCTCCTGACCGAGGATACCCTCCAGAAACACGGGATTTTGCCCTACCACCTGCCGATGGAGATATACCGCCTCAAGCAGGCCTTTGAAGATGGTGACATCGAAAAAATCCTGAAAATATCGGCCGATATGGGGCATTATGTAGGAGATGCCCATGTGCCCCTGCACACCACCGCCAATTATAACGGACAACTCACCGGGCAGAAAGGCATTCATGGTTTCTGGGAATCACGCCTGCCGGAGTTATTTGGCGAAAAATATGATTTTCTCGTAGGTCGCTCTTATTATATTGACAATATCCGGGACGAAGCCTGGACCATGGTCCTGGAGAGTCACCTGGCCGTGGATTCGGTCCTGGGATTTGAGCGGGCACTGGCCTCGGAGTTTCCGGCGGATCAGAAGTACGGCTACGAAAGCCGGAACAATGTCGTGATGCGGATGTATTCCCGTGAGTACTCAGCTGCCTATCACGAGCGCCTCGATGGCATGGTGGAGCGCCGGATGCGGACGGCTATCCGCCGGATCGGTGCCTGCTGGTACACGGCCTGGAAAATGGCCGGATCACCGGACCTGGCTGCCCTGGTGAACAAGGAAGTGCAGATTAAACCAGAAAAATACAACCGGAAGCTGAAAATACAGGACCGGGAGGCACAGGAGGTCGGCTGGTTGATGGCCCCTGCTGCGCATACCTGCTGTACCCCGCATACCCCTGCGGTGCAACTCATGGGTGGGGCACGCTTGGCTGCCTGTACGGATCCTGCGACCCAGATGATGCTCATGCGCCGCCGGGACGAGCTCAACCGCTTGGCTTCCCGCGCTGTGTGGCAGCAGTGGCTGGGACAGGTAATGACTTGGTTTAATTAATACAAGGACCAGGTGACACCCTGTACTTGAGGTTGCTGAAGGGTGTCAGCACCTGTCCAGGCGATGTACCCCCGCCCTTTCAAGCAGGCGAGTACCGGAAAACCACTGTTCCGCTCCGCCGAAATAACTCCGGCTGCGACAGGCTGGCCCATCTGGCCATCTGGGCGTATGTTGCGGATGTACACAAAACTTTGGGCAGGGGTGGTTTCGATCCAGGATACCCAGACGGATCCATCATCCCCCCAGGCAATGTCTGTACGGCCCTCCGGGTGGGTGCCACTCACCAACAGGGGGTTGCCAAAGGTACGGCCTCCGTCTGCCGAAAAAGCCACAGAAACCCTGGGAAGTTCATTCGCCCCCGAAAACCAGGCGATGGCTACCTGATGTTCCCGGCTGGCGAGTGCGGCCCCATTCACCGGGCATCCGCTGATTTTCCAGCCATCATCGCTGGTCCAGGCGGGGAGGGATGTTTCGCCGATAACCACCCGGCTGATGTCCCGTATATCGTCAGCGGTCCGGTCCCGGTACGAAACGACAGGTCGGCCCTGGCTGAGGGTGACAGAGGTCTGACAGCAGTCACAGACGCGGTCGTCAAGAACAGTATCACCGGTCACCTGTCCACTGGCGTCAAACAAGGCATGGCGCAGGGTCATGGGCCCCGGACCATCAGCTGCATACAGCCGTCCGTCAAGCCAGACCGCACCCACCCGGTCATGATCTGCCTCATACAGGCTCACAAATCCATGTTCGGTACCAGTTGTGTCTTGGTGGAGGGGAAACAAAGGACTCCATGTGGATTTGTCAGGGCTGGACACGGTCACCTGCGCATCATAGGCGTACGGGTTGGGGCCGGAACGCACGAGTACGTGGGCGGCCAGCCGCCCTGAGCGGAGGGGTAATACCGCCGGAAAATCAGCCCAGTTTACAAACCAGTCTGACCCGCTGGCAATATCGCGGGCAGGGCTCCACTGCCCGTCTGTGCAGGTGGCGTACCGCAGCGAGGTGAGGCTGTCCCGGCTGGTATCAAGCCATGAGAGGTACAGGGTATCATCCAGCACGGCCCAGGACGGATACATACTGCCGGGGCCACCCGGAAGGTTGAGGGGAGTGAAATCAGTCGGGGTGTGGGGGCGGGTACATCCCCACATGATCAGGAGGCCTGCGAGCCCTGTCAGCATAAACCGGTGTGACATCATGGGCTTAAGATAGTGAAAAATTGATTGGGGAGATGTTTTGGTTGTGCTTTTGGGGACCGGCGGGATAATCCGGGGTCAGGGTGAGCAGGTGGGTTGCGCCTGATCTGTCTTCGGTGTACTTTTGTGCCATGCAACAGGCTTTTTACCGCGACTTGCGGCTGGGTATCCTGGGAGGCGGCCAGCTCGGGCGTATGCTTATCCAGGCAGCGATAGACTACAATGTTCATATCCGGGTACTGGATCCGGGGGCTGATGCGCCCTGTCGTCCGTATGCCCATACATTTGTGCAGGGGAGCCTCCGGGATTATAATACGGTGATGGCTTTTGGGCAGGACTGCGATGTGATCACCATCGAGATTGAGCACGTGAATACAGAGGCGCTGGCAGCTCTCCAGGCTGCCGGCAAGCAGGTGTTTCCGGACCCGGCGGTGATCCGCATGATCCAGGACAAACGCCTTCAGAAGCAGTTTTATCAGGCCCACGGCCTGCCGACGGCGGCTTTTACCCTGACAGATGACCGGGCCGCTGTCGCAGCACTCCGGGACCGGCTCCCGCTCGTCCACAAACTCGGCCGTGAGGGATATGACGGGCGGGGGGTACAGGTACTGCGAACAGAGCAAGACCTGAACACGACGTTTGATGCACCCGGACTTGTGGAGGAACTGGTGCCTTTTGTCAAAGAGGTGGCTATCCTGGCGGCGCGAAATCCGGCAGGGCAAACGGCTGTATTTGACCCGGTGGAAATGATGTTTCACCCCGAGGCCAACCTGGTGGAATATCTTTTCGCGCCTGCTGATCTCTCGCCAGCACTCGCTGACAGTGCCCGTACCCTGGCCCTGCGCCTGCTGGAGGCCCTGGATTACGTAGGCATTATGGCCGTCGAAATGTTTCTCACCCCTGACGGGACCTGGCTGATCAATGAGGCGGCACCCCGTCCGCACAACAGCGGCCACCATACCATCCGGGCCTGTGATACCTCTCAGTATGAGCAGCACCTGCGGGCTATCCTGGGTCTGCCCCTCGGCAGTACCCGGCAGCATACCCCCGCCGCCATGGTGAATATCCTCGGAGCGCCCGGCCATACCGGGCCCGCTGCTTATGCCTACCTCCGCGAGGTGCTGGAGATGGAGGGGGTATATCCACATTTGTACGGAAAAACGGAGACCAAACCGTTTCGCAAAATGGGACACGTGACCCTGCTGGATCCGGACCCGCTTCAGCTCCGCGCACGGGCGTTGTTTGTCAAAGACCATCTCCAGGCCATTGTGGCCAGTGAGCTTCCCCTTCCTTAACCTTTATCGTTTGGTATGATTGGAATTATCATGGGCAGTCAGTCTGACTACCCGGTCATGGCAGGGGCCGCCGAGATGCTGGCCCGGTTTGGCATCGCGTACGAAATCACTGTGGTCTCCGCCCACCGTACACCGGAGCGGATGATGACCTATGCCCGCACCGCCCGCGAACGGGGGCTCAGGGGGATCATCGCCGGAGCGGGGGGAGCCGCGCACCTGCCCGGTATGGTGGCCGCTGTGACGACCCTGCCCGTCATCGGGGTACCGGTCAAGTCCAGCAATTCCATAGATGGCTGGGACTCCATATTGTCTATTCTGCAGATGCCCACAGGTGTGCCGGTAGCGACTGTCGCCCTCAATGCTGCTAAAAATGCCGGTATCCTGGCAGCTCAGATCATCGGCACATATGATGCCCGGGTGGCGGAGGCGCTGGAGGCCTACAAGCAGGAGATGGAAAACCAGGTGCTGGACATGGCCCGGCAGGTGGAGACCTTGCCCCGGATTATTCCTGAAGGATGAGCGACTGGGTGCGTGTGTGATCCCCGTCTCCGACTTGCAGCCGGTACATACCGGGTGTCAGGGTGGCTGGCAGGACGAGGGTGAGTTCGGTGGTCGGGGTCTGCACCTGGTGCCGGAGCACTTCCTGACCGGTCAGGCTGAAGAGTTGTACCCGGGTACCCGGGGCAAAAGGGGCCTGCTGCAGCAGGGTAATCTCGCGCCGGGCGGGATTGGGAAACATGGAGAGCGTCCAGGGCAGGTCGTCGTCGAGTCCCAGCGCCGCCTGACACAGGTTCAGGAGCGAGTCTACACCCTGGCGGATGGTGCCGAGCCGGGCGTAGAGATGCTGGCCGGGGCATGAGGTAGAACACCCATCCTGATGGCCGGATATGACCGGGATGGTCAGCCCGGAGGGAGTATGTTTGACCGTCGCGATGGGATCAAGGCCGCTGTCACATGCCTTCCAGGTGAGCAGGGCCTGCAAGCTGTACAAGGCCGCTGCCGTAGGTTGGTTTTGGTCGAGATTGCCCAGGAGGCATATTCCGGCGGTCTGGTTGTTTTGACCACAGAAATGCGCGCCTGTGACATTGTTGCCGCCGCCCCGGCCCTCGTAGATCACCCCATTGGGGTCAATGAGCCAGTTGTATCCGATGTCACACCAGCCGTTGGTGACGGTATGGTAGTTCCAGATGGCCAAAACTACAGCAGTCCAGTTGGTGGAGGTCGCCGGAGAGGATGCGTGGTGTACAATCAGGTGCGAAGGCGTGGCATACTGCGGTACGGTACAGGAAGGGTTGGCACCGTCCGGACAATTCCACTGGGTGCGGTTGGCAAAAACCGGCATGGGGCAGGTGCAGGTATGGCTGGTGCCCGGATACCCCTGCTGTGACAGCAGCTCCAGGTTGATCTCCGTAATGTGGCCCGGCTGAAAACAGTCAAGGCGGATCGCAGAGACAAACGGGGCTGCCAGGCCCGGGGTCAGGGCTTCAAAGCGGATCATCAGCGATACGTACCGATGCCCCACATCAATGGTATGCATCTGGCTGATCAACATCGTGTCCCGGTAGGCCTGCGGATTGTCATGGGCCAGCCCCGTTGGGATCCACCCGGACCAGGTGAGGCTGTCAGCCGAAAATCGCATCCATACTTTGCACAGAGCGGTATCCAGTCCGCTCCCCCGGATCAGGGATGAGATGGCCTGAAAATCCATCGGATTTTCAAAAGGCATTCTTTCGCCTGCTGTAATGAGCAGTCCCAGTTGATTAGGCCGTACCTGTGTGAGGCCAGCCGCCGTAAAAGTCACATTGGCACTAAAACTGGTGGGGACAGGCCTTACCAGTGACCAGTTCATCATCTTTGACTGGGCTGTATCCGTATGTACGTGAACCCCCAGTACTTCCGCTCCGCAGCACAAAAACAATACTATCAGGAGAAGGCAAATCCAAAACCCTTTCATAATGGGCAATATAGGAAAAAGATCGCACAAATTGGCTAAAAACGAAATAATCCGCAGCGTACCGAAGCTGGATATATTTTCTGGGAGGTGTAAGCGGGCGTAGCCGGTAAGAATTATATTCAAATATTGCGCCGTATTTGCCAGCGTTCCGATTTTAAAATAACTTCGCTTCCCGGTTTTATGGGACGATACCTGAAGCAGTTGCAGATTATGAGCACGTATGATTTTGGTCGCATAGAAAAAAAATGGCAGGAAGTCTGGCAGAATACCGGTATATACCGGGTGTCTAATGCCTCCGACCGTCCCAAATATTATATCCTGGACATGTTTCCCTATCCGAGCGGCTCTGGCCTGCACGTAGGGCATCCACTGGGATACATTGCTTCTGACATCTACGCACGATATAAGCGGCTCAAAGGGTTTAATGTCTTGCATCCGATGGGTTACGACGCATTTGGGCTGCCTGCGGAGCAATATGCGCTCGACCACAAGGTACATCCTGCTGTTTCTACCGAGGCCAATATCCGGACATTCCGCAGCCAGCTCGACAATATCGGGTTTTGTTATGACTGGGACCGGGAGATTCGTACCTGCGAACCTCAGTACTACAAGTGGACGCAGTGGATTTTCCTGCAATTATTTGACAGCTGGTACAATATCCATACCGACCGGGCCGAGCGTATCGCCGGGCTGGTGGACATCCTGGCGACGGAGGGCAATATCAACCATCCCAGCCCTGGCCTCAAGGACCTGACAGTCACAGCCGCTGAGTGGAACAGCTGGTCTGAGACCCGTCAGCGTGAGGTGCTCATGTCTTATCGCCTGGCCTACCTCGACTATGCCGATGTCTGGTGGTGTGAGGCCCTGGGCACCGTACTCGCCAATGACGAGGTCGTCAACGGCGTCAGCGAACGTGGAGGGCACCCCGTCGTGCGCCGCCAGCTCCGGCAGTGGTTCCTGCGGATCACGGCCTATGCAGACCGGCTCCTGGCCGGGCTGGAGCAGGTCGCCTTTAGCGAGTCGCTCAAGGAGATGCAGCGCAACTGGATCGGGAAAAGTTTTGGAGCTGAAATAGATTTTGCCATTGAAGGGCACGATACCCCGCTCCGCGTCTATACGACCCGGCCTGATACCATCTTTGGGGTGGACTTTATGGTGGTAGCACCCGAACATGAGATCGTAGCCCGTATCACGCCTGATACACACCGGGAGGCGGTGGAGGCCTATCTGGCCTATACCCAGAGCCGCAGCGAGCTGGAGCGGATGTCTGAGAAAAAAATCTCCGGCTGCTTCACCGGTGCCTATGCCATCAACCCCTTTGACGGCCGTCGCATCCCGATCTGGGTAGCGGAGTATGTGCTGGCAGGATATGGAACCGGGGCCATTATGGCCGTGCCCTGCGGAGATGAGCGGGACTTCGCGTTTGCCCGTCACTTTGACATATCCATTACCAATATCCTCGGCGACCTCTACGACGGCACAGCCGCCAACCCTACCAAGGACGGCGTCCTCAGCAACTCCGGCTTTATCACCGGTGTGCCTATGTCAGCGGCGATCCTGCAAGTGATCGAGGCCATAGAGGCCCGGGGCATCGGTCGCCGCCAAACCAACTACCGCATGCGGGATGCGGGCTTCAGCCGCCAGCGGTACTGGGGTGAGCCTTTTCCCATTGTGTACCGCCAGGATGTTCCGTATGCCCTGGATGAATCCCAACTCCCCCTGGAGCTCCCCGTGGTTGACTCCTACAGCCAGGGACCAGACGGTCAGGGCCCCCTTGCCAATCTGACCCACTGGACCCACCTGCCCGATGGTACGATACGTGAGACCAACACCATGCCGGGGTATGCCGGTTCGAGCTGGTATTTCCTCCGGTATATGGACCCGCACAATACCGAAGCCTTTTGCAGCCGGGAAGCTTCTGACTACTGGGGGCAGGTGGACTTGTATATCGGCGGTACAGAACATGCCGTGGGGCACCTGCTCTACAGCCGTATGTGGACCAAAGTCCTGTACGACCTGGGGTATATCGGATTTGAGGAACCTTATAAAAAACTGGTCAATCAGGGCAAAATCGGGGGAGACTCCCGCCTGATCTACCGCGTACGCGGCACCCAGACCTATGTATCTGCCGGCCTGCGGGAGGCGTATGAGACCGATGAGCTCCATGTGGACGTCAACCTCGTAAACGGCGTCGAGTTAGATACAGCAGCATTCCGCAAGTCCCGCGAAGACTACGCCCAGGCTGAGTTTATCCTCGAAGACGGGGTATACCGGTGTGGCACCCGGCTGGAAAAAATGGGTAAACGGTACCTGAATGCCGTGAACCCGGACGCCGTCGTCGCACAGTACGGGGCTGATACCTTCAGGATGTATGAGATGTTTCTCGGGCCGGTAGAGGCCGACAAACCCTGGGATATGCAGGGCATCGAGGGGGTACACCGGTTCCTGCGCAAGCTCTGGCGGCTGTTTATGGACGAGCGCACGGGTCCCCGCTGGACAGATGATGCCCCTACAGCCAGTGAACTCCGCACCCTCCACAAGACCCTCCGCAAGGTGGAGGAAGACACTGAGCGGTTCTCCTTTAATACCTGCGTCAGTGCTTTTATGGTCTGTGTCAATGAGCTGACGGAGCAGGATTGTCACAAACGGGCGGTGCTGGAGCCGGTGCTGGTAGCGCTGTGTCCCTTTGCGCCGTTTATTGCCGAAGAACTCTGGGCCCAGCTGGGTCATACAGACAGCGTACTCGTGCAGCCTTTCCCGGCATGGGATCCTGCCCTGATAGAAGAGGACAGCGTCGAGTATCCTGTGCAGATCAATGGAAAGGTCCGGGCTAAAATTTCACTCCCCCGTGCCGCTGATAATGCTGCCGTAGAAGCGGCTGTGCTGGCACATGCCACGGTGCAGCAGTGGATGGAGGGCAAACCGCCTAAAAAAGTGATTGTGGTCCCCGGCAAAATTGTAAACATCGTTGTCTGAGCCTGAATACAGGCGGGAGGATGGTGATTCGAATGATCTTGTAAGGTGAATTATTTTCTAACGCTGTTATGAAGTTTGTAGGATTAATGTCCCCGGCCATTTACGGTCGGGGTCTTTTGTATTATGTGGAAGGGTGGGATACCCGTCTCATGGGGTGAGGAGCAAGAGAGCGGTTTAGGAATATTTTTTATATATGATCTATTTTCTAACGATGTTATAGTGCAATTACAAACTTTGTCCGGGCACTCACCAGCCGGAATTTATCGCAGGGGTTTCACGCCTTTAGGATAGCCTACTTCAAAGACAAACCCTTCGCGGCAGAGGTCGTCATACCGGTCTTTGTCAAAACGATACAACCTTGCAGCCCGGTGGGCCACCTCCTGCTGATACTCATCGAGCTGAACCAGCAGGTTCATGCGCATGAGTTTCCGGCGAAAGTTGGGTTTGTCGAGGCGCTGGCCCAGGATCGCTTCGTAGAGTTCCTGGAGCTGGAAGAGGGTAAATTTTTCGGGCAATAATTCAAATCCTACCGGCTGATGCCGCACCTTGTACTGGAGCAGGGCCAGGGTTTCCTGCACAATAACGTTGTGGTCAAAGGGCAGGGGAGGGAGGTGGCGGGAAGAAAACCAGCGGGCCTCCAGGGCTTCCGGTCCGGCGATGAGTTGATAATTGCCCGGCCTGACCAGGGCATAATATACCAGTGTGATGACCCTGCGGCCCGGATACCGGTCCACCGCTCCAAAAGCGCGTACCTGCTCCAGAAAAAGATTGTCCACGCCGGTCATCTCCCGCAGGATCCGGCGTGAGGCTTCATCTATTCCTTCTTCCAGCAGCACAAATCCGCCCGGCAGTGCCCACTCGCCCCGGTGGGGTTCTATCCCCCGCTGGATCAGCAGGATATTCAGCTGGCCTGCCTCCAGGCCCAGGATCACACAGTCGAGTGAAAGGCGGTCTATTTGTTCAGGATGGGTATGCGACATAAAGCAGGGACGAGCAAGCGCTGCGAAATCGTTTTGCTTCAAATGTACAAAAATAATTTTGGTATCATGGGATATGTGACTACCTTGTAGTCAAATTGACTATATTAACTTTTCGACTATGAAGCCCTCGCTGAAACCGCTCACCCTGACGCTGGGAGACAAGCCGTACTTTCCGGGTATCGGAAAGATCGAATTTGAAGGCCGTGCCTCCCGCAACCCGCTTGCTTTTAAGTTTTATGACGAAAATCGCCTCGTAGGGGGTACCTCCATGAAGGAGTACCTCCGGTTTGCGGTAGCCTACTGGCATGCCTTCTGCAATACGGGCGGAGACCCCTTCGGGCCTGGTACCAAGACATTCCCCTGGAATGAAAACCCTGATCCGGTGCGGGCAGCCCACGACAAGATGGACGCCGCCTTTGAGTTTATCACCAAGATGGGGATTCCGTACTACTGTTTCCACGACGTGGACCTGGTGGACGAGGGGCCTACCCTGGCAGAACATGAGCGCCGGATCGCAGCCATCACCGCCTATGCCCGCCAGAAGCAGGACGCTTCCGGTGTCAAGGTACTCTGGGGGACTGCCAACCTGTTTTCGAACCCCCGCTACATGAACGGGGCCGCGACCAACCCTGACTTTCAGGTAGTGGCTTATGCTGGTGCCCAGGTAAAAATAGCCCTGGATGCGACCATCGCGCTGGGCGGTGAGAATTATGTATTCTGGGGCGGACGTGAGGGATATATGTCCCTGCTTAATACGGACATGAAGCGAGAGCTTGACCATCTGGCCCGTTTCCTGCACATGGCCCGCGACTATGCCCGGAGCCAGGGTTTTAAGGGGTTGTTTTTTATTGAACCCAAACCCATGGAGCCCTCCAAGCACCAGTATGACTTTGACAGTGCCACGGTCCTGGGATTCCTGCGGGAGTATGACCTGCTGGAGGACTTCAGCCTGAATATTGAGGTCAACCATGCCACCCTGGCCCTGCATTCCTTCGCGCACGAGCTTACGGTCGCCGCCGGCGCCAACAAACTTGGCAGCATAGACGCCAACCGCGGTGACTACCAGAATGGCTGGGACACAGACCAGTTTCCGAACAACCTGCTGGAACTGACAGAGGCGATGCTGGTCATCCTGGAGGCAGGCGGATTTAATGGGGGCGGGATCAACTTTGACGCCAAAACCCGTCGCAACTCTACCGACCTGGAGGACCTCTTTTATGCCCATATCGGAGGGATGGATGCTTTCGCCCGTGCGCTGCTGATTGCCCAGGACATCATGGAGCAGTCTGACTATCGCAAGATCCGGGCGGAGCGGTACGCATCCTTTGACAGCGGCAACGGAGCCAAGTTTGAGCAGGGTGCGCTCAGCCTCAAGGATTTGCAGGAGATCGCTGCTTCACACGGTGCGCCGATGCAGATCAGCGGCCGCCAGGAGTTGCTCGAAAACCTCATCAATCAGTATATCTGAGGTACCCGGTGACAGGTTATCCTCAGGGGTGGCCCATACGACTGGATACAGGATACAAAAACCCCGGCAGAGATGCCGGGGTTTTATAGATTTTGTCAGAAGGTATCAGACGCTGGCGGGGACCAGGTGCCGGGCTGCCAGGGCTGCCCCCACAATACCGGCCTGGTTTTGCAGGAGAGCAGGCACGACAGGGCATGGGGTGGTGATAAACTCCGCAAACTTGTCAAATTTTTTGCTGGTGCCGCCCCCTACGATGATCATGTCCGGATAAAACAAGCCATACACATGGGCCAGAAACTCATCAAAGCGCAGGCCCCATTCTTTCCAGGACAGGTCCGCGTGTTTGCGGGCAGCATCCGAAGCGTACCGCTCGGCTATATCGCCCTTAAATTTAAGATGCCCCAGTTCGGTATTGGGTAAGAGCTTACCGTCAAGGATGATGGCACTCCCGATACCCGTACCGATGGTCAGGAGCAGGATGGTGCCCTGCTGGTTGAGGCCGGCCCCATAGGTAGCCTCTCCGAGGCCTGCTGCATCGGCATCATTGATGATATGGACGGGTTGGCCCAAGCGCTGGCTGAAAAAATCGCTTACCGGAAACCCAATAAACCGTTTGTCAATATTGGCGGCTGTGCGGGCTATGCCGTTCATGATGACCCCCGGAAACCCACAACCGACCGGGCCATTCCACTCAAAAAAACGCGCAATGTCCGCAATGGCCTGTGCCATCTCATCAGGGGAGAGCAGTGCCGGGGTTTCGATCCGGTGCCGCTCGTGGAGGAGGGTCCCAGTGGAGAGGTCTGCTATCGAGCCTTTTACGCCGGAGCCTCCTATATCAATGCCTAACATCTGCATGTGTGTAGCTGATTTTGCGGTTAAAGTTGCATCACTCACGGCTCTAACACAAGCCGGTGCCAGGTTATTTCCCGCCCTGACTGAATCCGTGCAAGATACGACCCTGCCGGTATGCCTGTAAGACTAAGCTGCGCGACTGGTACACCGGGGTGCCAGACCTGTACAAGTGCGCCACTGATATGCAGGAGTTGTACTTCGGTCACGGTTCCGTAGGGGCTTGTTACCTGGAGCATGTCCCGGGCCGGATTAGGACCTATACGTACACCAGGCTGCGCCAGGGGCGCTGAGACAGGGAGCGGGTTACCGGTGGTGTCTGCATAGAGGCTGTACAGCGTCAGGCCGCCGGCATAGTTGCCGCAGACCAGCTCCAGGGCATTGTCCTGGTCCAGATCGCCTGTGGCGGGGGCGCTGCGCAGGCCCTGATCCTGCCCCGTAAACAAGGTATCAGCCAATAAAAAAGTCGCTTCCGTGTCCACGCTGATGACAGGGTAATAGTATAGGTTGCCCTGGTCGGACCCTGCTATCAGCCGCAACGTGTCTTGCAGGGTAAAAATATGAGGCGTGGCATATCCCGGCTGGAATATGCTGCGCGAGACATTTACATTGCCCCAGGTCTCGTCCGTCAGGGTAAACACGGGCTGCTGGGCCGTACCGGTATTGAGGTAGAGGTTGAGGTTGCCGTCCCGCTCGCCGATCACCAGGTCCGGGAGGCTGTCGCCATTGACATCTGCCAGGCAGGGCGTAGCATGTGCACCTACGTCTATACCTTGATAGTCAACCGTTTCCCGGACAAAAGTAGGGTAAATAGCAGTCGGGGAGGTGGATATATTCTTAAAATAATCCAGGGTGCCGAGGTTTTTGCCGAGCAGGACATCGTCATCGCCGTCTCCATCCAGGTCACCCCAGGCAGGATACACCCCAAACAGGTAGGTATAACTGGACAGGTTCAGGATGTCCTCAGAGACCAGCTCCAGATTAGGGTGGCCGGCTGAGCCAAAATTGCGAAACAGGGCAACCCGCGGCACAAAACTCCCGCTGGAAAAATACCCGACGTTTCCCACCAGCATATCCGTCAGCCCGTCCCGGTCATAGTCCCGGAGGGCAGGATATGCACCCGTTCCAAAGTCAATCATGTCCTCCTGGAGGTAATCATCTCCGTAATACGCAAACACCGGGAACTGATTGGTGCCCGTATTGTGGTAATACAGCACACTCCGGGTGTTTTCAGAAATATTTCGCCCGTTAGGGCATACGATGAGGTCTTTTTTTTCGTCGTGGTCCACATCCAGGTAAAATGCCGCCGGAAACAACTCTACCTGTGCCGGATTGCTGGTGGGGAAGGCACTGGTCTGGGCCGTGATATCAGCATGGGCAGGTGTACCTCCATTGACGAGCATCACCAGGTTATTAAAACCAATATCCCCCACCAGGAGTTCCTGGTCCCCATCGCCGTTGAGGTCAAGGGCGAGCAGGGTCGAGCCCGCATGAAGGGATATTTCCTCCGGCTCGTCCTGCCCGGTCAGGCCTTCTTTACAACTCACGCCCAGGGTCATGATATTGGTACTGGCAGTGGTGCTTTCCATTACATGGCCCCAGCAGGCTTCTTCCAGGACAAATACGAGGCTGTCTGCATGCCCCCAGGTCTCTACGGAGGTATTTTTGTAATACTCGATCATAGCCCCCTGTGCGTCAAAGGTCAGCAGGTCGAGGTCGCCGTCTCCGTCCAGGTCCCGGATCGCGGGGATATCCTGCTCCGGGATGCGGATGAAGTCAAGCAAGCCATTGGACTTGGTCGCTTTGAGGGGGAGTGCCTGATGAAAAGGGGCAAACCGCAGGAGCCCCGAGTCCAGCGAGACATTGTGATACACAGCGACACCCGGTGCCGCATGTGTGAATATGTCTGCCTGGTCGTCACCATCATAGTCTGCCAGGAGTACCCAGCCTTTGAGTGCCGGAAAGTCCTGTACAAAGGCAGGATTATAGGTGTACACAAACTGTTGCTGGGCGTCGAGGGTTGTCTCAAAGGGAATGAGCCTGTCTCCATTGCGCTCAAATATCACCAGGTCCTCGATTCCGTCCAGGGTGAGGTCTATGGCAGAAAACTGGCCGTTGTTTAGCCCGCCGGTCCAGGGGTGTGCGAGATCATTTTGAAAAAAACCTACCGAAACATCTGTCCGTTGCTCGGTAACAGGCTGCGCAGCAAGCATCAGCGGAAGCCATCCCAAGGCGATCAGGTAAATATGTCTGAACATAGGAAAAAATCTCAGATAAAATCGTGGCGAATCCCTACAGCGCGGCAGATCCGGTGCAGCTCCAGTTTAAACTGAAACGGGATCAATTGTTCAAACCGTTCATGGCAGGTACGCAGGTGCCGGCGGATCCGGGCTTCATCCTGCGGGTTGTTACAATCAGACAGACACCGCTCCAGCTCCGCGATCTGCCGCAGCAGCCGGTCTATGGAGGTAGTGTATTTGTCTGGTTTCATCATGTCCAAATATACATAAATCCTCCTGAAGGGGAAGGTTATTCCCCGAACAAAACTTTCCGCAGCGTGGCCTCCTGCTCCCGTACAATGTACCGGGCCGTGAGGATGAGGAGTTCACGCTCCTGGGGCCAGATACCGAACCGGGTGCGTACATCAGCCAGGACCTCAAAGAGCAGCCGCCGGTCTTCAGGGGACAAGGGGGCATCTGTATCTGACATCCGGTTGAGGAGGTAGGTGTAGGCAGCCTGACGTCGCCAGCGGGGCAGGGTGACTGCACAGGCGGCTGAGTCCAGGAGCCGGTCATAACCCAGATAGACAGGTTGTATATCATAGGCCCGGCAGTAGGTGGCGATCTCACTGTACCGCTGGGAGCGGTGGCTGTCGAGTCCGCCCACAGGTACCCGCACGAGTGCAGCCAGCCCGAGTCCGCTCCTGCGGCGCCGGTACAGGGACCGGAGTGCGATCTGATCTGCATCTGACACCAGCAATACCCTGCGGGCAGCTGTGTCCTGGGCCAGGACCCATACGGCGGTCTGGTAGCTGATATTGTCCACCATCCCGCCGTCCCATACCGGGAGATACGCCTTCCGGCCACCTACCGTACAGCGGAGCAGGGTAGGCGGGACCACGACCGGAAAACTCGCAGAGGCCTTGACGGCAACCGAAAAGGGCATGTCAAACAAAGCTGTCGCAGTATCCACCTCCACCTGCTTCATGCGATGGGTATATCCCGTGACCTGCATGGTATCCAGCAGATCAGGCGTGAAGGACATCTGGTGTACGCTGTTGTATAACGCAGCTGTGCAGAATAACATCGGCAACGATACGGGCGTGGTGGTATCCGCTGCCGGGATAAAACAGTCCCGGAGTGTGGGACTGCCGCTGGGATACCCAAACAGGTGCTCGGCCAGGTCGTACTCCAGGCGGTCGCCCCGGTTGAGGGGGCTAAACCAGATACGGGGTGAAAACATAGACCTGAGCATCGGAAATCCGTACCGGATGCTCAGGCTGGGGGCCAGGTGCTCGTGCCAGGCAGAGGCGAGATGAAAGGAAGCATCAGCATCTGCTGACAGGGTATGATCCCGGAGGGCTGCCAGATACCCGCCACCTGCCAGGGCACCCCCTGATACGGCCGTCAGGTAATCGCAGGCATCAAGCGCGTGCCGCCCGCTGCTGTCCTCGATCTGCTCCAGGGCCAGCATCACCCCCAGTCCATAGTGAAACGACCGCGAACCCCCACCCGAAAGTGCCAGCCCTACGGCTATATCCGGGCGCTGGTGGGGTCTTGCCTGTACAGACCGGTACAGCGAGAGGTCAGGTACAGGAGCATCTCCCCGGATATAAGGCATGGCTGACCAGGGATAACGGCTGCATCCGGCCGAGAATACTAAGGTGCTGATTAGTAGTATATTTGTTATTTTCTGCATCAAAATAAAACGATTTCGGGAGGTATTTTGCAACCTATTGGCCAACTGCTCAGTATAATAGCAGTCTGCCATGAATATTGTCCGGAAGCGTGACACACAATATGCAATATTGAACAAAAAAAGGTATTGAATTTAGCTTTTGGGTGCTATATTTACTATCTGATACTCATAAGCTTGGTAGTGGTTACTTTTGCCTTGCCTGATATTGAACGTTACTGCTTCCGTCAATATGAAAAAGTTTGGAACCTCGCTCCTCCTGGTCGCTTGTTGTACCCTTGGCACACAGGCCAGGGCTATCCATCCGGGGCCGGAAAAAAACGCTGCTCAGCAAACTCAGCCCTCCAATACCGGAGAATCTTCAGCAGAGCCTCAGCAGCCTGCCCAAACGGTGACCAAACCGCAGGAGGCAGTGCCGGTATCTCCCCTCCGATGGGTATTTGAGGGATTTCTGAATGCCGTCTATGGCACAGAAGCACCCCGTGAGACTACGACTGAAACTCCATCTGTGGCTCCTCCGGTCAAGTCTACGACCAATACGACGCCCAAGCCCAAAACGACCCCGGCTACCCGCTGATTACCTGCTGTTATGATGCCTGGGTTTTCTGCTGGTGCCGGTACAGCATGAAAATTATCCAGCCGAAGGTCATGACACCAGCCGCCAGCAGGGTAGTGTTGCGGGGAGCTATGCCCGAAATATACCCCCCGATCAGGGGAGCAAAAAACTGCCCCAGTGACGTAACGGACTGCTGCATGCCCAGGGTTTGGCCCTGAAGATGAGGCGGAGCTGAGTTTGAAACAATCGAAGAAAAATTAGGCATAATAATTCCCTGTGATATGGCCACAAAAGGAATGGCCAGATAGATCCCCAGATGATCGGTCGGCACCAGGGTGAGCAGATATCCGCCTGCCAGGGTCAGCAGCACGACCGGCAGGACTTGCTGGGGCTGAAACCGCCGCGACAGGATCCGCACCAGCCCTCCTTGTGTCAGCGCCCCAATCATCCCGATATACCCAAATACAAACCCAATATCTGTCTGGGTATATCCCAGCCGTTTGATCAGATATACCTGAAAAAACTGGGTAAACAGGGTGAAGGAGAAAGAAAATATCAGGATCGTGACAAACAGCAGGCGCATGGCAGGCTGGTTGAAAGCTTGGCCTATGTTGTTGAAGCCGGAGGTAAGGTTGATCCGGAGGGTCTGGTCCCGCGTATGATGGGTTTCCTGAAAGAATAACCACACCATGACGAGGTTGATACCCGCCAGCACAGCGGATGCAAAAAAGGGCGTGGCAAAGTTGAACCAGGGCACCAGGTTGCTGTTTGACAGGTTCCCGCCCATGATCGGGCCTACGATGAACCCCAGTCCAAAGGCAGTACCCACCAGGCCAAAATTGCGGGTTTTGGCAGCAGGATCACTCACGTCCGCAATGGCCGAGTAGATCACCGACAGGTTGCCGGCAGCAAGGCCCAGAAGGGCCCGACTGGCAAAAATCATCCAGAGCGATTGCCAGATTACCCCAAAGGCAATCATCAGGTAGGAGGCTACGGTGGCAAACAAGCTCAAAAAAAGGATTTGTTTACGCCCGTACTTGTCTGAAAGTGAGCCGAGAAACGGCGCACTAAAAAACGTCATCAGCGGAAACATGGAGATCATCAGCCCCATCAACTGGGTGCGCTGTATATCTGTATAAGAAGCCGGGAGCAGGGCGTTAGGCTCCAGAAACAGCGGCGCAATGATCGGAATGATAATCCCGATCCCCAGCAGGTCTATAAAAACCGTGATGAAAATCGTCAGGAGTGCACCCCTTGAGGTGGGATTCGGTGGAGTCATAGGGCAAGAATAAAAAACGGGTCTAAGGTACGTTTTTAGCTTTACTAAACCTTCAAGGTTTGGTAAACCTTGAGAACCTAACCTTCTTTCTTTGGGGTTTGGTTTACTAAACCTTCAAGGTTTAGTAAACCTTGAACCTAAAACCTTCTTTCTTTGGGGTTAGGTTTACTAAACCTTCAAGGTTTAGTAAACCTTGAACCTAAAACCTTCTTTTTTGGAGGTTAGGTTTACTAAACCTCCGAGGTTTAGTAAACCTAGCCCTTCTTTCTTGGAGGTTTAGTAAACCTAGAGTACCTTTGGCGCTGAAACTTGCTTTAGGATACTTGATATGGTTTGGGGGACAGAGGTAGAAATGACCGAAACGACCCTGATGGGGATCAGGGTGCTGGAACCGGTGACCTCAGCCACGGATTTGCTCACAGCCTGCACAGCCTATACGGCGTGGTGGTTGCTGGGGCGCACCGGGGCAGACCGGGAGGCAGATCGCCTGTTCAGGTTGTATTTTCTCCTGATAGGCATTGCTACGACCTTTGCAGGGCTGGCGGGCCATGCTTTTTTGTATGTGTGGGGGGATCCCCAGAAGGTGGTCGGCTGGATCTTCAGCGGACTCGGTATACTGGCCATTGAGCGGGCAGCGATCGCCTACGCACATTGGCTCACACCTGGCCAGCGCCGCCTGCGCCTGATTTTTGTATTCACCCAGTTTGGGATATTTCTTCTCTCGGTGTTGTATCCGGAGACCAGCAGTTTTGAGAATGTCAAACTCAACTCTGCCCTGGGGCTGCTGATTATCGTGGGGGGGCTGCACCTGGAGGGGTATCGTCGTGACCGGACACCAGGTCGGGCCTGGGTGCTGGGAGCGATTGCCTGGGGATTGATCCCGGCCTTTACGTTCAACACAAAGTTCTCGCTTCATACCTGGTTCAACTACCATGACATCAGTCATGTGTTGATGGCGATCTCCATGTTAATTATGTATCTGGGGGCGCGCAGACTGGCGATCCGGCCACCTGTCGTTCCGGCGATGCAACCTGTGCATGTGTGATGTTTTTTTATGTTTTTACCCAACACATAACGATTATCTGAAATTATGGGAGGACTTGAGTATGCTGGCCTGATTGTGCCGGTGCTGCTGTTGCTGGTACTGCTGGAGTACTGGGTATCCAAGCGCAAGGGCGTCGAGACCTATCGCTTTGACGACACGATCGTCAACATCTATTGTGGCGTCCTGGAGCGTCTGTTTGATGCATTCTGGGTGGTGATGATGTATTTTGTATTTGGATTTTTGTTTGAGCATGCTACCCTTTGGCAGTTCAAGCCCGGCCCGCTGACCTTTGTTGCGGGGTTGTTTCTGGGTGATTTTCTTGCCTACTGGCACCACCGCCTCAGCCATGAGATCAATGTTCTCTGGGCGGGTCATATCGTACACCACCAGAGCGAGGAACTCAACCTGACGACGGTATTCCGTGTATCGGCCTTCTCGGTCATCAACCGGTCCTTTTTCTGGATATGGATGCCCATCCTGGGGTTTGATCCGGTGACGACGACTTCGGTTATTGTATTTATCGGGTTGTTCCA
Source organism: Bacteroidia bacterium (assembly GCA_033762375.1). Lineage (GTDB taxonomy): Bacteria > Bacteroidota > Bacteroidia > J057 > J057 > RDXT01. Next base: position 21,061 of record JANRLQ010000061.1, read on the forward strand.
GTTTTTGACCCATACCCGCCTGGTGGGCAAACTCGGGGTGCTGGAGTATATCTTTGTCACACCCTCTCACCACCGCGTACACCACGCCCGCAATGAGAAGTACCTGGACAAAAACTATGGCCACGTATTTATCATCTGGGACCGGATGCTGGGGACTTTTATTGAAGAAGACGAAGAACCAGACTATGGCATCACGACGGGGTTTGAGAGCCATAATCCGTATGAGGCTTATCTTTTTTATTGGAAAGACCTCTTCCGTCGCTCCCGTGCAGCCCATACCTGGCAAGATAAAATCCGTGTATTTATCGCGCCCCCTACCTGGAATCCGGAAGGCGTGACGCCCCCCCCGATTCTGTATCATACGACCCCCGATGGCCAACGGATCAAAAGCCGGGACAATACGCCGGTTCGCCTGCGGATATTTGTGCTGACCCAGATTATTCCGACGATCCTCGCGCTGGTGGGCATATTGTCTGATAAAAGATGGGAACCTACGGGCCTGGAGACCACTATGCTGACGATCTTTATTGCCATCTCTGCCCTTGTACACGGGCTTCAGCTTGAGCAGCGTATCATGGGGTATCGTTTGTTTTTTGTACAGTTGGTCATCGGCCTGATTACCCTGATAGTGCTTGGCTGGGATAGCCCGCTGGGCTGGGCCGGGATCGGTGTTGGGGTACTGTATCAGTTGGTATCACTCGTATGGCTCCTGCGGATGCGTGACTACTTTGGGGTGACGGCGCCAGCGCGGCAGAACCGGTAGCCCAGCAAGCCTAGTGACAGGTTGGCTTTATGATACCCCCGGCGCCGATCTGGTGCCGGGGGATTTTTTTGTGGGTGGAGGCCGCAGTATGATTTTTGCCCTATATTGCCCTGATATCCGCCAGAATGTCTATATTTGAGCAGTCACAGACGACAAAACGATCATGCCACGTATTCTGACAGGCATCCAAAGCACGGGGGTACCCCATCTGGGCAACCTGCTGGGCGCTATTCTCCCTGCTATAGAGATGGCCGGACGCCCCGGCAACGATTCCTTCCTCTTCATCGCCAACCTGCACACCCTCACCACCATCCGGGATCGGGACATCCTGGCGCAGAACACGTTCCAGACGGCTGCCGCCTGGCTGGCCTGCGGACTGGACCCGGCTCAGACGGTGTTTTATGCCCAGTCAGATGTGCCTGAGGTCACAGAACTCGCCTGGTATCTGGGGTGTTTTATGCCTTATAACCGCCTCCGGCTGGCGCACTCCTTCAAGGACAAAGCCGATCGCCTGGACCAGGTCAGCAGCGGGCTGTTTACCTATCCGGTGCTTATGGCTGCCGATATTCTCTTGTATGACGCCGATATCGTACCCGTAGGCAAGGACCAGCTCCAGCACCTGGAGTTTACGCGTGACATGGCCGAGGCACTCAACCGGGTTTGCGGAGACGACACCCTGATCCTGCCGGAGCCCCGCGTGGATGAGGCCCTGATGATTATCCCCGGTATTGATGGCGAAAAAATGAGTAAGTCCCGCGACAATACCATCGTGATCTTTCAGCCCGAAAAAGCCCTGAAAAAACAGGTCATGAGCATCGTGACAGACTCCACCCCGCTGGAAGCCCCTAAAAATCCTGATACCTGCCATGTTTTTGCCCTGTACCGCCTGCTGGCCAGCCCGGCCCAGACAGCGGAGATGCGGGAGCGGTACCTGGCAGGCGGGTATGGGTACGGTCACGCCAAAACAGCCCTGCTGGAGGTGATCCTGGACCGGTTTCAGCGGGAACGGGCTGCCTTTGACCACCTGATGGCCCATCCTGAAGAAGTAGAACAACACCTGCTCGCCGGAGCCGCCAAAGCCCGCGACATCGCACGCCAGACCCTGTCACGGGTGCGCGAGCGCCTCGGATACCGCCAGTCTGTCCAAAATCTATATCTATAAGCAGCTAATCCGGAATCACCGTGGAGGATCAACACCAGGGTATGCATATCTGTGTCGCAGGCAATATCGGGGCGGGCAAGTCCACCCTGACCTACCTGCTGGCCAAGTATTTTAACTACGAAGCCCTCTTTGAGGACAACGAACAAAATCCCTACCTCATGGACTTCTACCGCGACATGCAGCGGTGGTCCTTTCACCTCCAGGTGTCCTTTCTCCAGTCCCGCCTCCGCAAACTGATCCATATCCGGGCCGAGAAAAAAAATGTTATCCAGGACCGTACCATCTACGAAGATGCCCAGATATTTGCCCCTAACCTCCACGCGATGGGCCTCATGTCCTCCCGCGACTACGAGGCATACCGGGAGCTGTTTGATACCATTTTTGACCTGATCGAGCCCCCTAACCTCCTGATCTACCTCCGCGCCAGCATCCCCACCCTCGTGGAGCAGATCCAGAGCCGCGGCCGCAACTACGAGGACTCCATCCGCCTGGACTACCTCAAGCGCCTCAATGAGCGCTACGAAGCCTGGTACGATGCCTATAACTACGGCAAAAAAATGGAAATCTCCGTCGGAGAGCTCGACTTCCGCGATGACCCCGAGCACCTCGGCACCATCATCAACCGCGTCAAAGGGGAATTATATGGGTTGTTTTCGGGGTGAAACGAGAAGACAGACGAGTTGTTGAATTTCTCGACTAAATGGAATGATAAAACCACATTTAATTTTACAAATTTAACAATTATGAGTATCTACTCTTGGAGTGATATACTTACCTCAATAGATCGATATAAAATTTATACCTTGCGATGTGAACCATCCGCGTTATGGAACTGTATTGCCGAAGTTCTTTCAGCCTCTATCAATGTTTTGAATTTAGGTAAAGAAGTGGCTGGTTTTATTAAAGACTTACCTGAACATACATATTTAGATATAGAAGTTATGGAGTTTATCCCAAAGTTGTTGGAAAAACACTCGTCTCAGATAAACAACGCAGGTAATCATATGGTGGCTATTTATAATCTGGGATTGTTGTTAGAACCTATGCTTAAGTTAAATACAGTACAACTTTTGAGTGAATTTTCAAAATCTAAAGCCCTTATTATCATATGGGAGCATGATAATGATGGTAAGGGTAATCTAAGCTGGGCTACTCAGAAAAATTCTTTTTCCCTTGACTTTTCGATGATACCCATTAAACAACTGCAGTATGCAATATAAGGAACTTATACAGTTTGAACCTATCACTACAGTAGTGAAGTTGGTGAATGCCGACGAAAAATCGGTAGCAGAGGCATTAGTGAAAACTTTTGTATTTTCCAGGAAAATGCAAGAGGATCTGCATGCTGTGATTATTAGAAACCTAGACACAGCCCCGACTTATGAAACCAAGGGTATTCAGGTTGTGGGAAGCTACGGAACGGGTAAATCTCACTTGATGTCTTTGGTATCGGCTATTGCTGAAGATGCTGATTTGATGCAACATATTCAGCTCGAAGATGTACAGAAGGCATTTAAGGCCATTGCAGGTCAGTACAAAGTACTTCGCTTCGAAATCGGTACAGATAAACCGCTAAAAGATATTGTATTTGCCCAGATAGAGCGATATCTTCGAAAAGAAGGTATTAACTTTAAGTTTGATGCTGACTCTCATTTCAGTTGGAAGGAGTTGATCCAGCAGATGATGGCTACGTTTGAAACTCATTTTCCCAACTATCATTTCCTCATCGTTATTGATGAGTTGCTGGAATATCTCAAAGGAAGAAAACCGAACGAACTTAACAATGACCTGATGCTGCTGCGTCAGTTGGGTGAGGCTTGTGACAATTCGCGGTTTAAGCTTATGTTTGGGGTGCAGGAGTTGCTGTATCGTTCACCAGAATTTCAGTTCCAGGCAGAAATGCTCAATAAGATTGAGGACCGATACGCGGACCTGATTATTACTAAAGAGGATGTATCTTTTGTGGTGAAAGAACGGCTTTTAAAAAAAGACACCTACCAAAAAGCAAAAATCAGAGAACACCTGCTGAAATATGCCCATCTATTTGAAGGTCTTAATACAAACCTCAACGAGTTTATTGATCTCTTTCCGGTGCATCCGAACTATGTGAGCTACTTTGAGAAGATCAAACACGGCAAAAGCCAGCGGGAAATCCTGAAAGTGCTCTCCGTAAAGTTTAATGATATTTTAGAAAAAGAGGTGCCAGCCCATAATCCGGGACTGATTACGTACGATACCTACTGGTCTGATCTGGCGAGTAACCCTGCCATGTTGGCTATCCCGGATATCAGGATGGTCCGTGATATCATAGGTAACATCTCAGGCCGTATCTCCAGTCATTTTATCGAGGCAAGAGCAAACCGACAGGAGATTGCGCATCGTATTGCTCAGGCATTGGCGATACGCATTTTGTGCGATGACCTTGACAAACGGAACGGAGCTAGTGCTCATAGCCTGAAGGAAGATCTTTGTGTCACAATCCCTCATGTGGATGAGTCGGGATTGTTGCTGGCTGCCATTGACAGCACTGCCAAACATCTGGTGACGGCTACATCCGGACAATACGTGGAACAGGATACCATTAGTGCCGATTTTTATATCCGAACAGAAGGTAGTATCAATATCCCACAAATTATCCGCGACTATGCAGATGAGGTCATTAAAAAAGATACAAGTCTGGCAGATCAATACTATTTCGACTTCCTGCAATTTGTACTGGAGATACAGCAGGACTCCTATCGTTCTGGTTTCAAGATATGGGAGCACTCGTTGGAGTGGATTGATAAAAAAAGCTTCCGCTTGGGGTACATCTTTTTTGGAAATCCCAACGAACGAAGCACAACGGAACCTATTCAGCAATATTATATTTTTTTCTGCCCGCTATTTAATGCTATCAACCGCAATGATGCCCCAGACGAGGTGTACTATGATGTGACTAACCTCTCTGATACTTTTAAAGACACCATTTGTCTCTATGGAGCAGCTAAAGCTAAGTATGCTTCAGCGTCTACCAGCCAAAAACAACTTTTCAAAAGTCAGATTGAAGAATATCAGCGTAAGGCCATCGCGCTCTTTGATAAAGAATATGCGGATAAGACCAAGGTGATTTACAAGGGAGATGGCAAGTCCCTTAAATCATTTCCGCTACCAGGCGAAGGTGCTACCAAAGAAATGATTTTCCGGAGTGTAGCTTCCAGAGTCCTCAACAAGGCATTTAATGATAAGTTCCCTCACTATCCTGCCTTTACCGATCTGCAATCCCCGTTGACTAAGGATAATTATTCAGGTGCCATCACAGCGGCATTTCGAAAAATTATCAATCCCTCAACCCCAAACCGAGATGGCGAAGCTATCCTCAGTGGCCTGGGCCTGTGGAGTGGTCAGAATATTGTAAGTGATAATAGCAAGTACGCCGGGAGCATCAAGCAAAAATTTGATAAGGCTGGCGAAGGGGCTGTACTCAACAGGTCGGATATCATTGATGCATATTCTGCTCCGAACAAGCTCTGGTACTCCGTGGACTACCAAATAGATCACCAGTTGGAATTTATTGTCTTGGTGGCACTGGCCTATAAAGGCGATATTGAAATCAACTGGTCAGGAAGTAAAAACCTCTCTGCTACCAACATCGACACGGTTCTTAAGCTCAGCGAAGATGACTTTTTCACCTTCCAGCATATCAGGCAGCCCCAAGGTATCCCGATAAAACATCTCAAAACCCTGTTTGCCTGCCTGGGCCTGCCTGACTATACCTCAGAGCTTGAAAAGCCGGACACCATCAGCAAAATCATCACTGAGGCAAAGACAAAAGCCGAGCGCGTGGTGAAGACCCGGGCCCTCGTTGTGCAGGGCCTGAAATGCCGCAATGTGCCCTTGCTTAGTGAGGAAGACAGTGCTAATATGAAAACCGAGCTGGTGGCACTGGCTACCCTGCTCGACAGCATCCAGTCCTACAACTCGTACGGTAAACTCAAGGCATTTAAATTCACAGGAGAAGAGCTAAATGCAGCTTTTAACGCTTACCTCTATTGCGACCGGGTAGATAAGCTGAAGGAAAAAGCTGAAAAGTTCGAGCGATTGGTAGGCTATCTATACACCGCGCAGTCCTATGTGGTACAAGAAGAAAAGCCGCTGTTTGATGATATGAAAGCCGCTATCGACAGATTGTCTGCGGTGGTCGCATCTACCCATGATGCTGACATCAGGAAATATGAGGCACTGCTCAATTCACTTATTGATACCTACGCCGACTACTATCTGCGGCAGTACACCCGGTGCCGCCTCTCGCGGCAAGATGCCCTGATCAAAGAACGTATACTTGCCAGCGAAAAAAAACGCATCTGTGACGTCATTAAAGACGCGGACTTTATTACCCCTACCGAATACCAAAACTGGATCAACAGCATCACTTCCCTGCGGGAAGCAGATGGGTTTCTGACCAAGGACAAAGTTCTGGTAGAGCCTTATCACGATTTTAATCCCCGCGAGTATTATGGTAAGCCAGCCGCCAACATCCACCAGCTCGAAGAACAGCTAGATGGTATTTTAGAGAAGTGGACCACCGCTATGCGTTTAGTGTTCAAAGACCCATCGGTGCAGGAAAACATGGACATTCTGAAACCGGTAGACCAGCAGTTAGTAGAATCGTTCAGATCCGGCCAGGAAGAACTGACTGCCGATAATGCACCGCGGCTGCGAAACCTGATCGCCGAGCTGGCCCGGGGGATTGACAAGGTAGAAATCAGCATGGAAGACCTTCGGAGACAATTAAGCAAGCCATTAACTCCGCAGGAAGCCATCGATACGCTCACCCGCTATATTGATGGTCTGTGTGCCGGTAAGGAAAGAAATAAGGTGAGAATCATCATTAAGTAAAATGATGCGTTACTAAAGATACCCAATCCATGTCGCTGTCTTCCCATATCTTCCATGCTGGTTATACGCTGCCTGCATTTATCGCGGATATTCCCGAGACTTGTGGGGTATCGGAAACTGACCTGCAGCAGGTGCTCAAACGCCTGACTTACTTCTCCCTCGAAGATACTCAAGATGTGCCTAATGTCTTCCAGGATACACCACACAGCCCTCTGCATAGTTTGTTGAGGGTACTTTATAACCAGCTCCTGCGTGGTGAGCCTGCTTTTATTCCCTACGATATAGAGCAACTCCTGGCCCAAAAGCTGGGGTGTCTGCAGCCTGCCAACATCCAGGGTAATTTAGGCTTTCGGGTTAACCCGGAACTCCGGCAAGCATGCTGGTATGCGCTGCATCCCATAGACCCACGGATCAACCGCAAAACCGAACGACGCGACTACCAGCAAAGCTGGGAGCGCCTTGACAGCCGTGCTGAGGAGGGGTTTCTATTTCATGAGATCCCTGCCAGTCTCTTTGATGGACAGGGCGACTTTCTGATTCAGCTTATACAGCCTCAGCGCAGCCTCGGGAATATGATAGACGATCCCGATGTTCGCAAGGCTATGCAACAAAATTTCAAGGAGCAGCGGGCTGACTTCGTGATGGAGTTTCCTTACGGGAGTCAAGAGGGAGTCAGGGGGATTTGCCTGGAAGTGGACGGTCCGCAGCACCGCGCAGATGCTCAAAAGCATCACGATCAACAGCGTGATACAGCTACGCAGGCGTCTGGTTGGCACTCTACCTTTCGGTTTCCGACTGGCGGATTTGGCTCAGCCGGTCATCAGCAGCGGTTCAGCCAAATCCAGTCCCTGCTGGAGCAGCATCCTGCGATCCACATTTACCAGCAGAACTACCATCAACTACCGGACATAAATGCCTTGCAGCTTGCCCTGAGTCCATTTGGCATCGCCCGTATCCAATTTGCATTGCTTCGGGCCATGCTCGCGGGGCAGCTATCGCTTGATCAGCCAGCCTGGTGCATCGGGGTAGTGGAGCATGATCTGCCTTGTGCTTATCTGGCAGTCGAGCAGTTACAGGCAGCATTTGCACAGTTGGCAACACTCGCCGGGGTGGATGTGAGGCTTCCAAAGGTGCAAATGGACGTATTTGTAAGCCCCGAGTTTTGGCTTACTGAGCTGAATCAGGGCCGAAAACTCCGTTTAGCAGACGAGTTACAGGGCATGAATGCCGGACATTACGACCTCTTCATTGAGATCAGCCTGCTCAGCACCCCGCATTTTAGTCCACCTACGGCCCTTCGTCTGGGCCGCCACGGGCTCCGCATTCACAACGCCTTTCATTCAGGCGATCAGCAGCCATTCCTCAGCGGCCCGCGCATCCCATATCAAGCGCTGTGGGATAATGAAACCTCTACTGAGCGGGAAGAACCCCGCGATGCCCTGCGGTTTTTCTTGCGCAATATCTTCCGCAAAGAGGATTTCCGGCCAGGCCAGCTCCGCATCCTGAACCTGGCGCTACAAAACCAGCATGTGATTGGTCTGCTGCCTACCGGTGGAGGTAAATCACTCACGTACCAGATTGCCGGACTCATGCAGCCGGGCCTTACGATTGTCATTGACCCTATCAAGTCCCTCATGAAGGACCAGGTGGACAGCCTCGCCCGTATGGGCATCAGCCGCACCGTGTACATCAACTCCAGCCTCGACGGCCCTGCGAAACGACAGGCCACTTCACACATGCAGACCGGAAATGCCCTGTTCTGCTTCATTTCTCCGGAGCGGATGCTTATCTCCAGCTTCCGGAATCTGCTGGCTGAGATGTCGAAGAAGGGCCATTACTTCGCTTATGGGGTGGTGGACGAGGCGCACTGCGTGTCGGAGTGGGGGCATGACTTCCGGACCCCTTATCTGGCGCTGGGCCGCAATTTGTTGCGCTTCTGCAAAGCATACGGAGGGGCGAAGCTCACCCTGTTTGGCCTTACTGCAACAGCCTCCTACGACGTACTGGCCGATGTGCAGCGTGAACTCTCCGGCAAACGTCCAGGCGAGACCTACGGGGATGAAGTGCCCGATGGCCACATCGTGCAGTACCATACGACTAATCGCTATGAGCTCCAGTATGCAGTAGAAGAAGTGCTGCTTACTGATGCTGAGGTTAATAAAATGATCAAAAAGGATGATGCTGGCTTGCTTGATGATGGGGAAGAGGTAGGCTTTGATATTATCCCTGCTGGAAATGTTGAAGCCCGTAACTTTAGCAAAAATCTTAAAAGGAGTCTTGGTATTAAAAAACAATATGCCATTGTAGAGTGGCTGCGCCGGGCACCGGAACAACTCAGATATTTCGCTACTGACGCTGATCAGGTTGTGACTGACGAACTCATCCGCATCGTGAGCGAGGGTAGTCAAGGGGCATTGCCTACTGTGGAGGAGGTCGCCACCAAAATCGCCCTGCCACCCGGGAGTCTTGAAAATTTCTGGAAACAGAATGGCAGCCATGCCGCTCTGGTATTTGCCCCGCACCGGAGCTGGTTTTTTGGGGTAACAGATAAGTACTCTAGACCAACCCGAAACGCCGGTATTGCAGATCACCTGGAGACCATGGATTCCAGGCTTCATATCGGCACCTACCTGGGTGCCCCTCAGGATGAGGATGGTACGACAACCTTCATGGGCGGAAGGACTAGTCAGGTGGACAAGGACAATGAACGCCATCAGACGCTTTTTCTGCGCAATGAGCTGGATGTCATGGTCGCCACCAAAGCATTTGGCATGGGCATAGACAAGCCCAATATCCGCCTGACCATCCACGATACGTATCCTGGCTCCATCGAAAGTTTTGTGCAGGAGGCTGGGCGCGCAGGTCGCGACCAAAAGCTGGCGCTTTCTGTCCTGCTCTTTAATGAGCAGGTGTTTCCGGTTCCCGGGCTTGACGAACCCATAGAGCTGGATTTCGACCTCCAGCGTTTTTTCTATGACAACAGCTTTCCCGGCCCGAAAAAGGAAAAGCGGGCTATTCATGAACTCCTGACCAATATCATCCTGCCGCCGCTGCCCCGCAGCATACTCCTGGCCCGGAAACTCGCCGGGAGGCTTGACATGGAGGAAGATGAAACCTCGCTCCGCCTGCGATACTCAACGGATTTTGATGCGCTCTGGCTCAACGACTCGGCCGGGAATACCTACGGCTATGTACGCCCGCATCGGCAGGATTTTCGGCTCAGCCGCATTACTGTTTCGACTCAGGTGGCTACGGAATTTCTGCAGGAACTGCTCATGGTCACAAAGGACGAAAACATATCCGCCATCCCGCCGGCCAATCTGAATGCCTGGCTGGGCGAACGGCAGGAAGGCGGCACCTGCCCCGGTATCGAAACCCAACTCGCCGATATGGAGCCTGATGAGGAACGCAGCCTCGTTATTCCCTTTTCCAATGGGTTAAGCAAGGAAGACCCCCGCTACCGCAACAAAGCTGCTACTGATAAAGCCATTTACCGCCTCTTTCTCACGGGTGTCCTGGACGACTATACCATTGATTATGTAGGTCACTCATACACTGTCACGTTTTCTAAAAAGCCTGACAGCGCTTACCGCGAACACCTCAAGCACTACATAGACAAGTTTTATCCGCCCCGCAAGGTCGCAGAAATTCTGGACCAGATCAGTCAGCGGAAAGGCAATACTGAAATCCAGCGTATATTTAATTACCTGATCGAGTTCCTCTACAACGAAATCGCCAAAAAACGCTACGAGTCCATCCGGGTGATGAAAGACCTCTGCAAGCTCGGACTCAAGGAAGGCAATATCGGGATGAAAACCTTCATCCACCTCTATTTTAACTCCAAATACGCCCGCCAAGGCTATTCGCTTGACTTGGTTGCCGAAGTTGCTGCGCGTTACGAAACCTTGCAGGAGCGTGAAACCGGCTCAGGTACCTACAACTGCTCCCTGCGCGACTGGACCGACCGTGGCCGCCTCAGCCAGCCTGAGTGGATTTTTGACTTCATCCGTCTCATGGACGACGACTATACCGGTGCCACCCTCGACAACCTCAAGCACCTGCGCGGTGCCTGCACCCTGCTCCTGATCTCCAGTCCTGACAATGCTACCCTCCGCCTGCTGCGCGCCTTTGCGTTGCTGGTACTCGCAGACCGGCAGACGCCCAGTCAGCGTATCCTGCCGCCCATCGCGGAGGACCTCGCAGCCGGATTTCGTGCCCTGGCACGGGAACTGCCCAGCCGGCGCAGCTTCGGAGAGTGGCTGAAGCGATACCGCAGTACCCTGGCCGAAAAGACTGCTACCGATCTCACCGCCACCTTCGACGAACTTCTGAATGAGGCGCTCTTCCGTATGCACGCTGACTGGACCCAGGAGTTTGCCGAGACCCTTCACGAACAGCTAAGCCCCCTCACACAATGAACGAAAACCTCCATACCGCACTCATCGAGCTGCAATCTGCCCTCGAAAACATTCATCACTGGGCTGAACTCCTCCAGCAAAACCAACTGGCAGGCGCCGACGCACTTCGGGCATCTGCTCAGGTGATGGAGGCGTCAACCGAGCTTATCCAGCACACAGACCAACTGCTGAAGCAACACCAGGGCCTGACAGCCGACCTCCGCGAGCGATACCTCGCCGATATGGATAATGCCCTCGACCGATACCGCGAGCTGGTCGCCCACACAGCCGACCTGGTGGAGTACTTGCGCAGTGTCAACTTCCCCGCCCGGCTGGACAAACTCGACAGCACGGCCGCAGCCATCTCCACCCAGGCTACGGGTATCAACGACAAGCTGGACCGCCGGTTTGACCAGCTCCGGACAGATGCCCAGCAGGCATCCGCTCAGCTTGCGGCCCAGCACCAGGAGCAGCTTGGGAAGCTCTCGTCACTCGATACCCGGCTCGACACCCAGCATCAGGCCCAGCAGGATGCCCTGGCCGGTCTGGGTGCCCGGCTCGACCAGCAGCACACCCGGATGTCCCGTTTTTTTGCGATATTGCTCCTCGCACAAGTGGGGATGGGTATCCTCCTCTATTTTCTTCTTCGCTAACAAATAGTGTCTATGTCTGTCTCCTGCCTCGGCCTCACCTTCCCCTCTGACGATGCCCGCCGCGAATACTTCCGCAACGAGCTCCGCGCCAAACTGCCCGAACTCAGGCAGATCGAAGGCTTCCCCCTTGGCGAAGACGAAGACATCATCAACCTCAGCGACCCGCCCTACTATATCGCCTGCCCCAACCCCTGGCTCAATGACTTTATTGAACAGTGGGAGCAGGAAAAGGAGCAGATGCCCGGCCGCCAGCCCGGCTTCCAGATAGATGAGCCTTACGCCGCTGACGTGAGCGAGGGGAAGACCAACAAGCTTTATGCCGCTCACAGTTATCATACGAAGGTACCCCACCCGGCCATCATGCGCTATATCCTGCACTATACCCAGCCTGGCGACATCGTCCTAGACGGATTTGGAGGTACAGGAATGACTGCCGTGGCAGCACTATCTTGCGAAATGCCTGATGCTGAAACTAAATATAAAATTGAAACTGAATGGAAGCATATTTTTGGAACCTCTCCTACTTGGGGGACAAGAAAATCAATTGTCAGTGACCTTTCTCCTGTTGCATCTTTTATCGCTTATAATTATTCCAATCCTGTCAACTTAGCCGACTATGAGAAGGAGATCAAAAGGATCTTATCTGCGTTCGAGAGCAAGCTTGGATGGATGTATGAAACCAAACATTCAAACGGAAAAAACGGAAAAATAGATTATGTGGTTTGGAGCGAAGTGCTAGCCTGCCCCAACTGTAATCACGAGTTTTCATTTACTGAGGAGTTTTATGATCCAACAACACAAGCAGTTTTAGATATCGCAAAATGTCCCTCTTGTTCTGCGGAGCTTACAAAAGAATCTTGCAATCTACTTTTTGAAACAGTTTGGGATAAAGGTGCAAATCATACTACAAGGAGACCCAAGCGATTGCCTTATATGATACACTACACATATGGAGGTGTAAACTATTCAAAAAAGCCGGATGAGCATGACTTTTTGGTACTTGAGAAGGTTTCTAAATTACCTTTCCCTGAAAATGCTCCCAATTTCAAGCTGCCAGATATTCAAATGGCCAAGGTCGGAAGGGTAAAAACAACCAATGTTGAATATATTCACGACTTTTTTTTAGAAAGAGCACTTCATTCACTTGCGTTTTTATGGGAGGAAACGTTAAATGTTGAAGATAAGCGAACACAATCTTTTGTTCAATTTACATTTGAGCAAATGGTTTGGGGGATTTCTTTGTTGAATCGCTTTAGGCCTACGGGTTTTTCTCAAGTAAATCAGTATCTGTCAGGCGTCTTTTATGTTGCTTCTCACATATCAGAAATTAGTCCAACATATTTAATTTTGGGAAAATACAAGCGTCTTATAAAAGCATTTAACTCCTACAAACCGAAGGCATATTCAGCTGTTAGCTACTGCGGTGACTGCTCAATGATGGGAATTAGCGCCGACAGTATCGACTACATCTTTACTGACCCTCCATTCGGCGAAAATATTTACTATTCTGATTTGAATATCCTCATTGAAGCATGGCATAAGGTTCTGACAAAGCCAGATAACGAAGCCATTATTGATAAGGCTAAAAATAAAACTATTCTGAACTATCAAGCTCTCATGGAAGCCTGTTTCAAGAAGTATTATGACGTACTGAAGCCAGGTAAATGGATGACTGTAGAATTCAGTAATACCAGCGCAGCTGTTTGGAACGGCATTCAAACAGCCATTCAGCGTGCCGGATTTGTTGTTGCCAATGTTTCCGCGTTAGACAAGAAACAAGGGACCTTTCAAGCGGTCACTTCCCCTACCGCCGTCAAGCAAGACCTCGTTATCTCTTGCTACAAGCCCGATGCGGCGTTTGAGGCGCGGTTTCAGGCCGGGGAGGGCGGAGCCGTGGCGGTGTGGGACTTCGTGCGGGCGCACCTGGGCCGCCTGCCTGTGCACCTGCGCCAGGGCAGCCGCACCACCGCCGTGGTGGAGCGCAGCCCCAAGATCCTCTTCGACAGGCTCATCACCTTCTACCTCATGCGGGGCCTGCCGGTTCCCATCGATGCGGTGGACTTCCAGGCGGGCCTGGCCCAGCGCTTTGCCGAGCGGGATGGCATGTACTTCCTGCCCGAGCAGGCCGCCGAGTACGACGAGCGCAAGGCCCTGGCCCCCGAGCTGGTGCAGCTCGCCCTGATTGTGGGCAACGAAGGCGACGCCATCGAGTGGCTCAAGGATCGGCTGCGCCGCCAGCCCCAGAAGTACCAGGACCTCATGCCCGACTTCCGCAAGACGGCCCAGGTGCTGCGCAAGGGCGATACCCTGCCCGAGCTGCAGGACATCCTCCAGGAAAACTTCATCCAGGAGTCCGATGGCCGCTGGCGCACCCCCGACCCCCACGAGGCCAAAGACCGGGAGGCCCTGCGCACCCAGGCCTTGATCAAGGAGTTTGGCACCTATCTGGCGGCCATCCGCCAGCCCAAAGCCAAAAAGCTCAAAGAAGTGCGGATAGAGGCGCTGCGCGCGGGCTTTAAATACTGCTGGGGGCAGAGCGATTTTAAAACCATCGTAACTGTGGGCGACATGATCCCGCAAAACATCCTGCTGGAAGATGAGCAGTTGCTGATGTATTATGATTTTGCGAAGGATAAGGTGTAATCCAGGGTTTTGAGAAAAAAGTACCCGATAGGGTATAATTCCTTACTTTTGAGTAAAATAGTACCCGAAAAGGTATAAATATATAATATTTTACTACATTTACGCCCGAAAGGGTATAACATGAGTTTGGCAGATTTTGTAAAGGAGAAGCGAAAATCCGTGCACCTGACACAGCCTGAGCTGGCCGGGAAAGCAGGTGTGGGCTTGCGGTTCCTCCGTGAACTGGAGCAGGGCAAGGAAAGTTTGCGGCTGGATAAAGTCAACCAGGTACTGCGGCTCTTCGGGTATGAGGTAGGAGCCGTGGCAAAGAAACCAGCCACAGATTCTTAATTCCTAATTTTGGATTTTTAATTCACACCCGTGCGAAAGGCCAGCGTATGCAGCGCAACCGGGTGTCCGGCCTGTCAGGCGACATGGTGCTGTAAAATATCCTGCTGGAAGATGAGCAGTTACTGATGTTTTACGATATTGCCCCAAAATAGCGCGTAAAGTATGGAGTGTGTCTTGTATAGAGCAGTCACCCAACGGGAGTATGATGATATTCTCTCCCAGCAGAACCGGTTTCGATGTACTGAGCGGTCACTGGAAGCCAAACAATTTGCCATTTCTGAAGATTGCGGTCATTATTATGGACGTGAGATCGTGGAGCGTATAGACCGTGTGTCTTATATTCTGGTCCAGGTAGTGGTAAATGTCAGCCAATTTTGTGAAGACGTTATGCAACTGGACGACTGCTATGCCGTAAGCATTGATATGCAAGATTTGGAGGACTTTAATAATGCTATTATTTCGTTAACATCTATTTCCCTGAGTGAAAAATGAAATTAACCGCTAACATATCACTGAAGAATAGCGCCTCAGGGGGCAGGCAAAATGCAGTTTTCACTGGCTACCGGCCTACTCTCCGGCTTGCTGATGGCAGGGCTTCAGACTGTGTAATAACCGTTTTGAATGTCGATAGTATCAAACCCGGATCAGAAGGGTCTGTAGAGATCAAGATACTTCATCCACAAAGGTTGGGGAAAATCGCAGAAATACATACATTTATCATTACAGAGGGAAAAAAAGAAATAGGTAATGGACACGTATTAAAGGCAGAAAAATTTGCCTTTCAGCCTGGGGATATTGTTTCATATAACCATGAAGAAGCAGAACTCATAGAGAAATATACCCTGTTTGGAATAGAGAAAGCCAAGATTAAAATATTAAGGAGTGGCCAAATAGTGGAGACTACTATAGAGCAACTTGAGGAGCATGTGGCCGTTTATTCAGATGCTAAAATCACTTATATCGCCATTGCTGCCAAGATAAAAGCCGAAGTAGCGACCCAGCGTATGCTGGCCCCGATCGAGAGCAACATCATCCCGCTGCCGCACCAGATTCTGGCATTGGAGAAGGTAATGACGGGGCAGTATCTGCGTTTTCTGATGGCTGATGAGGTCGGCATGGGCAAGACCATCGAGACGGGTCTGATCCTGAAGGAACTGAAGCTGCGGGGGATCGTCAAGCGTATCCTGATCATCGTCCCCAAGTCAGCGATGGGCCAGTGGCAGCAGGAGATGAAGCGGCACTTTAACGAGGTATTCCACCTCTACGATACCGACTATATCAATACGCTTACCAAAACATTTGCCCGGCTGGATGCTGACAATGCGTTTAATCTGTTTACGCAGCACAACCAGGTGATCGTCTCGATGGATGCGCTGAAGCCCATGGAGGCCCGCCAGGGCTGGACCAAACAAAAGGTGAGCGAGTATAATCAATACCGTATCGAAAGTGTGCTGGCGGCTGAGTTTGACCTGCTGGTAATAGATGAGTGCCACAAAGTAGGGGGCAGCAATACCCAGGTAGGTCGTTTTCAGATGGCCGATATCCTCTGTAGCGCCATACCCAACGTGCTGCTGCTGTCGGCAACCCCGCACCGGGGCAAGAGCGATCATTTCAGGCGTATCCTTCAGTTGCTGGATGCCGATGCCTTTAGCGGCGAGGGTATGCCCAGCTTACCGGAGCTGGAGCCGTATGTGGTGCGTACCGAAAAGCGGCAGGCCATAGACTACAACGGCCAGAAGCTGTTTAACAAGCGCCATACGTATAAAATTGAGGTACAGTTGGATCCGGTCCTGCACCGGAAGCAAAAGCAGTTGTATGAAGCCGTAACAGAATATGTAGTAGAGGGATTTAACAGGGCGAAGCAGACCAATAACAACTCGCATCGTTTTGTGATGATCTTGTTTCAATGGATGATGAGCAGCTCTACCCAGGCGATCCTAGATGCGATGCAAAAGCGGGCAGACAGACTCTCCGGCGAGCGGCAGGATGTCAATCCAGAGACCATCATCCAGAACCTGGAGGAGTATGCGTACGAGAGTCAATATGAGAGTGATTTTGAGCAGAAAATCTTGTCGATGGTAGCGGAGACACGGGCAAACTATGATTCCGAACTCAGCACGCTGCAACGGCTGATCCGGGATGCCAAGGACTGCCTGGATCAGGAGACCGATGCCAAAGTAGCCTACCTGCTGGATAAACTGGCGGAGCTTAAAAGGTCGGAGCAAAATCCAGATACCAAATTTTTGGTTTTCACGGGGTTTACCAGTACCCAGTCCATGCTGAAAAAAATCTTACAGGAAAAGGGTGGATACCTGTGCGAGGCTATTCATGGGGGGATGAACATAGACCAGCGGATAGACGCGCTCAAAAAATTTAAAGACACGACGCAGGTATTGATTTGTACCGATGCCGCCGGGGAGTCGCTCAATATGCAGTTTGCGCATATCGTCATCAACTATGATATGCCCTGGAATCCAATGGTCCTGGAGCAGCGTATCGGCCGGGTGGACCGGATCGGTCAGTCCCATGAAGTGCTGGCATTTAATATGATGCTGGACAACTCCGTAGATAAGCGGGTGTATGAAGTGATCGAGGTGAAACTCAATCAGATACTCGACCAGTTGGGCATAGATAAGACGGCTGATGTGCTGGACAGCACGATGGAGCGAGAGCAGATCAACCGATTGTATCTGACCTCCCTGCTCGATCCAGCCAAGTTTGAGCAGGAGAGCAATACCTGGCTGGACCAGATAAAAGATAAGCTGAAGGCATACAAAAGCACGGAGAGTATCTTGCCCACCGTAGATGAGCAGGATATCAAAGCTGAAAAAGTAGATGCCGTGAAACATAGCCCCTTGCCCAAGTGGCTGGAAGTATTGACCAGTCGCTATCTGCAAACCAAAGGCATAGCCTATCAGCGGCTGCTGGACGGGGTGCGGTTTGTGTTTCCGGGGTATGAAGAGAATATCTATACCTTTAATATCAGGGAGAGCCTGAATAACCCGATCCCGGAGCCTGTTTCGTTGCAGCATCCCATGGTACAGACGATGCTACAGGAGGCTGTACCCTTTACCGCATCCCAACCGATTCCCATCCTGCAAATAAGACAAAGTGGGGCCACCTCAGGTTACTGGTCGTTATGGCACCTGGAGGTAAAAAACGAGTTTGAGACCAGCCAGATCACACAGCCTATTTTTATATCAGATGAGGGGGCGTATTTTGCAGCTTTTGCGCAAACTATTTGGGATAAACTTATACAGGACAGCAACTATTTTGACTGCATAGGCACCGTGCCCGCCGGGGAGTCTGCTGTCCGCCATGCTGAGATGACCGCAAAGGCAGAATCGCTTATGCAGCATAAGTACGACGAGATGGAAAAGCAGGTGACCCATCACGCCGATGTCATCAAAACCAATAAGGAAAAGTCATTTGTTTTTCAGGAAAAACAAATGAGCAGGATTGGTATTGACAACATCAGGCAGTTCCGGTTAAAACGCCTGCTCAAGGAAAAAGAAAGCTGGGAAGAACAGTTTCACTCAGCCAAACAGGTTATTCCTTCTTTCTCCTGTCTGCTTATCGCGCGTATCGTACATGAGTAGCTGGATAGATACATATAAGAAGTGGGTGATCTCCAGTCACAAACGGCACATCATGGTTGCTGATAAGGATGGTTTATTGGAGTATGCCGAGTTAAGGCAAACTTTTGAAGGCGAAGGATATATATTGCTGCATTGTGAATCAGACTTAGATGTTCGGCTGGCTTTCGAATTATATGTGAGGGACTCGGCTGAGCCATATTTGATGACGGTGCCAGCTACCTACTATCCTCTGCCAGATATAGAAATGCTGGTTCATTTTCAGGCAATCGGGTTGGCACAGCTTTTCCCTAATTATGATCCTAAAGCAATCAAAGGCTTAAGCAATCATACACTTCGTTTGCTCTTCAATAACAAACTCCATGAAGACCTGAGTTATGAGCAGACATTAATCTTTGTACTTGAACAAGTATATGGAGTTGACTTTGATAGACTTACTAGTATTAATGCCAAGGAAAGAGTATTAAGTGCCTTAATTACAGTTTTATTTGAAAAGGAAGACATCAACGAGCCACTGGCCCAATTTATGATCCGTATATCCAGGCCATATTTTCCGGCTCTTACTCAACAGGGGCTGAACAAGCATGATCTGGTAACTTTTATCCAGGAGCAGTGGAATGCTTATGTTGAGGGTAATCCGGACTCATTAGATTTTAAGGAACCCGCGCTGAGTAAAAGTATAGGGTATCTGTTCGCGTTTGAATATATGTTGCCAGTACAAGTGTCATCTGAAACGTATAACGCGCTCCCTAAGTCATTAAGGATCGGAGTTTATGTTGACAAGCAGCGCCAAAACGACCAAGAGCTGGAGGGTCAAACAGACTATCTGAGACAACAGATTGACATCATAGAAGATATTCCCGACCAATGGTTTAATATTATACAGGTATTAGCCAGCGCTAAATTAAAATATGGCCAATCCGGCAATGAAGCCTTAAAAATAACCTATCAACAAACGGAAAATGCACTTAATGACCGCTTTCAAAGGTTTATTGATAATACCTATGATAGTTTGTTTTCATTAAGTGGGGTACGTAAGCCTGTGGTTGTCTCCAGGATATTAGAGCATATCAAGGCCAGCCCAGCCCGAAAAAAAGCACTCATCGTGATTGATGGTATGAATTATTGGCAATGGATATTGCTAGGCAGGGCTTTAGCGAAGACAGATATCCGGTACTCATCAACGGCATCTCTGGCATACATACCTACTATCACAGCATGGTCAAGACAAGCTATTTTTAGAGGTGGTAAACCAGACATGGCTTTGGATAATTCTCAAGAAGCTAGGCTTTTTGAATCCTATTGGCTTAAGTATGGAGTGTTGAGTTATCAAATTAGGTATCAAAAGTTTGGATTGCATGATCCGCTTATTATTAAGTCTATTTCACCTGATACAACTATCCTAGGATTAGTATGTAATGATTTAGATGACATTATGCACGGCTCTGTACTTGGCAATAGTCAATTAATAATGTCGACTGAGCAATGGATAATCAAGTCGGAAATAGTAATAACTATACTTGCGTTGATATCATTGGGGTTTGAATTATATATTACCTCAGATCATGGAAATGTTGAGGCCACCGGGTTGAAAAATTTAACCTTAAAAGATAAGGTAGGCGTTGTAAACCGCAGCAAAAGACATTTATATTTTACGAATGAAATGCTTATGGAAAGTTTCTTGATGCAAAATACTGATTTAAAAGTTGGGCAAAAGGGGTTATCTGTTTATTTAAAAGATCAAGATGCCTTTACTATTGAAAGTAATCAGGTGGTTACACATGGCGGTTCTCACCTATGGGAGGTTATAGTTCCTTTTATACATATTTATGGACAATAGAAGAGGTAAATATATTGGGCTTAATCAGCGTATTCCCATAGAAGTATTGGATGTAGCTATTCATGGATACCTGGAAAAAGGCTTTTTAGACAAAGAATATATCTTCCAGCAAGTGCAGAAGTTTACGCCAGGCGAAAACCGAGCACATAAAGTATTAAAGTATATTACTCAAATAATAGTTCAGCAGCGTTACTTTTTGGATATGTTCAGGAAAATAGTTGTAAATACGCCTTATTTTAGCTTTAACAAAGAAAACAGAAAGGCTTTTTGCTTGTGCATGATTAGTCTAACGTATCCAATTATGTACGATACTTTAATTTTTTTAGCTCAGGGACTTAAAGTGCAAAATTATATTAGTAAAAAATTTATAAATCAAAAGGTAATGTCCATTTACGGCAGTAACAGGACTGTAGATATAGCAATTGATGCTTTGATTCCTATGCTGATAGAGTTAGGTACTATCAATCGTTTTAAAGTCGGGATTTATACTTCTGGACTAACCTTAACCATTACAGATAAATTTATATATGAGTTGGTGATTTATACAGATATTAAACTCTCAGGATCCAAGTCAATGCTTCTGGAGGATATGACTTCGAAGCCATTGTATGTGTACTTCGACATTTCGAGTATGTCAGTAGATTATTTCCATTTTTTGATTGCCAGGCAAGATAGTGCCCCTGGAATTTCTTACTTAACTATTCTGCCTCCTTTGTAAGGGACATTAATTAATTTGTTTTATTCCAGTAAGTCATATAGGGTGTAACTCAAAATGTCGCATTAAGCGGCATGTTTGAGGAGATTTTGAATGAGGTCAAAACGGTTATTTTGGTAGGCCAGTCGTAGCTTTATCATATTGTCGCAGCCCGTATCAGCCCAGCGCTGCCCGCTTCTTTTCA
>JANRLQ010000062.1:0-7869 GCA_033762375.1 Bacteroidia bacterium
CCCGTAGCGATAATGGTTTTTTCGCTGGTGATATCTTCTGTGGTGCCGTCTGGTTTTGTGATGCGGATGGTGCGGGCATCCACAAACGAACCCAGTCCGTTATAGACCGTAATCTTGTTTTTTTTCATCAGAAAACTCACACCTGCCACCGTCTGTTTCACGACTTCGGCTTTGCGACGGATCATCTGGGGCATGTCCAGCCCGAGGCTGCCGACCTGGATACCGTGCTCGGCAAACTGATGTTTAGCCGCAAAAAAATGCTCAGTAGAGTCCAGTAGGGCCTTGGAGGGAATACAGCCTGTGTTGAGGCAGGTGCCGCCCAGGGTAGGATTTTTTTCGATGAGTGCGACCTTCATGCCGAGCTGGGCGCAGCGAATGGCAGCTACATACCCACCGGGGCCTGAGCCGATCACAGTGACCTGATATTGAAATTCCATATTGCGGGGAATTAAGGGGCAAATACGTTGAGATACGCACCGGCAGCGATCCGGTTTTCATTTGACAAAGGTATCCGCCCACCCGCCTTGTGGCAAGTGCTGGTGCAGATTTTTAGGAGGAATCTTGCAGCCAGGTATCGCGGTTCACGGGGAAGGCGATGCAACCCGGGCATCGGGCTGTATACGCACCTCAATCCCGGCCTCCAGCCTGTGAGCAGCATACCATAGGCGCTATCGTGAGGGTACTATACACAAAACAGGTGTGACGCAGCCGCCACACCTGTACAAAAAACCTTCAGCAGACGATCCCTTATTGTTTCTGAAACATCCGGGCCTCCACCCGACCGGTAGCGGGGTTCACGAGGCTGCACTGATAGATGCCCTTGGCCAGGTGTCCGACGGCTACCCGTACAGGGAGGGTATTCAGGCGCAGGAGATCCTGGCTGTACACCGTTTTGCCGCCCATATCTGTGATGGTCAACTGATAGTCTGTTTTGTTGTCAGCCGTGCTGGTCAGGAAGATGTCTGTCACGGCAGGGTTAGGATACAGGGTGATCAGATACCCAAAGTCTGCGGTGGTGCGCACCTGACGTACTTCGGAGTAGCTAAACTCACCATCCAGGTCCACCTGGCGGAGGCGGTAATAAAACACCTCTCCGATGGCCTTTTCGTCCAGAAACTGGTAGGCACGGGGAGAATTGCTGAATCCTGCACCGGCGACCTCGCCCAGCTTGGTATATAATACGCCGTCTGTGCTGCGCTCTACCTCAAAACGACCGCTGTTGGTCTCCGTAGCCGTGAACCACTCCAGGCGGTTGGCACCGATGCCTACCTGATACGCTTCAAACCCCAGCCACTCTACCGGGAAACTGGTGCCGGTATTGTTGACTACGTTGTAGGTGATCCGCTGGCCGGTCTGGTCCGTGATGTCATTGGCGATGTTTTCGCTGAGGTTTTCGAGATAGGTCTGAATAGCGCAGCCATTGTTGACAAATACAATTTTGGCTACGGGCACAAAATCAGTTGTATTGCCAGGCAACTGGAGGGCGACCGGCTGGAGAAAATTCGGGTTGGTATTGCCCAGTTGCCAGCGGTGGGTATAGGTCACCCCTCCATAAGAGAGACATACCGGAGCAGCCTCCGTGTGCTGGAGCATCGTGCCCCAGAGCGGTGTGAAGGCGCTGGAAACGACCTGACCGGCACTATTACACCCGCTCTGGTACATCAGAGAGAGATTGATCGCACCAATCTTGAGCGTATTGGCGGTATTGTTGCGGAAGTACACGTTTACGGTGTCAGTACCGGGGCCTGGTACCACCTCAATGGCAAGGCTGAGGGGCTGGGCAGCCGCCGTCAGGCTAAGGAGCAAGAGACCGAGGAGTATATGGATAGATTTCATATGTGGCTGGATGGTGGCAGCCGGCCGGAACCGGCTGCCGGTGAAGTCTTAGTTCTGAGGGATATGTGTACGGCGGAAGTACCGCAGGAGCGCTTGCTGGAGGTCACTGGCATCCGTGATGCCGTCTCCGTTGAGGTCTGTCCTGACATTGCCGGATACCGTCTGGTTATTGATGATGATCTGGATGTCCACGGAGTTGATGACACCGTTTCCGTCCACATCTCCCTGTATCATCCCAAATACCCCCGGCTCCAGTTCTTCTGCCGCAGTGCCCGGGATACAGGTCTCTTCATACACAGCATCAGGTGCCGTGAAGTCATAGAGCAGCACGCGGCCATACTGGTTGACGGTGACATCACTCATGATCCCGAGGTGATTAGGAGACTGGACAGAGATATAATACTGTCCGGCTTCCAGGCCCAGGTCTGCCAGTGAGTACCCATCGAGGGCACGTACTTCTCCGTGCTCGGTCAGCAGGGCTGCAAACCGGCCTTCGACTACAGAAGGATCCACGTGGTCGCGTACTTCTATGAGGACCCAGTCCACGATGCTGTCGGGCATGACGGTCACACTTTCAGAACCTGTATAAAACCAGGGGGCTACATTAAAGGGCTGGTTCAGCGGAAGCTGGTTCTGGCTGGCAAGGGTGGTCTCCATCCCGCCGTCAGCAGGATCGTAGGCGCCTTCCAGCAGCACCCGGCCCGCGAGCAGGGGCGCAGGTGAGCACACATCCTGGCAGTCTGTCAGGCTGGCCCGCATGGTACCCGTACCCGTGTAGGAACCCGTATAGCTGAATCCGCTGAAAAAGCCTCGTCCACCATCCTGTGTATTGGCACCATGCCCTACCTGAAAACCAGAGGTCGCGCTCAGGGGCTGGAGGTTCAGTACTTTGTTCTTAAACTTCTGCTTCCCGGTGAGGGTACTGTTGGCAGGGTCAATCTCGTAGTAATCCCAGGTAGGATGCAGGGCATTGGCCACACCACCCTGATAGGTACCGCCCGTTGCTGACCACTGGCCCCAGTCCTCTTTTTGTACCAGGCGGATAGAAGCCTCCCAGCGTTGGTTGGAGTTCTGGGTGTGAATAAAGAGTCCTTCGAGCTTGGCAGTGCCGTCAGCGTAGGTGATAAACTTGCGATCATCCGGGCTGAGGATATACCGGCCAGTTGTGGTCCCCTCGATCAGTGAAGGCAGCTCCAGGCTGAAACCTCCGACAGACCCTGGCTGGCAGAATCCCTCGGCATTCTCCACGACCTCGATCAGGATATGATTAGACTCCAAAAACTTCACACAGCCGATCGCCCGCACGCACCGCACAAACCAGGTGCTTTCTGTGAGCGGTCCCGGATCGTAAAAGGGTGCATTGGTATTGGGGATCGGGGTCCACATGTTTTGCGGGATGGTAGGATCCGTGGTGTAGAGCCACATGTACTCCACAGCGGTAGGATAGTTGGCAGGGAGCAGGCCGCCGATCGGTGCCGGGTCAAAGGGCACAATGCAGGAAGCATCGCCGCCCGTGATAGCCCCCCCACCGGGGAGGTTGACACAATTGGCGCAATCGTCCATCATGACATTGCTCACGTAGGTGTCTGCACAACCGTCCACGGTCACCTGGAGGGTCACCTGATACATGCCGAGGCTGTTCCAGGTCACCTGCACCGGCGAGCCTGTCGCAGATGAAGGCGAGCCCTGCGGGAAGGTCCATGCGTAGGTAGCACCTGCGCCAGCATTGGCGGCGGTAAATGTAATTGCCGTACCGGCACAGTCTGATCCGCTGGTCGTGAAGGAGGCATCCGGTACCGGACGTACTTCTTTGGCCACCACATTAGAAGCTGTGTACGCTGCACCGTTACAGCCTGTGGTGTAGGCCAGCCGCACATAGTAGGTAGTCTCCTCGATCAAATCCGGGTCATAGGTAGCACTGGTAGCACCTGCAATCTCAACCCACTGGGTATATGGCAGGTTTTCGTCCAGACTGTACAGCCACTTGTAGCTATAACCAGATGCACCCGGTACGGTTGCAGAGGTGATAGCAGCCGGATCATAGGCGTCACAGGCAAATTCATCACCGGCAATATTACCACCACTGGTCGGTGCGCAGGTAAAACACTCCTTCAGTTTGCCCAGCTTGATCCCAAAGTTTAGTTTGGACTGGGTAGGCATCGCGGCAGACCAGGCCATCGTGGCATTACCGGTCATCGTGAAGCCGTTGTAAAGGTCATCTCCGCGCAGGATCAGGTTGGCAAAGTCAGGGGTAGCATTGGAGCCTACACCCGTATTGGGTACGCTGGTCCCATTCAGGACGATATTGGTCAGTGACAGGGAAGCGCTCTGTCCGTTGAGGGCACGGGACCAGATCCACATACCGTCAAAGTTCAGGACAAATGGCTCACCAGAGGGTGGATTGAGCGGATCGAGTTTCAGCACCTTGGTACTGCCCGGAAAGTTCAGGGTAAAGATAAACTTATCAGACCCGCTCAGGCTGGGGTTGTACACCACAGAAAAAGGCACTGCCGTACCGTTGGGCCAGGTAGCTTCGGCCTGGTTGAACACCACAAACGGGGTGTTGCGGTGAATGTCCATCTCGTAGGAGGTCACCCCACCGATCCGGCCTTCTGCCGTGAAGTGCATAAACTCAAAATAATCATCTGCCTCCTGGATCGTAGCTGCGGTTGTGGCGACCACGGTATTGGAGGTGACACATGGTGCTACAAGGCCCATATCCCAGTTCATGTCATTGACACCGGCGGCGAGGGTGATACAAGACGTGCGGCCTGACTGGACATCAGGGTCGCTGTCATGGGCATCACTCAGGCCCTGATCAGGGGTTGTGATGCTGTAACCGAGCGGCGGTACAAATCCGATGATGTATTTGCCTGCGTCAAGGTTCAGAAACTGATACACCCCGTTAGGATTGGTGGTGGTCTGTTTGATTGCGGCGCCATCGGGTACACAGTCGCCATTGGCATCTGCGTAGAGATACACCGTCACGCCGGAAACAAAAGCCTCGCCGTTGTCCTGGAAACCGTCTTCGTCAGCATCTATCCAAACGTAGTTGCCGAGGGAAGAACACTGAGCAGCGGATACGACCACCTGGTCCTGGGCTGTACAGTTGCCGGAGGGGTTGGTGACCGTGAGGGTATAGGTGCCGGTAGCCGTGACAGTAGGCGTAGCACTGGCAGAGGTGAATCCATTGGGACCCGTCCAGCTATACTGGGCATTGGTGGTAGTGGACGAACCGTCGAGGGTGACAGACCCGGTGCTGCACACGAGGTTTTTGTCATTGCCTGCATTGGCATTGGCGGTACAGGGGATGGCGCAGGCTGGGATGGTACCTACGTATGGATAGTAGTGAACTTCCCCCCCGATCATGCGGAAACTTTTGGCCACGACCTGCCCCTCGATGTTGTTGGACATGTTTTTGAACACGTAGGCATCGGGTGCCCATACTGTCGCCGTGACCATCTGCGGCTGGTTGATGTTGACGGTGGTGGCGTTGTAGAAGTTGATCAGGATATAGGGTGCGTTCTGGCTTCCGATTCCGGAGAAGTTAAAGTTGTTCCAGTTATACGTACCAGCAGCGTCTACATTGATAATCAAAAACTTAGAACTATTGGGCGTATTGTTTCCCTGAAATACAAACGTCTGGATATTGTTCAGGTTTGCGCCCGTGATGTTCAGGATATTGTTTCCGGCTACAAGTCCGGAGAGGTAGACCTGAGCGTTGGCGGGAATGCTGGAGATAGACACCGGGTTCCCGTTGGCATTGGTGAGGCTCACGGTATTGCTGCACTGGGCTACAGCCGCAGCACGGGAGCGAAACGTCGTGAAGAGGGTGCCAAAATTGATCAGCGATCCGGGGGTAAATGCGACAGTATTGGCGGGCTGGCTCCAGGCAAGCGTCAGGCGCGGGTTGCCATTGTAGGAGCCTGGGGTAAGCTGGGTGTTGACGTTGGTGTTGTTTTGGGTCGAGTAGACCGTCGTACCCGTGAGAGAGCCCAGCTTGACTCCGGCAGGAGCTTGTGTGCCCAGGGGGCCGATATTGCCCTGTAGCAGGTTGGTGCTGCCTCCACTGGTGTAGTACATACGTCCGTTGACCAGCAGTCCGATCGGGTGAGTCACCCCGGTGACATAATAATTGCCGACGTTCTGAGAGGCCATCTGCCCGGTACCGTCAAGGGTAAGGTTGCCACCGACGGCCACAGGGCCATCTATATCTCCGCCGTTGAATGTCATGTTGTTCTCGACAACGATGCTGAACGTGCCGAGTTCACTGGTAAAATTTTGGGCAGAGATAAACCCTGGCCACGGGAGCAACCAAAGCCATAACAGCCGCCTGAGTATAGACGCGGGGGTAAAAGTACGCATAAGTGTGCGAGGTGTTAAGTGTAACGTATTAAAAAGGGGCTATCCTATCCTGGCAAGACAGCTTAATGTATGGACAGAAGCTTATGATCATCACCGGGACAGTATATGCTGCCACGCCGGTTATCCAGTATAAAAAAGACAAGGCGGGATAAAATCTTGCATGCGTAATACCTTGCAAAAATATATACAATCCCGTAAAAAACAATCCATCCCCCTCCTGCTGCCGGACACCCCTCGCCTGCCTGTGCCGTCAACCTATTTCCATTTTTCAGAATATTACCCAACTACTCCCGGATAAAGCCAGACCAGCAACAGTTCTGATTTCGTATTATTCAACCGTATTGACCTCTTTCTTGTTGTCAATCAAATACTTACGAATGAAAATAATTATACTTCGAAGTATCAGATTTTTTTAATAAAATTAAATTTTATTCTCCAACCAATACTGATGCGGCCCGGATATAGGTCCCGCTGGTGCCCGGCGGGAGTCTGTCTCGCTAAAAAGTACCTGATCTGTCAAAAACCATGGTTTAATGGCAGAAACGGGTTGTCAGATATGGACTTAATTATATATCACTTCTCCCAAACCTTACACCGGCATTTCCGCAGCCAGGCTTGTACTTCCTATTGGTTTCGGCAACAGGGTGCATATTCGGCGACAAGCCTTATTTTTGCACCAAATACATGGGCTTCATGCAACAAAACATCCTGATCACAGGCGGAGCCGGGTTTATCGGTTCGCATTTGGTACGTCATTTTGTCAACCGGTATCCGGGTTATCACATTTTTAACCTGGACAACCTGACCTACGCAGGGAATCTGGCCAACCTGGCCGATGTGGCAGACAGTCCTACCTATACCTTTATCAAAGGAGATATCTGCGATGCCAACCATCTCCGGGAGATTTTTGAGTCCTGCCAGATCAGCGGGGTGATCCACCTGGCCGCGGAGAGCCATGTCGACCGCAGCATCCTCGACCCGCTGGCGTTTGTCACCACCAATGTCCTGGGGACTGTCACCCTGCTCAATGCTGCCCGCCATGCCTGGAAGGGACGGGAGGATGTCCGGTTTTATCACGTGTCCACCGATGAGGTATATGGATCACTGGCCCCGGGGGAGTACTTTACCGAGACGACCCCCTATGACCCGCAGAGCCCTTACTCAGCCTCCAAGGCCAGCTCAGATCACTTCGTGCGGGCTTATGGCAATACCTATCACTTGCCTTATGTCCTGAGCAACTGCTCCAACAACTATGGCCCGTATCATTTTCCCGAGAAACTGATCCCGCTTTTTATCTCCAATATCCTGGAAAACAAACCCTTGCCGGTATATGGCAAGGGGGATAATGTGCGGGACTGGCTCTGGGTGCTGGACCACTGCGAAGCGATAGATGTGATTTTTCACCGGGGCCAAAACGGGCGCACCTACAATATCGGGGGCCGCAACGAGTGGAAAAATCTCGACCTGGTGAAGTTGTTGTGTACGCTTATGGACCAGAAGCTGGGGCGGCCGGACGGTACCGCAGCGTCTCTCATCACCTATGTGACCGACCGCCCGGGACATGATCACCGGTACGCGATAGACCCCTCCCGCCTCGAAAACGAACTCGGGTGGCGGCCTTCGCTCACCTTTGAGGATGGCCTGTCCCGCACGGTGGACTGGTATCTC
>JANRLQ010000063.1:0-81287 GCA_033762375.1 Bacteroidia bacterium
GGTGTAGTCGTAGTCCACTTTCTGAATCTCGACAACCGTACGGGTATTTTTGTCCTCGGCAAAAAGGTCCATCTTAAACTTGATCGCACTCACCGTACTGGGCAGTACTTTTTCGGTCTCGACCTGGTCTATCTGCATCTCGATACCCAGCACGTCCTTTACAAATGCGGTGAAAACCTCCACATCTGTAAAGACTTTTTTGAAATATACTTCGTTGTCAAGGTTGCTCAGCATATGATTTATAAGGAAAATAATCTGAAAGCAAGATACACATTTAGAGGCGCCTGTACAAGCATGGTTTAGCCCTGATCCTCAGGCGTTTCCCGCAACAGCGTATCCGTAAAGTGAGCTTTATGCCGGGGTTGTGTAAATTTAGCTTCATTATACGCCTGGGTACCTCCGCGGGGGATGGACAGAGACTCCCACTCCGCGTCCAGGATCATCTTGCCCAGCATCACGATCTGTCCTACGTGATAAGGGTAGTGAGCCAACTGCCGGTTGAGTGCCTCCAGGACGCTATGGCCTTCGTTTCGGATATAGATCACCCGTGTCAGATCATCCGGGGTCAGGCTGTCAATGGCATTAAATAAACACGCCCAGCCAGCTTCCCAATGTGCCAGTACACGCTCACGGGTGAGGAGGTCATTGTCAAATTCTGCTTCGCGCTCCCGCCAGGGTTTTTCGCCGTCACTCGTCAGAAAGTCTGTCCAGCGCGACAGCATATTGCCCCAGAGATGTTTGACAATAACCGCGATGCTGTTGGACTCAGGGTTATACTGCCAGGTAAGGCTGGTCTCCGGTACCCGCGCCAGGGTTTTGTCACCGAGCATTTTGTAGTATAAAAACTGCTTACGGATGCTGGAAAGATAGTCGGGGTGCGTCATAGGAAAGGAAATAAGAGGGCTTGTGATCTATGCTGTCCGGTGGTGGAGGAAATGCCTGATCTGGTAGAATATACGGATTAGGCTGAAAACAGGCTGATATTGACGGAAAAAAGTATTCCCTGTATTCCTTGTCAGGTGTGGATTTTTTCTCCACAAAATCCTGAAATAATCGCAACAGTTGGTCTAAGGAGGACGTTAGCAGGGAATAGGTCAAGTATATTATGGGACGACAAAACTGGAAAATAGGGTTGCTGGGTATCTGGCTGGTATGTTCCGGGCTGGGAGGATACGCTCAGGTACATGAAGTGGCGGATACAGCCTTTGCGTTCGCAGCCCGGACCGGTCGCCCGGTGTTGCTGGTATTTGCCGGGACAGACTGGTGCCAGCCTTGTATGCGGTTTGAGCGTGAAGTCCTGGCCGACAGCGTGTTTCAGGCCTACGCAGATACCCGCCTGGTGATCCTGCGGGCTGCTTTTCCCCAGCGCACCCGGCTCCCTAAGCAGCTCCAAACCCAAAACGATGCATTGGCAGCGCGGTATAATCCTCACGGATATTTCCCCCATCTGGTGATCCTGGGTCCTGACCAGGCCATCCGGGCGGTCATTCCTTATGAACGCCAGACAGCCGAAGCCTTCATTCGGCAGGTAACACCTTGGTTGTGAGGAGTGTAGAAGAGCTATATACCCGCGAAGCCCGGTTGATGGGTTGCCAGTTCTCATTTGGAGTTGTTGCCGCTGACCCCGTTAAGGCAGCCGCCTGGCTGGATCTGGCTGTAGCCGAAATGCAACGCATCGAGCGGCTGCTCACCGTATTTGACCCGGCCTCGGAGGTTAGCCAGGTTAATGCACAGGCAGGCCTTAGCCCTGTGAAGGTCAGCCCGGAGGTCTATGCCCTGATCGGGCGCTGCCAGACCATCTCCCGGTTGTCACAGGGGGCATTTGACCTGACGGCCGGGGCGCTGCAGGCGCTGTATCAGTTTAAGCGGGGTGAGCAACCCATGCCTGACCGTGCCACCCGGGCAGAAGCCCTGCGCCGTACAGGGTATCAGCATATCCGGCTCCTGCCGCCAGATCAGGTGATGCTGGTCCGTACTGGAATGCGTATCGGGTTTGGGGCCGTCGGCAAGGGATATGGGGCAGATGCAACCAGAAAAATCCTCACAGCAGCCGGAGTGCGCAGTGGCTGGATCAATGCCAGCGGCGACCTGACCGCCTGGGGCACATCACCCGGCGGCGCACCCTGGCGGGTCGGAATCGCCAATCCCCGGCAGCCGGATCAGGTCTTACACTGGCTTCCGGTGGACGGAACAGCGGTCGCTACCTCCGGAGATTATGAGCAATATGTCACCATCGGCGGCGTGCGCTACGCACACACCGTCAATCCCCGGACAGGATACCCCGTCAGAGGTGTACAAAGTGTGACCATCGTCAGCCCCAGCGCGGAGCTGTCAGATGCCCTCGCGACAGCCGTGACCGTGATGGGCCCCCAAGCCGGTCTCTACCTCATAGATCAGTTGCCGGATACACATTGTCTGGTGATAGATGAAAAGGATGTCGTATATTCATCCCGTAATCTGACCTTTATCCCGCCCCCTGCATGAAACGGAGCTGTGTATTATATGGATGTATCGTGCTGATAATCAGTGTGTTGTCTGTTGGGTGTCAGTCCGTGAAACCCTATCAGCGTGTCTATCTGAATGACAGTGAAATGAAAACCGGCAAACGGCAGATCGAGCGGTTTGAAAACAGTGTCCAGGCCTACCGGGAGGGCGCTACCGGCGGCGGGGGCAAGGGCAGCGGCGGCTGCGGCTGTAACTAACCGGAGCCCAACCGCTAACCAGTAGCTACACCAAACGATGCGGAAAAAATACCTCGTCATGGGCCTGATGATCGCCGTACTCCCGCTCCGGGCCCAGCGGATGGATACTGCCTACCAGGCTAAACGGGTCGCCCGCACGGAGGTGCAGGTACTGTACGCACACTATGTGCAGGATGGGGTGCACTCTGCTGTCACAGGGGGAACTGGCACCGAAAAACTGGCAGTATATTCACCGGAGCTGGTCATCCGTCACCAGCCGGACTCCTCACATGCGTTCCAACTGGAGGGTGGGGTGGACGTGATTACCTCTGCTTCGACAGATAAAATTGACTTTGTGGTGTCCTCTGCTTCCCGTAAAGACGGTCGCACCCATGCCAATATCGGCTACACGTATCAGACCCGCAGCCACCGGATGGAGTTCGGGGGAAATACAGGTTTTTCCATTGAGTCAGACTACTTCTCCCTGGGGGGCGGTCTTTCAGCGAGCTATACCCGGCCTGACCAGTCCCGGTCCCTGTCGGTAGAGGTGCAGGGGTACAGCGATGACCTGCGCTGGGGCCGCCTCAACCCCGGCTATCACCGCCCGGTCAAACTGATTTATCCGCAGGAACTCCGCACCCAGGAGTGGTACCCTACTACCCGCCGCCACTCGCTCAATCTCAGCCTGAGCCTGTACCAGACAATCAACAAACGTATGGCCCTGGGCCTGTACCCGGGCATTACCTGGCAGCAGGGCCTGCTCGCCACCCCTTTTCACCGGGTGTATTTTGCAGATCAGACGACCCTCAAGGTCGAAAACCTGCCCGGCACCCGCCTCAAAATCCCGCTAGGGGTTCAGCTGAATGTATTTCCGGGCCGAATCTGGATTCTCCGGGCAGGATATCGGTTG
The DNA here is from genome assembly GCA_033762375.1 of Bacteroidia bacterium. Classification (GTDB taxonomy): domain Bacteria; phylum Bacteroidota; class Bacteroidia; order J057; family J057; genus RDXT01. The sequence goes on from JANRLQ010000063.1 coordinate 3,592, forward strand.
TATTGGGATGATTTTGGGATATGGGCCCATACATTTTCCCTGACAACTCCCATCAAACTCACCCCGTCGCTGACCCTCACCCCGCATGTACGGGTGTATACCCAGACCGCAGCCCGGTATTTTCGTCCCTATCAGGCACACGATCCGGCCAGCGAATATTATACCTCCGATTACGATCTCTCAGCATTCACCAGCTGGCAGGCGGGTGCGGGCGGGCGCTGGCTCCTGGCAGGACGCCTCCCGATGCTCCCCGCCCTGCACGACCTCCAGTGGCGCTACAGCTATTACCATCGCGCTGATGGCCTGCATGCCCACATGGTCAGCCTTATCATCGGCTATGCCACCGAAAAAACCAAAACCCGCCGCACCACCCCTTTTATCCAGTCTGCTCCGCATCCATGACCTCGCTCACCCTGCACCCCAACGCCAAGATCAACCTTGGCCTGCTCATCAAGGGCAAACGCCCGGATGGGTACCACCTGCTGGAGACCGTTTTGTATCCGCTGCCCCAATTGCGGGATGAGATGACCCTCAGCCTCAGCGACACACCGGGCTGCGAGTTGGTCGTCTCCGGGGCGGATCTGGGCGGTGATCCGGCAGACAATCTCTGCGTCAGGGCCTGGCGGCTGCTCCGGGACCGGTTTCCGGACATGCCGGGGATTCGGATTGAGCTGCACAAGTCCATTCCGGCCGGAGCAGGGTTGGGGGGCGGCTCTTCTGATGCCGCGTTTACCCTCACGGGCCTGAATACCCTGCTGCGCCTGGGATTGCCAGACAGTGAGCTGGCTGCCCTCGGCAGCCGCCTGGGGGCCGATGTGCCGTTTTTTGTCTATAACCGACCCCTGCTCGCCACGGGGATCGGGACGGAGTTTGAAGAGATCGCCCTGCCGCCCCTCGGCCATATTGAGCTGATCACCCCGCCGATCCACTCTGCCACCGCCGCCGCGTACCGGGCTTTGGACTACCGCACCTGCGACCCCGCACGAGACCTGCGCACGATCCTGGCCCATCCCGTCACCGCCTGGTCAGACCACCTGGTCAATGACCTGGAACGCCCCGTTTTTAGCCTTTATCCTCAGTTGGCGGAGATCAAAGCGGACCTCTATGCACGCGGGGCCGTCTATGCGGCCATGTCCGGGAGCGGGAGTGCGGTGTTTGGGGTGTTTGGGGAGTGAGTCTCAATAATCCGAATGAGTCACATCAGTAAAACCGTTGAATAAACTGAGCCAAGTTTGAAGGATATACATTTTTTCCTTAGCACAGTGTATTGAACGGTTTCGGGCTTTATATGGTGACTAAACCGAATGTAGAAAAGCTACCTGCTAAATTGTACCCGAGCGATAAACCCAGGTTGTTTTTCTGAAAAAAAATGCAGAAATCGGCCCTCAAACCCCGTTTTCACCCCAATTGTTGTCCCATGCGTCCGTATATACTCGCCGAGACCAACTGGAAAACCGTCCAGGAGACAGCCTACGAAGTTGCGATCCTGCCCTGGGGAGCTACAGAGGCGCACAACTACCACATGCCTTACGCCACCGACAATTATCAGAATGAATACGTTGTCGAGGCGGCGGCCCGCCAGGCCTGGGAGGCCGGGGCACGGGTCCTGGTCCTGCCCAATGTACCGTTTGGGATCAATACCGGCCAGCTCGACATTGCCTTTTGCCTTAATATGAATCCGTCCACCCAGATGGCCCTGCTCCGGGATCTGGCAGATGTCGTGGTGCGGGCAGGTGTGCGCAAGCTCGTGATTCTCAATGGCCACGGGGGCAATAACTTCAAAAATATGATCCGCGAGCTCTCCGTGGTGCAGCCCTCGCTGTTTGCCTGCGCGGTGGACTGGTACAAAGGGGATAGCTGGCCAAAATATTTCTCAGACCTCGGTGATCACGCTGGTGAGCTGGAGACCAGTGCCATGTTGCACATCCGCCCGGACCTCCTGCGGCCGCTCTCGGAGGCTGGCAGCGGCCATGCCAAACAATATACCATCAAGGCCCTCCGTGATGGATGGGCTACAGCCCAGCGCCAGTGGACCCTGGTCACTGACGATACAGGTGTCGGCGATCCCCGGGCAGCTACTGCAGAAAAAGGAAAAGCTTTTCTGGACGTATGTGCACACAGGCTGGCGGAGTTCTGGACAGAGCTGGCCCGCACCCCGCTGGATGAGCTGTATGCCTGATTTTTTTCGCCAGTGGTCATACCTTTTACCTCCAATCAGGCATGTCTGCTGGAACAAATGTTAGAAAATTAGCGTAAAGGATATTACATGTTCAGGATAAGTCCGTATCTATGGACCAAAATTGAGTACATTGGCACAAAACGTGTGTTGGGTAAATGAACAGCTAGGCACTTTTTTCAGGATATTTAATTAAGACAAAAAAGCAATGATGAACCGTTGGTTTCGTATAGTGGGGTTGGTTGTCCTGACAAGCCTGACGGCAGTCACGACCCCGCTGGCTGCACAGGTACTTTCCAAGTCTGTGCGGATTTCTGCCACGCCCGCTGCTACCCCTACCTACCGGAGCAATTTCCGGTCTGCTGCGCCTGCCACTGAGGCTGCCCAGCCACAGCCGTCACCTATCTCTGTAGCACCTGGTGCGAAAGGAGAGTACATGCTCACCAAGGAGGTTCCAGACCGTGAGCCACCTAAGATTGTCGGTACTGGTAAGCCTGTCCGCCTGTATGTGGTACAGCTTGCGCGTTTTGAGGAGATGCCGTTTATTCCGACACAGTTCCCGATAGGGTCATTTATCTGGAACAATCCCGACCATCCGACCGAAAAAATGCTGCTGAGTGGATTTTACTACTCAATAGAAGAAGCCAATAAGGCAGCCCTCGAATGGAAAAAGAAGGGTATTATGTTTAAGGACGCCTTTGCCCGTACGGAGCCATTTATGATCCGGTACGAATAAGGGGGAGTTTGTCTCCATAAACACGATTATACTCCGGCTTTGCCGGAGTTTTTTGTTGGGAGCCGGTACCAGTGCAGCTTGCGCTCGATGAGCGGGAGTAGGGGGTGGATCGTGTCCCTTGCCCTGATGGCGATATGGTATCGTCCGGCATAGATAGTCTCAGCCCGATAGGGAAAAACCCGCCACCGGGTACTGTCTCCGGCATACCACCGGTTGCTGCTGTCGGCCAGTTGCTGGCTGAAGAGGTGCAGCAGGGCGCTGCTGTCTGCGGCGTAGTCGGATATCCGGATATCAAGTACAGGGGTCTGGCCTGTGGCCCATACAGCTGATACGGTCACAAACCCCGCATCTTTTGTCTGAAAAAAAGCTGTATCAAGGCGATAAGCCTCCATGCCGGGCAAGGTTGCCGGTAGCAGTCCCGTCAGGGCCTGCGCAGAGACCAGGCTGGTATCTGCCCGGAGCCGTATCACCTGCCGCAATGAATCAAGCGGCGTGCGGGACGACTCCCAGGGAGCCGTCCCGCACGCACACAGGCAGAGGCACAGCCCAAAGCTGGCCAGCTGCTGCTTCATCGTTCGTCTATGACCGTGACCCCGGGATGTTTGGCCGCATCAAACCGGAATGCCGTATCCAGCAATCCCTGGTTGAGCCGTATGTCTGCAAACTCATACGTGGTGACCGTCTGGCGGCGATCTGTCAGCGCGGCTTTTTCGAGGATACTGGTGCTCTCATTGATCCAGAGCACAACCTGGTTATAGTCCAGCGCCGGATCGGTCAGGGCCAGGTATATCCGGTGGCAAGAGACTCCGTGCACCGTTTCCAGTCCATCATACCGGGCTTTACCGTTGGCCTTGTAGAGCTTGAACAATGACTCTACCGAAAAAGCATCTGCCGGATCGTACTTGAGAATGTTCACTTCCTTATCCTGCTTGAGAAAGATCCACTGTGCGACTTTGTCACAGTACACTTCCTGGTCCGGGAGCAGGATGGCATACATGCCTTTTTTGTAGCGGAACTTACCGGTCTGCTGGACGGGTTTGGCAGTAGACCTGGGGGCCTGCATCACAAAACTGAAATTGGCAGAAAAATCCCGCAGGGACTCCATCTTGGTATGGGCCTGGTTGAGGATCTGCTCTGCCCGGTCCTCCGGGCCTGTGTACCAGCCCGGTACACCGAGCATCATCAGGGTAATTAAGATCGCTTTCATGCAGCAATTGAGTGAATCGGGTACAAAGATACCTAACTTGAAACTGGAACTCCTGTTTCTTGTACGGAAATTTGCCCCAAAAAGTATATGTCTTGGTCCAATAATACGCCCCTGATGATCAGGCGTGTGGGAAAAGCGGATAAGCGTGTGGCAGGACACAGGTTGCCTCTGTGGGAGACAACCTGTATCACAGGTAAAGGGAAACACGGTTACCGTTCGTCGAAGACAGAGATACCTTTGTACCGGGACAGGTCAAACCGGAAAGCGCCATCACTCAGTCCCTGGTTAGGCTGGAGATTGGTAAACTCGTAGCTGGTGACCAGCTGGCGCCGGTTGATCAGGGAGACTTTTTCCAGCAGACGCGTATTTTTATTGATCCAGATATAGGCATGGACATACTCAAGCCCCGGATCATTTAGCGATACATATACTTTGTAGCAAGGGATCCCGTGGACCTCGGTTTCACCATCAAACCGGGGATTGTACTTGGGCTGAAACAGATAAAAAATGGACTCTACGCTGACACCGAGCCGGGGGTCATAGGAGGCAATATTTACCTGGTTTTCAGCCTTGAGGTACGTCCAGATATTTTGCTGGTCGCAAAAGATCTCCTGATCGGGAAAGGAGACGGCATACATACCTTTTTTGTACCGGAGTACTCCTGTCTGGGTGCTGGGCCTTGTGGTAGGCTGTGCGACCTCGTACGTAAAGGTGGCAATAAAATCTGTGATGGACTCAGACCGGGTACGGGAGTCTTGTATCAGAAGGTTGACATCTTCCTGCGCAGTAAACGCAACAAACAGGAAGCCACTCATCAAAAGAACAGACAATACAGCTGTGTATCGGTGCATGGACAAGGTGTTATGGTAAGGTATTCGGAAACTCAGGTAAGCGTATTCAAATACCGTTCCAACTCTGATTCATCCCGCACGAGTACTTCCCTTGCTTTGCTGCCAGAGTAGGGACCTACAATTTTGGCTTTTTCGAGCTGGTCAATAATACGTCCGGCCCGGTTATAACCCAGTTTCATTTTGCGCTGGATCAGGGAGGCTGATCCGATCTGAAACCGTACAATCAGGCGTGCAGCCTCGTCAAACAAGGCATCCCGTTCGAAGGTCTCGTTTTCGTCCTCCCCGTCGTCTTCGCCATCCTCCGCCGGCAGTTCCGGGAGGTAATAAGGTGAGGGAAACCCCCGCTGCTGCCCAATAAATGCGACAATCCGCTCTACTTCCGGTGTGTCTATGAAGGCATTCTGGATCCGGATCAGGTCATTGCCGGTGGAGAGCAGCATATCCCCCCGCCCGATGAGCTGGTCGGCCCCGTTGGCATCGAGGATGGTGCGGGAGTCCACCTTGGAGATGACCCGGTACGAGAGCCGGGCCGGGAAGTTGGCTTTAATAATACCCGTGATGACATTCACGGAGGGGCGCTGGGTGGCCACCACCAGGTGTATCCCCACTGCCCGTGCGAGCTGGGCCAGGCGGGCGATCGGCATCTCGACCTCCTTTCCGGCGACCATCATCATGTCCGCCAGCTCGTCTATGATGAGGACGATGTATGGCAGGAATTTATGTCCCTTGCGGGGGTTGAGGCGGCGGTTGATAAACTTCGTGTTGTACTCCCGCAGGTTGCGGACCCGTGCCCGCTTGAGCAGGTCGTACCGCTGGTCCATCTCGATGCAGAGGCTCTTGAGGACATTCACAGCGTCCCGCACGTCCGTGACGATCGCGTCTTCGCCCTGCTCCGGGAGCTGGGCCAGGTAGTGGCTGGTGAGTGCCTGGTAGAGGTTCATCTCGACTTTTTTGGGGTCAATGAGGACAAACTTTACCTCTGCCGGGTGTTTTTTGTAGAGGAGGGAGGCAATGATGGTATTAAGACCCACCGATTTTCCCTGGCCCGTGGCGCCGGCAATCAGCAGGTGGGGCATCTTGTGCAGGTCCGCGATAAATACCTCGTTGGAGATGGTGCGGCCCAGCGCGATGGGCAGTTCGGCCTTGCTGCCAATAAATTTTTCGGTCGTGAGCACCCCCCGGAGGGAGACAGTCTCGGGATTGGAGTTGGGGACTTCGATCCCGATGGTGCCCTTTCCTGGGATCGGCGCGATGATCCGGATACCCAGGGCTGCCAGGCTCAGGGCAATATCGTCCTCCAGGTTTTTGATCTTGGAGATGCGGATACCCGGTGCCGGCACGATCTCGTACAGGGTGACGGTCGGGCCGATCGTGGCCTTGATGCTCACGATTTTAATGCCGTAGTCCTCGAGGGTTTTGACGATTTTGTTTTTATTCGTTTCCAGCTCCTCGCGGTTGACTTCACGCCCCCGCCCGCTGCCGTGATCTTCCAGGAGCTCAAATGGAGGACGCTGATAGTCAGAGAGTTCCTGGGTAGGGTCATAAACATCTCCTTCGACAAACTCATCGGCGTTTTCGATCTCCAGGTCATCCTCCGGGATAATTTTGACGAGGCGGTCTTCGCCTTGTATCTGACCCACGTTGTCCTCGCCGAGCTGCTCCACCTGGAGACCGCGCAGGCGGAGGTCTCCTTCCTCCTCCGGCTGTACGATGGTGAACTCCAGGGGTAGCTCACCCGGACGGGCGCTGATTGTGATACTCCGGTCCTGTGACGGGGGAGCAGGTGTTTTGGGGTCCAGGACTTCAAACCGCACCTCGTCCTGCCGGGCAGGTACGGTGGGCGGGACCCGCGCAGGGAGGTCAGGTGAGAGCGGGTCCGCAGGCGGGTGCGGGGTACGTGCCGGCGGCTGTGCCGTGCGCAGGTCTGCGGGCCGGTTGCGGGCGCCTGTGCGCGGGGCGGGCTCTGGCTGGACCTTGCGGATCCAGTACCCCGGCGTGAGCATTTCCCGGCTGAATTTCCGGGTGCGCACGAGCTCCAGGAGGGCAGAGGCCCGTATTTCTGCATTAAAATTGACGACGGCAAATACAATCATGGCAAATATCAACACAAATGCCACCCCAATACGCCCGATAAACCCAAACAGCCATGTATTGGCCATGTACCCAAATCCGCCCCCCAGGTCAAAGGTCACCGAGCCGGACAGAATCTCGATATAAGACAAAAAGATGGAGCCAAAAAACGTGATAAAAGCCACATATTTCAGGAGCCGCCCCAGGGCTTCGTAATAATCGTTTTCCAGCAATACCAGCCCGACCAGCAGCCCGTAGATCAACACCACAAAAGCAAAAATACCCACGCCGCGCCGTACCATCATATCTGCCAGGGCTGCCCCCGCAAATCCCAGCCAGTTGCTCACGACGGGTGTTTCTGCCTCGCCCTCAGCAGCCTCCGGCAGGCCGATCACAGACTGGTCAGCGTGTCCCGTAAAAAAGTAGGACACACAGGCGATCAGCGAAACCACACAAAAAAACACCAGCGACCAGCCCACAATCTTGCGGACCTGGTCCCGGCTGTCCCCTTCTGATTGCAGGCTGAAAATCCAGCCCAGGGTCTGCGCCATCCAGCCCGGAGAAGCTGGTTTGGCTGGGGTCTTGCGTTTGCGTGCAGGTGTATGCGGGGTGTTTTTTGCCACGGGTTTTCCTTAATGCTGCCCAAACTTACCCATTTTTACCGGAAGAATCAACGCCTCACCAGTATATTTGGGATTGGCAAAAATATTAGCAAGGCGGGCGCCGGTTATAGGAATGCTGAATGCTAAAATAAATGTATTTCGGGGCAGTATGCCATCACCTGCCTGCCCGTCAGGGTAAGCAACCGTCTTATGCTTACGAAAACGCGTAGATGTGTTTGTCTTGCTAAGCCAAAACATCCCCCGCGCACCCCGGTTTTATTCCTATATTTGCCCTTTCAATCCGGCGTATGGCTTATACTCCTTTTACCCAGAAGACCTACACCTACGACGAACTGATCCGGCGTACCGGCCAGCCAGCGGCGTTGTCGGCAGAGGACCTGCGCGGGGCGGAGATGGTCCTCAACATGGGTCCGCAGCACCCCTCGACCCACGGCGTGCTCCGCCTGGAGGTTGTTACGGACGGGGAGATCGTGCGGGAGGTGGTGCCCCATATCGGTTACCTGCACCGGTGCTTTGAAAAACACGCGGAGGCCCTGTCGTATCCCCAGATCCTGCCTTATACGGACCGCATGGACTACCTCGCGTCCATGAACAATAACCTGGCTTTTGTCATGGGAGTGGAGCGGATGCTGGACCTGACGGAGCAGATCCCCAAGCGCATCGAGTATATCCGGGTCCTGGTCTGTGAGCTCAACCGCATCGCCTCGCACATGATCGCCCTGGGGACCTACGCGCTGGACATCGGGGCCATCACCCCCTTCCTCTGGACATTCCGGGACCGGGAGCATATCATGAACCTGCTGGAGTGGGCCTCGGGTGCCCGGATGCTCTACAATTATATCTGGGTAGGAGGTCTGTTTTATGACCTGCCGGTGGGGTTTGAGACCCGGTGTGCGGAGTTTGTCCAGTATTTCCGCCCGAAAATGACCGAACTCAACCGCCTCCTGACCGAAAATGACATTTTCATCCAGCGCACAGCCCATATCGGTGTCCTGCCCCTGGATACGGCCCTCAACTATGGCTGCTCCGGTCCCATGCTCCGGGGCTCGGGCCTGCGCTGGGACCTGCGCCGGGTGGACGGCTACAGCGTATACCCCGAGCTGGAGTTTGACATCCCGATCGGCACCGGGGAGATGGGCACGGTCGGCGACTGCTGGGACCGGTTTAAGGTACGGGCCGACGAAGTAGGCGAATCCCTGCGCATCATTGAACAATGCCTCACGGCCCTCTCCCGCCAGTATCCGCGTACGGACGACTTTGATCCCCGCGCCCTCTGCCCGCCCAAGGCACGCCCCAAGGCCCAGGAGTTCTACGTGCGGGCTGAAAATCCCCGTGGCGAATTGGGCTTTTTTTTCATTGCCGACGGTAAGACCGATGTCCCCTTCCGGGTCAAGGCCCGCGCCCCGTCCTTCAGCAACCTCAGCGTCCTGCCCGAGCTCTCCCGTGGGGTCCTGATCGCCGACCTGGTAGCCATCATCGGCAGCATAGATTTTATGCTGGGTGAGGTGGACCGGTGAGAGAACCATTTGTGCAAGGCTGAGAATATTCCAGCAAAAGACAATGGCCTAAAACATCTGCTCCAGGTCTTCGCGCCGGTAGGTGTGCCCACGTGTATGAAAATACGAATCAGGCGGCACAGGCGCTTGCCGGCGGGTGAGCCGCCGCAGCCAGGCCAGGGGTGTCAGTACCAGGGCAAAAACCAGGGTCAGGAGGATGGTGCCATTGATGCGTCCCAGCAGGTGGGTGAGTTGATCCCAGGCCCACACAATACGATCCCGAAACCAGGGTGACAACAGCCCGGATACCCCCAGTACGAGGACCGTATATAATATCCAGTCGTACTGCGTGAACAGGTATATACCAACACCGCCCAGTACCATGACGAGCAGGGTCTCAAACGGAGGACGTGCAGGGGTGGTTTTCATCAAAACAGGGTATAGATAAACGGAGCAAAAGCAGAAGAACCACCAATGACTATCAGTACGCCAATCAGCAACAGCACAACAATCAGCGGCGCGAGCCACCACTTTTTGCGGGTTTTGATAAACTGCCAGAGGTCAGAAAGGAATTCCATGATGCGTAAAGGATTGATAATCAAAGATTAATCCAGGGTAAAGGCTTGCTGCCAATGATCGGTATCCGGCCAGGCAGGTTGTTCGGATTTGGCAAAAAGGTAATCACCTATCACAAGATAGTCCATTTCGGTGCGCATAAAACACCGGTACGCATCTTCCGGGGTGCAGACGATGGGTTCGCCCCGGACATTAAAGCTGGTATTCACCAGGACTCCTGTGCCAGTCTCTGCGCTAAAAGCCTCCAGCAGAGCCCGAAACCGGGGATTGGTCTCCGCGTGTACCGTCTGTACCCGTGCGGAAAAGTCCAGGTGGGTGATGGCGGGCAATACTGACCGGGGGCTGTAGAGCCGGGTGCGCAGATCGCCCTGGGCAAAGTCTGTCTCCTGCGGGAGGCGATGCTGCTCAGCGACATCCGCGACCAGGAGCATGTACGGGGAGGGGTGTGTCAGGTTAAAATACGTCTGTGCTTCTTCTGTCAGCACAGCCGGTGCGAAGGGGCGGAAACTTTCCCGGTACTTAATCTTCAGGTTGAGTTTCTGCTGCATGTCTGTACGGCGGGGATCGCCGAGGATCGAGCGGTTGCCCAGGGCCCTCGGCCCAAACTCCATCCGACCCTGAAACCAGCCTACCACAGCACCAGAAGCCAGCAGGCTGGCGGTCTGCCGGACCAGGTCCGCCAGGTCCGGGAAAAACCCTGCCGCTGCATGGTATTTTTTGATAACGGCTTGTATATCAGATGATTCATAAGCGGGGCCCAGGTAAGCTCCCTGCATCCCGTCCAGGCCGGGAGCTGTCTGGCGGTCTTGTCCTGCATAGATATGCCAGGCGGCGAGGGCGGCTCCCAGGGCACCTCCGGCATCACCTGCCGCAGGCTGAATGAAAATATCCTCAAACAATCTTTGCCGGAGCAGTTTCCCATTGGCGACACAATTGAGGGCAACTCCGCCAGCCATACACAGATGAGGCAGGCCTGTAAGTCGGCGGGCCTCAGTGGCCATGTTGAGGACAATTTCCTCCGTCACCTGCTGGATCGCCAGGGCCAGGTTGGCGTGATGCTGGGCCAGATCCGTTTCAGGGCTGCGGCGTGGAAACCCAAACAGTGCCTCCCAGCGTTTGTCGTGGGTCATGGTCAGGCCGGTCGTGTACCGGAAGTACCGCTGGTCCAGCCGGATAGATCCATCGGGCCGGATGTCCACCATCCGGGTGCGGATCAGCTCCGCATACCGCCGGGTATCCGGGGCCTCCGGGTGGCCATACGGGGCCAGTCCCATGAGTTTGTATTCGCCCGAGTTGACTTTAAATCCACAGTAATGGGTAAAAGCGGAGTATAATAGTCCCACAGAGTCAGGGAAATGCAGCTCTTTCAGGACGGTAATCTCATTGCCCCGGCCTGTTGCGATCGAGGCAGTTGCCCATTCGCCTACACCATCCAGGGTCAGAATAGCCGCCTCCTCAAAGGGAGATGGGTAAAAAGCACTGGCTGCATGAGAGAGGTGGTGCTCCGGAAACAACAACTGCACGCGGCGGGGATCATACGGCCCGATTTGGGCCAGGCCCTGCCGCAGAAGCCGCTTGAGAAACATTTTTTCGCGGAGCCATACCGGCATGGCTTGCAGGAAGGAGGCAAGTCCGCGTGGGGCTTCAGCATAATAGGTCTCCAGCAGCCGCTCAAACTTCAGCAGGGGTTTGTCATAAAAAACCACCCAATCGAGGTCTGCGAGGGTCAGACCCGCATGCGCCAGGCAAAACCGGATGGCCTCTGCCGGAAATCCCGGGTCGTGTTTGATCCGGCTAAACCGCTCCTCCTGAGCCGCTGCCACGATATGACCATCCCGGACCAGGGCCGCCGCCGAGTCATGGTAAAAAGCAGATATGCCGAGGATATTCACTGCTGAGGGGTTTGACGACGTAAAAAAGAAACCAGGCTGTCTGCCACCACCTGATGCCCGGCAGGGTTCCAGTGCCATCCATCCCGAGCCAGGACGGTAATCCCCCGGGCTTGTGCAGCCCGAAGCCCCTGCGGCACCGCCTCTATAACCGGAATCCCCAGCTCACGCCCCAGCATCTGCCAGTCTGCGTGGGTGGGCGGCAGGTCAGTGGCATCCAGCAGGTACAGCCGGACCGCTGGCCCGATCCGGGCCTGGATATGCTGAAAAATAGCTTTTGTCACGTGTTGGGCGCTGTCATACGGCAGGTAGGCGCGGCCCAGGCGACTCATCTGGTACTCTGCCCCCCGGCTAAGCCCCAGCCGCTGGACGATCCGGCCTGTGGCGGCGTTCAGGGCTTTGAATAAGCTGGAAAAACGGGCCAGACGCCTGGTCAGGGAGACTGTATCCTGCGAATAATACACCGTGCCATCTGGCCGCAGGTACGGCCTGCGTTCGTCCACTTCATACACCGCCTCGCGCGCCAGTGGCTCGTAGTTGTCAATGCAGTCATTGGCGCAGACCTGCCAGATGATGATGTCGGGTTGGATGCTGTCCAGGTGTTGGTCCAGCCACAGGTATTCCTGGAGATTGCCCCAGCCGCTCATCCCGGAGGCATAGAGGTGCATGGGAAATTGCGCCGCAGCCCGTGCATAAAAAGTAGCTTCGTCCGAGACCTCAACGGCCTGGGTATAGGAGTCTCCGATAAACCAGACCACGGGTGCGTCTGCCACAGGGGCTGCCTGGCCATACACCCTGAATCCCCGGCTGTCGGTTGTGTAGCGTACCGGATAGGCCAGCCCGGCGGCATCGGTCATTTCGCCCTCAAAGTGGTAGTTGGGTTTGCACCGCCATCCGTAATGTCCGTCGGGCAGGGCCGTATTGTAGGGAGGGGGTGCCGTTGGTTGAAGGGCGTAGAAGGCCCGTGCCAGGAGCTCACCCAGGACGAGTATGACAATCAGTAGCAAGGCCCATGCTGTCAGAATAAGTTTCAGGTGTCGGGTTTTGAGACTTGGGGTTGAAGCCATCTACCGTGAGTATTGTCTGATGAAGGTGTGATGTATTTTGGTGTGTCTGTTTTAGAAGGTGTTGACCTTGTCGCTACCAGCGTAAGGTTTTGCTGTTGTATGGACAATATTTCTTAATCCATTATAAAGTTAGCGGTATTGGCGGAATGTGTCGCACAATAGTTTTATGATCTTTGGTTACTGTTGTTGGCTTGCCTGATGCCTGGCCGTTGATGGCTTAAGCCATTAATCCCAAGTACCTCATCGCTTCCCTGACATCACGCTCAAAGTTCTGGAATGAAGGTAGTGTTCTCAGGCTTGTAAGGTCAGTTAGCTGGCCCATTTCTTCGTATAAATCATTGAGGGTCAGGTCGTGCCGATGACGTCGGGTCCGGTGCCGCTGAGCTGTCTGTATGGCTGTTTTGATAGCTGACTTGGGGTCGGCATAGGTCTCTGGCAGACGATCTATGCCGAGGGTAGTCTGCGACAGCGTGGCTGCGCCGATACGCGTTTGAAGGATATGTTTATTCGCTAACATCCACGCCTCAGTCATCTGGACGGGTATCAAAGGAATACATAGGCAATGCGTATCTGGTGGTTCTGCTGCCAGTGCAGCTTGAAAAGGCGTAAACTTATGCGTCATGACGTGGTCACTTGTCGGGCTGTCAGCATCTGCATGGATACACAGCACATTAACAAACATATCCTGGCACTGTCTGGCGGCTTTCAGCATCTTGTCCACAAAAGTACCCTTAGACGGGCCTATATGCACATCCTGCACGCCTTCGATCACCACGTCTGTATGGCAGTACCTAGCCTGCTCTATAAAAGTTTTTTCGATGATTTCTTTCAGAAACCGGGAGTCAGTCGGCCCCTCTCCTATTAGCCCAATAAATAGTTGATATGCCATGTCGTTAGTGCGGGGTCGTGATGTGGATACTGGCAGACTCCACGGATTCGTTGATGGTAGCCAGGTATTGGGTAAGGTCAGCTATGGTAAAAGCTGCTCCCGGCACGTCCAGATGTGTCTGGGGATCCAAGCTTACCCGGTTGACAGTGCTGCACTTCATCTGAACCCGCCTGTCCTCAAATGTGGTGACCAGTGTATGCATTTTGGATAACCAAACACTTACGGATTGCGGGCTGGCTACCTGTAACATTTCCCGTACCAGCAGGGGGGAGTGGGTATTAACGATGGCCTGGCGGAGGGGGGCATCTGCCTCCTCAAAATCTGTGGTAAGGTGAAGCAGTAACCGGGCCATCTGGGGGATACGCATAGGATGAATTCCGTTTTCGGGTTCTTCAAAGCAGAGAAGTCCCTGATACTCGGGGTCTGCCTGAATGACCATCAACGCCAGTAGCCGCAGGGTACCTTCTGACAATACCCGTGATGAAAATTCTTTTCCGTCTTTATTTTTTAACCTTACGATAAACTGTTTGTTGGCTTCATCATTTACCACATCTACGCCCACAAACTCAGGCAAAAAACGCATGAGTTGACGCGATATACCGATCATGGCATCAGGATCAGCTGTTTTGATCCGGTACAAAGCCGCTGCCAGGTTGGCACCGCTATGCGAGAGGTAATAACTCATCTTGGCGTCCTGCACGGTAGGCTTGCGCAGGTCGTCAGGGTTTAGTTGCATAAACTGCCAGCTCCGCATCTCTTCTTTGGCAGCAAATACATGCGGAAAATCCACCGAGTTGGTCCCGGCCAGTACGGTTTGGTTAATAGCATTAGCCGGGGTAGCCTTGCCGCCCTGTCGTCCGTCTTGTCGGATATAGATCGTCGGAACCCCCTCACGGGGCTCTGTCTCAATAAAAGGCTTGGCTGATCCGCCTGCCTGGGTACTCTTCCACAGAGCAGCAGCGTGCCGGGGCAGATAATGTTTACTCCAGCTATCCTCGGCAGTCGGAATTTTAGACAACTTCTCGTGTGCTACAAACAACTCCTCAAAGCCGTGGACGTTTCTGCCCCGCTCAATACGAAGCTCATACCGCAAGCGTGGCGATTTGATATCAGCTTCTTGCCCCCAGTTGTCTTTTACCCGCCGTGAAACCAGCATTTCTACCTTAAAATCTATATGGCTCAGATACGTATCGCCTTCCACCAAGGTAAACAACTCTGTCACGCTGCCCCGGCGCTCAGGAAAGGCATCCCGCAGGTTAAGTGTGGCCAGACGAGACAGCAGCTCCAGCGCATCAAACAGGTTACTTTTGCCAGACGCATTGAGTCCCGCTATCACCGTAAATGGGGTAAACTCCATCTTAAACCCGCGAAAGGACTTAAATCCATCTATGCTGATATGGGTAATCATGAATAGTTGACGTTGTTTAGGGTAAAAGTACGTAACTGGTTATGCCGAATCAACTGCTTTACGGCTTCTGTTTTAAAGTTATTTGGTATGAATACTTTCCCAATAGAACAAGGTACGTCAGCACCAGCTTCTGGCCACTTGCCAGCTCAGCGCGGCATGACACTCATTTTTTTCGCAGATATATTCTTCATTTCCTAACATGTTCTTAACACGCACAAGGTTTATTAGTCAAATTTTATGAATAATGAAAAAACCAATACTTTTTTTTGGAATCCTGTTGATGAGCCTGGCGGGAATGGCCCAGGCGGTAGACTCTGCCCGTATCCAGCAGACAGGCCTCGACGGCACGACGGCGATCTCTACAGACGATGCCGAGCAGCTCAACAATGCCATTGACAAGCTGTTTGATGACGACCTCGACATGGGCTGGGAGGGAGACGAGTTTAATGTAGTGACCCTCGGGTTGGTATTCCGGGGCCTCGATATGCCGCAGGGCGCTACGATTGACTCGGCTTTTGTGGTGTTTTATGCCCATGAAGACGAGGGTGACCTGGCGAAAGTGACCATCCATGCCGAGGCTGCTGACAGCGCTGTTACCTATAACGAAACCGACCTGATCACGGCCCGCCCACAGACCACCGCTGAGGTGAAGTGGGACGTAGCTGATGCCTGGACGATCTGGACCCCACATCGCACCCCGGACCTCAAGACCCTGGTGCAGGAAGTTGTCAGCCGTCCGGGATGGAAACCCGGCAACTCGATCAACCTGATCTTCTCTGGCGAAGACCAGGGCGCCAGCACCCAGGACAATGCCCGTGACGTGGAGGCATTTGAAAATATCGCAGATCCTGACGACGGCGGCGACGGCCTCAACCACCCTGAGCGTATCCCGCAGCTGCTGGTGTACTACAGCGGCCGCACGGCGGCAGATGACCGCCTCACCGTGACCGGCCTGACGGTATCTCCTAACCCGATCACGGCTCATACCTTTGAGGTGAAGGTAGCGCCTTTTCAGCAGGAAAACATCACCCTTACCCTGCTCGACCTCAGCGGCAAAGCTGTGGCTGCCTGGACCCGTACCCGCGTACAGGAAGAGGTGATTTCGCTTGATCTCGACGTCGCCCCTGGTTTTTATACCTTGCAGGTGGCCTCTGAGACCCGCAGGGGATTTACCCACGTCGTGGTACAATAAATTGATCCTTTACAGGTCACGTGAACAGGATGTCAGGTTTTGCCTGATCTCCTGTTCATCTTGTATCTGGAAACACCCCCATGCCGCCCCTGCTCCCTCCCCGAAAAAGCTGTTATACTTCTTTGATTATGAATAAGGTACCTTTTTTTCTGCTGCTGGTCCTGTGGCTGCCGTTCAGCCTCCGGGCACAATATACCCTCTCCGGTACGGTGCTGGACGAGGTCAGCAATGCGCCGCTGAGCCGGGCTACTGTTGTGCTGCAGGGCACCCGCACAGGGGTGCTGACCGGGCAGGATGGGTCATTTGTGCTGAGCGGGCTACCGGCAGGCAAGGGGATGGTACTGATCCGGTATAATGGCTATGAGCCGGATTCATTTGTATTTGACATGGGCGGAGGCCGTACCCTGCTCAAGACTTTTTTCCTGCGCCCGACTACCTACAGCCTCGGAGAGGTCGAGATAGCAGGGCGGCTGGAGGGCGAATACAAGGCGCTCAATGACCAGCGCCTCGCCAACAATATCAAAAATGTCATCTCGGCGGCGCAAATGATCAAGTTTCCGGACCTCAACGCGGCGGAATCTATCTCCCGTATCCCGGGTGTGACCCTCCAGCGCGACCAGGGCGAGGGCCGGTATGTTCAGCTCCGGGGTACTCCGCCGGAGTTGTCAAACTTCAGCATCAATGGGGAGCAGATCCCCTCTCCTGAGGGTGGGGTGCGGTACGTGGCCCTGGACGTGGTGCCCGTGGACCAGTTGTCCAGCATCGAAATATACAAGGCCCTGACCCCGGACCTTGACGGCGATGCCATCGGCGGGGCGATCAACCTCATCACCAAAATGGCCAAAGATACCGTCCCGGAGATTCACGCGGCCCTCGCCACGGGTTACAATCACCTCAGCGAAAAACTCCAGTACAACGGACAGTTTGCCTTCGGCCAGCGCTACAAGAAGTTTGGGTTTTATGTCAATGCTTCCCTGCTCCGGGACCAGCGGTACTCCCACAACATGGAGTTTGACTTCAATGAATCCCGGTTTGGGGGGGACACCACGTTCCGGATTCATTACGACGATATCCAGCTCCGGCACTACGACATCACCCGGCAGCGTATCGGCCTGAGCGGTACCTGGGACTTTAAGCCCAGTGATCGGCACGGTTTTGTGCTGAACATGCTCTACAACCAATATTCCGACGATGAGATCCGCCGCCGGGTGCGCTACAATATCGGGAGCGGGTTCCTGACCAGTGAGACCAGTGCCCGGGAGGCCCAGATCGAGCGGGATGTGCGGGACCGCCTCAAGATACAGACCGTCAGCAGCATCAATTTTTCGGGCAAACACGTCTGGGACGGCTGGAAACTCGACTACATGGGAAGTTTTTCGCTGGCCAATGAAAAAGTCCCGGACCGGATGGACATCAACTTTGTCAATGACCTGGTCAACATCGGCATTGACCTCACGGAGCCTACCTATCCCCGGATTACCTTCCCCCGCGCCCGCGACTCTGCGACGGTGTTTAAATACACGGACTACAAATTTGACGAAATGCTCCTCCAGAATACCCTCACCACCGACGAGAACCTCACGGCCCGCTGGAACCTGGAGCGTACCTACGCAGCGGGCGTTCACCGGGGCAGTATCAAGATCGGGGCCAAGGTCCGCATGAAAGAAAAACAGCGCGACAACCAGGGCCGGGTATATCACAAGTATTATCAGGTATTTGCGGTTAATAGTCCTTTTGACAGCATCCGGCAGATATACAACTCCGTCGGACCAGAGCTGACCCTGGCTACGCTGGCAGGAGGATTTGACGACCTGAACATGCTGGACCGTGGGTTCGCGCTGGGGGCTACCCCGGATCCCGGACAGAGCCTGGACTTTGTGGACTATTATTTCCAGCACTTTAAACTGGAGGAAAGTGATACCAAGGAAGAGTCTCATGCGGAGGACTTTACGGCCTTTGAGGACATCTACGCGGCATATGGCATGGCGACCCACTACTGGGGCAAATGGATGGCCCTGGCCGGCCTGCGTTACGAACTCACGCGGATAGACTACCTGGGGTATGACGTGCAGTTTAAGGCATTTTCGGATGCATTTGAGCGGATAGATACCCTGCGCAGCGGGCGGGATTACGCATTTTTGCTCCCGCAGTTTCACCTCAAGTACAGCCCAGACAACCGCACCAATTTCCGGGCAGCAGCGACCTGGACATATTCGCGGCCCAATTTTGAGGACATCTTGCCCTACCGCCAGTCAGAGCTGGACTCCCGCCAGATCACCCTCGGCAATCCTGACCTGGACTTTGCCCGCTCGATCAACCTCGACCTGCTGGTGGAGACCTACCGCAACCGGGGCGGCCTGCTCTCCGGCGGAGTGTTTTTTAAGCAGATAGATAATTTTGTCTATTACTTTGAGCAGCGGATTTATGTCGAAAACATTTCCCGCCCCGGATGGTATTTTGTGACCACCGCCCAAAATGGTCTCCGGGCCAGTGTCCAGGGGGCGGAGTTTAGCCTGAACCAGCAGTTTTACCGCCTGCCAGGATTCTGGCAGTATTTCGGTGTCTATGCCAACTATACCTTCACCCACTCCCGCGCCACCATCCGCGCACGTGACGGGCAGCCCGAGACCATCTCCCTACCCGGCCAGGCTCCCCACGCCGCCAACCTGGCCCTCTTTTTTGACTCGCCCCGCTGGTATCTCAAGCTCTCCGCCAACTACAACGCGTCCTTCCTGGACCAGCTCGGCATCAAAAAAACCTGGGACATTTATTACGCCCAAAACCTCCACCTCGACTTTAACCTGATCTACAAAGTCAACACCCACCTGGAGCTGTACCTCAACACCGTCAACCTCACCAATACCCCCCTCCGGTACTATATCGGCGAGGAAACCCGCATCAAACAACACGAGTTTTACTCATGGTGGGCACGGGGCGGGGTCAGGCTGCATTTCAGGCCGTGAGCGGTGTTCAGCACAGGAGAACCGTACCCCAAAAATGATGTCCGGAAGTTGTAGATTTGGTGCGCCGCATCTCGGTGAAAATGGATGCTGATATGGATCGGTTGGCCCATGACGCTTGATTTGGTATTATTTTCTGTGTTTTAATCTTACCTATGAGACCCTTCTTGGTGTTTTTTGCGCTCCTGACGGCGCTGGCTGCGATCGGCCAACCTGTTGTCCAGGTCATTACCGCTGATGTGGAGACCACGCCCAGCGTTTCGACGGGGGGAGAGGACGCGGCTGATGATCCCGCCATCTGGATACACCCCGGCGACCCGCGCCAGAGCCTGATCGTGGGTACGGTCAAGGGCGTAGGGCTGGAAGTGTATGACCTCACCGGCAAGCGCATTCGCTCTTACGCTACCGGCAACCCCAACAACGTGGACATCCGGTACGGATTTACCCTCGGCAGCGGCCTCCGCACAGACCTGGTGGCCGTGTCTGACCGGGCTACCCAGGAGATACAGATATTTGGGATCCAGCCGGGGGGGGCCTTGACCCTGCTCAGCGGCCATCGCCTCAAAACTGCCCTGACCGAGGTATATGGGATCTGTATGTACCGCAGCCCGGAGAGCGGGAAAATATTTGTATTTGTCAATGGCAAGGAAGGCCTGATCGAGCAGTGGGAGCTGATGCCGTACAACAAAGATGAAATTTCCGGCCGGAAAGTGCGCACCCTGCGGGTGGAGACGCAGCCGGAGGGCATGGTCGCCGATGATGAGCTGGGCGTCCTTTACATCGGGGAAGAAGACAAAGGGATCTGGCGGGGAGCTGCCGAGCCAGATGCACCTGCTGACCTCACCCTGATCGCCGGCAGCACCCAGGACAATCCCGCCATCCGGTACGATGTCGAGGGCCTGGCCCTCTACGCACCCCGCAAGGGCCGGGGGTATCTTGTCGCTTCGTCTCAGGGGAATAATACCTACGCGGTCTTTGACCGACAAACACCCAATGTGTACCTGGGCAGCTTCAGCATCGGTGACGGCCCCCTGACGGACGGCACCAGCGAAACAGACGGGCTGGACATCACAGCCAGCCGTACCGGCAGTCCCTTCAAGCGCGGGCTGCTCATCGTGCAGGACGGGGTACACCCCGGCCCGAACGGCAAGGCGATGCCCCAGAACTTTAAGTTTATATCCTGGAAACGGGTGCAGCGGGCCATTGCGGCCTTCTGACGAGTGATATCCCGCTACCGGTCCTTCAGCATGTTGCGGTCGTCGAGGCGAAGCCTGAAAATTTCACCCTCCTCGACCGTGACATACTCTTTCCAGAAAAATTTCCGGTTGTTGCGGTCGTAGGCTTTGATAAGATAACTGCCCGGCTTGATCTTGAAGGCCCCCGGATCGGCCGGGGTGGTACTGCCGAGGCGTTTTTCGGTAGATTTATCCACGATATACAGGTCGGCTCCCTGTTTGCGATCGGTGGTGATCATCACAAATCCGGGGTCATAGCCCATCGTCAACTCCCAGAGGCTGTAGAGATCAGGGAGAATCTTGATGACATCTACCCAGTTTTGGGCACGGGCGGGCAGGGAAATCCCGGCAATAAAAATACCGGCGAGGATAAGTTTTCGCATCATGGTAACATGTGTTGGGTGAATAATATATCTGGTTAATATACAAACATATTCAGTATGTTAACAAGTACCAGATGTTTTCCCCTACTCACTGCGCAGGTTACCGGATATGTTGCTCCACAAAATGCCGGATGCCCTGTGTGGGTTCTTGCCAGGCGCGGCGCAGAAAGAGGGGATAAACCTCGACCTGGTCCATTTCTTCCGGGCTAAACCACCGGAATTCCAGGGTATGGTGGCCCTCAGCCCCGGCAAACGGAGCCGTACCGGTGGTATTGAGCTCCATCGCATAAAACAGACCCAGTTCATGGTAGGTCCGGTCCCGGTACGTAAAAAAATTTTCAGCGATCCAGATCAGGCGGGCATGGGTCACCGTGAGGCCTGTCTCCTCGCGCATCTCGCGGATCAGGGTGGCCTCGCTGGTCTCGCCGGCATCTGCCCGTCCCCCGGGCAGTGACCAAAAAGCATCAGCCGGAAACCGGTGCAGGAGGAGGCGGCCATCCCGGATGGCCACACCTGCGATCCGGTAATTAAACCGGTAAGGACCGTCGTCAAAACTAATCATGGGCATACAAATAGGGAGAAACAAACGGATACAAACAGACCATTGGCGAAAACTCCGGTTAAAAAAAACCGCTCCCCTGGTTGAGAGAAGCGGTCCAAACCCAAACAAACACCATGAAAAAACTTATTCGATGAATGGCCGGTGCCCCGGCAAAGGAGCATGGTGTTATGGCAGATCTGGAATAGACTTTACCTTATTTCGGAAATACGTTACGGACGTACTGTTCCGAAGATTGGGAAACTCATTCAGCAAATGTTCGACTTCATCCTCATTCAACACTTTAATCGCACCAGTGGCATAGTTCCGAATGTACCAGCCCTCCGCCGTCTTTCTGATATAGTACATAGATGTGGTTATTTCACGTACCGGAAATCTCTGCGCACTACGAAGTAACATGGGCAAATTTATTGCCAGAAACCTCCTGTATGTGCCAGCCACGCCTCAACGGTTATTCTGCCGGGGCAAACAGCCGTCAGCGTAGGTTGATTGTTACGGAATCCAGGTTGAATGGTTAGCGGCTTGTACAGATAAACCTGAAAAAATCCTGTTATGGGCGATTGGAGCTCAAAACGGGGGTAATCCGAGCTGACTCCGGAAGGCTGGATACTGATCTGCGGGCATCTGGACCAGCAATGGTTTATGAACCGGGTCCAGCCAGGCGATCAGGTCCTTCATCTGTTGTTTGTCCATAGAGGTACAGCCAGCCGTGCCGTTGCCGGTGGGGTTCCATACATGCAGGAAAATACAGGAGCCCGCTGCCGACCGGCTGTCCGGATAATTATGCGCGACGAAGACGCCCCACTCATAGAGATCATCTTTCCGGAGCATGTGATCGGTGCTGGTCCAGTCCGGTGGTGTGCTGCCTTCGTCCAGGATGCGGTTATACACCCTTGAGGTGGTGTCTTCAATGCACATCGTGGCAGCGGTCACGTGGACATAGGGGAGCTTGCACCAGGCCGCGTCCTGGGGAGGTGCGTACCCAAAGGCTTCTCCCAGCTCAAATACGCCGGCCGGGGAGCGTTTGTCGCCCTCGTGTTTGACGGGGCCGGGCCGGGAGGTGAAGTCTTCTGTCCCGACACCCCACGCCATGCCGTTTCGACCCACGATGACCGGGATGACCGCACCGTGTTGCTGCCATTGGCCGGAGCTCCACTGGTACAGCCGCATTTCGCCCGGAGCGGTGTTCCAGTCAGGGGTTGTCACCACCAGGACCTGCTGGTGGTCAGGCGGGGCGGGCTGGCACCCTGCCAGGGGCGGGAGTATCATAATGGCAGCCAGGATCATCAGATAACAGGTGAGAGACTTCATACAAGACAGATTACGTACAATCAAAGGCAGGGGAGAGGCAGCGGGTATTTTATGCCTGCGGCCGAAGAAAGATACATAGCCCGGACCAGAGGGAAAAGCACCATAGTATGTTTTTCTGGAAATTGTATATTTGAGAATCCGGAGCGGTTGCCCGGTTTGAAGTGGTTACCTCGTTATGCGATACTTATATTTGGTGTTAGCCATTGCGGGCCTGGCAGGGGTGCTGGCCACCCGGCGGATACGTCCGGACTATGTCCTGGTGATTCATGGGGGTGCCGGGGCGATCTCCCGGGCGGCCATGACGCCCGAAAAAGAAACAGCTTACCGGGCAGGCCTGCAGGAAGCTCTGGACGCAGGCCGTACGATCCTGGCCGCTGGCGGTACCGCAGAAGATGCTGTAGAAGCTTCGATCCGGCTGCTGGAGGATAATCCACTGTTTAATGCCGGACGGGGTGCCGTCCTGACGCATGAGGGGACCGCGGAGCTGGATGCATCATTTATGAGTGGGCGCACGGGGATGGCAGGGGCTGTCGCCGGGGTCAAAACGGTGCGGCACCCCATCGCAGCGGCCCGCAGGGTCATGGAAAACTCCGAGCACGTCATGCTCACGGGGGCAGGTGCAGAGGCATTTTCGGCTGCGCAGGGCCTGGAGATTGTGTCCAACCGGTTTTTTATTACCGAAGACCGGACACGCCAGCTCCGCGAGGTACAGGCCGCCGAAAAACAACAAACCACTCCGGATCCCCGTGATCCGGCTCGTCACAAACGCGGCACCGTAGGGGCCGTAGCCCTCGACAAACACGGCAATCTCGCTGCCGGTACCTCGACCGGGGGCATGACCAACAAACGTTACGGAAGGGTAGGGGATGCCCCCATCATCGGGGCGGGTACCTATGCCGACAATGCGACTTGTGCTGTCTCCTGTACGGGACACGGAGAGTATTTTATCCGAAATGTCGTAGCCTATGATGTGGCCGCCCGCATGCGATACGGACATACCTCCCTGACAACGGCGGCTGAGGAGATCATTCACCAAAAACTCCCGCCCCTCGGTGGTACCGGTGGCCTGATTGCCGTGGACAAAGAGGGGCATATTACCATGCCGTTTAATACGGAAGGCATGTACCGGGCATTTGTGACCAGTACCGGAGAGACCCGGGTCGCCATCTACCAGGACTGACGAATATCACCGGCACAATACCGGGAAAACTTGTTTCCTGATACGCACCTGCCGTAATTGCATGTGAAATTGACTTGAAACCAAACCCCGATGAAAGTAAAACCTATCTGGTGGGCTGTAATGCTGATCCTGGGATTAAGCGCATGTGATACCACCGTGCCAGCCCTCGAAGACAAGGTGTTGGCGATCCATGATGAGATCATGCCTGCTGTACACGAGCAGCTCCCCAAACTCCGCAAGTCCCTCTCCCAAAAGTTGGACGACTCCAAACAAATGGAACAAGTGGACACCGCCCTCGTGGAAAAATACTACCGAGCCGTACAGGAGCTGGACGCTGCCGATGAGGCCATGATGGACTGGATGAAAAACTACCGGGTAGGTGAGCTGAAACAGATGGATCACGCGGCTGCTACAGCTTATCTGACGGATCAGCTTGCGCAGATTACCTCGATTAAGACCCGCACCCTGGCCGCTATCAAACAAGCCGAAGCCCTTATCCAGTGAAATATTCATTTCTGACCGGGAGTATTGCCCTGAGCCTGCTGGTGGCCTGTACCCAGTCTCCCACGGGACCGTTGCCGGTCCTGGGAGTGCCTCACCTGTCTCCCAGTGGAGATACCGTTGAGTATGCGATTCCGGATTTTGGATTTACCGATCAGGACAGCCAGGCGGTCACCCAGGCTACCGTGGCTGGCAAAATTGTGGTGGCAGACTTTTTTTTCACGTATTGTCCGTCTATTTGCCCCAAAATGAAGGAGCAACTGGTGCGGGTGTATGAAAAATTTCAGGCAGACGACCGGATCGTGATCCTGTCGCATACCATTGACCCTGCCCATGACAGTGTAGCAACCCTGCGGGAATACGCATCGGCATTAGGAGTAGAGTCCCGGCGCTGGCATTTCCTCACGGGAGAGCGCGACAGCCTCCACGCGATGGCCAAACATTATATGATCTCGGCAGCCGTTGAAGCTTCTGCCCCCGGCGGATATATTCACAGCGGTGCCTTTATTCTGCTGGATCCCCAGCGGCGGGTACGGGGGTACTATGATGGTACTTCGGCAGAGGAGGTGGATAAACTGATGCGTGATATAGGACGGTTGCTGGATGAAAAACCCTGATCGTAAGGGTATTACCCTTCGTGCTGTCCTCAGCTTTGGTTGGCCGGTCCTGCTGATCGGAGCATTGTTTCTCATCCGGTACGGACTCGATCAGCAGGCGCCTGCTGGTCAGCGCCTGTATGTACAACATTGTCAGAACTGTCACCTGGAGCAGGGACAGGGCCTGCGCGGGATTATTCCTCCGCTGGCAGGTGCTGATTATCTCCGCCTGCATACGGATCAATTGCCCTGTATCATCCGCCAGGGCCAGCAAGGGGCCATCGTCGTAAACGGTCGCACCTATAACCGGCCTATGCCCGGAAATAATACACTCACCCCCGCTGAAATTACCAGCCTGATTCAGTATATTCAGGGCGCATGGGGCAATGACCTGCCGAAGACTTCTTTTCAGCAGGTATCTCAGGCCCTGGAAACATGTCCGCTCCCCAACCCCTGATCCCCGTATGACCTTTCAGACACTTTCCCTCGATATCCAGGACCATATAGCCCAGTTGCGGTTTAACCGGCCTGAAAAAGCCAATGCCCTCAACCAGACAGCCTGGGAAGAAATGCAGGCAGCTTTTGAATACCTGGATGGTCACGAGCCGGTACGTGTGATTGTGCTGGCAGGTGAAGGCAAACATTTTTGTGCCGGGATAGACCTGGAGATGCTGATGAGCATCAGCCAGCAGATGAATGGCACCTGTGAGGGCCGCAAGCGGGAAGGCCTCCGCCGGACGGTCCTCAAGCTCCAGGACTGTGTATCTGCTATCGAGCGATGCCGTAAGCCGGTCCTGGCTGCCATTCACGGCGGCTGTATTGGCGGGGGGATAGACATTGTCAGTGCCTGTGACATGCGCTATGCCACGGATGATGCTTATTTTACGGTCAAAGAAATTGATATGGGCATGGTCGCCGACCTGGGTACCCTCCAGCGCCTGCCCCGGCTGATCCCGGACGGTATCGCCCGCGAACTGGCCTACACAGGCCGCAAAATGGCAGGCCCGGAGGCCATGACCGTCGGGTTGGTCAACCGTACCTTTGCGGACCGTGACAGCCTCCTGGCTGGCGTGACAGATATTGCCAGGACCATTGCCGCCAAGTCTCCCCTCTCAGTCCGGGGGACCAAAGAAATGATCCTCTATACCCGCGATCATGACATCGCAGACGGACTCAACTATATCGCCACCTGGAATGCCGGCATGCTCCTCTCCGAAGACCTGATGCAGGCCTTTCAGGCGAGTATGACCAAACAACCACCGGTATTCCGGGATTAACCTGACAATCTGTATCCTGTAATCGTTGCTGCATGGACTCATTACTCAATATCTCACCGCTGGCTGTCGTGCGGACACTGAGTGCCGCCTTTCTGGCCATCCTGTTTCTACAGTCCGGGATAGACAAAATCCTGGACTGGAAGGGCAATCTTTCCTGGCTCAAGGGGCATTTTGCGGCTACGCCCCTCCGGGGACTGGTTCCGCCGATGCTGGTGACAGTCCTGATATGTGAAGTCGCAGCCGGTATCCTGCTGGCCCTGGGCGGGCTGCTGGTACTGACCGGGAGTGCCCCGCTGCTCATGCGGGCGGGTGCACAGGTAGCCGGACTGAGTCTGACCATGTTGTTTTTTGGACAGCGTATCGCCAAAGACTACCGGGGGGCCGCCGACCTGGTGCCTTATTTTGTACTGACGGTGATCACCATGCTCCTGTCCGATGAGGGCCTTTTTGCCTGATCTTGACGGAGTGTTAGCCTTACGCCCATGAAATACCTACAAGTTGTGCAGCAGGTCCTGCTGGCCGGATATGCGGGGATGGTTCCCCTGATCCGTGCACACCGGCTCCTGGCCTGGGGGCTGGGTGGGTTGTTGTTTGTACCTGCCTTTGGGATGATGGCATATGACCTTGTGGCCCTGGGAATCACCGGTCCTTTGCCCCGGGCCCGTGACCTGGCCCGCGAGTCAGTCCCGATCGCCTCAGAGGTATATAGTGCGGACAGTGTGCTGCTGGGCAAGTATTTCATCGAAAACCGCACCCCGGTTTCGTACGGGCAGCTCGCGCCCTGCGTGACGGCCGCCCTGATCGCCACAGAGGACCGGCGGTTTTATCACCACCGGGGGGTGGACCTGCTCAGCCTGCCCCGTGTCCTGGTGCGTACGGTATTGCTCCGGGACGAAAGCGCAGGCGGCGGATCTACCCTGACCCAACAACTGGCCAAAAATCTTTTTCCCCGGCAGGATTACGGATGGTTTTCATTGCCTGTCAATAAACTCCGGGAGAGTGTGGTAGCCCGTCGGCTGGAGCGGGCCTTGCGCAAGGATGAGATCCTCGTCCGATACCTCAACACGGTTCCTTTTGGAGACAATACGTTTGGGATTGAGGTCGCCTGCCGCCGTTTTTTTTCATGCAGTGCCCGCGAGGTGCGGCCGGAGCAGGCTGCGGTACTGATCGGGATGCTCAAGGCTACCACCACCTACAACCCCCGTCTGTATCCGGATCGGGCCCGTACCCGGCGGGATGTAGTCCTGGCCCAAATGGCCCGTCAGCACTACCTGACACAGCCCGAACACGACTCCTTGGTGGCCCTGCCCCTGGTGCTGAAGTACCAGCCCGACAATCACAATGAGGGCCTGGCACCATATTTTCGGGAGTTTCTCCGGCAGGAGCTGGAGCGCTGGTGCAAACTTCACCCCGGCCCCGATGGTACCTACCCCAATCTGTATACCGACGGACTTAAAATTTATACCACGCTGGATGCCCGTATCCAGCGCCATGCGGAGGCTGCGATGACGGTCCAGATGAAACGGATCCAGGCGGCTTTTGACCGGGAGTGGAAAGGCCGCAACCGCATCCGGGAGACAGGCAACCTCCTGGACCAGGCCATCAAAGCATCACCCCGGTACCAGCAACTTCGGAGCCTGGGCCTGCCGGAGGACAGCATCCGGCAGATATTCAACCGCCCGGTGCCCATGCAGTTGTTTACCTGGCAAGGCATCCGGCTGGATACACTCTCCCCCGCCGACTCCATCCTGCACAGTACCTTTATGATGCAGGCGGGCCTGTTGGCCCTCGATCCCGGCACGGGCTATGTCAAGGCCTGGGTCGGAGGGATCAATCACCGTTTTTTTCAGTATGACCATATCCGGAGCCGCCGCCAGCCGGGGTCTTGTTTTAAGCCGGTGATATATGCAGCTGCCCTTGAGAGCGGGGTTTCGCCCTGCGAATATATCGCTAACGAACAGACCACCTACGAGGGCTATGGTAACTGGTCGCCCCAAAATGCTGACGGAGACTACGGCGGAGAATATTCACTCCAGGGAGCCCTGACCCACTCGGTCAATATCGCTACGGTCAACCTCTACCAGCAGATCGGCTGGGAGCAGGTCCAGCGGGTCGCGGATACCCTGGGCCTTCATGCAACCCTGGCCCCTAATCCTGCTGTAGCCCTGGGTACGGTCGAGACTTCGCTCTACGACATCACCTGTGTGTATAGTGCCTTTGCCAACGGGGGACGGCGGGTGTATCCGGCGTATCTGCTGGGGATCGTGGACGAGCGCCATCACCTCCGCTGGCAGGCACCTGCTGTGCGCGAGATGCCTCAGGCCATCCGCCCGGAGACGGCCAGCCTGATGATCCATATGCTCAGCAATGTCGTGGACAATGGCACGGCGCGTGGGTTGCGCACCCGGTTTGGGTTGAGCAGTGATATTGCCGGCAAAACAGGAACGACTCAATCCCAGGCTGATGGGTGGTTTGTGGGGGCGACCCCCGGCCTCGTGGCCGGGGTCTGGGTCGGGGCCAATGACCGGCGGGTGCACTTCCGGTCTATGGCCTACGGCCAGGGAGCCAGCACGGCCCTGCCGATCTGGGGTGATTTTTTTCAGCGGATATACCAGGATCCGGCTTTTGCCAGCCTCCGCAAAACCCGCTTCCCGGTCCTGACAGACGAGCAACGCCTGGCGATGGACTGCGACGAGTTTTGGTTTCCGTACTCAATGGATGGGTTTAAGGAATGGTGGGAGCAGCAGCAGGCGGCAGGTGATACGGTGGTGGTGGAGTGACCTTGCGGGGCATGAAATACCGCCGGGAGAAACAGCACTGTGTAAAAAGGGCTGAGGCTACAGGCTGGGCTCATCCGTCTGCAAGTCCTCTACGCCCAGATACACCTCGCTGTTGAGGAGCTGGATGTCCAGTGAAGGCAGTTCAAAGGCTCCGTCCATCCCCAGGGCTGTCTGGATGCGCCATACACCTTCTTCGGCGCGTGAAAACACCTCTACCAGTGCCCTGTCCTGGCTTACGAGTATATACTCTCGCAGGCTCTCCAACTGGCGGTAGCCGCGAAATTTGTTTCCCCGGTCCAGTGCTTCGGTAGTGTCAGAAAGTACTTCGACAATAACCATGGGATTGGTGAGGGCGCGGGGTTCTGTATCGTCGTAGGCCACAGGCCCGCAGACGACGGACACATCAGGATAAAAACGCTGGTTAGCTTTGGCAATGGCTACTTTTACGTCACTGCTATATACCTTGCAGGATTTTCCAGCGGCCCGCAGGGCAATATTCAGGGCTGTAAGAAAGTTACCGCCAATCAATCCATGGCGCGGTGTCCCGCCCGCCATCGCCAGGATATAACCGTTATAAAATTCATATTTGGTATCCGACTCCGACTCCAGTTGGAGGTAGGTGCTGAGATCAAATGTATCAAGCGCGCGTGCTTCCATAAGGCTTTATTTATCAGAACCAACATACAAATATATCCTGACTTTGCCTGCGATTCCAATGGTTAATTATATAATTACTGGACATTTTCATTTGTAGGCAGTACGGTCTGATGCTACATATCTCCCGCATGATGGAGAGTCACCGGGTCATCCCCGCTGACGGGGGCTGGGCTTGCAGCGGCAGCAGGCGGCAGGTGATACAGTGGTATAGGGGCCCTTGAGCAGGGTGGAAAAAAATTGACACCCGGATAAAAGGATAGGATTATTGGGGTAAGTGTACGTATTTTATTTTCCATAGCTGGCTTATTTTTTTAAGATATCCCTGGAAAGAAATACGCTGTGTCTGGTAAGATGCAGGGTAATCAGGTGACATATATGTCTGATTAACAAACTAGTACGCCAATGAAGCCATTTTATGTTTTTTCCCTTCAGTTGAGCTGTATAGGTTGGCTGTTGATCATGCAGCCTGTATTTGTGTCAGCCCAGCATTTGTCAGAGCCTGTTTCACATGACACGTTTTCCCGCAAAGGTACCTGGCTCGTCGGGACATCGTCAGGCGGCTTGCTGGTATCGGGCCGCTACCCGGATACAGATGAAAAATTCCGATATACCCACCTTAATTTTCAGCCCCGGATCGGGCTATTTGTGTCGCACCGGTGGCTGCTGGGTCTCCAGGGCGATTATGGATTTGAGTCCGGGACGGGGGTTCAGCGGGAAGCCTATT
This sequence comes from Bacteroidia bacterium, assembly GCA_033762375.1. GTDB lineage: Bacteria > Bacteroidota > Bacteroidia > J057 > J057 > RDXT01. The sequence continues at coordinate 33,935 of JANRLQ010000063.1, forward strand.
ATGGAGTTGGGTATTTTGCCCGGTGGTATATCCCCGCCTGGCCATCAGGTGCCAAACATCGGTTATCAATTCCACCTTTTGTCCAAACGCGGTTTAAGGGATACGCCTTTCTGGGCCATCGGGTGACCAATCTGTACTCGGCGCTGGACTCGCTGGTGACCCTCGACCGGCCTGAGATGCATACTTTTCAGGTAGGGATAGGCGGAAATATATACCTTACCCGCTATCTGGCCTTGGAAGTCACCTACCTGAGTACGTATATACCCCAGGCACCGGACCGAAAATGGATCGCCCTGCAGCCAAGTGTGGGACTGGATCTTATGCTCAACCATCCTCCGGCGGTTTTGTCTCCCATCCGTAAGCCTCGGGTACGATTGCCTGATACTACGCCGGTGGCTGAAGCAGACACGGTATCGGATTCCGGGGGATTCCTCCGGCTGGGCGGATCGTTTACGTATATCTGGCAAAATGAAGTCGGGAGATACAGCGAGTCTACCCTCAACCTCAACGCCGCCTGGGTATTTAAGGAGCGGTGGAGCGTCGGCGTGAGCGGGATGCAGCTCTGGACGCGGAGTGACCTCAGCGGGCGCAACCGGTATAACCTGGCAGGGATATTTGGACAATATGACCTCTTTCGGGATCCCGACGTGCGGCTGTTTCCGGAGGTAGGCCTGTACCGGGGCGACTACTGCACCTGCGGTGACCTGGACCCTTACCGCACCCCCGGCAACTGGTACTGGTCGCTGGGCGGCGGGGTTGTATTCCCCTTCGGCAAGCGGGCTGCTTTCGAGCTGGGCTTTGTTAATTACCAGATATTCAACCAGATCGCGGACAAGTACAATTTTACGCAGTATATCCTCGGGCTGGAGTATGATTTGCGCCGGGGGAAGGGAAAGTAACGTAAGGACGGGGTTGTCAATAGTGTTTCAGATGTTGATAACACATATCCTGACGTTGAGGAGACATAAAAGGAATTTTCAGTAAGTTGCCTCCTCTCTGTGTTCCGTTTTCCTGAAAAGCCCATGCGAAATACCTGGTACCTGTTCCTGATGTGGATGGTAGCCGCTGCGTGCAGTCATCAAAATGAAAATCAGCACAACACCTCATACGGACCAACCGAAAATGACAACTCGCCAGTCATTGTGATGATGGATACGGCAGCTGATTTTCCAACGGCTGTGTCGCAGTTGTTGCTTGACTGGGGCGTAGCGGCGACCGCTACCCGCCTCGAAGTGGCCCGGATGGTGGCAGATATTCATGCTACGGCGACCAACCTGGCTGAATTTAAACGGCTGGGCCGGGTGTATGCCTCCGATAACTGGATGGATGGTCCTAACCCAGACCGGACGCATATAGCGGGACTCGCAGGGGCAGTCAGCATTCAGTACGGAATAATGCCAGCATCAGTCACAAAAATTGACCTGGGCAATATCTGGTTACATACCACCATCGGAGAAACCAATAATGTACGCTCTCTCATCGCGGATAGCCAGCAGGTGGACAGCGTGGTTGCGCGTCTCAGACCCCTATTCAGGTCAGACAGCCTGACGTACCTGGATGAGACCCAACTGCGCAGGATCATCAGGAATACCTTTCCCCGGCAGGACCCAACCGGGACAGTTACTGGTTCAGCTCCTGCTGAGCAGTTGACCATTGCGGATCACGATGTGCAGATGCATTTTAACCTGGAAATCCATACAATCATCCTGTCCGTGGAGTACTCCTCTAATGAAGGGACACATTATAAGACCAATCTGGGTGCGGGATATGTTTGCTATCTGATGCCCGATTGATCCGGTATGCAGGGAGACTACCAGATCCTCCGCCATATCCCGGATTCGGAGGCATAATCTGTTTATTTTTCCTTATGCCCCTTCCCAAACGGCAGCGGCAGCCCGACACCCGTGCGGTCCTCCTGGTTGAGCAGGTCTTCGAGGTCAGCGAGCTGGTACTCCAGGGCCCGGTTGGAGATGAGGATTTCCCAGAAGGAGGTCACCAGCGAGGCAATCAGCAGGAGCAGGGCCAGCCCAAACATTCCCTGGGCCCAGAGCATCTCCTGGAGGTAGATCAAAAACATGCTGCACACCGCCATGATCAGGGCCATGATCCCCAGGGCCTGCATGGTGCGGATCAGGCGGAGCCGGCGGCGGAGATTGGCGATCTGGGGCAGGATTTTCTGGTCAGGACTGGCCATGTACGACTCGTGGAGCCTGCGGATCAGGCTTGCCAGGGCCATGAACCGGTTGGTGTAGGCCAGCATGATCAGCGAGATCGCCGAAAAAAGCAGGGACGGGACAGAAAGGGGAAAGTCCATACCAGAAGATTCAGGGGCAATATACAAAAAAAGCCGCCCGGACCTGCGGGCGGCTTTTTCATCCGGGTTGAGGTCTTAGCGCACCACCACGCGGATCACGGTGCTGTGGGTCTCGTCGTATACCCGCAGCAGGTACATACCCGCAGGCAGGTGACCTACCGGCAGTGTGGTTTCCAGCTCCAGGCTGCCCTGGCGCAGGGTTTGGCCTGTGAGGGTCATCAGGGCATAAGACAGTGTCTGGGTACGGTCATGCGTGATGGTCAGGTACTCAGTGGCCGGGTTAGGATAAACAGTTACCCCAAGATCGGCCTGAGACACGGGTTCCAGGCCTACGAAGAAGTTCTTGCGGTATACTGCCAGATACCGGGCACGTGCATATGCCTCAGCCGAGGAGAAATTACCTCCCAGATACAGCAGGCTGTCGGCATCATAGATCACATATCCCGTAGAGGCCAGATCAAACCCTGTAATCGCAACTCCCCCGCCAGGGCTAAGGATGGCTCCGTACCGGCTGGTGAGCCCACCTGCCTGGGTGAAGCTACCCATGATGCCCACAAGGCTGTCATTCGCCGTGATGCCTTGTACCGTACTATTGACCAGGGCATCCCAGTTGGTGCGCAGGGCAGAAGTCCCCAGGTCATAGGAAGCGACATACCGGATGCCCTGTCCACCGATCTGAGAGAAGGAACCACCGACAAACAAGTACTGGCTGTTGGCACTCAAGGCATTAACCGTGCTGTTGGGGGCAGGTGTCCAGCTATCCTTGAGGCCACTGGTAGCGTCTACGCGGGCCAGGCGTGCGTGTGCCTGTCCATTAAGCGTGGTGAAGCTGCCGCCCATATATACCTTGTCACCCAGGACCAGAAGTGCATTGACGTCCTGATCAGCATCTGGGTTCCAGTCAAGTGGCGTATCGCTGGTCGTCGTAAAGGCTACCGCCCGGTTCCGGCTCTGGCCCTTGGCTGTCGTGAAAGCACCACCTGCGTAGAGTGTGTTACCGCTGCGGGCGAGCGCATAGACCGCATTGTTGAGGTTAGGGTTCCACGTAGTGGCATTACCCGTGCTCAGGTTGATCTGTGCCAGGTAGTTGCGGGGTTGTCCGCCAGCCTGGGTGAATGCCCCTCCCAGGTACATGTGCAGGCTGTCCAGCATGAAGGTATATACATTGCTGTTGACGTTGGGGTTCCAGGGGGTGATCAAGCCTGTATTTTCATTATATGCGAGGAGGTTGCTGCGGCTTTCGTGTTTTAAGTAGTCAAATGAGCCCCCGATACAAATATCTCCCCCAGCTACCGCAATCACATTGGCACTGTTGCTGAGGCGTGGGTTCCAGGGCAGCAGCGTACCACTGGTTTTGCTGAAGGCAGCAGCATGTTTGCGGGCATTCCCGGCAAATGGCTCATCAAAGGATCCTGCCACATAGACCCGGTCCCCGGTCACTGTCACACCATAGATCGTGGGGCTACCGGAAAAATTGGCATTCCAGGCGATATCCAGGGTATTGGCGGCACCCGGACTGATATTAAAGCGGGATACCCCTCTGCGTGGTTGTCCGCCGATCTGGGAGAAAGTACCCCCGGCATACAGCTTGTTGTCATCAAGTACGAGGCTGTATACCGTGCTGTTGACGTTGGGATTCCAGGCCTGCACCAGTTCGCTGGAGTTGTCCAGGGCGGCGAGGTAACTGCGGGTTTCGTACTTGAAGTAGGTAAATCCGCCCCCGATCACCACCCGGTTAGCAGCATCAGCCAGGACCGTATTGCTGGTGGAGTTCAGTTGTGGATTCCAGGGCAGCAGGGCACTGGTACTATGATTGGTATTCGTAACGGCCGCAGCGTACTTCCGGTTTTGACCGCTGGCAGTGGTAAAGGAGCCTGCCAAAAATACTGTGTCAGCCTCAAAGCTGAGGCCATACACGGTCGAGTTGAGGTTGGGGTTCCAGGCGGTAGCAGTACCGGCACCGGAGATATTGATTTCCCCGGCATAGTTGCGGGGTTGTCCGGCGAGCTGGGTGAAGCTACCGCCCACATACATATACGTGTTGTCCTGCCGCTTGAGGGTATATACAGTGCTGTTGGCGGTAGCCGTCCAGCTGTCAACGATCTGACCGGTCTGTGGTTCCATGACGGCCAGGTAATTGCGGGTACGGTAGCGGAAGTAGGTAAAACTGCCTCCCAGGAGGACATCCGTTCCATTGTTCCCGATGGTGTATACGGTGCTGCTCAGGTCTGGATGCCAGGATGCCAGGGTGCCATTGTCCTCAATCTTGGCAGCATACCGCCGGGATTGCCCACCTGCCGTTGTGAAGCTGCCACCAGCATAGCCATTTCGCAGGGAGTACACCGTACTGTTAAAATTAGGGTTCCAGGTAGTGGCGGATCCGGAGGTCAGGTTGAGCTGGGCCGCATAGTTACGGGGCTGACCACCCGCCATGGTGAAGCTACCGCCGGCATATAGTTGTCCTCCGCGTACTTCCAGGCTATAGACCGTGGAGTTGACCATGGGGTTAAAACCTGCAATCAGCGTACCTGTCGTTTTGTCCAGGGCCGCCAGATAACTCCGGCTTTGACCTGCGATCTGCGAGAAGGATCCTCCTATATAGAGTGCATTCCCATCAAGGGCCAGACCGTATACCGTGCTGTTGAGGCCGGGATTTAAGGCCAGGAGTGCCCCTGTAGTGGCGTCCAGGGCTGCCAGGCGGTTTCGGGTCTGTCCATTGAGGTCGGTAAAACTACCGCCGATGTAGAGGGTAGTTCCGTCGAGGGCCAGGGCTTCTACGGTACTATTGGCTGTCGGTGGGCTGGTGATCCAGCCGCTCAGTACCTGCCCGGTTGTAGCATCCAGGGCCGCTACCCGGCCCGCGCTGGCTCCGCCGATCTGTGTGAAAGAGCCCCCCACGTACAAGACATTATTGGACAGGAGCAGGGCAGATACCGTGCTGCTGGGATTCGGGACAAAAGAGGGGTCCACGGTTTTATTGGGCAGGATATGGGCCAGCCGACTCACAGATTGATTGCCGATCTGGCTGAAGCTTCCCCCTACATACCAGCCGCCAGCCCCATCCGGTATCACCGCATAGACGGTACTGTTGGCAGCAGGGTACGCCGGGTCTGGAAAATCCGCTACCGATGAGGTGACCATCCCCAGTGACGGTGCATAATATCCCTGCTCCGAAAAACTGCCGCCGAGATAAGTCCTGCCGTCTCCACCCGTAGCAGCGGAGGCTATTTCAATCGCATAGACGGTGCTGTTGGTGGACATGCAGGGACGAACGGCACCCGATGTTGCGGTGACCCGGGCCAGATACCGCTGGCGTTCTCCGCCGACTGTCGTAAAACTCCCGCCCAGGTAGATAAGGCTGTCTTCGCGGCTGATGGCATACACAGTGCTGTTGACCTGAGGGTTCCAGGAAGAGACCAGGCTGCCATTAGTCAGGTCAATACAGGCTGCGTATCCCTGGCTCTGCCCTCCGATCTGGGTAAAGCTGCCCCCCACGTATAACAGGTTGCCGTATTTTTCCAGGGTATATACGGTAGCGTTAGGGTCTGGATTAAAGTTGGCATCCAGCGAGTAATCACTCAGGATATGCGCCAGATACCGGCGGTTGGTACCTGCCACCTGCGAAAAACTACCCCCTATGTACCATCCCCCGGCACCATCTGAGATTATACGCTCCAGTGTGCCGTTTATTTCAGGAAAACGGTTGTCAGGAAAGTCCACATCCTGCCGGGTGATAGCCATCCGGGATGTATAATGTCCCGCCTCGCTAAAGGATCCCCCGAGGTATACATCATTGCCACTGATCACGATGTCATAGACCGTGCTGTTGACAGAGATGGTCGGGATCAGGGTGTCTGCCGCGATCCGTATCTCTGCAAAGTACCGCTGCGACTTGCCCGCTATGGACGTGAAGCTGCCCCCCACGTAAATGGAGGTCGCGGGGTTATAGGCCAGGGCATATACGGTGGAGTTGGGGTCAGGCTGCCAGGCTCCTGCCTGGCCTGTGCCCAGGACAAGCTGGCCGGCATATCGAACAGTCTGACCAGCCAGTTCTGTAAAAGACCCGCCTACGTACAGGTCGCCGTCCACCCGCAGCAGGTCGTACACGGTCGAGTTGGGATTGGGGTTAAAGGTCTGGTCCACACTGCCATCTGCCAGGATATGCGCCAGATAGCGGATGCCCTGGCCCCCGATCTGAGAGAAGGATCCGCCTACATACCAGCCACCATTGCCATCGGACTCTATATCTTCAATGGCACCATTGGCCATCGGGAAGTCGGTATCAGGAAAAGCATCCAAAGAGTCTGTCAGGGCCAGCCGGGAGGAATAATACCCGGCTTCATAAAATGCACCACCCAGGTAGGTGATACTGTCCCGCCGGGCAATGGCATATACCGTACCACTGGTCGAAATACTAGGTTTTTTGAGCTCCTGTGCAAGAACAGGCAGCAGCAGCATACTGAGGATGATGGCGCTAATCCATCGCTTGATCTGTAAGGTCATGGAGTTGGAAGGGTAAGGGTTTGACAAGATGAATGCTTAGTAAGGAGGTTGATTGTGGTGGAAAAAAGTAACAATTATAAAACGTATTGGAGAAATGACTTTACATCCGAGCGGTAAAATTTTTTTAAAATACTTCTCTCAGATTAGCCTTGAATCTCCTGCACCTGATACCTTAGCAGCGCTTCATACGGATCCCCTGACAGCCCCAGTACCGCCGCAAAGGCAGGTTCGGTTTTGACGCCTGCCTGCCGCAGGGCCATGACCTGCGCCCGGAACTTTGGTCCCAGCCGGGTCAGGAGTTCGTGCTCGCGGACGAGGTGCAGATACCCCCGCTGCTGACGTGTAGGACAGCCCTGCCCAAAGATTTCCACCGGCCAGCCTTCCAGCTCAAAACAAACCTTGGCTGCCTGCCACTGCGGGAGTATTTTGCTATAAAATCCTGATTCTCCCCTAAACCCGGTATGCATATCTGCCCAAAAATCCTCCATCCTCTTCCAGCAACAGAGGATGTCCAGGTCACTCCCGGGTACATCCAGCCCGATGGGTACGGTGCCCGCCAGGATGGGATCGTATCCTGCCAGGCGCTCCATCACCTGGTGACGTGAGAGCAGGTCATATACGGCCTGCTGGCGTTCATTTCCGGTGCGCAGATAGCTGATATCGTCAAACGGCATACAGGTCAGAAGATTGGTGGCGAGGAAATAAAGTTCGTGTCCAGACAGGAACATTATACGGAAGCGGGCTGTGCTGGTGCCGGAATCTCCGTATATTACACAAGAAAAAACGACCGGAGCACCGGCGTGACGACTTGTACCCTGAGACTGACTGAGTTACCTATGCGGATCCTTTTTGACAGTTTTGCTGAGTGGAAGTCCTGGTGTGAGACACATGGACAAGCCCCCTGGGAACCCGTACTTACCTACGAGATGGAGCAGCGCGGGCGTACCGAGCCTGAGATTTGGGCTAAAATGGAGCAGGCTTATGCGGTCATGCACGATGCCGTGCATACGGGCCTGGAAGAGGATATGACCTCTGTCAGCGGCATGATCAACAATGGGGCAAAAAAAGTCCGCGACTGTAACATCAGTGTCCTGGGCGAAAATTTCCAGAAGTTGCTTTATTATACCCTGGCTGCCAAGGAGGTCAATTCCTGTATGGGGCGGATCGTGGCAGCCCCGACTGCCGGTGCCTCAGGCATCATGCCGGGGGTGCTCACGACCCTGGAGGCGCTGCACCAGATCCCCCGGCGCGTCCTGCTGGAGGGTATGCTGGTCAGTGCCGGCATCGCCCTGATCATTGAAAAAAGAGCCTCTATCTCCGGAGCCGTAGGTGGATGTCAGGCGGAGACCGGGACCGCCGCTGCGATGGGGGCCGGTGCCATTGTGTATTGCCTCGGTGGTGACCTGGAGCAGATATTTGAGGCCGTCGCCATCACCATCATGAACATGCTGGGCCTGATCTGCGACCCGATCGCCGGGCTGGTAGAGGTACCCTGTGTCAAACGAAATGGCTCTGCGGCTGTCATCGCCTTTGCGTCTGCACAGATAGCCCTGGCAGGTGACAGTGCCGTCATCCCGGTGGATGAGGTCATAGATGCGATGGGTGAGGTAGGCGCAGCGATGGAGGTCAAATACAAAGAAACCGCCCTGGGAGGTATCGCCAATACGCCTACTGCCCGCAGCATAGAGGCGCGGGTACTGGTGCAGCAGGCTGAAGAGGGTCAGTATGACAATCCGGCATGAGTCCCACACACAGCAACTTTTTCACAAACACTTGGTACATTTCTCCGGAGTGCGTACCTTTATAGGTGGTTTCATCTAAACGGCCCTATTTCGCATGACCCGCCGCTATCTTGCCTTGTGTCTGGTTTTCACCGGGTTGCTGAGCAGCCCCCTGTACGCTGAGCGTATTCTGGAAGGGCTTGATTTCTCCCGTGGTACCTGGTCCCTGATCGGAGTCCCTCTGCACAACTACAAGATGCTGCCGATCCAGGAAGAGATGGGCTGCTTTATTACCCGTGACCTGTCCCTGCTCCAGCAACTCCAGCGGGACTGGAATTTTGAACAGACATTTGAAGATAAATGTGACTACCACTACGCCCTGAAGTTTTATCAGAACGGTGAGCTGGTACGCACCCTCAACCTGAATCTCTATTGCGGATATATCTCCCTGGACGGACTTTCGTATGAGTTTGTGCCGGAAGAATTTGGGCGATTTCGCACCTATGCACAGGTAATTCCCTGGTCCCGGATCAATTTTGCAGACCTTACCCTCCTCAAGCGGGCTGTATCTATCCTCGACCGCAACCAGGATGTGTATTGGTATGAAGACATTCAGCCTTTTATGTATCCGGGGTATTTTATGCTCTCAGTGGATTATCTGCCCTGGGATGCTAACCTGGATTCTATCTACGCAGTGACTGCCAGCCGTATCCGCATGGAAACCGGGCGGAGTGATTTTTACCTCAAGCAGTACCTCTACGAGATAGACGGCGATTACCTCTCTGTGCGCTACCGGGTCAACTGTGATGAGTCCCTGGCACGCAACATGGAGGATGCCCCTTATCTGAAATGGCGCTCACATCTTCACAACCGCGACTCGGTGAGCATCCTGGCGATCGGCATAGATGAGGACCGCTATCGGGTCCTGATGGGTCAATGATGCTGCACAGGCCATACCATATTTCACCCGGCACAAGGTTCGCTTTAACGCTTCATATGATGAACGGTGGATTCCCGAAAGCCTGCACGGGTCAGGCATAGGGACAAGGATCATATATTACTATCTCTCGCAGACAACTATTGGCTGAAATGGCAGGAGTTTCCAGACGTGCATTTCTCAAAACAGCGGCCCTGACCGGCTTAGGTTTTTATGGGTTAAAGACCTTTGGGGCTGTAGATGAATCATTTCCCGCGATTTACAGCCGCTTTGGGCCTTTGTACAGAGACCCACGCGGAATTCTGAACCTGCCCCGGGGATTTTCTTATCAGATTATTTCTGCGGCCGGCGAGCAGATGCAGGACGGATTTTTGGTCCCGGGCAAGCCTGATGGTATGGCTACCTTTCCGGGCCCCGACGGCCTGACGATCCTGATCCGCAACCACGAGCTGGAAAGTGATATGCTGAACGAAGGTCCTTTTGGGCCTGACCTGGAGTTGCTCGGCAAGATAGCACCCCACCACTTGTATGACTATGGCAGCGGGCAGATCCCCTGTCCGGGCGGTACTACTACGGTGGTATATGATACCGCCAAAGGGGAGGTTGTACGCCAGTTTTTGAGCCTGGCAGGCACCCTCCGCAACTGTGCCGGTGGCCCTACTCCCTGGGGCACCTGGATATCCTGCGAAGAAACCACCGACCGCAAAGGCGGACGCCTGGAGCAAAACCACGGATATACCTTTGAAGTTCCGGCGACCATGTATCCGTCTCTCTCCCGGCCGGAACCTATCAAGGCCATGGGGAGATTTCAGCATGAGGCGGTATGCGTGGATCCGCGCACGGCCATCGTGTATCTCACAGAAGACCGCCCTGATGGGCTGATCTACCGGTTTATCCCCGACCACCCGGGCAAACTCCACCGGGGCGGACGTCTCCAGGCCCTCGCCATTCACGAGATGCCTTCCTGCGACACCCGCAACTGGCCCAATATCCGCAACCGATTCCCCCAAAATACCCCTCAGGCAGTCTCCTGGATAGACCTGGAGGACATAGACGCCCCGGAAGATGACCTTCGTATCCGGGGATACGCCAGCGGAGCTGCCCGGTTTGCGCGGGGAGAAGGCATGTGGTTTGGGAATGATGTGGTATATTTTGCCTGTACCAATGGCGGGATCCGGCAGCAGGGCCAGATATTCAGCTACCGCCCGAGTCCGGATGAGGGCACCCCGCAGGAAAAACAAACCCCCGGCACCCTGGAGCTGTTTCTGGAGTCAGACAACAACCGCATTGTCAACTACTGTGACAACCTCACGGTGAGCCCTTTTGCGGATCTGATCGTCTGTGAGGACAAAGACCACGCCCGGCTCATCGGGATTACACCTGAGGGCAGTTATTATGTATTTGCCGAGAACGTAGGCTATCAGTCAGAGATGGCCGGGGTGACATTTTCGCCTGACGGGACTACCCTTTTTGTCAATATCCAGCACGCAGGCCTTACCCTGGCAATCACGGGTCCCTGGACCTGAGCCGAGGCAACGCCCCGCGCCTTTTTTTCGTCAGGAAACAAACAGGTCAATCTATTTTCCGATGAAACAATATCTCCTGCTTGTCTGTGCCTGGCTGCTCCTGAGCCTTCCTGTGTGGGCCCAGGGCCTCCGGACGGTGACCCGTGTCAGCGGTATTACCCGTCCTGCTCCCCTGGTGGGAGGTGGCATCACCCCGGCGGGGTTTGAGGCCAGCACACTTGTGCGATGGCAGGTCAGGCGTACCCATGCAGCCGTGGGCTTGGGGCTGGGGTACCGGAGTTATGGACGAGGTGGTGCAGGCGGGTGGCATCTGCCCCTGGAAGCAGGATATTATGCAGGCCCTCAGCAGCGGATGTATGTGTACGGAGGGCCGTGGGTGCATGTACCGACACAGGGTCAGCACACACGGGGTGTCATGACAGGCGTTGAGTTCAGGATTCCGCTTTCCCGGCAGGTAGTGCTTCAGCCGGGAGTCGAGGGCCGGTGGCAGGTCGGTACCCCTGAGCGCACGGTGCCTACGGCACGCCGTGAGCTGAGTTTCAGCCTGTCGCTGGGACTGGGTCAGCGCCAGGCTGCCCGACGCAGCCGCCCCCAATAAAAAGGCCCGCAATGCCTGCGGGCCTTCCTTCGTATGAACCACAACTGCTAACCTACTAATCCGGGTACAGCACCCGCTTATAACCTGAGGCACTCATATGTTGGCATCTCGGGAGCGCAGCGAGCGGGTCAGCTCTTCATAGAGACTGCTGTAACGCTGATAATCTTTATCCTGGCCCTTGCGGCGGGTGATCTCAATGGCGTTGGCCAATACCTGCTGCACAATCTCATATACCTGGGCCTTCATGTCTCTGGGCGAAAGCCTGTTCCGGCGAAAGGCTTCCTCAATGTAGAGGATGGATGCCCGTGCCAGCGCCCGCCCTTTGTTGAAGGTATTGTACATCTGCATCTGCTGACCCTCCAGGGTGATGACCATAAAATTGCCCTGGATGCTGATCCCGTGTACCTCCAGACCGACCCGGCTGGCTACCAGCATGGCAATGGAGGACAAGGCGATCTGCGTACCTTGTTTGTGGCGCAGCACAAAGTACAGGTCGTCATAGAGAGGGCTGTAGTCCCGCTCACGGGGCGGACTGAATCCCTCCTGCTGAAAAATAAATTCCATCAGTTCGGGTACACTGCCTGCCTCCGCCCAAGCCAAAAAACCCACCGCCAACTCGTCCAGCATGGGCCCGATGCGCAGGGCCTCCTGTCCGTATGTCATCACCGAAAGCCGTGTCAGGGCATCCTCATGTGCAGTAGCCGCATGCTCTATGTCCAGCCAGTCCAGCCAGGACTGTGGCATAGCCGGCATAGAGGCTGTGATCAGGTCCAGTACCTCACGGGCTTCCTGTCCGAGGTCGCGCAGGTAAGGAGCCACCTCCACGGATAATCCCGGTCCGAACTCCCGCAGGGCAGATACGACAACTTCGCGTACGACACTGGAATTATCTTCGAGCAAGGTCAGCAAAAAGGGTAACTCTTTTCTATGCGTCATCTGGATTAAGGGTTCATCGTGCGTTATTTCACATTACAATTTTAGCCAACAAAATAATATTACACGACTTGAAATGTGCGAAAACATAACGCATGTTAGAAATACGCTCCGCCGGCAAGGCCTGCTGAACAATCCCGGCTGCCGGGAGTTATCTTTTTCTTCAATTGTAAGCTGAATATGGCAGATATTCCACAGGCATCTTCCAGCCGGGAGATACTCACCCCCCGGATCGGGTTATGGCTTCTGATGGTCAGTGTGGCCCTGCTGTTTGGGGTGCTGGGCCTGGCCTTTCTGACGGCCCGTCCTGTGGGGGAACCGTTGTATATTCCCCCTGTTTTTTACCTCAGCACCGTAATACTGGCCCTGAGCAGTGCCGCAGGCCATCGGGCCATGTCGCTGCCGGGACAGGCTGCGGGCCAGCGTTGGTTAGGCGGGACCCTGGTCCTGGCCGGAGTATTTTTGGTATTACAGGCCACGGGCTGGTATCAGATGGTTGCCGCCGGACTGCCCTTGACAGGCTCACGCCCGCAGGTATCTTACCTCTATCTGCTTACGGGATTACATGCTGTGCACTTGCTGGGAGGGATGGGATTTTTGGGATATGTCAGGGCCCGATACCGTAAAAAATCTATACATACCCTTGAGAATGCGATATTTTTCTGGCACTTCCTGGGGATTCTCTGGGTATATCTGTTGGTGCTGCTGCTGATGGGTAGCTGAGGTATGGGGTTTGAGTTTTGAGTTGGGGCCGCAAAGCGAGAGAGGGGTGAGGTTGGTGAAATACAAGGCAAGAGCCGAGCAGCAGGTGCTGGGTTAGAGTAGGAATATACAGCCAGGGAGAATCGGCGTATCCTGTGATTGGTTGTACTCAATCTATCGAGTAAATCTTTGATGTTTGAACGAATGCATCTTAAATAATTGAAAGACAGGGTTTTTAAAAGAGCCGCGAGAGGTATGCAAGTTCTGGGTGGTTCCTGTCAGGCGGGTAAAATGATTCTGGAGGACTACATTTTTTGGCGGCTATGGGCTGGTGGCCGCTTATACGGCGCGTAGATTTGTATTTGCGCAGTAGGGATCGGGTATTGGGCGATGCCTGCACAAAACTTCTCTTTATCCGTACAAGGGCGTATATTTGTCCATAAACCAAGCCCCGTATGCTGATCGCCAATCCGATCTACGATATGGACGCCGAGGACGCGATGGACCGCATCCTCAACCGTGAACTCAAGGCACTCGCCGAGCAACTTCAGGCCAAAGACGAACAACTTCAAGCTGCCGAGCGCGAAAAAGCCGAGCTCCAGCGACAATTGGAAGAGGCGCTGAAGCGGTTGAAGGACGCCTGACATCAGCGGATAATTTTTTTAGCTGTCATCAGGAGAAACCTACGTAAGTACGTTTTGCAATGGTATATTGTGGCAGAAGATGAAAGTCTCCGCTCAATAGTTGCTATCAATGACTACTTCTACGCTCATTATCGGAGCGGGGCCTGCTGGCCTTGCCATGGCGGGACGCCTGACCCGTGCCGGAGTACCTTATGTCCTGCTGGAGCAGCAGCACCAACTCGCCCCCGCCTGGGCGGCACATTATGACCGGGTACACCTCCACACGGTCAAGGAGTATTCGCACCTGCCCCACATACCCTTCCCGGATGACTATCCACGATATGTGTCACGGGATCAGTTGCTGGCCTACTATCAGTCGTATGCAGCACAGATGAAAATAGAGCCGGTTCTGGACACAGAAGTCGTACAGGTGCGTCCGGAGGGCTCCCAGTGGGAAGTGACAGCCCGAGACGGGCGTAAGTGGCGTGCTGACCGCGTGGTTGTCTGCACGGGATTTAACCGGAGGCCATATGTACCTTCCTGGCCCGGGCTGGAAGCCAGCAGCCTGGAGGTCCTGCACAGCCGGGACTATCGGAATGGCGCACCGTATCGGGGCAAAAAAGTCCTCGTCGTGGGCATGGGTAATACAGGTGCCGAGCTGGCCATAGACCTGCATGAGCATGGCGCTCAACCTTATATTTCTGTGCGGGGACCGGTGAATATCATCCTGCGGGATGTATTCGGCCGTCCGACCCAACTCACCGCGATGGCCCTGCGCAAGCTCCCCTTTTGGCTGGGAGATGCGATCGGGAGCCTGATGAGCCGCCTGACAGTCGGCGATCTGCGTTCCTACGGGATCCGTCGCCCCCGGATGGCCCCGGCCCGCCAACTCCGGGAACTGGGACGCACCCCTGTTATTGATGTGGGGACGGTGCGCCTGATCCGGGAGGGACATATCCGGATTCTGCCGGGTATCCGTTCAGTCGCAGGACAGGAAATCACGTTTGAGGATGGACGCCAGATGGTATTTGATGCCGTAGTGCTGGCCACGGGTTACCGGGCTGCTGTTGAGGCTTTTGTGGAGGATGCTGCCCCCCTGCTCAATGAACACCATGTACCGGCAGCCCTGTGGTCAGATGCCCGCCCCGGCCTGTATTTCCTCGGATTTGATGCCTACAGCAGCGGGATTCTGAACAGCATTTACCAGGACTCAGAAAAAATCCTGCACCATATGCAGCATCAGCAAGCCAGCGCGAATATCCCTGCGCCTATTGTCCGGTAGCACGACGTCATGTATATTTGAACCATACCTGTTACTTTTCGAAAACATGAAATTTTCCCTTGGCTCCATAGGTCTCTGGCTGGGTATCGCCGTTGTCGTGATAGCGGCGATCCTGGGGTTTGCCCTGAAGGACAAACTATTTGGCTGGATGCCGGGACCCGGTAAGGTCATCGAGACGCATACCGTCGTGCTGGAAAAAATCGAACTGCTCGGCAAAATGGAACTGGTGAAGTACCAGTTTGCGGATGCCCTTGAGTACGTGGAGGATAAGGCGTGGATGCCTCACCCTAAAGTGATTATGATCGCAGCCGGTGAAGCCGTAGGTTGTGTGGACTTCAGCCGGGTGGACAGCAACTCTATACAGACGTTTGGAGACTCGATCATTGTGGTATTGCCCGCGCCGGAGCTGTGTTATTATAAGCTGGACCAGCAGAAAACCCGTGTCGTCAGTACGTCATTTACCACCCTGTACGGATCGGCGCAAATTACGGCAGAGGCGTTTAAAAAAGCGGAAGACAAAATCCGGGAGTCAGCCCTCAACAGCGGCATCCTGCATGATACCCAGGTCCAGGCTGACCACATGCTCAAACCTATGCTGGAGGCGTTGAGCGGCAAAAAAGTGCGGCTGGTTTTTTCGTCAAATGTGCCATCCGTAGTCCGCCCGGGCTGATCATACAAAACCGCTGTTATTGGTATCATCTTACGTAAGGCCCATGAAAAACATCATTCGTTTGCTGGTTGCCCTGGTTCTGATCGGAGCTGTCGCCTGGGCGGGGTATTTTTTCTTCGAAAACAGCAGCCGCGACCGTACCCTCTACACCTTTGTGCCGGAAGATTTTGTGTACCTGGTTGAGTCTGACAAACCCGTAGCTGACTGGAACCGCGTGAGCCAAAGCCCTGTATGGCGGTTTCTGAAAGGTAATGAGTTTTTTAAGGACATTACCGAGTCTGCCGATTACCTGGATTCGCTCCTGGCCACCAACCAGACCCTCGTGAATATGGTCAGCCTCGGTGATCTGCTGATCTCAGCCCACATGACCAGCGCCCAGGCCTATGATTTTGTGGTACTGCTTGATCTCAAGGGCAAAGGCAAAAAACTCCCCAAGCTTAAACCGGTCCTGACCTCGTTATTTGAGCTGTTTTCGTACCGGGTGACCACAAGTCAGTATTTTAACTTTGACATCTACACCCTCTACGACCCGGTGGCACGGGAGACCATGTACCTCAGTACGGTGGACAATGTGCTGATTTTTTCCTATACAGAAAGCCTCGTCAAAAAAGCCATTGCCCAGTCTGAAAATCCCTCTGTCCTGGACATACCGGCCTTTCAGGAGGTTCGGGCTAAATCTGACCCGGGCCAGCCTTATACCCTGTACCTTAATTATCCCAACCTGGACCGCCTGATCCGGTCTGTCATGACCGATACCCCGGATATGCTGGAAGGGCTGGGAGAGGCGGCCCGCTACTCTGTCATGAACCTGGACCTGCAGCCTGATGGGGTCGTCCTGGATGGGTATCTCCGGCAGCAGGACTCGTCGGCGAGTTATCTGAGTTTGTTTAGCCGCAGCGGAGACGGGGATATCCGGGCCGGTGACGTACTCCCGCAGCGTACGGCCTTGTTTACCTCTGTTGGGTTTGAAGATTTTGAGCGGTTATATACCCTCCTGGAAGAAACCTATGCCCGGCAGGACCCTGAGGGGTACAAAACCCGGGTCAGGGAAAAAGAAAAAATCGAAAAACTCCTGAAAATTGATTTTAAGCGGGACTTTTTTAGCTGGATGACGGAGGAGGTGGTCACGGCGGTCATCCCGGTGGACTCCGCCGGGACCGAGATGGCCTATGTCGCGATGCTGCATTTTGACGACTACGAGACGGCCCGTGAGCGGATTGAGTATGTTTCCAAGCGGGTGGGCAAGTCCCCGGTCAAATTTGAGGAAAAAGACTATCGCGGTTACACCATCAAGTACCTCACGCTGCGGGGTTTTTTCAGTATTTTTTTCAAAAAACTGTTCAATAAAATCGAAAAACCCCACTATACCTTTATTGACGACTACCTCGTCTTCAGCAACGATACGACTTCCCTCCAGGTGATGATAGATAGTTACCTGGCGGAGCAAACCCTTTCCCGTGACAATGCCTATCAGACATTTATGCGGAGGTTTTCCCGGAGTTCCAATGTATATACCTACCTGCGCACCGCGCATGCGATTCCCTACCTGATGACCAGCCTCGACCCGGCAGCCCGTGCCGATATGCAGCGCAATGAGGCTTATTTTCTCCGTTTCCCGCAGATCGGGTTTCAGCTCGCACCCGCTGGCGGGATGTATCGGACGCAGGTGTATGGGGCATTTGAGGCAAATACAGTGCGTTGATAATCAACAAAATAAACCTAAAAGCCGGGAATGGTTTTTTCCATTCCCGGCTTTTTCAGATCGCCCGGTTATTTTGTAGAGGCGGCCATGAGAAAATCATTCACCGTCAGCCAGTGCATGAAGGCATCAAACCAGCGGTTGCTGGTGCGGTCGGGATTGCCTAATCCGAAGCCGTGACCACCATTCTGGTACAGGTGAAACTCGACAGGAATACCCGCTTTGTGCCAGGACTCGATCACCCCAAACTGCCCCCGGAAAAGGAAATCATCTGTCGCGATTACATTAAACATAGGCGGAGCGTTTGCTGGCACCTCCACAGGCCCCATGCCACCATAGATCGGACCGATGAAGGCCAGTTTCATGGTCTTGGAATTAAGGGTGGCATGCATCGTGAGGCCGGCACCGGCTGAGAATCCGATCATACCGATCCGGTCAGGGTCAACCCCCCATTCTTTGGCCCGTTTGAGGATCAGGGCATAAGCCGCCTCGGCGTCTTCAAGCTGGTTGGAGAGGTCAATTTGCAGCAGGTTGGGGGGAGGCGTACTTTGTGTACTGTCAGAGGGTGCTGCCGGAGCCGGGCGGGGGCGGTTCATCCAGGCACTAAAGTCATCCAGTGATGCGGGTGTAGGGTGGAGCCGGTACTTGAGGACAAAAGCGGCAATACCCTGATCTGCCAGTGCTTGTGCTACTTCCCAGCCTTCATTACCCATGGAGAGCCACCGGAAACCACCACCGGGCGCCACGATGACAGCCGCACCCGTTGCTTTGCCGGGTTTGGGCAGGAAAGGGGTGAGGGTCGCCGTGGAGATATTCCGTGCCATAGGATCCCCCCATTGACGGAACCAGGTCTCAGGAGCAGGTTGGTTTTCCACACCGCCCGTACCGAGCAGAATGGCTTTGGGTTCTGCCGGGTTTTCGAGGGGATAAATGGTGCCGTCCTGTGCTGTGGCTGACAAAGCCAAGGCAAGTAAGGCACTTAACATGAGCGTGTTAGCATTCATCATACATTTGTTTATTATGGAGAGGCAGTAGATGGGTGAAAAACTGAATATATGTATTTTTTACCGTATTAGGTGAAAAAAGGTATGGGCAAACGCATCACCAGCCAACAAAGTAATGCTGGCCTCGGAGGGGTATGATATTGATTATTTTGTAGTTGACGGGCAGATACAAACCGGGGCCGTGCCCGGCGCCAGGATAACCGATGAAAAAGGGATGGTGAGAGCCGGGGGCAGGCGGAGTATCATGTTTTTTCAAAAACAATACCCGGTGGTGTCCCCCAGATCGGGATATCAGTTGCGGTCAGGATCGGATAAGCAGACGTAACCCCGCCGATATGGGGTACCCGGTGCCGGATAATGACCTCCCGGATACGATGGTGCCGGATCACATACGCACACATAATACAAGGCTCATGGCTGGTATATAGCTGGCAGTCAGCGAGAGCTGTGTGCCCCAATATCCTGACAGCCGCCCGTATGGCTTCGATCTCTGCGTGGTACGTGATGTCCTGGTGGGTTTTGCCTGCTTCTATGCCCTCCGCGATGAGTTGCCCTGCCCGTATGATCACGGAGCCTACAGGCGGATTGCCCAGAGCTATAGCCTGGAGGGCAAGCCTGTCACAGTGATCCAGCCAGCATGTGTGATCGGGCGGCATGCGTATCGTGGGGCCTACTTCCGGTAAAACAAAATTTTCCGCCCGTCATCGGTGGTGATCATCATGTTTCCGCCCTGGATGAAGTATTTGCCCAGTTTTTCGGTTTCGGTTTTGCCGTTTTGAGTGGCGGTGAGATAGAGATCGCTGCCGCGGGTGTACCAGGTCACACCGGGGATGCGGGTGACGGTATTATCAGTAGAGAGGCCACTGCCTCCGCCGCCGGAGACGCTGGCATCGCTGCCCCCATCCCCAAATCCACCATCGGCAAAAAGGACCATCCGCTGGTTGAAACTGGACCCGCCAAAAGGATCACTCCGGTTTTCCTGGTACTCCCATGTACCCGCCAGGGCAGGGTCACGTGTCTCACGGGAGGCTGTCGGAGGGGTATCTTGGGGGGGAGCTGCTGGGTCAGCCGGGCTGTTATCCGCTTGTTTTTGCAGGGTGACGGCTATCTGTTGTCCCTGGACGGTGAGGGTGCCTGTGAGGGTTTCGGCATTCCGTGCCCCTGTGAAGGGCACCAGGATATTATTTTGGGCCAGGGTCGCCTTTCCTATAAAACTATCTCCCTTTGTAACTGCCTCAAAATCAAATGCCTGATATCCATCATCCAGCTTGCCGGTCAGTATTTTCCCGTCTCCGGGCGTAATGGTCAGGGTCAGTGGCTCGCCGCTGGCGGTGCCGGTGTAGGTGCCGGCCCATGTGGGGGCGGGTGGCGTGCAACCATGATTCCAGATGAGGATAAGCAGCAGGAACGGAGGGAGAAAATGTTTCATACAATTCGTTCAGATAATCGGGACAGACCAATATACACATATCCCGGAAACCTGATCGGGATCAGCGCAAAATTAACACCCGCACATCCGGCAACTGCAACGCAAAGATCCCGTATCCGCCCTCGACATTGGAGGGGTAGCTGACGGGCTCCTTGAGCAGGATGGAGAGGATATTGGTGCCGCTGCGCTGGCGTACTGTCAGGAAGTCGTAGTAGAGCTGGCTGATATTGGAAAGGGTAACGGCCAGGGTGTCTCCCGGTCCGAATCCCGGGTAGATCAACGTGTCCCGGTACACAGGACTCTTAAATAACTGGTCGGACAAAAATGTAACCTGCTGATTGTCTGTGCCTACAACCTGGCCCAGGGCGCTGCTGTCCGGTATCCGGACCCGGTAGTTGTTGATGAGGTAGTAGTTGTCGGCGGCAGGATCCGTAAATTGGATATGGAGGGCGACCGAGGTATCTACCGAAAAACTCCCCCCAAACTGTATGGTGTCATACACGTACCTGTAAGCCACGGAGTCCCAGGGCACGATCGGCAGCGGGCTGGCGCTGGCGCGTACGGTCTGGCCGGTGAGCGAGTCAACCACCGTCAGGTCATAGGTCACCCCGACCTCCAACTGGGTAGCCAGGCTGATCCAGGTGCCCGCACCCAGTTCTATAAGGGTGTCTGACCCGCCGGGCCAGGTGAGGACCACGAGGGCGCTGTCCAGCAGGAGTCGGCTCAGGATGTCGTCAGACAAGGTATCGGTCTGTTGCTGAGAGTACTCCAGGGCTCCGATGGAGCGGCTCACATTGACCAGCAGAAAATTACCGGGGAGAAGCTGGCTGGCGACCACCAGCCGCGACTCAGCCTGTGGGATCTCGATCAGGACCGGCTCCGGCACGCAGGAGGACAAACTCCAGCTCAGCGCCAGTGCAGCCAGCCAGGGAAACAAAACCGGACGGGAAAACAGGGTCGGGCGATACATATATAAGGTGTAAAAAGACCTGCTAACGATTAAAAACCAAAATTCCAGGCGATAGACGGTACCCGGCCCAGGAAACTGGGTTGGGTGTACTCCAGCGCACCTGTTTCGGTGAGGCGGATATCGATCCTGACAGGGGTCGGGGCATTGAGGAGGTTGTAACAACCCAGGACCCACTCCGAGGTGAATTTTTTGGAAGTTTTATTGCGCAGGGCCAGGCTGATATCTACCCGCTGGGCAGGAGAAAGCCGGACACTGTTGCGCTCCGCAAAAATAGGGACCACCTCCACCCCGGTCAGGGAGGGATTGGGGATAAAATACTGCCCGATCTGTGGCGTAAACCGCGCACCCGAGAGGTAGTTATACACAATAGAGAAGTTGAGTTGATCCAGGAGCTGCCATATGGCTACGACCGAGAGGTCGTGACGGCGGTCATATTTGGCCCAGAAAACCTTGCCTTCATTCAGCCCGTCAAACTGCCGCTGCGAAAAAGCCAGGGTATATCCGATCCAGCCCGTGATCCGGCCTTCGTCCCGCTTGAGCAGAAACTCCAGCCCGTATGAACTGCCCCGACCCTGAAGTAGCTCAGATTCAAAGTTGTCATTGAGGATCAGGTTAGCTCCTTCGCGGTACTCCGTCAGGTTGTTCATCCATTTATAATAACTCTCGACTGTGAGCAAGGAGCGGATTTTTTCGAAGTGGTAGGTGTAGCTGGCTGAAATCTGGTCTGACTTCTGGGGTTTGACCTGCTCCGTCACCGGATACCACAGGTCCGTAGGCAGGGCCACAGACGAGCTGGATACCAGGTGGAGGTATTGTTTCATCCGGGCATAGCTCAGTTTGAAGGAGTTCTGGTCATTGAGGGTGTAGACCATCGCGAGCCGCGGCTCCAGGGCCGCATATACTTTGTTGGGTACGATGGCACTGCTGATGCGCAGGCCGTAATTAACCTTGAAGTTTTCGGTCACCTGGCGCTCGTGCAGGCCGTAAAAAGCGATTTCTTCCGTAAAAATCGGATCAGCCGGATTGTCATCAATAAACTGGGATACATCCCCCTGGGCTGTCAGGACATTGGGCACAAAACGGTGATGGGTGATCGCCCCTCCAAAGCGGAAGGTATTTTCGGGATCGGCATAAAAGGTATAGTCAGACTTCAGGCCAATGTCATTGACCTTGGAGCCGATATAAATCCCGTTGCTGCCGATGTTTCCATTGATATCGTACTTAAACCGGGTATAAATCAGGGAAGTATTGGAGAATAAACGGGCATTGTAGAGGTGATTCCAGCGGGCGGTAGTCGTAAAATTGCCGAGCTCAAACCCAAATCCGACTTCTCCCAGCCCGAGAGAGTCATTGTCCGTGACTTCTTTAGGGGTGTACAAAATATCATTGCCAAAATAACTGCTGAGGTAAATCCGGTCTTTTTCGCCCAGGATATAGTTAGCCTTGATATTAAGGTCATAAAAATAATAGGGAACGGGAATCCCCACCAGGCCCACGACTTTGTCAATATAAGACCGCCGCCCGGAGATAATAAAAGAAGCCCGGTCCTTGATGATCGGTCCCTGCACGGTGAGCCGGGAGGAGAGCAGGCCGATGCCACCTGATACTTTGTACTTACGGGCATTTCCTTCATTCATCGTGATGTCAATGACCGAAGAAAGCCGCCCGCCATACTGCGCCGGAAATCCACCTTTGAGCAGGTTGACTTCCTTGAGGGCATCGGGGTTAAAGACGGAAAAAAAACCAAACAGGTGGCTCACATTATACACGACCGCCTCATCCAGCAAGATCAGGTTTTGGTCTGGGTCGCCCCCACGCACGAGGATGGAGGTTGTGCCTTCGCCCCCTTTGGTCACACCCGGCAGGAGCTGCATGACCTTCAGGATGTCTGTTTCGCCGCCCAGGGTAGGCACCAGCCGTACGGACTTGACATTGAGGTTGATCTGGCCCATCTGGGTGGACTTGACCGCCTGCTCATTGGCGTTGGCAGCAGCAGAGATGACCACCTCCTCGGCCATGGCACCCGTTTCGTCGAGCCGGATATCAAGGGTACGGTTTTGAGACAGGTCAATGGTCTGGGTATCAGGCCGGTAGCCAATATAGTTGTACACAATCTGGTACGTACCGCCTGGAAGGGTGAGGGAATAAAACCCATAACTGTTGCTGTAAGTACCTCGCCGCGAGGGCATCGAGATCACGGTAGCACCGATCAGCACCTCACCTGAGGCATTGTCGCGGACGTAGCCGCTGAGGGTGTATGATTGGGCGGTGGCAGTCACCAGGGAGGCAAACAAAAGCAGGGCAGTATAAATACGTTTCATAGGCGCGTTTGATAACACATAGACGCAGCAGGTCATGACGAGGTTGGCTGAGCGTCTGCAGAATCTTATTCGGAGGGTAAATCGGGTTTAGGTACAACAACTGTAGTTCGTGGTTGTCATTTGCAGATAACAGGGCAAAAGCAGCCTGGGCGTCCAGTATATTCGTTATGTTATCAGCCTGTACCAAGCTTCTGCTCCTGTATGTATGTTGCCTTGAATCTCTCCCCGTCCTACCATAACGTTACCTGGTCTGGGTTTCGTGCAGGTATGCGTTTTTTTCTGATCCTGATATCTGGTATATATGGGGTATCAGCCCAGCCCTCCCGCAACATGTCCCTTGTAGGGCAGCTTGATTACACACCCGACCTCTGCAATATCTGGGGATATGCTGACACAGCCGGGCATGAGTATGCCCTGATCGGCCTGGAAACCGGACTCTCCATCGTGTCCCTTGATACTCCGTCAGCCCCCCGTGAGGTGTTTCGGGTGCCGGGGGTGTACTCGCAGTGGCGGGAGGTCAAAACCTGGGACCACTATGCCTATGTCACCAATGAGACGGGCAATGGCCTGCTGATCGTGGACCTTGCGGGGCTGCCGGATACGGTTGTGTATAAAGACACTGTCCTCAGCGATATCCAGACGAGCCATACCCTGTTTATTGCCGATGGTTTTCTCTACCTGGCCGGACCCGATCAATACAACGGCGGCTCGGCTATTTTTAGCCTGCAAGATCCCTGGATACCGGTTTTTGTGGGCGCTTATACCGATCGTTACGTCCATGACCAGTACGTGCGGGGCAACCGGGGGTATATGGCCGAGATCCTGAATGGCTCCATGACCATCCTGGACCTGACGGACAAAACCCAGCCCCTCGTGATCGGATACGTGGACTATTACAATGCATTTACCCACAATACCTGGCTCAATGACGCCGGAACCGTGTGTTATACCACCGACGAACTCCCCGAGGCGTACATTATCGCCTGGGATATCACCGATCCGGGCAATATCACCGAGCTGGACAGGATACGCTCCAGTGTAAGTGCGGGTACAGCCATCCCCCACAATGTGCATGTACTGAATGACTTTCTGGTATCTGCCTACTACCGGGACGGGGTCCAGATCGTGGACGGCGCCCGCCCCCACAACCTGATAGAGACCGGTTATTATGACACCAATGCACGCACAGGGCCGGGGTTTAATGGGGTTTGGGGGGTATATCCGTACCTCCCGTCCGGGCTGATACTGGCCTCTGACATAGAAAATGGGTTATTTGTCCTCCGGCCCTCGTACCAGCGAGCCTGTTATCTGGAAGGGATGATCAGGGACGCGGCGACCCAGCAAGCCCTCCCGCAGGTGGAGGTGCGTATCCTGGGTACCGATCAGGCCACCCTGAGCCTGAATGATGGGCATTTTGCGACAGGAACCCCGGACGCTGGTACCTATGAAGTGGTTTTTGAGCGGTTTGGTTATGAAAGAGATACCGTGACGGTCATTCTCGATCACAGTGTTGTCACGGAGCTGGACATCCAGCTGGTGCCGATCCCCCGCACCACCCTGGTCCTCACGGTGCGGGATGCCCTCACGCAGGCCCCGGTGCAGGGGGTGACCCTTGAGCTGAAGCCGGATGGGTACGCCCCCATCACCTACACGACAGGCAACGACGGCACTGTGACCGATCCATACTGGGTGATATATCCCTACGAATGGAAAGCCGGTGTATGGGGGCATATCACCCGGGCGGGCACGCTGAGCGGGGTTCCGGGCCAGCCTCCGGTGACGATCCTGCTGGAGCCGGGATATGCAGATGATTTTGCCCTGGACCTGGGCTGGGAGGTGACAGGTACGGCCCAGCGGGGGATATGGGAGCGGGGAGAGCCCAAAGGTGTGCGATATACCGGATGGACCCTCACACCGGAGACTGATCTGCCGGATGATGTGGGGGATGCCTGCTACACGACCGGCAATACCAGCAATATCGGGTACGGAGACGACGTGGACAATGGATATACCTGGCTGAGTTCGCCGTGGATCCACCTGCGCGGGTACACCTCGCCCTGGATGCACGTGCACCGGTGGTTTTTTAATTGGAGTCTCAATGGCGGGCTGCCAGACGGCCCCGGCAATGACTTCCTGGGGATATACCTCACCAATGGCGCGGATACCGTAGAGGTGCGACGATATACGGGCCCGTTTGATACGACCTGGGCCGAGACCCTCCTGCCCATCCGGGCCTATCTGCCGGATGACAGCCTGATTCGGGTATTGTTTTATGCCCAGGACTTTGAGCCCGGCAACCAGGATGGGGTAGAAGCTACGCTGGATGGATTTGAGATCAAAGAGGGATTTGCCCTGCCCGTTGCGGATGTGCTGGACCCGGATATACGGTTGTTTGTCTGGGACCAGGCAGCAACCTGGTCGGTGCCGGTGGCGTATGCTGGCGAGGAGCTGACCCTGGAGCTCATAAGCCTGAACGGACAGCAGGTGGCCCGGATGCCCCTGACCGGGCCAGCAGGCACAGCCCGGCTTCCTGACTCCCTGCAACCGGGTATGTACCTGGCGGTGCTCATGCGGGGGGATACCCGTCTGGCACTGGTGCGTTATTTGAGCTTCTAGCGATGTTGTGTGTGGTATAGTCTTGATTATTAGCTTATTCGTCCTTAACCTGATTATTTGTTTCATGAAACGACTTGTATGTTTGACCTGTATTGTCTGCTGTATTATGCAGATGTCAGCCCAGTCGGGTGCCCAGCACATGAGCCTCAAGGGCAAACTTTCCTACCCGATCCCCCTCAGTGATGTATATGGATGGGTCAGTCCTGCCGGGCAGGAGTATGCACTGGTAGGCACGTATCTGGGCCTCTCAGTTGTGAGCCTGGCCGATCCGACCAATCCCCTTCAGGTACAGTTTGTACAAGGCACCCCTACGATCTGGCGGGATGTCCAGACCTGGGGACAATATGCATATGTCTCTAATGAAGGGGGCGGTGGCATTCTGATTGTAGACCTGTCCGGCCTCCCCAATTCCATCGTCTCCAAGGATACCATCATGGCGGGCATCACTACAGCCCACACGATCTGGATAGATGAAAAAGGCTATCTGTACGTGAATGGCCCCAATGTATTTAATGGCGGCACGGCCATCTTTGATGTGCACACGGATCCCTGGCATCCGATCTTTATCGGCAGCTACAATGGACGGTATGTCCACGATAACTACGTCCGCGATGACATCGCCTACAATGCCGAGATCAATGACGGGCGGCTTACGATCCTCGACGTCAGTAACCGGGCACAGCCTGTTGAGATTGGCAGCCGTGACTATCCGAGTTCTTTCACCCACAATACCTGGCTCAATGACGCTGGTACGGTGGTATTTACGACAGACGAGTACGCAGGTGCCTATATACACGCCTGGGACATTACCGATCCCTCAGACATCAGGCTCCTGGACCGCGCCCGCTCCACGGTCAGCGGCACCACCACCATCCCGCACAACGTCTATGTGCTCAATGACTACCTGGTGATCTCATACTACAACGACGGGGTTGTGATCATGGACGCTTCTCATCCGGATGCGATGGCCGTCACCGGCTGGTACGATACCAATCAGCTGCAAGGGGGGAGTTTTGACGGGGTATGGTCAGCCTACCCTTATCTGCCCTCAGGCCTGATCCTGGGGTCAGACATCAATGAAGGTTTGTACGTACTGGAGGCCAATTACGTGCGGGGATGTTACCTGAGCGGGACAATCTACGATGCAGTCTCTAACCAGTTGCTGGACGGTGCGCAGGTCGTTTTTCAGAGCAGTGATACCGTGATCACAGGCGGGGTAGGTACGTATAGTTTTGGGGCATCAGATTCGGGCCAATATACCATCACCGTCAGCAAACCCGGGTACATCAGCCAGACCCTGACCGTTGTGCTGGACAATGGGGTTCCTGTCGTGCAGAATTTTTCGCTGGACCGTAGCCCACGGACCCATTTCACCCTTCAGGCCCTGTACGGTCCTACCGGAGACCCTATTGAGGGCATCCTCATAGAAGGTACCGCCCCGGCAGAGGGCACACAGATCAGTTGGGTGACCTCCGCAGCAGGTACCGTGATCATACCCGACCTGGTGACAGGGGAATACCAGCTCTATGCCGGCAAATGGGGATTCAGAACCCTGGACACCCTCGTCAACCTGCCCGTCGGTACCTATACGCTCACACTCACCTTTGACTCGATCTATGATGACCCCTTTGCCCTTGACCTGGGCTGGGTGCGCTCGGGTACAGCTACCGCAGGTGAATGGATTCGGGAGCAGCCGGTAGGCTCCTTCCTGAACGGAAACCCGTACAACCCTGATCAAGACCTCCCGGATGATGTAGGCTTCGCTTGTTATGTCACCGGCAATGGCGGCACCTCCGTCTTTGGCAATGAGGTCAATGGCGGCAGCACCGTCATTCTCAGCCCGGAAATCAACCTGACCGGGTACAACGATCCGGTTCTGGTCTATAGCTGGTGGTTTGTCAATTACAGCTTCGCGACGGGCGGCGCTGGCAATGAAAGCCTCAAAACCGAGCTGGTCGGCAACCTGGCCACCCTCCCCCTCAAAGTTCATACCAATGCCCTGAGCAATAAGTGGCAGCAGGATACGATCCGGATCAGTGAGTTATATCCACTCTATGAGCCATTCCGGATACGGTTCACCACCCAGGACACCCCCCCCAACAATATCGTGGAGGCGGGGATAGATGGATTTTATATTTATGAGGCAGATCCCGATACGACCACCAGCCTTGACCGGCTCACGGACCGGATAGGATTGTTTGCATGGGCTGCTCCCGGAGAGGACCAGTTGCTGGTCTCCTGGCGCCCGGACCAGCTCCCGGCCGGAGCTGCCATGACCCTGACCCTGACGGATCTACGCGGGGCGGTGCTCCATCAGGAGACAGTGCCTGCCACCCAAAACCGGACCTGGCTGCCCTATACCTGGGCATCTGGTCTGTATCTCCTGCGGGCAGAGATGTCAGACGGTACGGCAAGTGTGATCAAAGTGGTGCGCTGATCCTTTTTTCATAAAAATAAATGGCAGGCCATACATCCCGAATGTATGGCCTGTTTTATGTACGTCTATTGGATAAATACCAGATAAGCACTAGATTAGTCCGACTGTCAAAATTGACAGAATGCGTATTTGGAATTTTTTGTAAATTATTTTTTGTAAAATATTACATTTGTGGTTATTTCTATAAATTTGCAGGTCATGAAACAGTCTGTACCGCTCCGCTCCCTGTACCTTACCGTATGCTGGCTCGTATGGGCTGCTATTGTGCCGCAATACGCTGCTGCACAGGAAAAAGTACGGTTCACGCCCCTGACACAGCCGTATCTGGCTGGTACCAGGCTCCCCGCCACCAAACCTTACCAGGGTCCATATCAGGATCCATCCCCCGAACGGCAGGCATCTCCTGCCCCTGAGCGCTGTGCCACGATGCAGGCTGATGCTGATCTCCGTGCCCGGCTGCCACAGCTGGGTACGCTGGCTGATTTTGAGGCCTGGATGGCCCGCGCCCTGCCCAACCGGACTCAGACCCGTGCCGTTGTGACCATTCCGGTCATTGTACACGTACTTCATGATGGTGAGAGTATTGGCACAGGGTACAATATATCTTATGAACAAGTCGCCTCACAGATCGAGATCCTCAATGAGGACTTTCGCCGCCTCAATGCTGATACGGTTAATACACCCTCGTACTTTGAGCCGGTAGCGGCTGACATTGAGATTGAGTTTTGTCTCGCCACACGTGACGAAGCCAATAACATCATGCTGGAGCCGGGGATAGACCGGATCAACCGCCAGGCCAATGGATGGACCAGTACTTCTACTTCCTATATAGACAACACCATCAAACCTGCTACTTACTGGGATCCTACGCAGTATTTTAATATCTGGGTCATTCCGCTCTCGGGAGGCCTGCTGGGTTATGCCCAGTTTCCGGAGGCGGCCAGCCTGCCAGGGATCGGCACGGGTAACGGGGGCGCTTCTACAGACGGCGTGGTCATCAATACCTTGTCGTTCGGGCGGGTGGGCAACCTCAATCCGTCCACTTCTCTGGGACGTACTGCCACTCATGAAGTCGGCCATTGGCTGGGCCTCCGCCATATATGGGGAGATGGTGGCTGTGGGATAGATGACTACTGCAATGACACCCCGGAGTCTGATGCCGCCAACTATGGTTGCCTGGTCGGGCATATTTCCTGCGGCACAGAGGACATGGTCCAGAACTACATGGACTATAGTGATGATGTATGCATGAATATCTTCACCCAGGACCAGAAGGCGCGCATGCAGACGGTCATCACGAGCAGTATCCGCCGGGCCTCGCTCACCAGCTCTAACCGGTGTGAACCCGTGCCGCTGATCAAATTTGCGCAGGCATCTCTCAGCACCAGTGAGTCCCAAACGACCGGTACCGGATGTAACCGGTACCTCGACCTCCCCGTGATACTGGATATTCTAGCCCCGCCTACGGGCAGTGTAAGTGTACAGGTGAATGTCGCTGGTACAGCATCTGCCGCAGACGCTACCTTTATCGGGGGAAATACGGTGACCTTTCCGGTTGGCAGCACCTCCTCCCAAAGCCTGACCTTGCGGATATACGATGACGGAGGGACGGAGAATAACGAAACGGTAATCCTCACCTATACCATCCTCAACCCCAGCTCTACGGACGCCATAGCCTCCAGCATTAACCCGACCCTGACGGTAAACATTGGAGATGATGACCCCACCCCGGCCTCTATCCTGGAGCCGATCCTTCTGAGCGAAGACTTCAATGCAATCGCCAATGGCGCACTGCCGACGGGATGGGCCCGGGGGTCTTTTCTGCCTACTCCGGGTGCCAACGTATGGCTGATCAATGGCCGTACCCCACTGGAGGGGGGTAAGAGTGCCCATATCTCCAATACCAGCGCCGCCAATGGCCAGGTCACCTATAACCAGAGCAGTACTTCACATACCTTCTTCCGTACCCCGCTCATAGACGCCACGGGTCGCCAAAACCTGGAGCTGACCTTCCTCTTCCGGTGTAACGGAGAGGTGTTTCTGGGCACCTATTATGACTATGGCCAGATCCTGTACTCCCTGGACGGCACCAATTATTTTGTCTATGTGGATGAAATACAGGGATTTACTGCCACGACTAGCGGGGCTGTTACTTTGCCTGCCAGCCTCGAAGGCAAGACATTTTACCTTGCTTTTGGGTGGGTCAACGACAACAGTGCGGGCGCTACCCCGCCATTTATCATAGATCAGGTACAACTCACCGCAGATGTCCGTGTGGTAGAAGACGACCTCAACGCCAGCAAAAGTGAGTACCTGGGCCCTAACCAAACGGTACACTTCTACGATCAGGTATCAGGTGACCTGATGGCCACGATCGAAAACCTCGGTTCTTACGACTACGGATGTACCCAGGTAGTCGTGGACAGGGCGGGCGCCAGTGCTGAGCCCTTCTGGTACAGTGGCAATGCCGCCGCTAACCTGACCAGCAAAACCCTGCGGGTGATTCCTTCCCACAATACCCCCGGCGTTGATGGCAACTACCGTATATCGCTGTACTACACAGCGGCAGAGGTGACAGGCTGGCAGTCTGCCACCGGCAATACCTGGGGCAATGCCCAATTGGTCAAACATGCAGGCCCTATTGCTGACGTGACCCCCGCTAATCCATACCCGGGCGGCGCGATTGAGGTGATAACACCCGTCTCGGCGGCTGCTTTTGTCGGCAACTATCGCATTCAGGGGCAGTTTAGCTCCGGGTTTTCGGGCTTTGGAGTGGGTATTCCGGGTTCCAATCCACCGTTTCCCATTGAGTACCTTCAGTTTGATGCAGCAGCAGTAGCGGGTGATGCCCGGCTTTCCTGGACATTTGCTTCAGATCATGCAGTGCGGTATTTTGAAGTACAGCGGAGCCATGATGGTACTACTTTTGAGACCATCGGCAATGTCGAGCCTGCGGACCGTCTCGCCAGCACAGCGTACTACAGCGACCCCCGGATCGTGCGGCACAATCAGCCCGTGTTGTACTATCGCATCAGCGGCGTGGATACAGACGGCGGCGTATTTGTATCGGAGGTGCGCCAGGTTTGGGTACAGGTGGCCCAGTTTGAAGTGGTGGCTTACCCCAGCCCCTTTGGTGAGACCCTGATTGCGGAGGTGCAGGCCGCAGACGAACGCCAGGTGCAGATCACCCTGACAGATATGGCAGGCCGTACTGTCTACACAGGCGAGTGGCAGGCTGCGGCAGGTGTGACCCGCATCCCGCTGGAGGTCCGGAGCCTGGGAGCGGGCCTTTATACCCTGACAGTATCTGACGGCAGAACCCAGCGCAATATTCAGGTATCACGTCAGTAATTGACTGTTTATCAAGCACGTATAAAAAAAAGCTGCTTCCGGGAGGGAGCAGCTTTTCGTTTAGCACAGTAAGGGAAAAATGTGGGTAAGAACGAAATGTATCGCACACACGATCAGGCAGCAGCCTGCTCGTAGTGGTATTCTGGGAGGTCAAGCTGGAGGACGGGCAAGGACACCAGGGAGAGGCGCTGGACCGGCGCTCCGATGATCCGGTCTATCACATCAGCCGGCGTAGTGGTGTCAAGCCATTTTTTTTCCTGGGCAGGTGCAAGTATCAGGGGCATCTGAAGCCCGAGGCGGGACTGGGTACCTGCTGGGCTGTCTGTCGTCATCAGCGCAAATGAGTACAACAAACTTCCATCCCGCTGACGCCAGGTGTCATATATCCCCGCAAAACAAAACGTATCACCGTCATCGCGGGTGTATTTATAGGTCTGGCGGGATCCTGCCTGGAGCCCATCGGTATAAAATCCATCTGCGGGGATCAGGCACCGGTTCCGGCGGAGCGGAAGCTGAAATATCGGGTTTTGTTCTGTCTGGGCTACAGGCGCAAAGTATCGCGGGTGGAGGTCATGCTTGGACCAGGCGGGCACCAGACCCCACTGAAAAAACTTGAGCCGGGTTTGGCCATATTCCTGAATCAATACCGGCGCAAACTGCCGGGGCGCAAAACGACCGCCTTCCAGCAGGCGCAGGCTCGGCATGAGGGTATTGGCGCTTTCGGCCGGACGGTACTGGGTGTTGAAGGTGTAGGCAGTGACCATGGGATAACTGATTTGGTACCGCTAAAATACTAATAAAATTGGTAAATGCAAATTTTATTTTAATTTTTTTGTTTCTGGCTAAAAAATTAGCACGCCGCCTCTGCCACAACTCACGCTGCGTCACCGGCCCCTGACCCAGCAGGGTTACATCAGAAAAAACAACGTGATCATCCCGCTCAGCATCAGGAACTTGAGCCCCTGGCTCAGGGATCCGTAGGCTTCGGGTTCGGCGGTATGATGCATCCGCCAGACCAGCCCCAGGGCCGGTATTTGCACCAGGAACACGGACAGGCCCAGGTAGGTCCAGATATATTCGCCGCTGTCCAGGTAGCGGATCACAAAGGGACAGTAGCAGGTGACGATCAGGCTCGTGTAGAGCACGTCCAGCACCCGGCGGGTCTGCCGCACCCCGATCTGGATCGGGAGGGTCCGCAGGTGATAGGCCAGATCCCCCTTGATGTCCTGAATGTCTTTCGTAATCTCCCGGATAAACGTGATCTCAAATGCAAATACCATTGCCCAGATCAGCGGCATCGTCAACCGTCCGTACAGATAATATGCCAGCACCAGCACCAGGACGATCAGGAAGGAGATCACCAGATTACCTGCCATGCTGATACGTTTCAGCCAGCTCGCATAGATAAACAGCAGCAGGACGGAGACCAGGTTGATAAACGTAATATTGCCCTTGCCGAGATACAGCGTAAAATACAAAAACGAAAAGAGCAGGATGCCCATATTGGCCAGCAGGTAGGCCGTAATGACTTTTTTGACGGAGAGATAGGTATTAACAATGGTGCGCCCGGGTTTATTGATCCGGTCTATGCGGAAGTCATGTGCATCATTGATCCAGTAGCCGGCCGCTGCGATGACACATATCGTACACCCGGTGGCCCAGAACGAAAAATCCTCCAGAAAGTCCAGCCGGTGACCGGTACTGAGAAAACAGGCTATACCAAAAGCTACCAGTGAAATCAAGACATTCACCGGTCTGGAAATGCGGAAAAAGTAGCGGAGGTCATTCCACATGGGGGCAAGTTACACAATAGATCAGATGTGAAATGCCTGATCTCACAAACAAATACAGGAAATGTTTGGTTGACAATGGCACATCCTCTATTTTTACCGGACCAGACTTCAGACAGGATCATACGTAGTATATGGGCAAACACGGCATTATCACCGGAGACAAGAAGGAGCGCGAAATGACGCTGGGCGGCAAGTTGTATCTGCCGGAGGTGTTTAAGGGCATGGCCTACACCCTCAAGCAGATGTTTCGGAAACCCGTGACGCTGGAGTACCCGGAGGTTAAGGTAGAGCTGGGCCCTGAGTTCAGGGGACGGCCTGTCCTGGTGGCTGAGGAGGGCAAAGAGCGCTGTGTGGCCTGTGGTCTCTGTGCCCGCGCCTGTCCGCCCTTTGCGATCAGCATGCAGGCAGCTGAGATGCCGGATGACCAGAAAGAACGGTATCCAAGCGTGTTTGAGATAGATATGCTGCGGTGTATCTATTGTGGCCTCTGTGAGGAGGTCTGCCCCGAGGAAGCTATCGTGATGAGCCAGGAGTATGATTATAACTTCCGGGAGCGGAGCGAAGCCATCATGGGCAAAGACAAACTGGTCGTAGACAAAGAAGCCGTAAAATCCCGCCTGGAGTTTCTGGAAAAACGCCGCAACCCCAACTTTGGTACGGTGTTTAACTTTGACCCTCGCAACAATACCCACACCCTCCGCAACCGCGACGAGGTAGCAGGTTCATGAGCCAGATCATTCACGCCACGACCGTCCTGGGGATTATCCACAACGGTCAGGTAGCCCTCGGGGCAGACGGACAGGCTACCCTGGGAGCGACTGTCATCAAAAATAATGTCAAAAAAGTCCGCAAGGTAGCCGATGGCCAGATTATGGTTGGCTTTGCGGGCTCTACCTCTGATGCCTTTACCCTGGTAGAGCGGTTTGAGGAAAAACTCAATATGTACCGCAGCAACCTCCGCCGTGCTGCCATCGAGCTGGCCAAGGACTGGCGCACCGATCGGTTCCTGCGCCGGCTGGAAGCCATGATGGTGGTCATGGACAAAGAAGAAGGGTTTATTGTATCCGGGACAGGTGACGTACTGGCCCCTGATGATCAGGTACTTTCCATTGGTTCCGGCTCCCAGTACGCCCGTGCCGCTGCCCTGGCCCTCAAACAACACGCCCCCCACCTCAGCGCTGAGACGATGGTGCGGGATGCCCTCGGCATCGCCGCCGATATTTGTATTTATACCAATCACAATATCGAAGTCCTGACCCTGCCCGGGTGAAAACAACGGATGCGCACGGTGTATACACCCGCATTACGCCAGAATAGATGGCTGGTGTTTAGGGACAAACTATCGTTTTATTATTTCGAAAATTCGTATATATACTGGACCTGCTCATGAAGCGTGTATTGAGAAAGTATATCTCAACTTTTTTAACCATCACTTGCTAAATCTGGTTATACATCGTAGTTTTCCAGTACGGAATACACCACCCGCCGCTCCATGAACCCCAAAATCTACGCCCAGCACCTTGCCGAGCTCCCTGCCTTGCGCCAGGCACTCCGCCTCAATCCCAATTCCCAAAAATACGAAGCCCTGATCCGGTGCCTGGAGTATGTATGCCCCGCTGCGCCGGATGATGCCGTGGAGCGCCTTCAGGCCGAACTCGCCGCTGCCCGTCAGGCGTATGATTACTGGAAACTCCGCGAGTTGGCTGATACCAGCCCCCGGCAGGAAGCCGAGCTCCTGTCGAATGCCCTGTTTGTCAAGCCCGGCGACCCTGAGGCTACCTGGAAGCTGGAAGAAGCTACCCGCACCGGCTGGCAGCGGTATGGCAAATGGGCGCTGGCCATCAGCATCGTGCTGATCCTGGTGGCTGCCCTGATCAGCCTCTACCTCGGGACGTCCCGCCCCGTCATGGATGTAGTGTCCGATACGACCAACAAAATCGTATATCCGTTTGTGGAGCCGGTCATGGTGCAGGTTCCGGGCGGAACGTTTTCAATGGGCACCAAAACCGGAGACGAAGACGCACGTCCCGTACATGCCGTTACCCTGGAGCCCTTCGAGCTGAGTGAAACCGAGGTGACCCAGGCCCAGTGGCAGGCCCTGATGCCACACAACCCCAGCCATTTTGTGGGATGTGATGCCTGCCCGGTCGAAAACGTATCCTGGGAAGACATCCGCGAGTACATCACCCGCCTCAATGCCCGCACGGGCCATACCTACCGCCTCCCCACCGAGGCCGAGTGGGAATACGCCGCCGGGGGGCAGGCCACCCGCACCGATTGGGCCGGAACCCATGAGCGCCGCCAGCTCCGCCGGTATGCCTGGACCAATGACAACGCAGACCACAAGACCCATCCCGTCCGCCAGCTCCAGCCCAATGACCTCAGCCTCTACGACATGAGCGGCAATGTCTGGGAATGGTGCAGCGACCGGTACGGGGTATATACCGCCACCCCCCAGGTGGCCCCTAAGGGTGCCTCTACCCATCCCGATCACGTCATCCGGGGCGGGAGCTGGTATCACCCCCCGTCGAGCAGCATGGTCACCAACCGCTATCACCTGCCAGCCAGCTCACGCCTCGACAACCTCGGCTTTCGCCTGGCGCGGTAACCCCGGACCATGCCCGCAGGTCTCCCCTCCCGTGGAGGGGAAGATGGGCTTCCGGCCGTCGAGCCGTACACCCATCCCGTCCCGAGGTGTGCCGGTCCACCCCGCCCGGGCGGGGAGATGGGGGCTGCGGAGCCACAGCATCACCTCGTTTTCAGCACGAACACACCTTGACTATTCCTTCATCTTGTCGTACTTTGCAGCATGGCTGACACAACCTCACAAGATAAAGCCCTGATCCTGCCGCCGGACCTGCCAGAAGACACCCCCCGCCGCCGCAACCACCTGCTGGCGATCGGGATAGATCGGTATGCAGATCCTGCAATCACCCCGCTCCGCAATACCGTAAAGGACATACAAGATATCAGCGAGGTGCTTCAGGAGCACTACCAGTTCGAGGCGGGCGACTGCCATCTGCTGACCAATGAAGATGCCAGCCGGGAAGGCATCATGAGCGGACTGGAGGCATTTATAGAGAAGGTGAAACCGGGGGACAACTGTATCATCCTGTACTCCGGGCACGGATGGTATGATGAATCCAAAAATCAAGGCTTTTGGATTCCCAGCGACTCAAAAAAAGGCATCAAAGCCTCCTATGTCCGCAATGTGGAGATTCTGGACGAATTACGGCACCTCAAGGCGCATCACCTGTTGCTGGTGGTGGACTCCTGTTTTTCGGGTACCCTATTCAAAGACACAGATTCTCCGCATACCGATACCCGGAAACTCGACGCACTTGCCTCGCGTTGGGTGCTGACATCCGGCCTCAGCGAGCGCGTCTCAGATGGAGAGCCAAGACAAAACAGCCCCTTTGCAGCGGCCCTGCTGAGCACACTTCGCAGCCATCAGGAACCGTATATCCGCCTATCTCAACTGGCGGAAAAGGTACGCTCCCTTCCCAAACAAACCCCGCAGGCCCGTCCGCTGGATTTACCGGGTGATAACCTGGGCGAGTTTGTCTTTCATCGAAAAATCAGTGAAATCGCAGATTACCAGGCGGCTGAAAGGGACAATACCTTGTCCGGGTGGCAGGGTTTTCTGCAAAAACACCCCCAGTCTTCCCGTGTAGAGGAGGTAAAACAACGAATAACCACCCTTACGGACGCTGCCGACTGGCTCACCGCCACCACAGCTCATACCGAAACCGCTTACGACCGCTACCTTGACCGGCACCCTACAGGCCAGCATGCCCAGGAGGCTGAACAACGCCTGAAACAACTCGGCGAACAAAAAGCCTGGGACCGCGCCCGGCAGCAAAACACCCTCTACGCCTACCGCCAGTTTATTAAGGCGCATGCAGACAGCCCCTTTGTGCCGGAGGCCCGTGCCGCGCAGGAGCGCCTGCGGCAGGAAGTACCGGAAGAAACAACCCCGGAGCCTGTTTTGCCCCCCAAGCCCGTGCAGATCCTGGTTCCCAAGCTCCCGACATTTGCTGACTATACAGAAAAAGTCGCCGGTGTTGGAATCCAGATGAAAGCCATCCAGGGCGGGAGCTTTGACATGGCCCCAAACTATCATGTTACCCTCAGTGACTTTTATCTGGGGGTATATCCCGTCACCCAGGCCCAATGGAAAGCCATTATGGGAGATAACCCCAGTCATTTCACCGATTCAGATCAGAACCCGGTAGAGATGGTATCCTGGGACGACGTGCAGGTATTGATAAAAACACTCAATCAAAAAACCGGCAAAACCTATCGCCTGCCTACCGAGGCTGAGTGGGAGTATGCCGCAGGTGGCGGGGCACAACACCGCACGATATGGGCCGGTACAAATGACGAAAATAAACTGGGCAAATATGCCTGGTACAACGCCAATGCAGGCGGAAAAACCCATCCGGTAGGGCAGAAAAAGCCCAATGGTCTGGGCCTCTACGACATGAGCGGCAATGTTTGGGAATGTTGCCAGGACTGGTACGGCGACTATCCCTCCGGCGCGTACACAGACCCTCAAGGGCCTGCTGATGGCGCGAGCCGCGTGTATCGCGGGGGCAGTTGGTACAGCTTCTCGACTTACACACGCGTGTCGTACCGCATGCTCCGGGACCACAACCGTGGCTTTCGCCTGGCTCGGTCTCTTTGATTATTAGCGCTTTTATTTTGTTGTTTTTTGCCTGCGCAGCCCTTTTAGGATTATTGTATGCCAGGGCCCCCAACTATAGGAAAAGCGTATGTACATATATATGCGCATATATACATGCGGGTAGGAAAATGTATGGTTTTCCGCCCATACAAAACATCATGTCAGGTATCGTAGGGGTTGTCCGGTCGGCAACCCCGTATGACAGGGGCGGCCCGCCCGCCCATTGTGTGTATCCGCCGCAGGTTTGCTGTCTCCCCTCCCGTGGAGGGGAAGACGGGCTTCAGGCCGTCGGGGTGGGTGATGTCCCGGCAGGTGTACATATCCACTCTGCTGGAGTATCATTTGGAGCAGTTCAATTTTTCCTACCCAATTCCTCTTTTTTTCGTATCATTGACTATGGAAAAGCTGATCGTGGATATCCCGCACTCCATGAAGTTCGATGACGCCGGGCTGTATGCCTTTTGTGCAGCCAACCGGAGCCTTCGGGTCGAGCGCAACCACACAGGACAAATCGTACTTATGTCACCCACCGGAGGATTTAGTAGCCGCCTCAATGCGCGCCTGATTGTCGCGCTGTATGCGTGGAATGAGCAGGGTCAAGCTACACCCGGCGAGGTGTTTGACTCCTCCGGGGGCTTTTTGCTGCCATCAGGTGCTATGCGTGCCCCCGATGCCGCTTGGGTAAGCCGCTCCCGCTGGGAGGCACTCACCGAAGAAGAAAAAGAGAAATTTCCGCCGCTCTGCCCCGACTGTGTCGTAGAAATGCGCTCACCCAGTGATTCGCTAGCAGAGCTTCAGGCCAAGATGGACGAGTGGATTGCTGCAGGCTGCCGCCTGGCCTGGCTCATTGACCCTAAAGCCAAAACTGCCTGGGTATATCAGCCGGGTCAGCCCGTATATGAAACCGCAAGCCCCCTCGATGGTGGCGAAGTCCTGCCAGGCTTCGTGCTGGATTTGGCGGTGTTGCTGGCGTAGGATATGCTTTTCTACAGGTACTGTCGAAGGCAAGGGTGCTCCCTGCGAGTTGTATTGGGTTGAGAAAGGGTGAATAGTACTTGTGGCGTTTACCTGGACATCTTTGCTGTTCCTGCGCATGCTTGCAATGTTACAGGCGTGTGTGCGTTATAGTGCTACACAGAGGCGGTGGGGGTCTCTCTGTGTATATGGTATGCCCGTATAGGCGGATAGACCGGATTGGGCCAGATCAGGTGAGCATATACCCGGCTGCTGTAGCGGCAGTGGTTGCGGGCAGTTGGCAGGTCTGGCCTTCACACACGTAGTGCAGGGTCTCTGCGGTGACCCGCCCTTGCAGGAGCGGGAGGTCACCGGGCTGGGTGGCACCGGCAAAAATCCGGTTGGGATAATAAAAGGCTTCCCAGTCGGGGCGTTGTGCCACTGCCTCAGGGCCGCCGATCACCACCTCATAGTGCGGAAAATAGTACCGCAGCATCAGCAAGGCCCAGCAGGCGTGCCAGTCGGGATTGGCGAGCAGGTCGCCCTGCACCGCTGCGATCATTTGCTGGGCGCGGGTCTGATACTCAGCCCGGTCCAGGAGCAGCCCCAGGGTAAACAGGCTGTGGGCCAGGAGGGCATTGGAGGAGGGGATGACATCGTCCTGTACCTCTGTTTTTCGCCGGATCAATACCGGATCTTCGTCAGAGGTGTAAAAAAACAAACCGTTGCCGGGGTTCGAAAAATGAGCCATTACGTACGCGACATGTGTTTCTGCCTGTTGCAGCCACTGCACGTCAAACGTCACCTGGTACAGGGCCAGCAGGGCCTCTGTCAGGGCTGCATAGTCATCCAGGAAGGCATTGATGGCGGGTTTGCCTGCTTTCCAGGTGCGCCAGAGCCGTCCGCCGTCGGTCATATGTTCACGGACAAAGGTCGCGATGCGCAGGGCCGCTGCCAGATACGCAGGCGAGCCGAGGGCACGGTAGGCATCCACGTAGCCCTTGAGCATGAGGGCATTCCAGGAGGTGAGGATTTTGTCATCCAGCCCCGGGCGGATGCGCTGTCCACGGGCTGCCAGCAGGCGCTCGCGACAGGCAGCCAGGGTATTTTGTACAGCGGAGGAATCCAGCCCCCAGCGCATGGCGTATTCTCCTTCGGGCTCCAGGGCAAACAGTACATTGGTATGTTCCCAGTTCCCGGCAGCGGATACATTATAATAGTCTGCAAAGAGCCGGGTATCTTCACCCAGGACAGCAGCCACCTCGTCGTAGGTCCAGGTATAAAATTTTCCTTCGACCCCTTCGCTGTCTGCGTCAAGGGCTGCATAGATAGCCCCTTCAGGTGCAGTCATTTCACGGGCGACCCAGTCCAGGGTCTGGCGGATCACCTGTGCATACAGCGGATGAGGGGACTGGAGCCATGCCTCCGCATACAAGGAGATCAATTGGCCATTGTCATAGAGCATTTTTTCGAAGTGGGGGACCTTCCAGACCGGATCCACGGAGTATCGGGCAAATCCTCCGCCGAGCTGGTCAAAAATCCCGCCGAGGGCCATTTTTTCCAGGGCCAGGTGTGCGGCTGCCAGCATTTCTTCGTCCCGTGCCAGCCACCCGGCCCGGAGCAGGAAGAGGTTATTGGCAGGCAGGGGAAATTTATTTGCATTCACCTGGCGTCCGCCCCACTCGGGATCAAGATGCGAAAGCCAATGCTGGCGGATGGTATCAAAGTCTTCGGGTGAAAACGTACGTCCGCCGCCGGTCGGCTGGTCCATCCCGATGATGGCACCTGCCAGCTCCTCCGCATACGCAAAGGCCCGCTCGGGTTCCCGGGCATACAAGTCCGCCAACTGCCGGAGCACCTGGACCCAGGTCTGCCGGGGGAAGTAGGTCCCTCCGTACACGGGCCTGCCGTCTGGCAGGGCGATGGCATTCAGGGGCCACCCGCCCCGGCCGGTCATCAGCATGACCGCATCCATGTAAATTTTATCAATGTCAGGCCGCTCTTCCCGGTCTATTTTGATGCAGATGAAGGACGCATTCATGATCCGGGCCACCTCCGGGTCTTCAAAACACTCCCGCTCCATCACGTGGCACCAGTGGCAGGCGGCATATCCGATGCTGACGAGCAGGAGTTTGTTTTGAGCCTGTGCGGCTGCCAGTGCTTCCGGTCCCCAGGGGTACCAGTCCACAGGATTGTGGGCATGCTGGAGCAGGTAAGGGCTGGTCTGGTGGATCAGGCGGTTAGGCATGGGGTACGGGATAAATATAACAGCCACCAGCTGTATATGGCGCTGGCATAAAGATAACCGCCGGTGGCTGGAGGTGTTTCAGCCACCGGCGGGGGAGGATCAATAATTAAAACTTTCGTACGCTTGCAGGTAGGTACATTCGCGGAGGACCTGCTGGTAGTACCGGGTGTTTTTGTACTTGGTGATCAGGGCGTCGAGGTCCTTGCGGTAGGGTTTTTTGGTCTTGAGAAACGTCTCAAAGTCCATGTCTCCGTACCCGTCAAAGTCAGCATATCCATCGAGGTAAAACTGATTCTGGCGACACTTGGCAGCCATAAAAGTAGCCTGGGCGGCGAGTTCGGGGTCTTTGGTGGCCGCAAGGGCTTTGCGGTAGTAGGCCTCCGGCCTGGCCATATTGGTAAACATACCATTGAGCTGCTTTTGCCGCCATTCCTGAGCACCTTCATATTCTTCTGCTTCACCCTGCAGATACCACAGGCTGCTGGAGCTGCGGGCATAGGCGGCAGCCATCCAGGCCGGTCCGAAATAGGACATATTATAGGTGGCGTGGCCCAGTTTGAGGTAGTTGGCGGTGGCTTTGGCAGGGTTGGTGCGGGCCTCGGCTTCGAGGGCCAGGATGGTTTCGGCCATGGCGAGGCGGTTGGTGACAACCTCGGGCGTCTCGCTGTCAAAGCAGTTGATACAGTCCTGGTTAAATCCCTGGAATGGATCCAGCGGCAGGTTAAAGTAGGGCAGGCTGCGGCGGATGTCCTCCGGGATGCTGCGGTAGAGGCTGATGGCTTGTTCCCACTCGCCGGCCCGCAGGTGGAGGGTGGCGCGTACCTCGGTCACAAACTCCAGCGGATGCTCATCCAGGCGCTGGGCCAGGAAGGACTCCATGCCAGAGGGTTTGCGGTTTCGGAGGGTCTGGAGCCACTTCAGCAGCAGGTCCGCCGTCTCCACGTCGGGATAGGAAAGAAATTCCCAGCGCTCGTGGCGGCAGAGGTAGGCCTGGGCCATCTGCCCGGCAGCTTCATAGCGGGCTGCCATGACATTGAGGAGATAACGCTCCGCTTTGAGCTGAAGGTCATGCTCATCCGGCTCGAAGGCAAACTGGCTAAACTGTTGATAGAGCGCCTCCTCAGACTCGAAAGTAGGTTTGTCCAGCCGGCTGAGGCTGACGACCCAGCGGAGCAGGGCTACCTGCTGCCGGGTGCGGGCATCGGGTGCCTGTATGGAGCGCAGGATGTTTTCGGCCTGTGCAAAGTCACCGGACAAAAATGCCAGGTGGCCCTCAGCCATTTTCCAGAAAACCGGACGTACCGTTGGTTGTTCGCGGTTGTGTTGTTGCACAAAAGCCCTTATGTCAGCCAGATAGGCCTTGGCTTCCTCCGTGGAGACCCCGTCGTATTCCTGTTTGATCGGGAAACTAAAGTCAAAGCTGGTGCCCATCAGGTCATACTCGACCTTGTTGATCTCCCGCGCGATCAGCAACTCGATGGCCCTGGACGTGGGATTAATGCGGTAGATTTCCGTCGCCTCTTCCAGTGCATGGCTATACAAATTGATGCCCCGGATGAGGAATACGGTCGCTTTTTCATCTGGTGTTTTACAATGGGACAGCACCTCGGTCCAGGTTTCGTCACTATCCACCTGAAAACTCAGCCAGGCCGGGATACGGCGTGACGGGCACTGTTCGAAGACCCGGCTAAACAGGTAGTCTGCCTGGGCCAGGTCACCCTTGGCCATCAGGGCCCCTGCTTTGTGGCTTAGTGCCCAGTAGTACAGGAGGCTTTGGTTGTTGAGGGGGGTGACCAGCCGGTCAAAAAAATCAATGCAGGCATCAGAAAGCCCGGCATACTGAGCCAGCCGGACGATCTGATAGGCATACCGCAACTTGAGGAAAGCATCCGTAGAGGCTTTGTATTTCAGCTCACCTTCTTTGATCAGGGTGCGCATAGCCTCGACATCCCGCTCGGGTTGTTCCCAGGCGTAGGGATCATACGTAGCATGAGGTTCACATCGTTTGGCAAAGTCAAGGTAGGTGAGGGCAGCCAGGTTTTTTTGCTGTTGAAAAACTTTCAGCATGGTATTCGTACCCAGGGCAGGTGGAGGGGTAGCTGACTTGCCCGAAACCCAGAGACGGGCGGGTTTGAGGTCTTCCACCGTTGCTTCGTACACCAATGCCTGAATGTCCGCAGGTGTTGCTTTTTGTTGGCAGTAGGTGCGCCACTCCGTGATATTATCTGCTGTTTTCAGGGTATCATACATCCACTCACCGCCATAAAACTGGTTGAAGCTCAGGAAAAATGGCTTCATGTCCGGCTGCTCCAGCACGCCGGGGTCAAAAAACGAATACCCGTAAAAATTCCAGTCCGGGTCCCATACGCAGGCTTGGGCGACCTGGAGGGGCTTAAGGAGCAGGATCAGCGCTGCGGAAGCGGCGACAAATTTTTTCCAGAAAAACATAGGGATAGGTGCTTATGGTTTGGGGCGTGAGGTGGTAAAACGTGACAGTGAGATTAGGATTGCGGATAACGG
Source organism: Bacteroidia bacterium (assembly GCA_033762375.1). GTDB lineage: Bacteria > Bacteroidota > Bacteroidia > J057 > J057 > RDXT01. Next base: position 77,773 of record JANRLQ010000063.1, read on the forward strand.
GCGATACCAGATCGGCGAGTTGGGTCAGGGCTTCCTGTGTCACTTGTTCCGGGCGCAGGATATCGTCTTTGTAGAGGTAAAATCCATTCACAAAGGTGCTGCGCCGCACCCGGTACCGCTGGGCAACTGAGTCCGGTGCAAACCGTGCCGTATCAGTCTCCAGGATAGACAGGTCGCTGATATTGAGGAGTTTGAGGGGTTTGTTGTCCCGCAGGACGACCGTCCATCCATAGGCGGGCAGGGCGACATCCAGGGGTAGGGGATACTTGTCAAAATTAACCAGATAGTCCCGTGTCACGTCCAGGTCCAGGATGGAGTTTTCAGTACCAGGGTCGGCGACGTCTCCCATGTTGTAGAGCATGAGGGTGCCTTTATTGACGGGCGGTACCCCTGTTTTTTCATAGTACTTGACCTGGTGGAGGCGAATGGTAGAGCTCAACAGTACCCCGGGTTTTTCATGATTGAGCCGGAGCTGCATCATGGCCATCAGCTGGAAAAATCGCTCGCGGGTACTTTCGCTCCAGTCGCAGTCTATCTGGATCTCACGTATCGGAATATCTTTGACGATCAGCGTCGCAAACCCGATGATGTTTTCGGAGAGGGTGGCCATGGCCTGATCAGCAGGCGTGGCAGCGACAGCCTCGTTGGTGATATAAATGACGGGGATAATCTCGTACTCGGAAGGCCATTGTTCGGGTTTTTCGAGAATACCGGCGGGGCCTACCTCGCCCGTGTACGCATTGCGGGTGATGTCAAATAACCTGATATAGAGTTTTTTGACCCCGAGGGAATCCAGGGTCGCCTTTTCCGGGGCTGTGAGGTTGAGGGTTGTTTTCCAGTGATAAAAAGCTGGTGTGACAGTGCGGGAGGCGGGGCCACAGGCAGCAAGGCCCGTGAGCAGAAGCAGTCCGGAGAGCAGGTATCGCATAAGGCAATTGCGGAATGAAACGTACTATCCGCAAGTTAGCGCAAAATTTGAATGCCAAGCGAAGATTTTATGCAGGGGCCTTATGGGATGATGGCTTTGACAAAGCGGCTGTCCCAGTGTGGATCGCTCAGCCAACTGGTGGTAACACCGAGCTGGGTAGTCGCGTGAATAAACTCCGCATCCCCATTTTTGACCTGGATGACGAGGCCTACATGGCCTACTTTGCCAGCGGTATTGTAGCTGAAAAAGACCAGATGACCCGGGCGCAGGTTTTTGCGATCCACAGGGGTACCTGTCTGCGCCATGGCAGAGGAGGAGCGGGGCAGGGTTTTATCGGCCGCCAAAAAAGACGTATAAACCAGTCCTGAGCAGTCCATGCCAGCGCGGGTGGTACCTCCGTACTTGTAGGGCGTGCCTGCGTACGACTTGGCGGTCTGGATGACGGTGCGGGTGGTGGCATCCAGCGGGGCAGCTTCTGTGGCGGATGGGGTAGCGGTATTGCGCCGGGCGATCTCACGGGTGGGGCTGCATGCCGTCAACAGCAGGGGCAGCACGGCAACTAAGAGCCATATCCGGGGTGAAATAACAGGTCTCATGGTGTTTCAGGGATAGGGAAATGTAACAGGGTAATGAATATCACAATCACCAAACGCAATATTACAAGCCCGTGTTGTACCGATTGCGCAACAATTAAAAGCTGACCTTACGTGCGCCGGTGCCAGATAAAATTTGTTGCGGGAAGGGTTTTTGCCGCTTCTTTGCGGGCAGGGTTTTACCGGTCCGATATTTTTCCATATATTCGAACGATTTTCTTACACCCCGGCTGTAAAAAAGCGCTCATAATGAAGAAGTACCTTTTGCTCGCAGTAATGACCGTCCTGCTTATGCCTGCCAGGGCTCAGCAGTTTTTGATAGACACGGTTTACTTTGACTTTGACAGCTACATTCTCCAGGATCAGCACAGATTTACCCTTGACTCGCTGATCAACCGGTTTGGGTCTTTTCCTACGTATTATGTAGAAATTTATGGCCACACAGACAGCATCGGGTCGGAGGCATATAACCTCGAACTCTCCGAGCAGCGTGCCCGCGCCGTAGCACTCTACATGCGGGAGAAAGGTCTGATCCTGGACCGGATCGAATACAAGGGCCTCGGCACCCAGAAGCCTGTCATGTCCAATGAAACCTTCGAAGGACGACGGCTGAACCGCCGGGCTGATATTGCGGTTGTATTCTCCAAAGAAGCCCCCAAGCCCACCCCTCCGCCGGTAGCTGTGGTCGAAGAGCCCAAGGAACCGCCGGTACCCGTAATTGATCCCGCCTCGATCACGGATACGTTTCGCCTCAAAAAACTGGAAACAGTTGATATAAACCCGACCCACCGCACCCTGATCTACTCACCTGCCGGGGGCCGGATCGTGATCCCGCCAGGGGCTTTTGTGACCAGTGCTGAGACCGTCGCGATTGAGGTCAAGGAAATGTATGAGCGCAAGGATATGATCCTCAGCGAGATGCCTACGGTATCCAAAGAAGGCCCCCTGGAAGGTCCGGGCGTACTCTCCTTCACCGCTACCGTTGACGGACGGGAGGTCAAAGTCCAGAAGGATGCCCGTTTTGAAGTCAGAATTCCGGCTACCCGCCGCGACGAAGATATGGGCGTGTACAGCGGAGCCGCTACTGCCCGTGGCGGTGCCCGCAACAAGACTACCTACAAACTCCTGGCTAACCTGCCTGGTATGTCTCCCGTCAAAACCTGGAATGCTGTGCCGGATACGGAAGTGCGGTATGTAGGCCAGGACAAAACCTATGTGTTTGAGACGGATGAACCCGCTGCCTACATGGTGGCCCGCCCGCTGTATCACTCTCAAAATACGGATACCAAAGACGCTGGATTTGACATTGAGCTCAAACTCAAAGGAAAACGGTTTGAAAAAGGTACCCAAGTCATGATCGCCGGTGAGGTCGTCAAAACCTATATCCCGATGACCAAAAAAGACGTCCGCACCTATACGGCGACCAAAGTGAAGTTTTTGGATGCCAAAACCAAAATGGTGGTTGTGGCGATCCAGTACGACGATCAGGGCAATCCCTGGGTCATCAAGCGGAGTTTTACCCCTGGCGAATTTGCGACAGGTAAGAAGAAAGACCCCAAAAACCGTCCGGTGATCCAGATTAAGGCAAAATTCCGGAAGATGGATACGGACCGTGCCAATGAGTTGCTCCTGGAGCTGAACAAATAAGAGAGGGCACCCGCCTGCTTCTGATACCAAAGGCCGCCTCCGAGGCGGCCTTTGGTTATATTACAACCTGGGTTTAAACACCAGCCTGAAAGTTTTTCCCCTCAAACCCTGCCGGAACCATCAGTTCAAAAGTATCATCTGTCATCCGGCCTACATAGAGGCCCTGGCTCAGGGCGAGGTTTCGTACGGACTCAGGGGTATTGCCGCCGACGAGCAGGCCATAACACCGTTTTTGGCTATGCTCAGGAAAAAACACCGGAAAAGCCGCCAGGGTATCAAGCAGTTGCTGTACATCAGCGTCCCGGAGGCGTGTTTTGATCTCTGCGATGATGGCTATGTTGCGGTCG